>NZ_JSBN01000207.1 GCF_000797515.1 Sphingomonas sp. Ant H11
CCAGCGCGTGCGCCATAACGCCAGCCACAGGCCACCCACCACCATCAGGGCGTAAGCAGCACCGGGCATGGCGGGCAGCGGCGCGACCGATCCGGGAATGGCGGCGGTGGTGTGCGCGATCCACAGCAGTAGATCGAGCGAGCGCGCCGTCGCCCACCAGAACGGTGCCCCCGCGCCGATGCAATCAAAGAGCAATGCCAGCGCCTCCAGCGGCATCGTCACGAAGGTGGTGAGCGGAATCGCCACGATATTGGCGACCGCGCCGTACACCCCGGCTTTCTGAAAGTGGAACAGCGAGATCGGCAGCAGCGCCAGTTCCACGACAAGGCCCGTCAGCAACAACGAAGCGAGCTCGCGCGCCAGCTTTGCCAGCCGAGATTGCTCGCGCGGGCCGAACCAGCCGCGGACCGCGGGGTGCTCGTTGAGCGCGATGATCGAGGCGACCGCGGCGAAGGACAGCTGGAAGCTCGGCCCCGCCAGCGCCTCGGGATAGAGCAGCAACACCACCACCGCGCCCGCTGCAACCAGCCGCAGCGTCAGCGCCTCGCGCCCCAGCGCCAGCGCGATCAGCACGAATAAGGCCGCGACGCAGGACCGGATCGTCGGCACTTCGGCCCCGGTCAGCAGCGTATAGCCGATCGCCGCGAGCGCCCCCGCTCCCGCTGCAATCAGCGGCAAGCGCCAGCGCAAGGCCAGCCACGGGCTGAGCGCGAGCAGGCGCATCACCAGCACCATCACCGCGCCGACCGCCGCCGTGATGTGCAAGCCGCTGACCGAGAGCAAATGCGCAAGACCCGAACGGCGCATCGCCTCATTGTCGGCCATCGGGATGCTGCCCTGGTCGCCGGTAGCCAGCGCGGCGGCAATGCCCCCTGCCCCGCCCCCGCCTGCTTGCGCCTGAATATGCTGCGACAATCGCACGCGCAGCCCCGCTTCCGCCGCCGTGCCGCCACCCGCGATGACGCGGATCGGCGCGAAGCCACGCCCAGTCGCGCCGATTCCGTCGAACCAGGCGGTGCGGGCATAATCATAGGCTCCGGGCACGGCGGTTCGGGGGGCGGCATCAGCCGCGCCGACAACAACAGCGTGGCTCCCGGCGCCAGCCCGACTGGAACATCGGCGTCGGTCAAATTGACGCGCAGATGCGCGGGGAGCGTTGGCAGCGGCTGGGGCGGCCCGCGCCGTTCGGGCACCGCCAGCACCCGGATCGGCGCGAGCCGCACACGCAC
>NZ_JSBN01000208.1 GCF_000797515.1 Sphingomonas sp. Ant H11
GGCTTGGGCCTGTGCGTCGGCGGCGGCATCGCGCGCATTCTCGGTCACGGCGCGGGCAGTCTGGGTGCGCGCACGCTGCGCCTCGCCCAGCGCGGTGTCGGCGAGCTGGCTGGCATGATGCGCGGCGGCGATCGCCTCTTCCTTCTTGCCGCTGGCGAGATCTTCCTGCGCGGTGCGCAAGGCGGCCTGTGCCTCGGCCTGCAGGCGCGGGGTTTCTGCAGTTGCACCGACCTTGGCCGACGCATCGATCTTCGCGCGCGCTCGGCGATGGCGGCCTCGGCGCGCTCGTGTTTCCTTCGGCAAAAGCGGGGCTGGAGAAAGCGAGTACCGCGGCAAGGGCGGCGATCGACGCTGTAGACTTGCGGTTCATTGGGTTTCTCCTTGGGATCTGTTCTCGTGCACCCCCAACCCCTGCCGAGACGCACAAGTTCCACGACGAACCGTTTGCGAGAGTTGCCCTGCCCAGCGCGGGCCGCTAGTCCCGACGGCATGGCCACGCCCGAAACCCCCGCCGCGCGCCCTGTCGTCGGCATCATCATGGGAAGCACCTCCGATTGGGAGACGATGCACCATGCCGCAGAGCTGCTCGCCGAGCTGGGGGTCGCGTATGAAAGCAAGGTGGTGTCGGCGCACCGCACGCCGCAGCGGCTCTATGATTATGCGGGCAGTGCGGCTGCGCGCGGGATCAAGGTCGTGATCGCCGGCGCAGGCGGCGCTGCGCATCTGCCGGGCATGGCGGCGGCGCTGACGCATGTGCCGGTGCTGGGCGTGCCGGTGGAAAGCAAGACGCTGAAGGGCGTCGACAGCCTCTATTCGATCGTCCAGATGCCGGCGGGGATTCCGGTGGGGACGCTGGCGATCGGCAAGGCCGGGGCCAAAAATGCAGCGCTGCTGGCGGCAGCGATCCTGGCGCTGTCGGATCCGGGCTTGAGCGAGCGCTTGCAGGCTTGGCGCGCGGCGCAGACCGAGAGCGTGGCGACCGATCCGGCGTGAGTTTAACGTTTCTCCCCTCCCTGAAGGGAGGGGCGTGGGGTGGGTCGGGCTGATGGCGAACGGCA
>NZ_JSBN01000209.1 GCF_000797515.1 Sphingomonas sp. Ant H11
AGAACTATAGCAGCCCTCCCCCCAGCCCAGTTCGGGGTCGGATGTGCCCCCGGCACATCCTCGACAGCGCGGGGCGCTGTCGACCCCGAACTCGCAAGCGGGAGGGGAGACGAAACGACCGCCCCGCTGGCCGACCGCCTCGCCCGTGCGATCACGCTGGCCGGGCCGATTTCGCTCGCGCAGTTCATGGCGGCGGCCAACCAGCATTATTATGCGACGCGCGATCCGCTGGGCAGCGGCGGCGATTTCACCACCGCGCCCGAGATCAGCCAGATGTTCGGCGAACTGATCGGCCTGTGGGGTGCCGATTTGTGGGACCGCGCCGGGCGACCGCCAGCGGCGTGGGTCGAACTCGGCCCCGGTCGGGGGACGCTCTCGACCGATGCGCTGCGCGCGGCCGCGAAGGCCGGTTTTGCGCCGCCGGTGCATCTGGTCGAAACCAGCCCGGTGCTGCGCGCCGCGCAAGCCGAGCGCTTGCCGCACGCGACCTGGCACGACGCGATCGACACATTGCCCGCCGATCGCCCGCTGATTGTCGTCGCCAACGAATTCTTCGACGCGCTGCCGATCCGGCAACTCGTCAAGGGTGCGGACGGCTGGTTCGAGCGGCTGGTCGCCTGTCAGGACACGCTGTTCCTGCCGATTGCGGGCAAACAAGTCCCTGATGCAGTCATTCCCGAGGCGTTGCGCGACACCGCAGCCGGCTCGGTGATCGAGACGTCTCCCGCCAGCGTGGCGATCCTGCGCGGCCTCGCCCAGCGTATCGTCGCACAAGGCGGGGCGCTGCTGGTAATCGATTATGGCTATCACGGCCCGGCAATCGGCGACACGCTGCAAGCGGTGCGCGGCCATGCTTACGCCAACCCTTTTGATATGCCCGGCGAGCAGGACCTTACCGCGCATGTCGATTTCGGCACGCTCGCCGCTGCGGCGACGGTCGAAGGCGCACAGGTCGCGGGCCCGGTCGGGCAAGGCGTGTTCCTCGGCGCGCTCGCATCCCGCAT
>NZ_JSBN01000021.1 GCF_000797515.1 Sphingomonas sp. Ant H11
GCCCCTCTCCCAGCTTCGCTAGGCAGCAAGCTGCCAAGCTGCGCTACCCTCTCCCCGCCAGGCGAGGGAGAAAGGGAGATGATGACCCACTACATGACCGGCTTCGGCAACCATTTCGCCACCGAGGCCGTGCCCGGTGCCCTCCCCCTTGGCCGCAATTCGCCGCAACGCCCGGCGTTCGGCCTCTATGCCGAGCAGTTGAGCGGCACCGCCTTCACCGCGCCGCGCCACGAAAATCGCCGGTCGTGGCTCTATCGCTTGCGGCCGTCCGCCGCGCATCCGGCGTTCACGCGCTATGACGGCGCGCCGTTGTTCACCGCAGCCCCATCGGACGCCCCGCTCGCGCCCAATCGCTTGCGCTGGGGGCCACTCGACGGCGTGGATGCCGACTGGCTCGATTCGCTCACTACCATGATGGTGGCAGGCGATGGCGCGCGCGCGCAGACCGGCGTCGCGATGCACCTCTATCGCTGCACCAAGGACATGGTGAACCGCGCCTTCGTTTCGGCCGATGGCGAAGTGCTGATCCTGCCCGAACAGGGCGCGCTAACGCTGCTGACCGAATTGGGGCGGATCGACGTCAAGCCGGGCGAGATCGCGCTGATCCCCCGCGGCGTGCGCTTCCGCGTCACCCTGCCCGATGGCTCCGCGCGCGGCTATGTCGCCGAAAATTACGGGGCACCGTTCCGCCTGCCCGATCTCGGGCCGATCGGTGCCAACGGCCTAGCCAATCCGCGCGATTTCGAAACGCCGGTCGCCTGGTATGAGGATGTCGAGGGCGACTATCAGCTCGTGCAGAAGTTTCTGGGCACGCTGTGGGAGACCAATCTCGGCCGATCGCCGCTCGACGTGGTGGCATGGCACGGCAATTACGCGCCGTGGAAATATGATCTGGCGCACTTCAACACGATCGGCAGCATCAGCTTCGATCACCCCGACCCCTCGATCTTCACCGTGCTGACCTCGCCCAGCGACATGCCCGGCACGGCCAATGTCGATTTCGTGATCTTCCCGCCGCGCTGGCTGGTGGCGGAGGACACCTTCCGCCCGCCCTGGTTCCATCGCAACACGATGAGCGAGTGCATGGGGCTGCTGCGCGGCGCGTATGATGCCAAGGTCGGCGGCTTCGTTCCGGGGGCACTGTCGCTGCACAATCAGATGAGTGGGCACGGGCCGGATGTTGCGAGTTGGCAAGGCGCGAGCGCAGCCCATCTCATTCCCCAGAAGCTCAGCGACACGATGGCGTTCATGATCGAAAGTCGCTGGGTGTTCCGGCCGACCGACTTTGCGCTCGAGACCAGCGCGCTGGATGCCGATTATGATGCGGCGTGGGGCGGCTTTCCCAAGGCGATACTTCCCTGATGACTTGATCCCGATCAGTAGCATTTTCGGGAACTTAGCGGGAGGTTTGCTCGTCTTGACGAACATGCCAACGCCCATCACCCCCCTATTTCCCTGGCAGCACCGCGCGCAGGGCGACTTTCAGGCTCTGCTCGACGCGCATGTCGCGGCGGCGGATTTTCCCTGTGTCGGCGCAAAAGCGGCGCTCGCCAAGGGCACTCTGTCGGTGCTGGCGTGCGACCGGATCGACAGTGCATGGGACGATTTGCGCATCCATGATGGGTTGCTGCATTTTGCCAAGGCCTATCGCGAGCAGCCAAGCCTGTTTCGCAGCTTCGCGGTGATCTTCGACGGACCCGACACTCTATCCGAGGAAGCGTTCGAAGCGGCACTGTGGGAGCGTGCGCAATCCTTGTCGGATAAGGACGTCTGGCGCGGCCAGGGCTATGATCGCGCGGTAAGCGCCGATCCGGAAAGCGCGCATTTCTCGCTGAGCTTTGGCGGCGAAGCGTTCTTCATCGTCGGGCTGCACCCGCGCGCCAGCCGCCCGGCGCGCCGCTTTGCGCGGCCGACCATGGTGTTCAACCTGCACGACCAGTTCGAGACGCTGCGGGCGCAAGGCCGCTATGAAGGCATGCGCGAGAAGATCCTGGTTCGGGACGAAGCCTTGGCCGGATCGCGCAACCCAATGCTCGCGCGGCACGGCGACGCGAGCGAGGCGCGGCAATATAGCGGGCGCGCGGTGGAGGATGGCTGGAAGTGTCCATTCCATTATTCGGGATCGCCCGAATGAGCGCCACGATCGAAATCCCCGAGCGCAGCGGCACCGCTTTCCGTCTTGCCAAAGGTGACACTCTGACGGTGATCGATCCGCGCGGGCGTCAGGTGGCCGATCTGCTCGCCTTTAACGCTAGCGACCTCGACGAGGTGATCTCGTCGGGACGGACCCTCGATTATGCCGAGACGATCTATCTGACCACCGGGCACATGCTCTATTCCAATCGCTCGCAACCGATGTTGGAGATCGTCGCGGATACGGTCGGGCGGCATGACTTCCTGCTGACGCCGTGTTCGCACGACACCTTCGCCCATTTCTACCCTGACCTGCCAACGCATCGCGGTTGCTTCGGCAATCTTGCCGAAGCGCTGGCACCCTATGGCATCACGCCCGATCGCATCCCGGTGGCGTTCAATTGCTTCATGAACGTGCCGGTCGACGGTGCCACAGGGAAGCTCGAAGTGCTGCCGCCGATCAGCCAGGCGGGCGACCATATCGTGTTCCGCGCGGCGATGGACCTGGTCGTCGGCCTCACCGCCTGCTCGGCCCCTGCGAGCAATGGCGGAAGCTTCAAACCGATCCACTACCGGGTGGACACGGCTTCCGTCACTTCATCTGCCGCTTGACGCTGGCCATCGTCGCCTTGCCGTAGGGCGGCTTGAGCCCGGCGAGTTTCGCGACGTCGAGCTTGGCTTGTTTGAACACCGCTTTGCCGTGGCTGAAGGTCTTGAAGCCGTCAAAGCCGTGATATGAGCCCATGCCCGATGGCCCGATGCCGCCAAAGGGTAGCTCTTCCATCGAGACATGGAAGACCACGTCGTCGAGCGTCACACCGCCGGAAATAGTACGATCGAGGACCGTGCGACGCTCGCTCTCATCTGGCCCGAAATAATAGAGGCCGAGCGGACGGTCGCGGCGATTGACCTCGGCGATCGCGCTGTCGATGTTAGTATAGCGCCGCACCGGCAGGATCGGTCCGAACAGTTCCTCCTGCATCACGATCATGTCGTCGGTTGCGTTGCGGACGATGTGGAGCGGCATCTTGCGCGCGTTGGACCCGGCGAAATCCTCATTGGCGGGGTTGACCGTCTCCACCGTCGCGCCCTTGGCGCGGGCATCGGCGACCCAGTCCTGCAGGCGCTGGTGGTGGCGGTCGTTGATGATGGCGGTGTAATCGGGGTTGGCGAGCAAAGTCGGGTACATGCTCGACACCGCCGCTTTCAGCCCGTCGACCACGGCTTGCTCCTGCGCCTCGGGCACCAGCATGTAATCGGGCGCCAAGCAGATTTGCCCGGCGTTGAGCATCTTGCCGATCGCCACGCGCTCGGTTGCGCGCGCGATGTCGGCGTCCTTGCCAATGATAACGGGCGATTTGCCGCCCAGTTCCAGCGTCACCGGCGTCAGATTGTCGGCAGCGGCGTGGAGGATATGCCGCCCGATCCCGGTCGCGCCGGTGAAGATCAGATGGTCGAAGGGCAATTCGGAAAAAGCCTTGCCCACCTCCGGCCCGCCGCTGAAGAAGGCCAGTTCCTCGATCGCGAAATATTTGGGGCTGACTTCTTCGAACAACGCCGCCGTGCGCGCGGTGAATTCGCTGGTCTTGACCATCGCGCGGTTGCCGGCCGCGAAAATGCCAGCGATCGGGCCCATCACCAGATTGACCGGGAAATTCCACGGCGCGATCACCCCGACCACGCCCTTGGGCTGATACTCCACCCAGGCACGGGCGCCGAGCAGCCCCAGCGGAAATTGCACCGCGCGCGTGTCGCGCCGTGCCCAGCGATCGAGCGATTTGATGGCGTGCTTGATCGGCGCGATCGATGCCGCGATATCGGTCAGCATCGATTGCTCGCGGCTGCGATGCCCGAAATCCTCGCTCAGCGCATCGCAAAAGGCAGCGGCATTGTCGGCGATCATCGCCGCCGCACGCGCGAGGCGATCCTTGCGGACCGCCAGACCAACCGGGAGTTCGGCCATGAACGCCGCGCGTTGCCGCGCCAGCACATCCTGCATCGTCATCCTCATCCCCTTTTGGAGTGTTATCGTATCACGTCGCGCAGCCGATCAAACCTCCGACCGGAATCACTACCGTATCCTGCCCGGCGCGATCGAGCTGCAACAAGCCTTCGGTCACCACCGCGCCACCGCTGATCGATTCGCGCGTCTCGATCTTCATCGTCAGCTTCGCAGATATCCCGGCGGCACCATAGTCATTGCTCTCGCCAAAGCCGAAGCCGCCCGCCCCGGTCTGGCTATTGCGATCAAGATCGGTGATCGTCCCACCGATCGACAGACGCAGGCGCGCCGGATCGGCCTGCGCCATCGCCACCAGCGCGCGCGTGCCGCTCGCCGTCCATAGATAGGCGGCGCAGCCCTTGGCCGGGAGATCCTGCCGAGGAATGGCCCCAAGCGGCAGACCATCGATCGAGGACGGCAGCGGAGTCGGCGTCGGCGCGCTTTGCGGAGCGGCAGCGAGCAGCAACGGCGCGAGCGGGAGAAGCGCTTTCATGCGGCCAAACCTAACAGGAACAGCCACGCCGGGTAAGCCGCGATCGCCAGCAGCGCGCCGAACGGCAACCGATCGCCAAGCGATGCGGCGCGCCCGCGCATCATCCCGAACAACACCACCGTCAGCCCGGTCAGCGCCGCGAGCAACACCACCACCGGCAACATCCGCCAGCCAAGCCACAGCCCGATCGCGCCGAGCAGCTTGGGGTCGCCGCCACCCAGCCCGTCGCGGTGGCGCAGCGCCTTGTAACCCGCCCCGACCATCCACAAGGCGGCAAATCCGCCGACGCCACCGATCACGCGTTCGGTAAGCGTCGGCTCAACCCCCAACATGCCGGTCGCAAGCCCCGCCCCTGCCAGCGTCGCGGTCAGCGCATCGGGCAACCAGAATTCAGCAATGTCGAGTGCCGCCAGCGTTAGCAGCAACCAGCCAAACACCGCCCCGGCCAGCCCCGTCGGCCCCGGCACGGCGAGCCCCGCCAACAGCCCGATCGCCACACAGCCCAGCTCGATCTGCCAGTGTCGCGGGTCGATAGCGGCACTACACGCGCGACACCGCCCTCGCGACAGCGCCGCACTCAGCAACGGGATCAGATCGCGCGGGGCCAGCGTGACCCCGCACGCATCGCACCGCGACCGTCCACGCGCGACCGATCGCCCCTCCGGCCAGCGCACAACGATCGTGGCCAGAAAGCTTCCGACGATTGCGCCCAAGGCTGCCAATGCCAAAAGCCAAAGCCAGTCGGTCATGGGAAGGTGGCGGATTCGGGCACGGTGGCCGGGCCTCGACGCCCGCGCCGGTCGCCGGACTCCATGCTCACAGCGCTCGGGTGAAATAGGTGGAGAAGGCGACGTCGCTATACCCGTTGAACGGCCCGCACGGTGTAAAGCCAGCGCGTGCATAGAGCGCACGTGCCGCTGCAAACGGAGCGTTGGAGCCCGTCTCCAGGCTCAATCGCCCATAACCGCGCTGTCGCGCGACCTCGATCACATGGTCCAGTAGGTGGGCCGCGACGCCTCGCCGCACCTGCTCCGGCGCAGTGCGCATCGACTTCACTTCGCCGTGCGTCGCATCGAGCTCCTTCAGCGCCGCCATGCCGAGCAGGGTCTCTTTCTCCCATGCCGTCCACAGCGTCACCCGAGGATCGCGCAACCCGCTGAGGTCGAGCGCGAAGACGCTGCCCGGCGGCGAATTTTCGTGCGCCGCGCGCAAATGCAGTTGGACCAGCGCGACGACATCGGGATGCGTAAGATCATCCCGGATGATCCGCCAGCCTGCCGCGCTGCCGCTCAATTCAGCGTCTCGCCCGGCTCCACGCCCCACAAATGCACCGCCTCGACGAAACCGCCGCGACCGCGCACATCAAAATAGCACCAGCCCTGCGCGCATTTGCTGATCCGTCCGACCACACCCGGAGCCGCGCGCCACAGCACCCGTCCGGCATCGCGCGGCGAATCGCGCAGCTCGGCGACGGTGCCCATCACCAGTGCCGTCCGCGTCTCCCGGATCAACGTGCCCATCATCCAGCCTTGCGTGCCGTCCGGATCTTCGACCTTATACCATTGCCCACGACCATAAATGTCGAGCACCTTCACCGGCAGATCGGCCCGCTGATACAGCCAGCTCGACGGATAGGTGCGTGCCGGGCCGGTGCGCATCCGCGCCTTGCCCGCGCCGATCGAGGCGAAATAGGGCGGCTTCTTCTGCACCAGCCCCGCCACCGACGGCACCGCCAGCGCCCCCCCCAACACCGCCAGCAAAACTCTGGCTCGCAACCGCATCTCAATCCCCCACAAAATCCGTCGCCGTTTACAGTGGAAGCACGGCGCGCTTCAACACCCGTTGACGCCGCCAGACACCTCCGCCAAGCCTTGGCCATGCCCGAAATGACACGTGCCGCGAACCCGAGAGTGCCCAACCCGAAGGTTTGGGTGACCCGCGAATTGCCCGATGCGGTAATGGACCGCATGGAGCAATTGTTCCACACCACTATCCACCGCGGCCCCGCCGCCCTTACCCGCGATGAACTCGCCGCCGCCATGGCGGAATGCGATGTGCTGGTGCCCACAGTCACCGACGAAATCGATGCCGGGCTGATCGCAAGCGCGGGACCCGCGTTGAAGCTGATCGCAAATTTCGGCGCGGGCGTGAACCATATCGACCTGAAGGCAGCCCGCGCGCGCGGCATCATCGTCACCAACACCCCCCGGCGTACTGACCGAGGACACCGCCGACATGACGATGGCGTTGATCCTGTCGGTGCCGCGCCGCCTGGCCGAGGGCGAGAAGCTGGTGCGGTCCGGCGAATGGAAGGGCTGGACGCGGGCGGGATGCTCGGCCACCGCATTGGCGGCAAGGCGCTCGGCATTCTCGGCATGGGGCGGATCGGCCAGGCGGTCGCAAGGCGGGCGCGCGCCTTTGGGCTGACGATCCATTATCACAATCGCCTCCGCCTGCCCAAGGTGGTCGAAGCCGAACTGCAGGCGCAGTGGCACCCCAATCTCGACGAGATGCTGTCGACGATCGACATTCTGACCATCCACACCCCGCGCAACCCCGATAGCGAAGGGCTGATCGACGCTGGCCGGATCGCGCTGTTGCGGCCGCATGTCTATGTCATCAACACCTCACGCGGCGGGATCGTCGACGAAGGCGCGCTGATCGTGGCGCTGGAAGGCGGACGGCTGGCCGGGGCCGGGCTCGATGTATGGCAGCACGAGCCGCAAATCGACCCGCGCCTGCTCGCCTTGCCCAATGTCGTGATGACCCCGCACATGGGCTCCGCCACCTTCGAGGGACGGCTGGCGACGGGCGAGAAAGTTATCGCCAACATCCGCATGTGGGCCGACGGTCACCGCCCGCCCGATCAGGTGCTGGAAGGCTGGGCCTGAGCGCTCTTTGCTCATCCCCGCCGGAACGAGCCACGATCTTGTCGGTGCCCGTTCCGGTGGTCTTAAGCGCTATTGAAGCGGCAAGAACAGGTCGGTGATCGCTTCATGCTCGGGCACATCGGGGAAAAACCGAACGCGCTGGGCATAAAGGGGAAAGTCGCGGAGCTCTTCCCCGCTCGCCGGTAGCCATGTTCCATAGAGAAACGCGGCGGCGGGTCGCAGATTGTCGCTTGCGCCGACGATGCGCAATACGGCGCACCGCCCGGCCGGAATAAGCCCCGCCTCGATGCCACCATCGGCAGCGGTGATCGTCCGGTCGGTGGCGGCGGCAAGGTCGATTTGATAGTCCTCTGGTGCCACGCTGTCTGGGTCATTGTGGAAAATGGTGTAGGTGGCATGGCTTGCCGCACGCACGCCACTCGCCTTGCGCCAATCGATGAAGCGGCGGATCGTCTCTCCCAGCCGTTCAGGTGCCCCCTTATGCGTCAGGAACGCCACGGGAATGTCGGCTTCCTCCCGCACCATCACATCATCGATCGAAAAATTCTGCGTCATCATCAGGCTCCGTGCTTCGGCCAGTGGCACCATTGCCGCTGCCCATGCCGCCCAATCCGGGTCCTCGCGAAATGCCGTTGGCGCTTGCCCCAACCGCTGGCGAAAGGCGCGGGCAAAGCTGTCCGGTGCCTCATAGCCAGCATCGAACGCAATCTCCGTAACCGAATCCCCGCTGCGATAGGCAAGTCGCCAAGACGCCCGTTTCATCCGCGCCAATTGCACGTACCGATGCAGCGACAGCCCGAAAATGGCGCTGAACTGCCGATGGAAATGATAGGGTGAGAACGCCGCCACGGCGCTCAACGCCTCCAATCCCACATCTTCGTCGAGATGGCGGTCGATATGCGCAAGCACCCGCTGCATCCGCGAATGATAGTGTGCTGGATGGATTGGGCGCTTCGACATCGTTTGGTCCTTATGGGTGGCCCAGCCGAAATAGCGGACAAGCCAACCGCGACGCTCGACCGATGTTGCGGTTGTGCGCAACGCTGCGCAAGGGATCGCAGTCGACAGGTCCATCACCGCCCGACATCAGCGCGCGCTGTCCGTCAACTTTCCGATTGACGGCCGTCACGGCGCATTGCAGCTTGTCGTCAAGAATAAAAAATCGAGGAGAGTGATGATGGACCGTGCTGGGTCGTTTACCGTGGGTGCCGCACTCGTCTTGTTTTCGGCTTTGCACATCGTGAGTGCCCCCGATTACCTCAATATCCTTCCGGCGGCTGTTTTGCTCTATGGGATCTTCCGCCTCGTCACCAAACGCAGCATCGCCGAGACGCTGGCCGACGAAGAGCTGTCGTTCGCGCCGCCAGCCGAAGGCTGAACGGATCGCGTTACGTGAGCCCCCCCTCCCCGTGAGGCCGCGCTCAGCGCGCGTGGAAGAAGTCGTAGAGCTGCTGCGCGACCGCCGCGCTGACGCCGGGGGGCCTTTTTGTAAATCCTCCAAGCTGGCATTGCGCACCGCGCGCGCGGTGCCGAAGTGCATGAGCAGCGCCTTCTTCCGTGCAGGGCCGATGCCGGGCACGTCATCGAGCGGTGATGCGCCGATTGCCTTAGCCCGTTTGGCACGGTGGGCACCGATCGCGAAGCGGTGGACTTCGTCGCGCAGCCGCTGGAGATAGAATAGCACCGGCGCATTGACCGGCAGCTGAAACTCGCGCCCGTCGAGCATGTGGAACACCTCGCGCCCATCGCGGCCGTGGTGCGGGCCTTTGGCGATGCCGACCAGGCACACATCCTCGATCCCCAATTCCTCGAGCACGCCCTTCACCGCGTTGAGCTGCCCGCGTCCGCCATCGATCAACACCAGATCGGGCCAGTCGCCCGCGTCGCGATCGGGGTCCTCATTTTGCGCGCGCGCGAAACGGCGGGCGAACACTTCGCGCATCATGCCGAAATCGTCGCCCGGAATGGTGTCGGGGTTCTTGATGTTGAACTTTCGATACTGGCCCTTGCGGAAGCCCTCGGGTCCGGCGACGACCATCGCGCCCAGCGCATTGGTGCCCTGGATATGGCTGTTGTCGTAAATCTCGATGCGGTCGGGCGGCTCGGGTAAGTCGAACAGTTCGGCCACTTCGCGCAGCAACTTCGCCTGGGTCGTGCTCTCGGCCAGCCGCCGGTCGAGCGCTTCCTCGGCATTGCGTTTGGCCTGATCGAGCAATTTGCGGCGCGCGCCACGCTGCGGCATCGACAGCGTGACCTTGAACCCCGCCTGCCCGCCCAGCGCCTCGCCCAGCAGCACCGCCTCGTCCAGTTCGCGGTCGAGCAATACGGTGCGCGGCGGTGGAACCTCTTCGTAAAATTGCGCAAGGAAACCGGTCAGGATCTCGTCCTCGGGCACGTCGGCGGTGTGCGCGGGGAAGAAGCTGCGATGCCCCCAATTCTGCCCGCCGCGAATGAAAAAGGCCTGGATGCCGATCACGCCATTCTTGTTGGCCATCGCAAAGATGTCGGCATCGCCCAGCCCCTCGGCGTTGATCGCCTGGCTGCCCTGAATGAAGGTCAGCGCGCGCAGCCGATCGCGCAGGATCGCAGCGAGTTCGAAGTCCATCGCCTCGGCCGCCGCCTGCATCTGCGCGCCGAGCTTCGCCTGCACCTCGGTCGACTTTCCGGCGAGAAACGCCTTGGCGTCGGCCACGAGTTCGCCATAGCCAGCCGCATCGATCCGCCCGACGCACGGGGCCGAGCAGCGCTTGATCTGGTAGAGCAGGCACGGTCGGTCGCGATTCTTGAAGAAACCGTCGGTACAACTGCGCAGCAGGAACAGTTTTTGCAGCGCGTTCAAGGTGTTGTTGACCGCGCCCGCGCTGGCGAAGGGGCCGTAATAATTGCCCTTGGCGCGCCGCGCGCCGCGATGTTTCTGGATCCGCGGAAAGTCATGATCGGCGCGTAACAGGATGAACGGAAAGGATTTATCGTCGCGCAGCAGGACGTTATAGGCAGGTCGGTAGCGTTTGATCAGTTGCGCTTCGAGCAGCAGCGCTTCGGCCTCATTATTGGTCGTGACGATCGTCATTGCGCGCGTCTGCGCGACCATGCGCTGCAAGCGCCGCGACAGCCGCTCCACCTGCGTGTAATTGGTGACGCGGTTCTTCAGCGCGCGCGCCTTGCCGACGTACAGCACGTCCCCCCGCGCATCGAGCATCCGATAGACGCCGGGCCGTGCCGGGAGCGTCGCCAGCACGTTGCGGATTGCGGCAACCCCGGCATCGAGATCGGGCGTGTCGCTGCCGCGGACGGTGAAGGTGGCCTTGTCTTCGTTGAAGCGTGTCGGGGCGTTGGGATCGGACATTATCGTTTGATCTAGGCATTCGTGCGCCGGGATGCCACGCCTTCCTTGCTGGGCAAATGCCGCCGTCGATGAAAGCAGGGCACGATGTACATTTCGATTACCGGGCTGAAGCCCAAAAGCGCGCTGCAGGTGCCCCGCTTCTGGTGGCATGCGATCCGCTCAATGCGGCAAGCGCAACGTGCGGCCGGCAATATCTCGGTCGAGGCGCGCACGATTGACGGCACACACCACACGCTTACGCTATGGGTCGATCGCGCGGCGATGCGCGCCTATCTCAGCCAAGGGGCCCACCGCGGAGCGATGCGCGCGTCGCGCAGCATCGGGACGGGCACTGTGTTTGGGTATGAGGATGACACCGCCCCGGCCTGGAGCGAGGTGCCAGCGCTCCTGCGCGACCGGGGTCGCGTGATCTGAATTGTGCAACAGCGGCGACGGGATACCCGCCGCCGCCAAAGCTCACTTGATCGCGGCGAGGTCAGCCTTGACCTTGGCCAGCGCGGCATCGGTCAGCGCGCCCTGCGACAACGGCTGCACCTGGTTGAGCGACATGCCCTTGAACGAGTCGTACATCGGGTGCGCGGTGATGTTCTGCAGATCTGTGTCGAGTACCGTCTTGCCGGCCGTGTTAGCGGCGATCGTCTCGATCGGGGTGTCGAGATCGAATTTGGCGGCACCGGTTGCGGTGGCGGTCGTAGCCGGTGCAGCGACGGCAGGAGCCGATGCGGTGGCCGGCGCAGGCGCGGTCTGGGCAGCGAGCGGCGTTGCGATAAAAGCGACGGCCGCAGCGAGAACGACAGACTTCATGGGAGGGCCTCTTTCGAAAGGTAAGCGGCGCGAATCACCGCGATGCCAACGTTACCCCGATAAGTGGCGAAACGAAATGCACCCGCGACAACGGGTGCATTACGGTCAGTTGAGCTTGCCCAACCCAGCGATGGTCCGGTCGACCAGGGTCTTGTCCGCTTCGGCACCGTGACGCTGGGCGATGATCGTCGCGGCAGCGCGGGTTGCAGCATCGGCTGCGCGCGCGCGGACCTCGGCAATGGCGGTGCGTTCGGCACCGGCAATCTTGTCTTCGGCCATCGTCTGACGGCGTGCGATCAAATCGGTGAGATCGGCTTCAGCCTTGGCCAGCATAGCTGCCGCCTCGGCTTCGGCATGGGCGACGATAGCGGCGGCATCGCCAGCGCTGGCGGCGTTACGCGCCTTGGCCTCGGCAAGCTGTGCCTCGGCTTCCGCGCGCAACTTGGACGCTTCCTCCAACTGACCACGGATCGTCGCGATGCGGCTGTCGAGCATGCCCGCAATCATCTTGGGCACTTTCTGCCAGATCATGATCGCAATCACGACCAGCATCGACAACGCGACGAACATCGGCGGGGTGATGCCGAGGAATGCCATTTCGTGATGCAGCTCGGTGGCTCCGGTATGCTCCATCGTCTTGACTGCTTGACCGTCAGCCATGTGCCAGCTCTGCCTTAACCTGCGTTTCGATGGTCGTGCGGTCGACCGCCACGCCCGAAAGCTTGGCGACGATCTGTTCGACCGCCTCGACCGTATTGGTCTCGATTTCGGCGAGCGCCTGCACCTTTGCGGCACCGATGCGACCGGTGGCGGCATCGAGTTGCGCGGCCAGCGCGGCGTCGCTGGTCTTCAGCTTGGCCTCGGTGCCGGCAATCGCCCGCGCCTTGGCTTCGCCGAGAGCGACGGCCGCCGTGGCACGCGCGGATTCGAGCCCCGCCTGATAATCGCGCTCGGAGGTGAGCGCAGCAGCGCGCGCCGCCTCCGCCGCAGCGATGTCCCCCGCAATCCGGCCGTTACGATCTTCGATCGTCGCCTCGATCTTGGGGACCATCGCCTTGCCGATCCCGAAATAGATCAGCGCGAATACGATCGCGAGCCAGAACAGCTGCGAGGCGTAAATCTCGCCAATCTGGGAAATCTGCGGCATTGGTGGCGCTCGCTCTTGCTTACTTGACGACGAAGAGGATGAGAATCGCGACGACGAACGCGATCAGACCCAGAAGTTCCGAAGCCGCGAAGCCGATGAACAGGCGACCCTGCTGACCGTCTGCGGCACCCGGGTTGCGCAGTGCGCCTTCGAGGAACGAACCGAACACGTTGCCCACGCCGAGCGCGGCCAGACCAACGCCGATCGCCGCGAGGCCGGCACCGATGTACATTGCAGAAGTATGATCCATGATAGGCTCCTTGAGAATTGCGTAGTGAGGGTATTGAAAAGATTAGTGCAGGTGCACCGCGTCGTGCAGGTACAGCGACGTCAACAGCGCAAACACATAGGCCTGGATCGCACACACCAGCAACTCCAGCGCGCTGACCCCGACGATCATCACGAAGCTGAGCAAGCTGACGACGGGCCCGAGCGCACCGCCCGCGTTGAGGCCCTGCACGACGAAGCTACCGAACACTTCGAGCAGGATGTGCCCCGCCGTCATCGCGACGAACAGTCGCAGACCGAGCGAGAACGGGCGCACCATGAACGAGACGAATTCGACCGGGATGATCACCGGCATCAGCCAGGCGGGCGCCCCGTGCGGCACGAACAGGCTGAAGAACTTCAGGCCGTGCGTCGCGAAACCGACCGCCAGCACGATGCCGAAGGACAGGAATGCCAGCACCGCCGTCACCGTGATGTGGCTGGTGACTGCAAAGGTGTGCAGACCCGGCAGGATCGCCAACGGCAGCACGCCGACCAGGTTGGCGAACAGGATGAAGAAGAACAGCGAGAAGATATAGGGCGCGAACTTCTTGCCGCCCGAACCGATGTTTACCGACACCATATTGTCGATGAAGCTGACGGCGTCCTCCGCGGCGACCTGCCAGCGGCCAGGCACGAGCTGACGCTTCAGGCCACCAGCCATGAACACGGCGAGCAGCACGAACACCACCACCATGAACAGCGCCGAGTTGGTGAAGGATACGTCATAGCCAAACAGGTCCAGATGCCGGCCCAAGACGGGCTCGACCTTGAACTGTTCCATCGGATCGATTTTGCCGGCGCTCACTCCGCGCGCTCCTTCGAAATCTTGATGATGTTAAGGAACGCCCCGATAACCGCGAGCGTCAAGACGATCAGCAGCGCCCAGGGCGAGGTTCCCAACCAATGGTCGAGCGCCCAGCCCATGACCCCGCCACCGAACAAGGCACCCAGCAGCAGCGTCAGCACGCGCGCGCTGCGAATAGCCTTTCGCCGGGGGCAGCGCGACACCAGCACGCACCTGGCCAGCCGCCTTCGCCGAAGCGATGCGGGCATCCAGGTCGTTCTTCTGGTGTACGTCGGCCAAGGGGCGCTTATCCTGATAAGAAAACGCCGCCGTGCCTTTGGCACCGCGACGGTGAACATCGGGGATCGTGGGGAAAGAGCCCCGTTCACGCGCCGTTTAGGAAGGTGACCGGGGGGTGTCAACTGTTGTGGCCGATCCGGACCGCCGCGTTTGCCTATCGCCCCTGCCCGCGATACTCCTTTGGTCCAATGAGCGAGCCCCTCCCCGATCATGCCGGACACCGCGCGCGACTGCGGCAGCGCTTGATCGAACAAGGCGGGGACGCGTTGCTCGATCACGAATTGGTCGAATATCTTTTGGCGCTGGCGATTCCCCGGCGCGACACCAAGCCGCTGGCGAAAGCATTGCTTGCCGAATTCGGCGGGGTCGGCGGGCTGTTCAGCGCCGATCCCGAGGCATTGCTGCGCGTCGCCGGCATGGGCGAAACCTCCGTCGCGGCGATCAAGATCGTGCAGGCGACCGCGCTGCGGCTGTTACGTGTGCAAGCCAGCGCGCAACCCGTACTGGCCAGCTGGCAAGCCTTGATCGACTATCTCCACGCCGACATGGCGCACCGCACCAACGAACGGGTCCGCGTGCTCCATCTCAACACGCGCAACATGCTGATTCGCGACGAAGCGATGAGCGAGGGCTCGATCGACGAAGCCGCCTTGTACGTGCGCGAGGTGATCCGGCGCGCGATCGATCTGGGCTCCGCTGCCATCATTCTGGTGCACAACCACCCGAGCGGCGACCCCGCCCCCAGCCGAGCCGACATCGAAGTCACCCGCAAGGTCGCCGAAACGGGCAAGCGCCTGGGCATCGCAGTACACGACCACATCATCATCGGGGCGAGCGGGCATTCCAGCCTGCGCGCGATGGGGTTGTTATAGAAAGCCAAGCGCCCGCCGCCCCGGACGGGGCAGCGGCGCTGTGGTGACACGGTGAGGTTTAGCCTTGCTGCGACAGGAAGCCGGTCAGCTCGGATTTGCTGACCTTCTTATTCTTGTCGGTATCGGCCTGCGCAAACGCCTGGTTCAGCCATGCCTTGGTTGCTGGCGAGGTTGCCTTGGTCGAGGGGGCGCTCGCGCTTTTCAGCGCGATCATCCAGGCGTCGAATTCCTTCGCATTCAGCACGCCATCGCCGTCCTTGTCGTAGTTGGAAAATTCCTGACTGACGACCTGCGCCACTTGCGTGCCCGTCGCTGGCTGAGCGGCGACAGCTGAATCAGCCGCCGGGGCAGTTGCCGAATCGGCGGGTACAGCGCTCTGTGGTGTGGCCGACGCAGGTTGAGCCGGAAGAGCTTGGTCAGTCGTCGTTGGCACAGACTGTGCGGGTTGCGGGCTGCTCGGCATGGATTGCGTGTCCTGCGCAAATGCAGGCACAGCAAAAGTCATTGCACTTGCAAGTAAAGCATATTTGAACATCGGATCTCTCCATCTGACTGTTGCATATCTCGTTGAACGCGACGCCTTGCGTCCTAACCAGCGTTCCTTGTCTGAACCCCTGTGCTTCCGGATCGGTCCCTTTATTGCCGATTTGAAGGATCGGCTTGTCCCTGCTAACGCGCGTGTCATCGCGGACCCGTTGCGATTCCGCGATGGCCCGACTCTGCCGCATCAAGGAAATCCGATGGTCCCCCGCTATTCCCGCCCCGACATGGTCGCGATCTGGACGCCCGAAGCGCGTTTTCAGATCTGGTTCGAGATCGAGGCGCATGCGACCGATGCGCTCGCCGAACTGGGTGTCGTCCCCAAGGAAGCCGCCGCCGCGATCTGGGCCAAGGGTGCGTTCGAGGTCGAGCGCATCGACGAGATCGAGCGCGAGACCAAGCACGACGTCATCGCTTTCCTGACCAATGTCGCCGAACATGTCGGCCCCGAAGCGCGCTTCATGCACCAGGGCATGACTTCGTCCGACGTGCTCGACACCTGCCTTGCGGTGCAGTTGGCGCGCGCGAGCGACTTGCTGATCGCCGATCTCGATGCGCTGCTGGCGGTGCTGAAGCGTCGCGCGGTCGAGCATAAATTGACCCCGACGATCGGCCGCAGCCACGGCATTCATGCCGAGCCGGTCACGTTCGGGCTCAAGCTCGCCCAGGCCTATGCCGAGTTTGCCCGCAACCGCGCGCGGCTCGTCGCGGCGCGGGCCGATATTGCCACCTGCGCGATTTCGGGCGCGGTCGGCACCTTCGCCAATATCGATCCGTTCGTGGAGGCGCATGTCGCCGAGAAGCTCGGCCTCACCGTCGAGCCGGTTTCGACCCAGGTCATCCCGCGCGACCGCCACGCGATGTTCTTCGCGACGCTGGGCGTGATCGCCTCGTCGATCGAGCGGCTCGCGACCGAGATCCGCCACTTGCAGCGCACCGAAGTGCTGGAGGCCGAGGAGTTTTTCTCGCCGGGCCAGAAGGGCTCGTCGGCGATGCCGCACAAGCGCAACCCGGTGCTGACCGAAAACCTGACTGGCCTTGCCCGGATGGTGCGCGGGTATGTGACGCCTGCGCTGGAGAATGTGGCGCTGTGGCATGAGCGCGATATCTCGCACTCCTCGGTCGAGCGCTATATCGGCCCCGACGCCACGATCACGCTCGACTTCGCGCTGGCGCGGCTGACGGGCGTGATGGACAAGCTCGTCGTCTATCCGGCGCGGATGGACAAGAATCTCAATAAGATGGGCGGTCTGGTCCATTCGCAGCGCGTGTTGCTGGCGCTGACGCAAGCGGGGGTGAGCCGCGAGGACGCCTATCGCCTGGTGCAGCGCAACGCGATGAAGGTGTGGGATTCGGACGGCGCGCTATCGCTGATGGAATTGCTCAAGGCCGACCCGGAAGTGACGGCGGCACTGTCGGTTGCGGAGATCGAAGACAAGTTTGACCTCGGCTATCACCTGAAGCATGTCGACACGATCTTTGCGCGCGTCTTCGGTAACGACTGAACGACATTTTTTGCACGCCTCAACGTGCAAATGCTGCATGCGCGAATGCGCGTAATAATATTGCGCGCATAAGCAACAATCTCCAAATGCCTCCCTGCCGGAACGGTCCGCACGGAGATCCTACCATGCGCATTCTGCAAAGCCTCGCGAGCGGCCTCATCGCCGTTGCCGGCGTCGCGCTGGTGGTCGAGGTTCTTAGCCTCTAACCCATCGGCCCACCCGCCCCTTCTTCTTGACGGGGCGGCCAGGGCTGTGGGGTTGAGAGCAGTTTTTCAAATCTTTAGCGGAAGGCGTCCGCCAAACATCCGTCGTCACCCCGGCCCTGTGCCGGGGTCAACCGTGCCGCAAATCCTGTGCGTGCGGTGGGTATTTCCGGTGGACCCCGGGACGAGCCCGGGGTGACAGGTCATAGCGCCGGCCCCGCCCCGCCCCTTAACCCCAGGCGCTCTTCATTTTCTTGAAGAAGCCGCTGGTCTGCGGGCATTCCTTGCCGGTTTCGGTCGCACGAAATTCCTCGAGCAATTCGCGCTGGCGCGAGGTCAGGCTGCTCGGCGTTTCCACCTCGATGCGGATGACCAGGTCACCGCGCCCACGCCCCTGCAGCACCGGCATTCCGGCACCACGCTGCCGCAATTCGCGGCCCGACTGGGTTCCCGCTGGAATCTTGATCGTGTGCTGGACACCGTCTGGTCCCGGGATGGTGATTTCCCCACCCAGCGCCGCAGTAGTGAAACTGATCGGCGCACGCGCAAACAACGTGGTGCCCTCGCGCTGGAACAACGGATGCCGCGCGACGTGCAGGAAGATATAGAGGTCACCCGGAGGGGCACCCCGCATCCCCGCTTCCCCTTCGCCAGTGAGGCGCACGCGCGTGCCCTCATCGACGCCGGGCGGGATGTTGACCGTGCGGGTCTTGGTCTTTTCGACGCGGCCCTCGCCGCGGCAATTGCCACACGGATCGGAAATGGTCTGGCCCGCGCCGTGGCAGGTCGGGCAGGTGCGCTCGACCACAAAGAAACCTTGCTGCGCGCGGACTTTGCCATGGCCATGGCAGGTCGTGCACGACTTCGCCGCCGTACCCTTGGTCGCGCCGGTGCCGTTGCACACGTCGCACACGCCGGTCACATCGATCGTGATGTCGGTGGATTTGCCGTGGAACGCCTCTTCGAGGGTAATTTCCATGTCGTAGCGCAAATCGGCACCACGCCGCGGGCCGCTGGCACCGCCACGCTGCCCGCCCATGAATTCGCCGAAGATATTTTCGAAGATATCCGAAAAGGCGCTAAAATCCTGCGGGCCGCCGCCGCCACCGCCGCCCTGCCTGAACGCGGCATGGCCATAGCGATCATAGGCCGCGCGCTTCTGCGGGTCCTTCAGGCATTCATAGGCTTCGCTGATCGCCTTGAAGCGCGCCTCGGAATCATCGCATCCCGGATTTTTGTCGGGGTGATAGCGCATTGCCAGGCGACGATAGGAGGATTTGAGCGTGCCTTCATCGGCGTCGCGCTCGCATTCCAGCAATTCGTAGAAATCGACTTCAGTGCTCATCTTGCGCCTCTAGGCCCTGTCCCGAGCGGGAGAGGGTTTGGGAGAGGGAATGATGAGGAAGCCGCAGTGCGATCTGCATCGCAGCACGGCCCCTCTCCCCGACCCTCTCCCCACATGTGGGGAGAGGGAGATAGTATTTTACGCCTTGTGATCGTCGACTTCGGAGAATTCCGCGTCGACCACGTCTTCCTTCGGAGCCTCGGCGGCGTCAGCGCTCGGCGACGCTTCGGCCTGGGCCTGCTTTTCGTAGATCGCCTGGCCCAGCTTCATCGCGACCTGCGCGAGCGCGCCTGCCTTCTCCTTCATCGCTTCGGGATCGCCACCTTCAACGGCAGTCTTGGTCGCGGCAATCGCGGCCTCGATCTCGCCCTTCAGCGCGGCGTCGACCTTGTCGCCATTTTCGGCGAGCTGACGCTCGGTGGTGTGAACCAGGCTCTCGGCGTTGTTCTTCGCTTCGGCCGCGTCGCGGCGCTTCTTGTCGTCCTCGGCGAACTGCTCGGCGTCGCGCACCATCTGCTCGATGTCGCGCTCCGACAGGCCACCCGAAGCCTGGATGCGGATCTGCTGCTCCTTGCCGGTACCCTTGTCCTTGGCCGAGACATTGACCAAGCCGTTGGCGTCGATGTCGAAGGTCACTTCGATCTGCGGCACACCGCGGGGTGCGGGCGGAATGCCGACCAGGTCGAACTGGCCGAGCATCTTGTTGTCCGCCGCCATTTCGCGCTCGCCCTGGAACACGCGGATGGTCACAGCCTGCTGGTTGTCGTCTGCGGTCGAATAGGTTTGCGACTTCTTGGTCGGGATCGTGGTGTTGCGATCGATCATGCGGGTGAACACGCCCCCCAACGTCTCGATGCCGAGCGACAACGGCGTCACGTCGAGCAGCAGCACGTCCTTGACGTCGCCCTGCAGCACGCCTGCCTGAATGGCGGCACCCATCGCCACGACCTCGTCCGGGTTGACGCCCGAATGCGGTTCCTTGCCGAAGAAGTCCTTCACCACCTGGCGGACCTTGGGCATGCGCGTCATGCCGCCGACCAGCACCACTTCGCTGATGTCGGACGCCTTGACGCCGGCATCGGCCATCGCCTTGCGGCACGGCTCGAGCGTGCGCTGGATCAGGTCATCGACCAGACGCTCCAGATCGGCGCGCGACACCGACTTGACGAGATGCTTCGGACCCGTCGCATCGGCGGTGATGAAGGGCAGGTTGACCTCGGTCGTCGCAGCCGACGACAGCTCGATCTTCGCCTTTTCTGCCGCTTCCTTCAAACGCTGGAGCGCCAATTTGTCCTTGGTGAGGTCGATGCCTTCGGCCTTCTTGAAGTCGTCCGACAGGAAGTTCAGCAGCTTGTTGTCGAAATCTTCGCCGCCGAGGAAAGTATCGCCATTGGTGGCCTTCACTTCGAACACGCCATCGCCAATCTCGAGGATCGAGATGTCGAAGGTGCCGCCGCCAAGGTCATAGACCGCGATGGTCTTGTTGGTGTCCTTGTCGAGCCCGTAAGCGAGCGCGGCTGCGGTCGGCTCGTTGATGATGCGGAGCACTTCGAGCCCGGCAATCTGCCCGGCGTCCTTGGTTGCCTGGCGCTGCGCGTCGTTAAAGTATGCAGGAACGGTGATGACCGCCTGGGTCACCGTCTCGCCGAGATAGGCTTCCGCGGTTTCCTTCATCTTCTGGAGCGTGAAGGCCGAGATCTGCGAGGGCGAGTATTCCTTGCCGCCGGCACCGACCCATGCGTCGCCATTGTTGCCGCGCACGATCTTGTACGGGACCAGCTCGGTGTCCTTCTTGGTGATGGGATCGTCGAAGCGACGACCGATCAGGCGCTTCACCGCGAAAATGGTGTTTTCAGGGTTGGTCACCGCCTGGCGCTTCGCAGGCTGGCCGACCAGTCGCTCGCCATCCTTGGCGAAGGCGACGATCGACGGCGTGGTGCGCGCGCCTTCGGCGTTTTCGATAACCTTGGGCTTGCCGCCCTCCATCACCGAGACGCAGCTGTTGGTGGTGCCGAGATCGATTCCGATTACTTTTGCCATTGGTCCTCTGGGGCCCCCGTCTGTCAAAAAATTGCCATTCCGCCGCGCCCTTACGATAAGCAACGCGACACTTCACTCCGGCGATATAGGGGGGCTTTCGCTTGTCGCAAGATTTCGCAGCACGTAGAGTGACGCGATAAGTTCCCAAAGCGGGAGAAGGTGGTTGCAGATGCGAAAGATTCTGGTGGCGGCAGCACTGGCCGTGGGTGGGTGCAGCCAGCCGCCGGTGCTGTCGGTCGACAAAGGCTATGTGCGGCTTGCGGCAATCCCCAGCCGTCCCGCCGTCGCATACTTTACCATTCATGGCGGCACCGCAGACACCACCCTGCTTTCGGTCAGCAGCGATGTGTCGGTGAAGAGCGAACTGCACGAATCCATGATGTCGGGAAACATGGCGACGATGAAGCCGATCGGCGACCTGCCGATCCCCGCCGCCTCGACCACCGTGTTCAAACCCGGCGGCAAGCATGTGATGTTGTTCGACATGAACCCCGGGATCAAGCCGGGCCGCGCGGTCACGCTGACCTTCACCTTTTCGAACAACCAGCGCGTCCTGTACGACGCACCGACCATCGCGGCAGGGGCCCCTGCCCCCTCCGAGTGACCGGGCGTGCGCTGACAACAGGCGAGATCTCGCTTGCCCGCGGCGTGTTCGGCGACGCAATCGATTATGCGCCGGTACGGCTCGAGCAACGCAAATGGGCATTTTTCCAGCCGCGCGAAACGGTGATGGCACCGACCGGCACGATCCACTTTCATCCGGAAGGCACCCGCTACCGCGCCGATTTCTCGTGCGGCACCCTTGATGACCAAGGGCTCCTGATCCACGAATTGACGCATATCTGGCAAAGCCAGCAGGGGACTTTCCTGCCGCTGCGCCGCCATCCCTTCTGCCGCTACCATTACGCCATCCGGCCCGGCCTACCGCTGCACCGCTACGGGATCGAGCAGCAGGCCGAAATCGTGCGCCATACCTTCGTGCTGCGCCATGGCGGCTTCGTGCGCGGCGCACTGCCACTCGCTACCTACGAGAGTATTCTGCCGTTTTGAGATAATTGCTCCCTTTTGCGGAATCTGTAATATTGATCCCGGGGGACGACACTATGAAACAAATCGACGATACCCGCATATCGTTAGCAGTAACGCTGCTCGCTCTACCTTCGATTGGCGTATTCTTCCTTAGCGACATGCTGGGATGGATCTTCGCTTGGCAAGGAAAGGTTCCCATCTTAACTGCACTGGACTCCGCAGCAAAGCAAACCGATGCCACGAGCCGCCTGTTCGTAATCGCGGCAGCGTTGGCGGGTTTTGGCCTGTCGTACCTGATTGTGCTGCGTTTTGTCGCGGATCTTCGCGACGAGTTCGGCCCGCAAGTGCGCGGCTGGATTTTACGTTGGTATGGCGGTGGCATCCTGGTGGGCACGCTCTGGGTAGCCGGCGGCTATCTCCTGGTGCCAACCAGCGCCCAGCCCGGAGGTGACCTTTTGGCAAGCGCTCTTGGCTTGTTCGGGTCGATGCAGGGCGTCCCCGATGATACGCTGCTTCTCAAGTTCCAGGCTTTGGCGGTGTGCGATCGAATAGCCTTCATGGTCGCGGCCGGTATTGTGGTGACCGGCGGCATCTCCTCGCTGGTCGAATCCATCAAACCGCTCACGGGAGAAGAAGCGTATGCGTTTCTCCTCCACCAGCGCCTTCGCTTGCGCAGTTATGTCAACGCGGCGGCGGGACTGCTGGTCATTTCGCTCTTGTTCCAGATTGCTTGGATGCGCTGGACGCTCATCGCGGCGACACCAGCCGTTGCGGACGCGATGAGCCATCAGGTCGATGCCTGGGCGGTCTTCACTGGAGTCAGTGGCTCCATCGTGATTGCACTCTTTGCGATACCCGCAGCCACGATTCTGGATGCCCGTGCCACGGGCGCGCCGCAAACGCCGAGCGACGGGAAGACGGCCCCGCTGCTCGACGCGGGCTTGCTTCCCGCCCTCGGCAAAGTATTGGTGGTTCTCGCCCCGACACTGGCCGGTGCATTGCCGACGATACTCGACTTTGCAGGAAAGGCGACCGGACTTTCTCCTAGCTAACCCGCTGACGGGCCGGAATCCGTATCAAAAACAATCCGTGTTCCGCGTGACCTTGCGGCCTTCCGCGCAGCAGTCAGCCTTACGCCGCAATCTCGCTGGCAGCGCGCGGGGCGAGCCCCAGCGTCAGCACGGCGACAGCCCCCCGGCCCGGGCCTTCGCTTTCCAACCGGAGCGTGCCGTGCATTGCCGCCATCGAATTGGCACACCAATGCAGGCCAAGCCCGCCCGATTTGTGCCGCCGGGTGGAAAAGCCGCGCTGGAACAGCGTCGGCGTCGCATCTGCTGCAAAACCCTCGCCATCGTCGCAAATCGCGATTCGCGCGGTGTCGCCTTGCTCCTCGATCGAAACCGAGATCGAACCGCTGGCGGTGCCTTTGGCCGCAATCGCATCGGCGGCGTTGGAGAACAGGTTACCGATCACCTGGCTCAAGATGATGCGGCTGGCGAGCACATAACAGGGCTGGGCCGGAAAGCTGAACGCGATCGAGACGCTACCCGAATAGCGCGCGATGGTCGCGTTCTTGGCGATGATTTCGGTTACGTCGCACGGCTCCACCGCCGGGCGCTCGTGCGCGGCGCTTTGCTGCTCGCCGATGATTTCCAGCACATGGCTCATCGCCTCACGCCCGATCTGGAGTTGGTCGCGGCGGTGCGCGCGATCCGCGCCTTCCGCTTCGATCGCCGCCGAGACGAAGGCGATCAACTTCGCGCGGCGCGGCGCGGGCAGATCGTCCTTGGCCAGTTCCGCCACCGCCCGCTCCAGCACTGCGCGGTCGACCGGGGCCGGTTGCGCCATTCCCTGGCTCAGGATCGTGCTGATCGGATTGAGCGCGTTGCGGACATTGTGCATCACCGCCACCGCGCTCTCGCTCTTGCCCAGAGCGAAGCTCTGCACTTCCAACTGCTCGCGCAGATCCTTCAATTGCTGCAGCATCGCGTTGAAACTCTTGCCAAGCGAGCCGATCTCGTCGCGACGCGCCTCGTCGGGCAACAATCCCAACGTGCCCGAGGACCGCACCATCTGCATATGCCCCTCGACCCGCGCGAGCGGGCGCAGCACCAGCCGGGTGATCATGCGCCGCAGCATCACCAACACGCCCAGCAGCAAAACGATCGCGCCGGTCACCGCGAGCAGCAGCATCCGCTGCCCCAACACCGACACATCGCGCGGCACGGTGAAGGCGGCGCTCGCGACGGCATGCCCGTCCGCGCCCTGAATCGGCACGGCAATGCGCATGGTCGCGTTGGCAGCGACAATCCGGTTGGCGTCGGGCGCATTGGCAAGATCGATCGTGGCGCGCAATTGCAGCACCTCCGACAGCGCCCGCGACGTGATCCGCCGCGCCATCACCACATAGCCGTGCGGATCGCCGGTCCCGTCGCTGCGCCGCACCTTGGCCACGCCGATCGCCGCCAGCTCATCGCCGAGCCGCAGATAATAATGGCCTGAGCTTTTCGCCCCCAGGAACCGTTTGAAATCGGTACGGACCAGCGCCGCCGCAAAGGCATCGCGGCGATCAAGCCGGTCCAGCCCGCGCGCGAGATCGCGCCAGCGCGCGATCACGATCCGCCCGTCATTGCCGATATAGGCCATGCCATCGACATTGAGATTGGCCATCGCCAGCGTCGAAAAACTCTCGCGCTCAAATTCCGGCGTGGGATGCGCCATATAGGTGTAGCTTGCGGTCCAATCGCCATAATCGCGCACCGCATTCTCGACCTTGGTCGCGAAATCGCTCAGCGCGGCATGGGTCCGCTCGACCTGGGCATCGATCGACTTCGCCTCAAGCTGGTTGAAGCTCGGGACAATAACGCTGGCGAGCAGCAAGGTAAGCGCCAGCGAACCGGCGAGGCCGACTGCGGTCAGGATCAGGACGAGCTTGACACCGAGCGAGCCGCGCCCGCGCCATCGTCCGATCCGGCCGCGCGCGGCACGGATCATGCTGCCCGTCATCCGTGCGTCCCGTTACCCAGCTCGGGTATGTCGGCCGCCACGTCGAGCACCCCGGGAACCGCGATGAAGCGCGCCTCGGCAATCTCTTTCGCGCGCTCTTGCACCACCGGACGCGAGAAGAAATAGCCCTGCATATGGCTGCAGCCCGCAACCCGCAGCGCCTGCAACTGGGTTTCGGTCTCGACGCCCTTCGGCAACGACGCCAAGCCCGAGCGCGCGACCGAGGTGGATGATCGAATGGACGATCGCGGCACTCTCGCGCTCGCGGCCCATGCCGTCGATGAAACTGCGGTCGATCTTGAGGCAATCGAGCGCGAATTTGCGGATGTTGTACAGGCTCGAATAGCCCGTTCCGAAGTCATCCAGCGCGATGCGAAAACCCATCTGGCGCAGCTTGTAGAGCGTATCGGCGGCGCGATCGGCATCGTCGAAAATCGCGGTCTCGGTAATCTCGATCTGTACGCGACGCGGATCGATCCCAGCCTGCTGCACGTTCTCGACCAGCCGCCCGACGAAATTGTGGCGACGGAACTGACGCGGTGAAAAGTTCACCGACACATATTGGCCCGGCCACTCGGCCAGCACCTTGAGCGATTCGGCCAGCACCCAATCGCCCAGTTCGTGGATGAGGTTCGATTCCTCGGCGATCGGGATGAACACGGCGGGAGAAATGGGCCCGTGATCCTCGGTATTCCAGCGCAGCAGCGCCTCGAACCCGACCACTTCGAACGCTTCGCGCGCCACGATCGGCTGATAGACTAGGCTCAGTTCGCCCTTGGCAATCGCTTGCGAGAGGCCCCCCCTCGATCGCGCGGCGCAGACGGATGTTCTCGTCCATGCTTTCATCGAACACGCGCACCACGCCGCGCCCGTCCCGCTTGGCGTCGTTGAGCGCCAGGTCCGCTCGGCGCATGAGATCGGTCGGATCGCGCGATTCGCCAGCCTCGGTCACGATCAAGCCGATCGACGCGCCACCCTGCACCGAATTGCCCAGCACCTTGAACGTGCCCGAGCAAGCCTTCAGCACGCGGGTGCAGTCCATTTCGGCGGCCTGGATTCCGGGCGTATCGAACATCAGCCCGAATTCGTCCCCGCCAAGCCGCGCGACCATGCCGCCGGCTGGCACATTGGCCTGCAAGACCGAACAAATCTTGCGAATGAGTTCGTCGCCGGCGAGGTGACCGAGCGTGTCGTTGACCAGCTTGAAGCGATCGAGATCGACCATCGCCACCGCAAAACGCGCGTCGGTCCGCGCACGGTCGGTCAGCGCGCGGCGGAACGCCAGCCGGTTGGGGGCCTCGGTCAGCGAATCATGATTCGCCATGTGGATCGCGCGGCTTTCGTTCGCGGCGAGTTCATGGCCCTGCTCCTGCAACTGCACCACTTGCGCGGCGAGCACTTCGCGCGCTTCGGCCAGTTCGCGGTCGCCCTGCCAGCGATGCGCCAGCGCGCTCGCCATTTGCGTCACCTCGGCGACTTCGAACGGCTTGGCGATGTAGAAAATCTTGTCGGCCGGACCCGCCGCCTTGGAGATTTCGACCGGCGAAAAGTCGGAATAGCCGGTCACGATGACGAGATTGATATTGGGATCGAGCGCGCGGATCCGCACCGCAGTTTCCTTGCCGTCGATCCCCGGCGGCATCCGCACGTCGATAAACGCCACCGCAAACGGATCTCCATCGCGGAGCGCCGTCTCAACCGCAGCGACGGCGTCGAGCCCCTGCATACAATGCGTCAGTGCGAAATCGGGCCCGGTCTCGTCCGGCGCGGCAGCATCGTCGTCACCGAACAACTCCGCCGCCATCGCGTCGAGCAGGCCCGTAGCGACCGCGACCGGCGCGAAGCTGCGCCGATAGCTGTCGTGCATGGCCGGTTCGTCATCGACGATCAGAATTCGCATGTAAGCACCGCCAGTCGCAAAATCACCGGGCCTAACAGCCCGCTGCAACGACCTAAGCGGACACGGTTAAAGGCCCGTAAACGACGTTGTCGACTTCAGGCCCCAGCGAGGGCACGCGCGCCCAGTTCGATCGCGCCAAGCGGCCCGGCCATGCCGCCCAGCGCGGCGGGCACGACATAGGCGTCGATCGGCAGCAGCCCGCGCGCCGCCACATAGCCACCCAGGCTCGCTTCCAGTCGAGTGCGGATCATCGGCAGCAAATGCGGGATACCGACGATCACGCCGCCGCCCATCACAATCCGCCGCGGGATGCCGGTCAGCACCAGCGTGTGGCACAATTGCGCGAGCGTATGGGCGACGCCCTCCCATACCGGATCGTCCTCGGCCAGCGTCTCCGCGCCCACGCCGGTACGCGCGCGGATTGCGGTGCCCGAGACCAGCCCCTCGATACAATCACCGTGGAACGAGCAACTCCCGCCCCAACTATCGCCTGCCAGGCGGACCGGCCGGATGTGGCCGAGTTCAGCATGGGTCAGCCCTGCGACCGGGGCGTTGCCCAGCACCAGGCCGACGCCAACCCCGGTGCCGACGGTAATATAGGCGTGGTCGGCAACGTCCTGCGCCGCGCCCCAGCGCCCCTCCCCCAGGGCCGCCCCGTTAACGTCGCTGTCGAAACCGGTCGGCACCAGGCCAATGCTGGCGAGCCGCTTGCCGACATCGGTGTTCGACCAGCCTGGCTTGGTAGTCGCGGTAATCGAGCCGTAATCGGGCGCGGTGTGATCCAGCGAGACGGGTCCGAAACTGGCGATGCCCAGCGCATCGTAGTGCGACCAGCCACGCAGCACGTTTTTCCACCGCGCCGAGCGTTTCCTCGGGCGTGGTGGTGGGGATCTGGACGCGATCACGCACATCATCGGGACCGCTGGCGAGGACGCAAATGCACTTGGTCCCGCCCAGTTCTACTCCGGCAATCAACGGCGCTGTCATTCTACGGTCACCGACTTGGCAAGATTGCGGGGCTGGTCGACATCGGTGCCCTTGGCAACCGCGACGTGATAGGCCAGCAACTGCACCGGCACGGCATAAACCAGCGGCGCGATGAGCGGGTGGACCTTGGGCATTTCGATCGTCGCGATCGTATTTTCGCCGGCCTGCGCGATGCCATCCGCATCCGAAATCAGCACCACCAGCGCGCCGCGCGCTGTGCTTCCTGCATGTTGCTGACGGTCTTGTCGAACAACGGGCCGGAGGGTGCGAGCACGATCAGCGGCACGGTGTCGTCGATCAGGGCGATCGGCCCGTGCTTCATCTCGCCCGAGGCGTAGCCTTCGGCATGGATGTAGCTGATTTCCTTCAGCTTCAGCGCGCCTTCCAGCGCCAGCGGATAATCGGGTCCACGCCCCAGATACAACACGTCGCGCGCCGCCGCGATCTTGGGGGCCATCGCGGCGATTTCCTCGTCATGCGCGATCGCGCGGCTCATCGCCTGCGGCACTTCCTGCAAATGGCCAACGATTTCGCGCTCGGCCTCTGGCGTCAACTGCCCCTTGGCGCGGGCGAGATTGACCGCGAGCGCCGCCATGACGGCGAGCTGACAAGTGAAGGCCTTGGTCGAGGCCACGCCGATTTCCGGCCCGGCATGGGTCGGCAACAACAGATCGACTTCACGCGCCATCGAACTGGTCGGCACGTTGATGATGCCCGCCGTGGTCAGCCCCGCCGCCTTCATGTGGCGCAGCGCCGCCAGCGTATCGGCAGTCTCGCCCGATTGCGAGATGACCACGCCCAGCATGTTGGGGGTGAGCACCGGATCGCGATAGCGGAATTCGGAGGCGACATCGACTTCGACCTGGACGCGCGCGAGCTGCTCGATCCAATATTTGCCGATCATGCCGACATAAGACGCGGTGCCGCACGCGACGATCGCGACGCGCTCGACCGAGCCGAGATCGAACTCCATGTCGGGCAAAGCGACGCGCTCTTCCAGCGGTCGCAAATAGCTGCGCAGCGTCTGCGCGACCACCACCGGCTGCTCGTAAATTTCCTTGAGCATGAAGTGGCGGTGGTTGCCCTTGTCCATCAACTGGCCCGAGGCACCTGAATTGACGATCGGGCGCGTGACGGGATCATTGTTCTTGTCATAGACCTGCACCGCTTCGCGCGTGACGACCGCCCAGTCACCCTCTTCGAGATACGCGATGCGCTGGGTCAGCGGTGCGAGCGCGAGCGCGTCCGAACCGATGAAATTCTCGCCATCGCCGTAACCGACGGTGAGCGGCGCGCCGAGCCGCGCGCCGATCAAGAGATCGGGCTCGGACTTGAACATCACCCCCAGCGCGAACGCACCGTGCAGGCGCGGAAGTACATTGGCCACCGCCTCGCGTGGCTTGAACCCGCGCGACAATTCGCGGTCGATGAGGTGCGCGACGACTTCGGTGTCGGTCTGCGACTTGAACTGCCGCCCCTCGGCGATCAGTTCATCGCGCAGCGGCTTGAAATTCTCGATGATGCCGTTGTGAACCAGCACCACGTCGCCGACGATATGCGGATGGGCATTGTCGACGGTCGGCGCGCCATGCGTCGCCCAGCGGGTGTGGGCGATGCCGCTGTCGCCGGGCAGCGGATCCTTGGCCAGTTCGGCGGCGAGATTGACGAGCTTGCCGGGCGCGCGGCGGCGATCGAATTCGCCGTCGTGCACGGTGCACATGCCCGCAGAATCATAGCCGCGATATTCGAGCCGCTTGAGCCCGTCGAGCAGCCGGTCCGCGACCGCGCCCTTGCCGAGAATCCCTACGATACCGCACATAGTTTCGTCTCTCCGTTGCCCGGACCGGGCTATTTCTTGGTGGCGGCTTTCTTCGCCATCATTGCGTCGCGGAAGCGCTTGCCCCAGCCGGGCCGCGCTTCCTGCTTGCCGCGCGCGAGCGCGAGCGCGTCGGCATCGACATCGCCGGTGATCACCGACCCGGCCCCGACAATCGCGCCCGCGCCGATGGTGACCGGGGCCACCAGCGCCGAGTTAGACCCAATGAACGCGCCCGCGCCGATAACCGTTTTGTATTTGAAAAAGCCATCATAATTGCAGGTGATCGTGCCTGCGCCGATATTGACGCCGGGCCCGACCTCGCATCGCCAAGATAGGTGAGGTGGCTGGCCTTTGCACCCACGCCGAGCACGGCCTTCTTCATTTCGACGAAATTGCCGATCTTGGAATGCTCGCCCAGCACCGCGCCGGGGCGCAACCGCGCGAACGGGCCAACCTCCGCGCCAGCGCCGATCGTCGCCCCTTCGATATGCGAGAAGGCGTGGATCACCACGTCATCGGCGACGGTGACGCCTGGGCCGAACACGACATTGGGCTCGATCACGACATCGCGGCCGAGCACGGTATCATAAGCGAACCATACGGTTTCAGGCGCGATCAGCGTTGCGCCATCGGCCATCGCCTGCGCGCGGCGCGCATTTTGCCAGGACAGTTCGACGCCCGCCAATTCCGCGCGGCTGTTGACCCCGGCGACTTCCGCCGCGCTGGTTTCGATCACCGCGGAGGCGCGGCCGTCAGCGGCGGCGAGCATGACGATATCGGGCAGATAATATTCGCCCGCAGCATTATCATTGCCGACGCGCGCCAGCAGCGCGAACAAATCGGCGCTGCGCACCGCCATCAGCCCGGAATTGCACAGGGTGACCGCGCGCTCGGCGTCGCTCGCATCCTTATATTCGACCATCTTGGCGATCACGCCCTGCTCGTCGGCGATGATCCGGCCATAAGCGGCGGGATCGGCAGGGCGGAAGCCGAGCACCACTACGGCGGGCGCATCGGGCGCGTGGAGCCGCGCGACCATCGCCCGCATCGTCGCCGAGGACACCAAAGGCACATCGCCATAAAGAACCAGCACGTCGCCTTCGAATCCGGCCAAGGCCGCTTCCGCCTGGGCAACCGCGTGGCCCGTGCCGAGTTGCTCGGCCTGCAACGCGGTGACGATGCCGAGCGGTGCGACCGCCGCCTCGACCTGCTCGCGCCCCGCGCCGGTCACGACGACGGTGCGCTGCGGATTCAACGTGGCAACGCTGCCGATCAAATGCAGCAGCATCGGATGCCCGGCGATCGGATGCAGCACTTTGTGCAGATCCGACTTCATGCGCGTGCCCTTGCCGGCGGCAAGGACGACGGCGGCGATGTTCGGTGCGGGTGTGTTAGCCATGCGGACAGCCCTGCCACGACGCTCTTGCCATTTCCAGAGCAACGCTGTCAGGCAATCGTTCATGACACAGAATTCCTTCGCCATCGTCGGTTTCGACCTCGACGGAACCTTGGTCGACAGCAGCGGCGACCTGACCGATGCCGTCAACCACACGCTTGCCTTTGCCGGGCGACCATTACTGACGGTCGAGCAGGTCAAAACGATGGTCGGCGGCGGGGCCAAGCATATGTTGAGCCAGGGACTGGAGGCGACCGGCGGCTGTACGCCGGAAACGTTCCGACCGCTCTACAAGCGGATGCTGGCTTATTATGGCGAGCACCTGTCGGTGCATACACGGCCCTTTCCGGGCGTAGTCGCGGCACTCGATCAGCTCGACGCGATGGGCGTGACGGTCGCGATCGTTACCAACAAGTTCGAAAGTCTGGCGTTGCGGCTGCTCGACGATCTCGGCCTGCGCGAACGGTTTGCGTGCGTCATCGGCGGCGACACGATGGGCCCCGGTCTGTCCAAACCCAACCGCGCCCCGATCGACGAAATGATCCGGCGCTGCGGCGGCGGGACGGCGGCGTTCGTCGGGGATTCGATTTACGACATCATGGCGGCGAGGAATGCCGAAATCCCGGGTATCGCCGTCAGCTTCGGCTTCCTGCTCCACCCGGTCGAGGAGATGGGTGCGGACGCCGTGATCGATTCGTTCGATGCACTGGTGCCGACACTGGAACGCCTGTCAACCTGACGCTGGCCCTGCCCCGCCCTTGCGCCACTTGGTCCACAAGTGCCGCGCCAGCATTGCGGGCGGCATGCGCAGCCAGTGCGAGCGGATGTAAAAGGCCATACGCGTGATCGGCCGCATCGCCCTGCCCCAGCCATCCCGCGCGGTGAGGCGGTACAGGTAAAGCCGGTCGACCGGGGTCAATCGCGCGCCCTCGCCATAGAGCGCCGCCGCCAGCCGCAGCGCCCGCGCCACTTCGTGCGACAGACCATGCTGCGCCGCCCGCCCGGCGAGGCCATCGGCACCAAACTCGGCCACCAGGCAGTGCACGTCCCACAGATTGCGCATACCGCCTGCCAGATCGCCATCGGCGAACAGATGTGCGGCCGCATGGACCAGCATATCATTGGGCGACAGCGCCCATAGGCCAGGCTTCAGCTCCACCGCATCCGCCAACAGCGCGCCTGCATCCGGGGTAATCCGCGCGGTCAGCGGCAGGATGGTGTGGTGGACGTCGATCATCCGGTCACGGTCACGGTGGATGAGCGGGGGCAGTTCGTGCATCCATTGCCGGTAATACGCATCGTCATAGGGATCGGGCTTTACCCATTCCCAGCCGGCCTCCAGCAGCGCCGCCTCGACCGCATCGAGCGCCGCGCGCGGCACGAGGATGTCGAGATCGCCGATCGAGCGCCCCCGCCCCGCTTGCAAGCCCGCCGCGACGAAGGCTGTGCCCTTGAGCAACACCATGCGCACCCCGAGCGGGGCCAGCACACGCCGCGCCACTTCCGCCTCCCACAGGGCCGCCACCCGCCCCTGTTCGGCGGAGGCGCGCGCGTCGGCGAGGATGCGTGCGACCGATGGCGGCACGTCTATGCCATTAAGCCGCCACGCCAGCGTCCCGATCATTTGTTCCGCGCGGCCAATGGCGAGCAAGGCGGTCCACTCATCCGCACCCAGCGCCACCGTGCCGCCCGGATCGCGGAGCGCCTGCGCGAGCAACCAGCCGTCTAGCGCGCGGCCCATGCCGCCTCCACCAGCGCGATCGCGCTGTCGGTATCGGGATAATCGATCGCGCGCGCGGGAACGCCCTGCACCAGCGCGGTCAGCGCATCGAAACCGCGCTCGCCCATCGCGACATAATTGGTCGAGGCCTGGGTAAGACGTACGAACACTTCACTTTGCGCCACATCGCGCGTGGCCGAGTCGTAGCCGAAACTCGGGAACAGGATCAGCGCAGGTCTGGCCGGAGCATCCATCGCCGCCAGCGCCGCCGCATCGGGGACAAGATGGCGGATGGTCCCCTTGGGCGTGCCCTCCAGCATCGGCCCGAGCCGATCGGCCGGGACTTCGGCAGCGACGGTCGCGACGCTGGCGTTCTTGAGGCTGACCAGCCGGGGAAAGGCGTGCAGCAAGCCAGTCGCGGGATCGAGCAAGGCGAACTCGTCGCCCATCAAGCGCCAGCCGCGTAGCGATAGCAACGCCGCCAATGTCGATTTGCCAGCGCCCGACACGCCGGTGAGGACCAGCGCCTTCCCGTCGCGTTCCACCACGGCGGCGTGCAACAGCAAAAAATGGCGCTGGCCCAGCGCCATCTGCAAATTCATCCCCATTTCGGCCGCGAGCAGCCCCTGCGCGAGCGGAAGCGGGGCCGCCTCGGGCAGGATATAATCCCCGCCGATCATCACCGCCGGCCGCACGACTCGCCGCCACGGCCGCGCCGCGAACAGGCGCACGGTGAAATCGGGCACGCCGTCCTCAGGCTTGGGATAAGCGGCATAGAGCGTTTCGAGCTGCGCGATGGGCGCGCGCCAGTCCGAGCCGATGCGAAAGCCGATCGGGCCAATCCGCACCTGGAACACATGCCTCATGCGACCGCGACCAGACCGGTTGCCACGAGTTCTTCCAGCCGCGCGTCCAGGGAACCCTCCTCGGCATCGCCCAGCACATAATCGACCGACAACCGCGCCATCAGATCAGCGCGGGTCATCCCCGCCTCGCCCAATGCCGCGAGGATTTCCGGCACGGGCGACGTCACCAAATGCGTGATGCCCGACGCGCGGTGGAAAACCGCAGTGAAGCTGTCCAGGTGCACGATCTTCAGCGTTTCCGGCCGCGCCATGCGATACACGATATCGCCGCGGGAATCGTTCACGGCGTCAGCCGCGCGGCATTTGCAGCGATGCGAAGCAGGTGAAACCGCTCGTCCCCGATTGCAGCCGCCGGATGTAATTGGTGTAAGCGCGGCTCTGCTCGTAATTGGTCCCGGGCAATTGCCCCCCCGCCAGCGCGGTCTTGACCTCTTCGCCCTTGAACGGCCGCCCCGGCGGCGCGAACGCACCACGCGTGCCAGCAGGCACCACCGTCCCGTCCGCGGCGATATAGCTGCCCGCGCGCCCTGAATCCGGCACCGGAATTTCACAGGTCGAAATCGACGCCGCTGTCGACGCCAGGGCCGGGCGGATCGACACCACCGCCGCCGCGCCGACCGCGCCAAGCATCAGCGCCCGACGGCGCGTCGTGTTCGGAAGTTCAGGCGTATCGTCGTTCATTGCACTAGCCCTTTCACATTCGCAAAACGCTGGCAAGCAAGGCTATCGGGGTTAACGATCTTTAGGCTAAGGCGCAGTGCATGCTCCAAGGTTTCGGCTCTCGAACAATCACGGCCATCGCCATCGTCGTCGTGGCGGCGATCGCGGTGTTTTTGCTCGACTGGGATCTGCAGCCCGCCATCATCACCCTGGTCGGCGGCATCGCGGCCGCGTTGGCGGCAACGGGCACGGGCGACGGCCCGATCGAAATGCTACGCCCCGTCGAAAGCGTCCGCCAGCCCAGCCCGCCCGACGTGCAGGACGTGATTCAGGCGATCGTGCACCCCGTCCTGATCGTGGCGGACGGACGCGTCACCCATGCCAATGCGGTCGCCCTGGCGCTGCTCGGCAAGCATATCGTGGGCGAGGATGTGCGCGTCGCCATCCGCCACCCCGGTGCCGCCGAACGCCTGGCCAGCCCGACCACCGGCGTTCCGCAAGGGCCGATCAATCTGGTCGGGCTGGGCACGAAGGACCAGCACTGGGAAATGCACGTCGCGCGCGCCAGCGGTGGGCAGCGGATTGTCCAACTGGTCGACCAGACCGGCAATTATGCAGCGGAGCGGATGCGCGTCGATTTCGTCGCCAATGCCAGCCATGAGTTGCGGACGCCACTCGCGTCGATCCTCGGTTATATCGAGACGCTGGGGGACGACAAAGCCGGCGAGGATGCGCAGGTCCGGGGCCGCTTCCTCAAGATCATGTTTGACGAAGCGCGCCGCATGCAGCGCCTGGTCGAGGATCTCATTTCGCTCAGCCGAATCGAGGCCGAGAAATATCGCTTGCCAGATCGGGCGGTCGATCTCGGCGCGTTGATCAGCGAGGTTCGCTCCGAACTGCTGGACGCGCAGGACAAGCGCAGCGGTGACATTGTAACCGATATCGATCTTGGCGTCCCGCCGGTCGCGGGCGACCGCGCCCAATTGAGCCAGGTGCTCCACAATCTCATCGGCAACGCCATGAAATATGGGCGACCGGGGTCGCCGATCACCATCAAATTGTGGCGCGATGCGGCGGGCACGGTGCGGATCAGCGTCGCCGACGAAGGCGACGGGATCGCGCCCGAGCATCTTCCGCGCCTGACCGAACGGTTCTACCGCGTCGATCCGGGCCGCAGCCGTGCGGCGGGCGGAACCGGACTTGGCCTGGCGATCGTCAAACATATTATCGAGCGCCATCGCGGTCGCTTCGACGTCACAAGTCTGTTGGGCAAGGGTACGACGGTCACCGTCATGCTGCCCGCCCACGTCCAGACATATCAAGCCACCCCCGCAAGTTCGGATCCGAATGCCGCTGTCATTAAACGGTAACGTCAATGTCACACAGGCAGCAGGTCGTCGTGGTAGCCCGAGTCCGGGGCCGTCCAGTGCCCGAGGGGAGATTCCATGATCAGGAAATGTGCGATACTCGCTCTTGCCACGAGTGCGGCAGCGCTGACACTCACCGGCTGTCAGGATCAGGCGAATGGCGGCGGCGCGGGCTCGCGCGACCACATCACGGTCGTCGGGTCATCGACGGTCTTTCCGTTTACGACGATTGTCGCCGAGCAATTCGTCAACAAGACCCCCGGCACCAAATCTCCCGCGATCGAGTCGACCGGTACGGGTGCAGGCATGAAGCTGTTTTGCGCCGGGATCGGGGCTGCACATCCTGATATCGAGGATGCTTCGCGCCGGATGAAGGCCACTGAATACAACACGTGTAAGGACAATGGCGTCAGCGACATTATCGAGGCGCAGATCGGCCTCGACGGCATCGCCTTCGCCGAATCGAAAGGCGGCCCCAAGCTGCAATTGACGGCGGTCGATATCTATAAAGCGCTCGCCGCATCGCCGATGGGCCAAAAGAACACGGCCAAGACGTGGAAGGACGTCAATCCTTCGCTGCCCGCAGTGCCGATCCAGGTCTATGGGCCGCCCTCGACCAGCGGCACCCGCGACGCGCTGGCCGAACTGATCCTCGCCAAGGGCTGCGACGCGATCAACCCGACGCTGGCCGACCATAAGGACAAAGACCCGGCGGCTTATGCCAAGGGCTGTACCGCGATCCGGGAGGACGGTGCCTATGTCGACGCTGGCGAGAATGACAATCTGATCGTGCAGAAACTGCAATCGAACCCGAATGCGATCGGTATCTTCGGCTATTCCTATCTCGAAGAGAATAAGGACAAGCTGAACGGCGTGCCGATCAACGGGGTCGAGCCGACCTATGAGACGATCGCGCGCGGGGCCTATCCGGGATCGCGTCCATTGTTCCTCTACGTCAAAAAAGCCCATCTCAGCGCGATCAAGGGCCTGCGCGACTTTCTCGCGCTGTATGCCGCTTCGTGGGACCCCAAGGGTTCGCTTGTCGCCAAAGGCTGATCGCAGCCCCCGATGACGTGCGCAAGCGCAGCGCGCAGATCCTGAAGGAAGAGATCCTGCTCGACCCCAAGAAGCTGCTCTAGTCCAAGTCCAACACTCTTATTCGAAGTCGAACCCTCGCTTTGTCCATGCTCGCTCTTTTCCTGGTCATCGCCGGGCTCGGCCTGATCGGCTGGCTGACGGCGCGGTTGCGCGCCGTCAGCTTTCGCCGTGGCAGTACCGCGCGGTTCAGCTCGCTGCCCTCGCACTTCGGCGGCTATGTCGCCTTGTGGACGGTGATCCCCGCTGCCCTGTTTCTCTGTGTCTGGTCGGCGACCTCACCGGCCTTGGTGACCGACCGCGTGTTGCGCGACCCCGCCGCGGCACAATTGCCCCCGCCGGGGTTCAACCGCGCAGCCATCCTGTCGGAGGCGCGCAGTCTCGCTTCGGGCAACAGCTTCGGGGCGTTCAATCCCCTGTCCAAGCAACTCGCGCCCGCTTATGCGGCCGCGCAGACCCGCAATGACTGGATCGGTGCGGCCGTTGCACTGTTGCTGAGCTTTGCGACCGGCGGCTTCGCCTATACCCGCGTCCGCCCCGATTTCCGCGCCCGCACCAAGATCGAACGGGTGATGATGGCCGGGCTGCTCGCGGCTTCACTGATCGCAACCCTCACCACGATCGGCATCGTCGCGTCGCTGCTGTTCGAATCCTGGCGCTTTTTCAATATCGTGCCGATTGGCGATTTTCTGTTCGGGACGCATTGGAGCCCGCAAGTGATCGATCCCGCCGCCCCAGGCAAAACGCTGGGCGCGGTGCCGCTGTTCTGGGGAACGTTTTTTCATCGGCGCGGTGATCGCCATGCTGGTGGCGATACCGTTCGGGCTGATGAGCGCGGTGTACCTCACCCAATATGCGACGCCCGCCGCGCGTCGCTGGATGAAGCCGATCCTGGAGGTGCTCGCGGGCGTTCCGACCGTTGTCTACGGCTATTTCGCGGCGTTGACGGTCGCCCCGGCGGTGCGCGATTTCGCGGTATCAATCGGGATCACCTGGGCCAGTTCGGAAAGCGCGCTCGCCGCCGGGCTGGTGATGGGGGTGATGATCATCCCGTTCGTCTCGTCGATGGCCGACGATTCGCTCGCCGCCGTGCCCGATGCGATGCGCGACGGCAGTCTGGCGATGGGTGCGACGACGTCTGAAACCATCCAGCGGGTATTGCTTCCGGCAGCGTTGCCGGGCGTGGTTGGCGGCGTGCTGCTCGCGGTGAGCCGCGCGGTCGGCGAGACGATGATCGTGGTGATGGCTGCATCGGGCGTTGCCACGCTGACGCTCAATCCGTTTGCCAGCGCCACCACCGTCACCAAGCAGATCGTCGACCTGCTCACCGGCGAGGCCGAGTTCGACAGCCCGAAGACGCTCGCCGCCTTTGCGCTCGGGCTGACGCTGTTCGTCATTACCTTGCTCCTCAACATCGTCGCGCTGACGGTCGTTAAACGGTATCGCGAAGCTTATGAGTGACAGTCCCGTCGCCCAACCCACAAACCCCGCCCGCGACCGCGAGCCGACCGATTGGCGTGCCCCCGCCATGCAACGGCGTATCCGCCGACGATATGGTGCGGAGCAACGCTTTCGGTTGCTCGGCCTCGCTGCGGTAATCCTCTCGGCCGGGTTTCTTGCGGTACTGCTCGTCACCATGGTGATGAACGGTGCGAGCGGCTTCCTGCAAACGCGGATCGCGCTCCCGATCGATTTCCCACGCGCCGGGCTGATGCTCGACCCAAACCGCCTGCACGGTCCGGGTGCCGACCTGGCGCTGGCCGGTGCCGGAATCGAACGCGCGACCGACGACGCCGCAATCGCCGCTTTCGGCAAGAACGGCGACCAGTGGCTATCGGACGGTGCCTGGCTCAGCGTCCGTGAGGCGGTGAAGCGCGACCCCGCCATCCTCCGTGGGCGCAGCATCATTTGGGTGCCGGCCGCCGACACGATCGACGTCGCCGCCAAGCGCCAGGGCGATCCCGCCGCCGAGGCGATCGTCGCGACGTTGCAGGCACGCGGCGCGATTTCGACCGGGTTCAACCTGCCCTTCCTGACCGCCTCCGATTCCAACGACCCGACCCGCGCCGGGATCTGGGGCGCGTTCAAGGGATCGCTGTTCACGATGTTGGTGACGTTGCTGATCGCGTTTCCGATCGGCGTTCTTTCCGCGCTCTATCTCGAAGAATACGCCCCGCGGAACCGCTGGACCGATTTGATCGAGGTATCGATCAACAACCTCGCGGCGGTCCCTTCGATCATCTTCGGGCTGCTCGGGCTGGCGGTGTTTCTCGGCACCTTCGGCATGCCGCGCTCGGCATCGATCGTCGGCGGATTGACGCTGGCGCTGATGACGATGCCGGTGATCGTCATCGCCGGGCGGAATGCGATAAAGGCGGTGCCGCCGTCGATCCGAGATGCTGCGCTGGGCGTCGGCGCAAGCCCGATCCAGGTGGTGTTCCACCATGTCCTGCCCCTTGCGCTGCCCGGCATCCTGACCGGCACGATCATCGGCATGGCGCGCGCACTCGGCGAAACCGCCCCGCTGCTGATGATCGGGATGCGCGCGTTCATCGCCTCGCCCCCGGCGCGGCTGACCGATCCGGCAACCGTGCTGCCGGTGCAGATCTTCCTCTGGTCCGATCAGATCGACCGCGGTTTCGTTGAGAAAACCAGCGCGGCGATCATCGTGCTGCTCGTCTTCCTGCTCGCGATGAATGGCTTCGCGATCTACCTCCGTAACAAATTCGAGACCCGCTGGTGAGCATTCCCAATCAACCGAAAATCTCCGCGCAGCACGTCAACGTGTGGTATGGCGCGAAACAGGCCATTGCCGACGTTTCGCTCACCTTCGGGCAGGACTATGTCACCTCGCTGATTGGCCCGTCCGGCTGCGGCAAATCGACCTTCCTCCGCACGCTCAATCGCATGAACGACACGATCGCCGGGGCGAAGGTCGAAGGGGATATCACCCTCGACGGCGAGAACATCTACTCGCCGGAAATGGACGTGGTGCAACTCCGCGCCCGTGTCGGCATGGTATTTCAGAAACCCAATCCCTTCCCCAAATCGATCTTTGAAAACGTCGCCTACGGCCCGCGCATTCACGGGCTTGCCGCCAACAAGCCGCAACTCGCCGAGATCGTCGAGAAGTCGCTGCGCCGCGCGGGGCTGTGGGAGGAAGTGAAAGATCGCCTGACCGAAAGCGGTACCGCTCTGTCGGGCGGCCAGCAGCAGCGCTTGTGCATCGCGCGCGCGATCGCGGTCGACCCCGAAGTCATCTTGATGGACGAGCCCTGCTCAGCACTCGACCCGATCGCTACCGCCAAGATCGAGGAACTGATCCACGAGCTCAAGGGCCGCTATGCCATCGTGATCGTGACGCATAACATGCAACAGGCGGCGCGCGTGTCGCAGCGCACCGCCTTTTTCCACCTCGGCACGCTCGTCGAATATGGCGCAACCTCGGACATCTTCACCAATCCTCGGCAGGAGCGCACCAAGGATTATATCACCGGCCGCTACGGCTGAACGCAGGACCACGCCCTTGAACGACCATACGGTAAAAGCTTTCGACGAAGATATCGGCCAGTTGCGCGGGCTGATCGCGCAAATGGGCGGGCTGGCGGAGCATGCCATCGCGGCCGCGATGGAAGCACTCCGTCGTCACGATCTGGAAGGCGCGCGTGAGATTGTCGCGGGCGACAAGCGTATCGACGCGCTGCAGATGGAAGTCGAACAGCTCGCGGTGCGGATCATCGCGTTGCGCGCGCCGCTGGCCGATGATCTGCGTGAAGTCGTCGCCGCATTGAAGATCGCAGGCGTGGTCGAACGCATCGGCGATTATGCCAAGAACATCGCCAAGCGCGTTCCCATGATCGAAAGCCACGGCGAGATCGAGCCACTCTCGGTGTTGCCCGCCATGTCCGCGCTGGCGGTGCAGATGGTGCATGATGCGCTCGACGCCTTTGCCGCGCGCGATGCCGAAGCGGCCGTCGAAGTGTGCGATCGCGACCGGCAGGTCGACGATTTCTACAACAGTCTGTTCCGCGTGCTGGTCACGCACATGATGGAAAACCCCAAGACGATCGGTCAGGTCGCGCAATTGCTGTTCATCGCCAAGAATCTCGAACGTGTCGGCGACCATGCCACCAACATTGCCGAGATGATCTATTTCGCCGCAACCGGCACGCACATGGCCGAACGCGACCGCGGCGACATTCCTACCTCGTGACGGAGTAAACGACATGGCCCGGGCCAAAAATGTTGCTGGTGGAAGACGATGCGGCGCTCGCCGAGCTGCTGATCTGGCACTTCAAGCGCGAGGATTTCGAAATCGCGCAGACCCCCGATGGCGAGGAAGCGCTGCTGCTCGCCAAGGAGAATACCCCCCGACATCGTGCTGCTCGACTGGATGGTCGAGGGGCTGTCGGGCATCGAGGTCTGCCGTCGCCTACGGCGCATGCCCGAGACGGCGAACGTGCCGATCATCATGCTGACGGCACGCGGCGAGGAAGAAGACCGGGTGCGCGGGCTGGAGACGGGCGCGGACGATTATGTCACTAAGCCCTTCTCCCCGCGCGAACTGGTCGCGCGCGTCGGCGCGGTGCTGCGGCGCGTGCGCCCGGCACTGGCGGGCGAGCAACTGACCTATTCCGACATCGAGATGGACACGGTCGGCCACAAGGTGCGCCGTTCGGGCGAGGTCATTCCGCTCGGCCCAACCGAATTCCGCCTGCTCAAGCATTTCCTCGAACATCCCGGCTGGGTGTTCTCGCGTGAGCGCTTGCTCGATGCGGTATGGGGCCATGACAGCGACATCGAAAGCCGCACGGTCGACGTCCACATCCGCCGCCTGCGGAAAGCGATCAATCGCGGCGACCGTCCCGACATCATCCGCACCGTACGCTCGGCGGGCTACGCGCTCGATTCGGGAGCGTAAAGAAAATCGGGAGCCATGCGGGGAAATGTGCGTTGGACCGGACGAGCAGCACAGATTGCTGCCCGTTTGCAGGAGACCCCGCATGAAGCTCATGATGTTCGCGGCGCTCGCCGCCGCCGTCGCGACGCCGACTTTGGCCCAGACCGCCCCCGCAGCAG
>NZ_JSBN01000210.1 GCF_000797515.1 Sphingomonas sp. Ant H11
GGCGGTGAAGGCGCGCGTCGAATATGACATCGGCAGCGTGGCGCTGCACCCCGGGTCGGATCGGGCCGATCTTCCGGTCGATCATCCGGCGCGCGTTCGATCTCGGCGCGCTGCCCGATCTCACGGCCGAGGATCTGGCTCGGCTGCTGAAGGGAATCAGCGCGCACTCGACGCGGATCGGCCTAAACCAGGACCTGGGCTCTGTTGCAAAGATTGGCGGCAGTCAGAGGTAGGCTGTCGCTCTGCGCCGATCAGGCGGCTGCTGCGAAATGGTGGTTGAGCATGCCCATGGCCTCCGTCAGCGCCGAGGGCCCAATGCCAAAAGCTCTCTCCACAAGGCGCACCTCGCCCCTGATGCCGGGCTGCAGGCACCAGGGGCGAGCCTGTCCTTTGCGCAGGGCTCGCATGACTTCGAATCCCTTGATCGTGGCATAGGCCGTGGGGATCGATTTGAAACCGCGCACCGGCTTGATCAGTATCTTGAGCTTTCCGTGATCGGCCTCGATCACGTTATTGAGATACTTCACCTGCCGGTGGGCCGTCTCCCGGTCCAGCTTTCCTTCGCGCTTCAATTCGGTGATCGCTGCACCATAGCTCGGCGCTTTGTCGGTATTGAGCGTGGCAGGCTTTTCCCAGTGCTTCAGGCCTCGCAGGGCCTTGCCCAGGAACCGCTTCGCTGCCTTGGCGCTGCGGGTCGGCGACAGGTAGAAATCGATCGTGTCGCCCCGCTTGTCGACTGCCCGGTACAGGTAGGTCCACTTGCCCCGCACCTTGACGTAGGTTTCATCCAGGCGCCAGCTCGGATCAAAGCCACGCCGCCAGAACCAGCGCAGCCGCTTCTCCATCTCCGGGGCGTAGCACTGGACCCAGCGATAGATCGTCGTATGGTCGACCGAAATGCCGCGTTCCGCCAGCATTTCCTCAAGGTCGCGATAGCTGATCGGATAGCGACAATACCAGCGCACCGCCCACAGGATCACATCACCCTGGAAATGGCGCCACTTGAAATCCGTCATCGTTCCGTCCGTCCAATCTCCGCCAAGCATGCTCAAGCTTCACGATTTTTGCAACAGAGCCGCTCAGGGCACCGTATTTCAGCGCGTTGGTGACCAGCTCGTGGATTGCGAGCGTGAGGGCGAGTGCCGACTGCGGATTGAGACGCACCGCGGGGCCATTGATCGCGATCCGGTCCCGCTTATCGGCAACGGCCGCCAAGCCGGCTTCCAAGACCGTATCAAGGTCCGACGCTTCCCACGATGTCGCGGTCAGCACATCCGTCGCCCGGCCCAAGGATGCCAGACGTGATGAGAAGGCAGCAGAGGCATCCTCCAGTGTCACCGCATCACGCAGCGTCTGGTTGGCAATCGACTGGATGATGGACAAGACGTTTTTCAATCGATGGCTCAATTCGCCATTGAGCAGGAGCTGCTGCTCACGCGCCTCCTGCAAAGTCGTGTGATCACGCGATACGGACAGGATGCGCACCACCTCGCCGTTCTCGCCGAAGATGGGCGAAACCGACACCGACCAGAATTTCGGGGTGCCCAGGAATGTGTCAGCTGCGATCTCGAAATGGGCCGATCGACCCGCTCTTGCCGCTGCAAGCGCCTCTTTGCCCAGACCAACGCCGTCATTCTTCAGAAAACTCGGCCAGAAGCAGCCTTTGACCGCGTTGAAGTCGCTGATCTCCATCACCTTCATGCCGCCATCGCTCATGAAGGTGAGATCGCCGTTAAGGTCGAGCACCTTGATACAATCGGTCGAGGCAGCAAGAACGCTGCGCATAAAGCTTTCGCTTTCGCGCAGGTCCTGTTCTGCCCGGCGGCGCTCAATCGCAACCCGGATACGACTGGCCGCCTCTGCGACGAATGCCACCTGCTGCGTCGTCCATTGGCGCGGAACGTTATCGTTCACGAAGAAGATCGCGACGGTTCGACCATTCCCCACCACCGGAAGATTGATCATCGTTCGAACGGCGAGGCTTTCGAAAATGTCCGCTCGAGGCGATGTTCGTGGATCATACCGCACATCGGGAATGACGACGGGACGACCAGCCCGGAGGTCGATAGCGTAGTCACCATAATCATCGACGCGGTACTGACCGACAAGCCGGGGACAGCCATCCGCCGTCCAGTGCTCCGGCACGGTAATCATTTCCCCGTCTGCATCCAGCGTACCGTACCCAGCCCGAACCACGCCGAGCGTCTTGGCCACGATCTCCGTCGCCTGATCGATCGCATGTTCCATATCGGATGACTCCGACAGAACGTGCCCGATGTCGGTGAGCGCCTCGCGCTTTTTCTCGGCGCGGATGCGATCCGTCACTTCGAGGAAAATGACGGTGAACCGATCCTCCCCAATGGGTTGGCACACCCCGTCATACCAACGATCCAGCCCTCCGAACTGACGGGTAAAGCGCTTGGCTTCGCCGGTATCGACAACCTCGGCGAACTCGTTGACCCATACGTCCTCAATTCCCGGGAAGAGGTCGCGCATCGTCTTTCCGATCGCCGTGCCCCGCTCGATACCCACCAGGCTATACCAGGCGTCGTTCACTTCCTCATACCGCCAGTCGCAGATCCTGCCGTCTGCATCGCGCACGACTCTGGCGAGGATGAAACCCTCTTCGAGCGTCTTGAACAGGGTGCGCCATTTCTCCTCATTGGCCTGCAACCTGCCGGTGGCGCGGGCTTCCACCTCCCGCAGGGCTTCGCTCGCGGCATGCGCTTCGGTGCGATCACGCAGCACCTTCACATAGCCGACATGTTGGCCGTGCTGGTCCATCAATGGGGACGTCACATCGACGGCCAGTATGCGTCTCCCGTCTTTGCGAACCATCCAATGCTCAACAGACGCTCGGCCTTCGTCGTGAGCTTGCGCCAGATCCAATGCCAGCCTGCCGGCGCTGATATCTACGTCGGTGAACAGGATCGAAGCGCTCTTTCCAATCACTTCGTCCCTTGACCAGCCAAGCACGTTCTTCGCGCCGGAAGTCCATTCAACGATATGGCCATCGAGATCGGTCGTGACGATCGCGAAATCCTGAGCGCTGTCCATGATGGCGCGCTGCCGCGCCTCGGATGCGGCGACCTGCCGTGCCGCAAGACGTTGTTCGAGTTGCGCCATGACCTGTCGAGCCAGGACGCGGATCGAGCGTATCTGTACGTCCGACAATTGCCTCGGCTGGTAGTCGAGCACACACAGCGTCCCGATTGGAAGTCCGTCGTCCGTCTTTAGCAGTGCACCGGCATAGAAGCGGATGTGAGGCTCGCCGGTAACCAGGGGGTTGCACGCAAACCGCGGATCGGCCGTCGCGTCGGGAACAAGGAGGAAATCCTGCTCCAAAAGCGCGTGCGCGCAGAACGACGTATCCAGCGGCGTTTCGCGAACCCCCAGACCCACCTCTGCCTTAAAGAACTGGCGGCACTCCCCGATCAGATTCACGACCCCGATCGGCGCCTCGCAAATCGCGGCGACCAGCTCGGCCAGCTCGTCGAAAGCCGACTCTCGCGGGGTGTCCATTACCTCGAATTTTGCGAGCGCCGCCAAACGCCGCTGCTCACGCGCTCCAAGATCAGTCATTGTTTACCACGATTTGCCCTTCCGCGGCACGCTAGCATCCAGATCGGCGCCTCGCCACTATCGAGAACATCATAGAAACAACCTCCAGTTCTGTAGATTGAAATGCTGGCGCGAGGAGCCAGCGAAACGGCACCGTCTCGTTTGGGAAGGTCGCGTGGGACGGCTGACGGCGGGAAGGCGCGCTCGATGGCAACGAGGGCGCCATTTTCCCGAAATGTGTTCCCGATTGGCTTTTCCCGAAACTGCCCGGTGCAGATGGAGAAACGGGACAACCTATGGCCGTCTGATCGACCTCCCCTTGGCGGTCGAAGCTGTTGGCAGATAACGTGAGTGCGACGCCTCGTTTGCGAGCAGCGCCGGATGATGGCGAGCACATTGGCAGCTAATTCGAGCACGGTGCCACGCGCCAGTGGCAGATAGCGTGAGCAGGAAATAGCGCTGTTGGCGAGCAGACACCGCTACGATTGCAAGCCCCTACAAATATCCGTCCCAATCCGGGTGACATGCCCGAGAAGGCGACGTTCATCCCGAAGCCCTTCTCGGCTGCGATCGTCCACGAGCACCTCCGCAGGACGCTGCCTGACGGCAAGAAGCCCGCGCCGCTGAAGAATGCGGTGACGACGCCGGTTCAGCCGGGAGCCTGAGCCACCCCTGCCGAGGCGAGCAACTGCGCGTCGGTCGCGTCGCGGTTGTCGATCCACCATTTGGCGTCCGCGATGCCGAGCAGCGCCGCGCCGGTTTCGACGCTATCGAGAGGTTGATCCTTGCGCAGCAAGGCGATCCGTTTCGCGCGAATGGTCGTTGCCCAGCTGACCTGTCGTTCCGAGCCGTTGAGCGGCGCCAGCGACAGATGGGCAACGGCTTGTTGCGAGGCCGCGGCGTCGCGCTCGTTCTCTTCCTGGCGCTGCTTGCGGTAGCACGCGCCGCAGACCGTCGTGCGCAGCCAGGTGGCCTTGCGCTCCTGCTGCGACGCGAACCCGGCAATGAAATGGGTTTGCTCATGGCCGCAGGTGTGGGTGATGCGATGGTCCATGACGTTCAGCCTGTCATATGGGCCGGATTTGTTCCAGCGGGATTGAGTCGAGCCGTTCGGTTCCGGCGACCGATGCTCGCGGCATGAAGATGGCGATCACGACCCGAGTGGGCTGCTCATCACCAGCACGGTCGCGCGCGCGATCGGCGCCGGCGCTACGCCGGCTCTGAAGGGGGCGACCGCCCCCCACCGCAGCGACTTGGCGACGGGGCGATAGCTGACCGGATGGATGCCATCCCGGCTCGGTTGCGCCCGCAGCGGGATGACGGTGTCGCCGAAACGTGCCGCGATCGACGTGACAATGGATGACGCGCGCAGGTCGTAGGGGGCAAGCCAGGCCACCTTGACGGCGGTGGTTCGCCGCCTGAGCGCAAGAAGGTTGGTTGGGAGCGCCGGACTGGCGGCATCGTTCGACCCGAGTGCGATGAGGGCGACGGTGGCGGCCGAAGCGCCCCTCACCCGCCGCTCGATCTCGGCCGAACCGGCACCCACGCGCGCATGAACCTCGCAGCGTATGCCCTGTGCTGCCAATGCCTGCGCCGTGCCGACCGCGGTGCTGTCGCCCAGGATCAGGCAGAAGGGAATCATGGCCGACCAGCCTGATGGGCAAGCGGTTTTCGTGGAGTGGTCATGTCGCCGTAGGCAAGTAGCCCGAAGATGGCGACAGCACAGCCGGCGATGCCGAACGCTGCGCGTGCCAGCCCGATCAGCCGCGCCTTGCGACCCTTGCGAAGGTGGTTCCACCCTCGATCGAGCGAGGTACGCCAGGACAGCCAGCCATCGCCGATATCGCTCGCGCGAACATCGCGATGGGGATCGCGACGGCCAGCATGATATGCCGGATGTCGGCGCGGGCGATCACGATGGCGAGAAAGGTCGCGACCAGAATGAACAGCGCGATGGCGTTGATGACGCTGTAGAGCGGGCGCAGCCGAAAGATCCGACGCGAGGGCGCAGCGAGGTAGCGCACGATCGGACGGCGGCAGGTGTCGCAGACCAGCATGTGCTGCCCCAGCGGCCAGCGGCGCATCGCCTCATGGCAATACGGGCATTCGGGCCGGGGCAGGCTGATCATATTCATGCGACGTGGCCGACCCTGATCGCATCGGGAAGTGCAGCCCGGATCACGTCGGCGACGTCGGGCACGCAGATCCAGTTGGAGAATCTCGGGTTCCAGATCGCCTTGCCCTTGCACAACGCGGAAAGAACCTCCCTGCCGATCTCATCGTCGCGCGCGGCCCTGAATGCGATGCGGCCATCTGGCAGTGTCCGCTCGACGATCCCGGCGCATACCTCGATAGGTGCGCCCGCCTTGACGGGAACCGCCTTGGCAGGGGGCGATACCTCCAAAACGGTGCATTCAACCGCTACCGATGTGGAGGGACTTTGCGCCGGATGAACAGTGACAGGCTCTGCCTCGACGTACGGCGGCAATTCCGGCACAGACGCGGCCTGGACGATGGGCATGTTGATCGGCCCAGACGGGTCGCCGGTATGAGACGTATCGGCGGCGTCCGTGCTGTCAGGAACGATGCCGAGGCGGGTATAGATATCGCCCTCCTGGACATGGTCGGCGATGAGCTGGTCGGCGATCTCGACCATCTGCGCGGCGGTGACGCCGGTCGAAAACATTCGTCCCAGGGGCGATGACCCGCCGAACGGCACCCAGGCTTTGTAAAGGTTGTCGCATTTGTAGATCGGCTCGTCGCTGCCGATTTTGGAACGGTCGATCATCGCGGTGGGCGGAACGGACACGAATACGCCGACCTCCGCGAACGCCCTGTCATGCCCTTTTCGCTTCAGCCACGCCTGCAGCACCTTGCGTTGTCGTTTGGCCTGTTCGACCGGATTGGGGATGTTCTGCGGCTGACGTTGCGAGCGATACCAGACCATCCATTCGCCATGCTCGTTCTTCGAGATCCGGCCAGAGTAGTTCTTGGATTCGAAGATCGAGGCGGTGCGCGACGCCCGCGACAGCAGGATATGATCGAACTGCGCGAACCCGCCCTGCCCGTCCGGCAGGCGCAGATCGTGGATAAGCAGGTTGCGGTCGTTGTCAGGCCCGAATTGGTGATCGAGCATATAGGCGGTCTCGCGCTCGCCCCGCATCCCCTGGCGATGGTTCCGCACCGTCGATCGCACGCGCTCGGGGAGAGCCGCGAACTCGTCGGACGCCATCACTTCGTCGGCAAATGCGATCTCGGCCGCGCGGGTCGATTTCTTGCGGATCATCGTTTCGGCGTTCCCGGATTTGGCTGCGGCAGCGGTTGAACCGCCTGCGCCGGTAGCGGCGCGGAGGCGGGAGGCACCATTGCGGGCGGCTTGGCCGGCACCAGCCTCGCCTCGAGCCGTGGCCGTGCATCCTCGATCAGCTTGCGGAACGCATCGAGCGTCGCCAGCGTGGTGATCTTGCCGATGTCGGTCGAGGCGTAGCTTCCACCGAGCGCACCCACGCCAAGGCCGAGCAACAGCCCACCGCCCACGACGCCGATATCCTTCTTGCGCGCCGACCCGCTGGCGACCGCTTCCTGGATGCCGGTGTTCACGTCGACCAGCGTCATCAGCACCTGGCTTTCGAGTGTCTTCGACTTGAGCCCGACCGCCCCGCCGAACACACCGCCGACCCCGCCCCCGCTCTCACGCGACTTGGCGTCGGAATAGACCACCTTCACCTCGATCAGATAATCCGCCTTGGTGACAGGCCGGGTTGTGGCAGTCCCGCCATTGATCGCGCGTTCGCGTTCGAGCGCGCTGAACGCCTCGCCGCGATCGGCGACGCGGAAGCAATTGGATCGCGCGATCATCAGCTTGACCAGTGGCAGCGCGTCGACGCGCGCGGTCGAACCGCCGTTCTGCATCTCCGCCATGCGCATGAGCGCCTGCAGTTGCGGCGACAGGCCATCGGCCGGGTTGGCGGCCTTCTCCTCAACCAGCGCGGCAACGCCGAGCGGCACCTGGCATTGCGGCACGGCGGTCGTCTCGTCGACGCCGGTGCCGCCCTGCCCCAGCTTCTGGGCGTGGGCCATTGAAGGTGTGACGGCCGCGAGCGCGGCCGTCACGACGAGCATGCGGGTGCGATCAAGCACCGGCGCCCGCCTTCTTCGCATGCGCTGCGGGATCGCAGATCCCGGCACGCTCCTCGTCCGCCGCAACTTTCTTCGCGGCTTCGTCACAGTCCTTGCAGTCGGGACAGTCCGCGCAGTCCTTGCATTTGCCGTTGTGAAGCGCGTGCGCGCGATAGCGCGCCTTCTTCGCCTCGACCTCGCGCGCGGCATCGGTGCCGGCATGACTTCCGGCGAAGCTCGCCATCGCGAGCAGGACCGGCGCCGACGACTGCGCGCTGGCGGCCGACGGCAAGGCCACGGAGAGGGCGGCAAGCCCCAGCGCGGCGATCATCTTCAGTTTCATCGTGTGTACTCCTTCCCTGGCCGTTTTCAGAAGAAACCGTTGCGTCGGCCGTCGCGACGGTCATCGTGGCGGGCGCTGCTGTCGCCCAGCGCCGAGCGCCGGACCTCCAGCTCAACCCCGTCCCCCTTGCGGCGAATGCGGACATCCTGCGGGGCGATGTTGTTGCGCTTCGCCCAGCGGTCTGCGTCGGCATCCGAGCCGAACTCGCCCATTTCCTCGAAATCCCAGTTGCTCATGTCTCCTGTCCCGGTTGATCGCCGTGCCGGCGCGCGGGGGCCGGTCCTGGCGGTGCGATGCGAAATCCCCGCGCGTGGATGAAGGACAGTGTCACTGGATCGAGGCCGGTTTGGCGGCGATGCGCCGGACCACGAGATTGCTGTCGGCCCCCAGACGAAGATCGAGCGTGTGCCCGACCCGTCGCGTGAACAGCATCACGCCGGCAACCTCGTCGTGCAGCGTGCCCTTGCCGAAGAAGGTCCGAGAATCTGCCCATTCGCGGCCGTGGATGAAGCGGACGCGATATTGGCCGAGCGGGGCTGGCACGGTGACACGCTCGAAGGCGCGGACATAGACCGACAGCCGGTTCTTCGCCGTCGCCGGATCGAGCAGCTGGACGATGCTATTGTCTGCCGCACCCTGAATGGTCAGGTGGCTTCTGACGGTTCGCAGGTCGACGCTGGAGGAGACGGCGACCGTTCCCGATTCCGGAAAACCGGTGTTCGTCCCCACGATTGACGCGAACAGGCTGGAGGTTGCGCGCTTGATCTGGCCCTGCCCGGCCCAGGCCGCAAGGACCAGTGCGATGGCAACACCGACGCCCAGCGCCTGCCAGTAAGGGGCCGGCGTGAAGCGCGGGCGGGGCCGCCATCGACCGCGCTGATAATCGTGGCCCCTGTTCCTGGCTTCGAACCACGACCCTTTCGATCCGCCAGATATCCAGCTCGCGCTCCCCAGCGGCACCGATTTCCTGAACCCGAAGCGGTTCAGCTCGACCCGTGCCTTGCGATCGTTCCATTGCGTCGCACCGGGATCGAGCCCCTGCCGCTTGCGGTAGCGATCGCGCATATAGTCGCGATCATCGATGCCCATCGACCACCTCCATCGACTGCGAGGGGAGAGCCAGGGGAAACACGTCCATTCTGGACAGCATCGCGTGATCGCGCAGCGAGGCCTCGACGGCGACAACCTCGCTCGAAGTCAGTCCAGGTTCGCGTCGTACGAACAGGATGGTCGACGCCGATCCTGCCAGCCAGCGCGCGATGGAGATCCTGGGCATCAGCCGGTCGTGGTCGGCGAAAGCGTGGGTCGCTCGTCGCACGCCGGCCAGCACGGTCATTCCCCAACGCAGGGCGTGACCGTTTCCAGAATCGTGTCCCGCCGCCTCTGCGACGGCTTCCGGCGGGAGATCCCGTATCAGATCGCGGACGGCCGAAAGGGTCGCACCAGGTTCATCGCCGGCATGCTGGATCGCGCGGAGCAGCACATAGCGCGAAGCGCAGGTGTAGCCCGAGCAAACGTCAGGATCGTCGGGAAGGAACGCTTCGATCGCGGACGAGCGTGCATAGTCGCTCGGATGGTCTGCGAAGAAGTCCCAGTTGCCGCGCGCGGGGTCGATCAGCTGGTCGCGGACCTGGTCGGCGAGTTCGGCGATCGCGTCGCCATCGCCGAATACCGCGAGCCGGCCCCCGTCACCGGCGCGGACCGCTTCAAGCGCCGCTTCCGTCAGATCCGCGGTTTCGGCGATCGTGAGGGTCGCGTGCGTCGGCTCGGGTTGGCGCCGGAAGCGAAAAGGGAAACTACCGTCCACCGGGCGTACCTTGGATTGCGGGCGGAACGAAAATTCCACCATCGGTGTGAAGCGACGCGCTGACGATTCCGCATCCGACCGCCCAGGCGAAGGTGAAAGCCGCCACCGCGGCCGCCAGGAGTCCCGCCTGACGCAACCGGCGCGTCAGCGGGACGATCATGCGTGGTGCGGTTGACCGTGGCTCCACGGGCTTCCTGCGGGCCTGATGGCCATACTCGGCCGTTCCCTCGATCGCGTCGCAGGGCGGCGTGTCGAGCCGCGAGGTCCGACCGATGCGGGGAGGCCCGTGCATATAGTCGCGGTCGGCGAGGCTCATCGTGCTGGCTCGGACCGGACCCGGAGGGCACGCAGCGCGCGGGTGAGCGGCAGGAGTAAGACGTAGGTCAGGCCGAAAATCGCGGCCATCGCAAGCGTTTCGCCGCCCCAGTCGAGCGCATCGTCGCGCCGCGCGAGCTGGCTGCATTGCGTGAGCGTATGAGTGTCGAGGTCGCAGGCGTGCCAGTGCTTGGTGGCGATCACCTGGTCCCAGGTCGGTGGTGATGTGGTCATGCTCATAGCTCCAGTCCGATGTCCTTTTCGGGGTAGGGAAGTTCAGGCCCTTTGGGCTCGACCGGGACGCTGAACCGGGAGAGGTCGAGCGAGGGATCGGTACGGATGTCGATCTTGCCGCCGGTCGAGGGGCGGGCTGTATCTGCGCTCGGCTCGCCTCCGACTTTCTCCGGTCCGCGATCGAGGTCGGGCGGCAGCGAAGGGTTGAACGTCTCGCCCGCGCCGGCTTTCGTGGCTGCGCCGGCAGCGCCGCGATCGGGGTCGATCGACAGCGCGCCGGTGGTCTCGAGCGCCGAGGTCTTGTTGCCCTCGTTGCGCTCGATCGCGGCGGTCAGCTTCTCGCGGTCGTCGGTGAACAGCTGGATGTCGTCGCGGACGCGCGTGACGGTGACGTTGAACAGCCGCTGGTTGGAGAGGTTCGATTCCCTGTGGCTCATCACCGCGATCGCGGTGTCGGTGGTGATGCCCTGCGCCGCGTGCATGTTGAGCGCGTAGGCGAGGCTGATCCGCTCCATCATCGGATCGCCCGCCTTCAGCTCGTGGAGGGTGCCGTCGCTCGCCTCCACCTTGATCCCCGACGGGTCGGCCGAGACGACGCGGGCGATATCGTTGTTGTTGAGGCCGCGGTCCTTGTCGTTCTGGGTCCAGCGGATCTTGTCGCCCTCATGCAGCTTGATCTGCTCGCGCTGGGCGAGCTGCATCGCGTCGGTCTTGTCGACCGGCGATATCTTCTGCGGATCGAAGGTCCGTACCCGGTTGCCGATCTGGACCTGAACGCGCCCCTTCGCGTCGACGCCGAGCACGTCATAGGTGCCGGGGCTGAGGCCGAGCTCGCGCATGGCATGGCGCAGGTCGATCACCTGGCCGGGCTTATAGGTATGCGCGTAGCGGAGTTCCTCGCGCGTGACGTTGACCTTGTCGAGGACCGGGGTGACGACGCCGTCCCCTTTCAACGTGCCCTCCGCGGCGAGGCCGTCCTGGATGCGCACGTTGAGCTCTGCGCGCGCGACGCGGCCCGACGAGAACATCGCGGTGGTCTCGCGCTGTTCGGGGGTTAGGCCCAGCCAGTGTTCGGCCGCGGCCTTCACATGCTCGGGGTTGGCGGTGACCTTGTCGCCGAGCATCGCCATCGCCTCGCGCACCTCGCCGCGGTTGGTCAGCGCGGCGACGGTGCGCAGCTGCTCGGTGCGCTGGCGCAGATTCTCGTCCATCCGCGCCAGCGTGATCCCGCCGGCCTGCGCGAGCGCGAACGCCTTGCCGGCGTCGACCGCGGTGATCTGCTGGCGATCGCCGATCATCAGGAAGCGATCGACGCCGAGCGCATTGGCGATGCCGACCAGGTGCTTCATCTGCTCCGAGCCGACCATCGAGGCTTCGTCGAGGATGAGCGTGGTGCCGGCGAGCGCGTCTCGCGCGCCGTCATAGCCCGCGCCCTTCCCAGCGAGCGCGTGGCGGGCATAGCTGTGGACGAACGAGGACACGGTGCGGCTCTCGATGCCGGCTTCGGCGCCGAGACGATCGGCGGTCGCCTTCATGAGCGCGAGACCGACCACCTTGCCGCCTTCCTGCTCGACATTGCGCGCGACGCTCGCCAGCATGGTCGACTTGCCGGCGCCCGAGACGCCCTGGACCGCGACGATGCGATCGGCGGAAGTGAGCGCCATCGTCGCGGCCGCCATCTGCCCTGCATTGAGTTCCTTGTCGCCCGATGCGGCGTTGATCCGCTCGATAACGGTGTCGGCGGAGACGATCACCCGCCCCTCCCCCTTGCCGCGCTCGATCTCTGCAAGGATGCCGCGCTCCGTCGCGAGCGCCTCGGGCGTCGTGACATGGGTGACGACGCTGTCGATCCGGTCATCCTTGCCCGGAATCAGCTTCTCGTTGCGGATGAGCTCGGAGACGCGCGCGTCGACATGCGCGGCGGTGACACCCTTCAGCCCGAGGTCGAGCGCGGTCCTGGTGATGTCCGGCACCGCGAACGCGGCTTCGCGTTGGGCATGGATGCGGATCGCGGAGGCGACGGCGTGCTGGGCGCGCAGATCCACCGGCGCGATGCGCAGCCGGTCGAGGCCGCTGGCGACGAGCGGATCGGCGGGTCGGAATAACTCGCCCAGGCTTTCGCGGAGATTGGCCAGGACGTCACCGAGGCGCTCCATCGGTCGTGGCTGGGCATCGAGGCCGCTGGCGCCAGCACGCTCGCGCGCGGCATCGACCAGTGCCTTGCCGTCGAATCCGAGCGCGGCCGCCCGGTCACGCCATTCCTGGCGCAGGGCATCGCGATCCTCGACGTTCAGCTTGGCGTCGCGGGTATTGTTGGTCACCTTGCGCAACGCCTCGGCGGAGGTGACACCGAGCTCGCCGGCTTTCGCCAGGATATCGGCGCGCCGCTGGCTGAAGGTGTCGATCACCTCCTTAGGCACGCCGGCGATCTCGAACTGGCCGTGCTTGCCGGTGACGCTTGTTTCGTAGCCGATCTTTGCCAGCTCGGCGCGAAACTGGGCGTGATAGGCCGCGCCGATCGTGGTGTTGTTCTTCCAGAGCTGCTGGTTGTGGAGCGCCTGCCATGCCCCGTTCGCCATCTTGGTCATGTTGGCGATAAGGACGTGGATGTGGCCCTGCGGATCGAGAGCGCGGCTCGTGTCGTGCTGGAACAGCGCATAGACGAGGTTGCCGGTACGCACCGCATCCCCTGACCTGGACTGATCGTAGGTGCGGCCTTCGGCGAAGGTCTTCTCGACCCAGCCCATCGTCGCCTTTACCGCGTTCATATGCGCGGTGAGCACACGGGCGTCGCCGGCGACATAGGCCATGACGCTCGCCGATTTCGGCATCGAGAAGGTCAGGTCGACGCCTAACCGCCGACCCTCGACCTGCCCGACCTTCTCGCCATCGGGCATCTCGCCGTTGAGGATCTTCTCGAAGTCTTCCTTGGTCACCTCGCCCTTGAGGCCAAGGTCGGCCGCGCCCACCCCGCCCCAGGCGGTCGCCTCGGACGAATGCTCGGCGGTGTAGTAATCGTCCTTGGCGAAATACTGCGCCGCGCCGGAGGCGGACTTGACGGAAGCGATCGACAGCATCGGCTACATCCCCATGTCCATGTCGTCATCGATCTCCGGCGAATGATCCGGGCCGTGATGACGATGGTGGTGATCGGGGTCGCGCTGCGTCGCAAACCCATCGCGCAATTCGCGGGTCGCCTGGTCCTCGTGGCGATCGGCATCACCGCGATCGGACCGGCTTTCCGGGGCATGGCGTGACGCCTCGCCGCGCGTCGGATCCACCCCGCTCTGCGGACCCGCACGGTTCTCGATCAGGGACATGCCCATGCCGCCGAGTTGGGCATCCAGACTGGATGAACCTCCCGTCACAGGCTTGGAAGGTTCGCCCCCGACCCTCGTTGCGGCATCCGACGCGCGGACGGCATCGACGCCGGTCGGGCTGCTGGCGACGCCCTTGCCGGTTATCTGATCGATCACCACCGGCAGCGACCCGGTGACCTCCATCGCCGCAGCCGCCTTTTCAGCCTCGCTACGCGGCTTCTCGGGCTGCGAGGCGGTCAGGTCCGGCTCTTGCCTTTCCTTCGCCTCCACGCCCCCCACAGGCCGTGTGGGGGTATGCTCGCGGCCACCCTCACCCCCCTCATCCGCGCCATTGTTCCGGGTGTTCTGACGACGCCGGTCTTCCGGCGAGACGTATTCGGTAGGCTTGAAGTTCTTGCGGGGCACCGCCCCCGGCGCGACCTCGGCATAGGAGCGGTATTTGAGTTCGATCCGCGCAGCGGGAAATCCATCGGGAAACTTCACGAAGCCGTGGAGCGACGGCAGGTTGTTGATGTCGTCGGGGATGACCAGCGGCTCGATCGCCGTGCGAGGCGTGAGGGTCGAGGCGTCGCGGGTGTTGTTGTAGCCGTAGCTGTAGGCCTCATCCATCTGGCGGACCTCGCGGCTGCCGATGAACTCGGAGCACTTTTCGGCTGTGGTTCGATCGGCGGTGGCGAGGATCAGCTTGGTGCGCGCAAGTCCGGTGAGCGCGGTCGCGTTCTGCAAGCCATAGGTCGCGACCAGCTTGTCGAACGAGTGGATCCCAAGGACGAACGCACCGCCGAAGTTGCGGGCCGACTGGAGGCCATGCTCGATACCAGGAAGCGCGTGAAGCGCATGGACTTCGTCAAACAGATACCAGGTCCGCAGGTCACGGGTCTTGGGCAGGCGCATGAGGTTGTTGACGGCCAGATCGATCCACAGCGTGAACAGACCGCGGGTCATCTCGAGGTCGTTGTACGAGCCGGTGATGAACATGATCGAGCCGTCGCGATTGTCGGTCGCGATCCAGTCGCGGATCGAGAAGGCGGGCGGGCCGCCCGGGACAGGGTCCGGCATGAAGCGTAGCGCCTGTCCGTTGACGTTCAGAACCGAGCGGATCGATTCCGCCATGCGGGCGGCTTTCTCGGTCGTCAGCGGGGCGGCGATGGTGTCATCGAGCTTGGCGTTGATCGACTTCAGATCGGCCTGCATCAGGTGGTGCGCGATCGCGGCGTTGTTCGCTTCACCCATCTCCTGAAGCTTCAGGCACATCTCGATGAAGAGCATCCGCGCGGCGTTCTGCCAGAACGGTTCCTTGTCGTCGGGATGCGAGGGAATGAGGGCCGATGCGGCCGAAACGAAGTCGGCATAGTTGCGGCATTCGTCGAACAGCGTCCACGGCGCGCAACGCTCGTCCATAGGGTTGAGAATGACGTCGGTTTCTGGGTTGTAGAACGTCTCCACGAACACGCCGGTCAGGTCAAAGATGACCGCGCGATGACCGCGCGCGCGAAGCTGCGAGACGTGGCTGCGCAGCTGGGTCGTCTTGCCGGTGCCGGTGGTGCCGATGAGCATGGTATGGCTCTGTTCGAGCCGCCACGGATAGGGGATGCCGGCGATCGTGTATGGAACGTGGATGCCCCGGTCGATCCGATCGAGGATCGGAGCCTTGGCGACGAGTTCGGGGACGTACGGCGGATCGTGTTCGGCGCACTCGGTGCGGAACTTGCGTCGGTTGTGGCCGCTGACAGTTTTGACGAGCACGTCACGCTCGACCAACAGGGCGCCGCGGTTGTGGCGTTCCTGGAGCATGTCGCTGCCGCGCTTGTTTGCCCACATGATGAACCACATGATGATCGGTGCTGCGATGAAGGCCGACATGACGAGTGTCGTCAGGAAGATCTTGACCGTCTTCGCCCAGGCATGAACGACATGGGGTTCGTAGGGGACGTAGCCGATCGGAACCTTGGTCACGATGCCGTTTGGCAAGGTCAGGTTGATGAGGTGGAATTTGTCCCCGCCGACCCACGTCCAGATGGCGGAATAGAGCTTCATCAGGTCGAGCTGGAATTCATGCTCGGCGAGGCCCAGCCAGACGAAGATATTGAACAGGACGATGAACGTCCCCAGCCATATCCAGATGGGCACCTGGAGGCCCGCCCAGGTCATCTTGTACTGACTGGCGAGAAGCTGCGAACCGCGGGTGAAATTGCCCGAGTTGCGGGTGATCCGCCCCCGCGCGGAATGGTGCTTTACGGTCGCCGCCTGACCGTTGAACCGGATGTCGCCGCTACGCATGGAACGTCGCCAGGCGCTCCTTCGCGGCTTCGCGAAGCTGGGGTACGACGTCGCCGTGATCGCGTGTGATAATCACGTCGATCGCCGCCTGCATGTACTCGAGAACGAGGACCGCACGGGTGATGTTGAAAGTATGCTCGGCCTCAGCGAAACGGATACCGAACATAAGCGCAGTGCGCGCGGCCTCAGACCGGGAGCACGACCGTTTCGCGGCTACACGATCAAGTGCCGCAATCTCTTCAGACGAAAGTCTGAAAGCTATCGTCGAGTTAGACATTCACCACCCACTTGAAAGTGGCTGGTGGGGTTTTCGGAGAGTGGAAAATACTACAGCCTGGTCCCGAGGTATAGAGTGAAAACGCATTCACCCTGCAAACAGGGATTTTCGCGCGTTCTCAAGCGCTTAGGGGAGAACCACCAAGGCGTTTGCAGGGGCAAACATGTTTGCCCCTGCAAACACCGGCAATTACAGACACTTAACCTGCGGCGTGCCGCGTACGGTGTGCAAATCCTTAGGGACTGTCGCGGTGGTGGTGGCATCATGGCTGGATGTCCGATCATTGGACTGGGTTCCGGGAGAGTAAGCGCCGCAGGCAGGCGACCACCGGACTGGACCGAAGGGTATTGGGCGGAGCAATCCCGCCCGACGACGGACCTGGCCGAAGGTCAGTGTCCGTCGCCTCATGCTGGTCCGGTAAAGCCGGACCAGCGAGCGATTATGAGTGTCGCTATTGTGCCGGTGGAGCGGTGCTGGCATCGTGGGAAATGGAGGCCGATCCACGATCAGAAAAGGCAGGTCATATGGCACGGAGTATCGAGCAGGAACGGGCACAGCTTGAGGCGGACGAACAGCGGCTCAACGAACGCCGCAAGCAACTGGCCGATCGTGAGCGTTCGGAGCTGCTGAAGGAGGTGGAACGGTCGGGGTTGATGAAGGCCGATCCTGCCCAGTTCAGCGCGATCATTGGAGCGATCAAGAAACTCGGGATCGCCGAGACCGTGAAGCGCCTGACCGCGTAAGCGGGTCAGCGCGAAAGCGGGCTCAAGCCCATCATGCAAATAGAAGGGGAGCTGCCGTTAGGCGCTCCCCTTTTCAATGCTTGGGCCGAGTTGGCGAAGCTTCGGTCCATTCAGGCATAAGAATGGGGAGCATCGAGGCGAAGCCCGATGCTCCGACGCGATGGCGACTGGAGGGAGGCTATCCCCAGACCATGCGTATCCCTTCACTGGTGTCGGCCTGAGCAGCGAGGGTGTCGAAGCGTTCGAGGTAACGACCATCGAGGCGACCAAGGTCGCGGCGAACATAGGGCTGGCCGAGTGTTTCGCGTAGTTGCCCGATGGGCATGCTGCCGCAATTATCGTCCGAAAGTCGTAGCGCGTCGAGGACGTGGAAGGCGTTGCCGTTCGCGAGATTGATCTCCGCTGCGCCGTCCGGGGTGCTGGCGACGCGCATCGTGATCGTGCGGGTCGCGTCATCGTGCCAGAAGCGCACGTTGAGGCCACGGAACTGGGCTTCCTCGACCACGGCGATGACACCCACATCGTGATCGAAGATCGCGCAGATCGACGCGAGCGACCAGGGGCAGACGCGAGCTTCGAACGAGCACGACACGAGCGGGTCATCATCCTCGTCTTCGAGCAGCTGGCCACGTTCGCGGGCGAAGGCGCGGAACGCGGCAAGCTGGCGGGCGGTGATGACGGCGGGCGCGGCGTCGGCTTTGCGATCGACGCTGAGGAAGAAGGTGATCGACATGGTCTGTCTCCCATTGGAACCATCATCTCCGGTTCCCCTCCCCTTCCGATCCGTCAGGATCGGCATGGCCGATCACGGGGTCATGGGTCGGTCCGCAGGACCGGGTGCCCGAGCGATGCGTAGCTGGTGCTCGCAATGCGCAGGCATTGCGGCACCGCGAGCGAGCCGGGCTTCGGTCGGACTGCGCCGGTCGATGCGTAGCGAGCGTGACACGCGCAGGCGTGGCCGCGATGCGAGCGAGACGGCGCGGTCGATAAGCCAACGCGATCGGCACGGCGATGCGTAGCGAACCGGCGATCCGAAGGGATCGCCGTGAAGCAAGCGAGGCGTGCCGATTGGTGTTCAACGACGATCGCCAGTCGTATCGGCCGAGGCGTAGCGCGCTGGTCATCGCATTCAGCGATGACCGCAAAGCGAGCGAGGCGATGCGACGGGTGTCGGTATCGACCCCGGCACCGGCGAGGCGTAGCTGGCAGTGGCAATGCGACGGCATTGCCCTGCCGCGAGCGAGCCGTGCCGAGCGGGCAACGTGGCGTGATCGACCGATAGGTCAGTCCCACGCGGCGCGATGGGGCTCGATGCCCCGGAGCGCCGCCCAGGGCGACGTAAAAAAGGGGAAGGACTCCGGTTGCCCGGAGCCCTTCCGTGGGTGCGTCAGGCGCGGCGGCTGCGCTGGCTCGGCTGCACCGGTGCCTGTCCGTCCTTGCGGAAGACGTGGAGCGGTACGCCGGCGGTACGCAACTTGCGAGCGAAGTCGATCTGGACGCCCGATCCTTCGCAGACGATCGCTTCGACGGGACGCAGCGAGGCGATGCGGTCGTTGCGGAGGAACCCGCCCCGGTTGCCGTGGCGCTTGTCGAGGAACATGCGCACCAGCTTGACCTCGCGCGAGGCCGCCCACGACGCTGCGATGGCGTCGGCACCCTTGTTCATGGCGGTGGTCATCAGGACCATCGACGGGATGCGACGCTTGATCTGGTCGAGGCGTTCGAAGAGCTGCTCGTGGTCGTGCCATTCCATGCCGCCCGAGAAGGCGACAATCGGGCCGCTCGGGTTGTGCTCGTCCCGACGCTTTGCCGCGCGTGCCGCCAGATAGTCGGCACCGTCGATCATCGAGGCGGTCAGCTTGGACGACACCCTGCTGCCGCGGACGGTCGAGAAGGGCCGTCCGGTCTCGACGCGATACACGTTCCCGGCGTGGTCCCGCATGCAGCGCATCGCCTCGGCGCAATTCTCGAGGGTCTGGCAGAGCAGCTGGGTTTCTTCGAGTTCCACCGCGTAGATCTCCGAGGGGTCGTAGCTGCGCACCAGGTCGCCCAGCTTCTTGGCGGCGTCATCCTCCCGCCCCTCGATGCGCTTGGCCACCATGTGGAAGCTGTTGACGAAACCCCATGCGAGATCGGCGGCGAATTCTTCCATGCGGGTGTCGCGGAACACGTCGAACATCGTCGCCAGCATCTGCTCGACGGCGTGCGCGGCCTGCTCCGGGTCGGGCATGTCCAGCTTCTCGGCTTCGCTGACGATGGAAAGCTTGGCCATCTCGCTCGCCTCGATGAACGCCCCCTGATAGGTCTCGGTGGTGTCCTCGTCGGCGCGGCGCTCGTTGATCGCGCGGCCCATGTCGTTGAAGTTGCTGTACTTGGTCATGATAGCCTCCATGAGTTGAAAATCTCACCTTCTCTCGGTGAGGAATCTCATCCGGCATGCGGCGGTCAGGGCGGTCAGGGACGTTAACCGGGAAGCCGCGGCCCGCAGGGTCGCGGACCCCGGTTAACGCTCGCGCGCGGGGGAGCCGATTTTCTCGTGCCCTGGAGGCGGAGCGAAGCGGAGGCGGAAGGGTGCGTGAAAATTGGGGGGACCGCGCGTCCTTGACGGCCCGCCAACCCCGCATGCCAGACTTCCTCATCACAGAGAGAGAAAATATTATGTTGTGGTGGGCACGCCGGGTCGGACCGAGCACGGGCGGCGGTGATGCGCCGCCAGGCGCAGCGCCGCAAAGGCAGCGCCAGTGAGCCCGGGAGGGCGAGCCAGCTGCCGCCGCCCGCGCGCAGGACGCCCGGCGCCGGCATAGGGATCGTCACCCGCAGGGCGTGCGCCGTTGTGGCGCGAGAAGAAAGGAGTGTTCTACCGAACGAAACTTACTGGCACAGTTTCTGCCTGACCGACTTACCGGTGTCGGTGATGAGCCGGCTGAGATTCCGAAAGGGAAACGGGACCATAGCATGTCGGTGAAGGGATCGAAGCCTGACTCCGCAGTCGGGCGGCTGACCTCCGGGCAAGGTGCGCATGGTGAAGACTGGATTGTCTGAATCCCAGTTTCCAGCGGTTAATAGGTGAGCGATGGCGACGCGGATGACACGCCATTTCGTGCAGGGCGAGGAGCGCGGCCTAGCGAATCGCCGCCAGTCTGCACGGCGCGGCCCCGGTCAGGGGATCAAGGAAACGAACGGGGCACCTAAACGCATCGCGACTCCTCCTCGTGCAACTACGGGATCGCCTAAACAGGCCAGCGTAACGGACCTGCATGGCGACGGAGCCGTCATAGTACTCAAATGCCCGGTGCAATGGCCGGGACAGCCACCGCGAGGTGGACGGACCGGCGGTACAAGCGGCGAGTGATCGCCCGTGAAATCCGCCCGGTGCGGGGGAAGGACGGCAGTTCTGCGTAACTCGACCAATCGATGGAAAGGAACTGCTGATGCAGACCGCTATGATCCTGAGAAGGCTCGAGACTCTTCCGGCCCTGTCGCGGGCGGGAAAGCGGGTCAATGGTCTTCACCGTCTCTTGAGATCATCGCATCTCTATGAACGGGCCTATGTCAAAGTGTCCCGGAACCGGGGTGCGGCGACACCGGGCGTTGACGGGCAAAGCTTCGACGGCATGACGCTTGAGAGGTTAGCCAATCTCGCCCGGCAGGTGGCCGATGGCACTTACCGCCCCCGACCGGTCAGACGGGTCTATATCCCCAAGGGCAATGGCAAAATGCGCCCATTGGGCATCCCTACGGTCGATGATCGCATTGTTCAGGAAGCGGCTCGAATCGTCCTCGCGCAAATCTATGATCCTGTGTTCTCAAGACATAGCCATGGGTTCCGCACGGGGCGCTCGTGCCATACGGCGCTCGAAGAGATCCGTAATACCTGGACAGGCATGAAATGGCTGATCGAGGTGGATGTTCGCGGGTTCTTCGACAACATCGACCATGACATCCTGCTCAGGCTTCTCTCGAAACGCATCGATGATCCACGGTTCATCGGTCTGATCGAAAAGATGCTGAAGGCGGGCGTCATGGACGACTGGACGTTCGAGCGGACCTATAGCGGCACTCCGCAGGGCGGCGTAATCTCGCCCTTGCTGGCCAACATATATCTCCATGAGCTTGATGAGTTCATGGAGGAAATGCGGGTCGCTTCGATCAGGGAAAAACGCGCAGGGCAAATCCCGCCTATACGCGTCTATCTCGCCAGATCGCCGATTATCGTGCCGAGATCGATGCGCTCCGCGCCGGTGGCGCGGACGATGCCGAGGTCCGTAACCTGTTGAAGCGGATCAAGGCAGTCACGAAGGAAAGGCAGGCATGTTCGTCTGTCGATCCGATGGACCCGGACTTCCGGCGCCTTCGCTATTGTCGCTACGCCGACGACTTCCTCGTCGGTGTAATCGGCAGCAAGGCTGATGCAAAAAGGATCAGGGCTGAAATCGAAGCGTTCCTTCGTGATCGGCTCAACCTTGAGGTGTCACCCGAAAAGACGCGGGTCAGTGATGCATCGAAGGGATCGCCGTTCCTTGGCTTCCATGTTTGCGCCTTCACGTTGCGATCTGCCGGGTCAATGGCAGACCGGTCGAAGGTCGGTGGCGGATCACGTCGTGTCCGTCGCCGACCAACGCGGGGCAATATCAAGCTGTGGGTGCCAAGGTCGCGGGTCTATGGGTTTTGCAGGCGCAAGAAACTCGGCAACCTCGATCTGAGGAATGGCCGGGTGCGTCCACAGTTCCTCGACTCCAGTGTTGCGGAAATGGTCATTGCCTACAACTCGGAGCTACGTGGCCTCGCCAATTATTATGCGATTGCAGACGGCGTGAAAAGCTCGCTCGATGGCCTTGAACTCGTCATGTTCAGGAGCCTGCTGGCGACCATCGCGGCACGGCAGCGCATAACGCGGGCGCGGGCCTGGCAAATCTGAAACTGGGGACGGACTATGGCGTGAAAACCATGGTTCGGGGTGAACTGCGGGTCCAGATGCTCTGGCGGTTGAAGCACCTGAATGTTCGGCCTTGGCAACAGGCGGTCGTGGACAACACCACGGTCGGGTCACGCCTCGCGTTGAGCACGAACGATATCATCACGCGCCTCAGCGCCCGCGAATGCGAGAGCTGTGGCGACGTCGATGGTCCGTTCGAAGCGCATCATCCCAACAGACTGAAGGACAAGCGGCGCAGCCCGATGACGGCGTGGAAACAATCGGCTCGGCGGCGCGGAACTGTCGTTCTGTGTCGCTCATGCCACGTCCATCTCCACGGCGGTCGGTTGACCAGCGGAATGGAGAGCCGTGTGCATTGAAAGGTGCAAGCACGGTTCGGGGGGAGGCGCTGGAACATCCTCGAAAGAGGCGTTCCGCGTCGACCCTACGGAGACCCCGCCAGGGGGCTCCGTGAGGCCCGCCAGGGCCGAATAGAGCCCGGTCCCGCCCACAAGGCGGGACGCCCCGCCCTGCCCCTCTACGGCCGTCCCACAGCCAGCACAGCAGGATCAGCAGGATCAGTCCCATTCATACTCGCCACCGTCATCCCCGGCATCGTAATCCGGCATCTCCTGGATTCCCGGGTCGTCTGGATCGCGGTTGGCATCGGGGTCCTCGCCGTGCGGGTCGGTCTGGATATCCGGTTCGGTTGCGAACCGGATATCTTCACCGATCCGGTCAGCAATGTCCGGCTCGACCGCGCTGTCATCGTCTAGCCAGCAGGAACGCGGACACTGGAGCAGCTGGTGACCACGATGGACGAAGGGCTGGCCGTTCATCAGGATGGGTCGCTCGGCGAGACGCCGGCAGGGTTCATTGCGACGGTTGCGGAAGCCGCACGGCACCGCCAGCGGGGCGAGCGCGACGGCATTGCCGTCGTGGTCGCGCCGCCGG
>NZ_JSBN01000211.1:0-2500 GCF_000797515.1 Sphingomonas sp. Ant H11
CCTTATTTGACATTGTGAATGGGTTCTTAAAATCGATGCCGTGATATCGGCGTTGGTTCGACGAGAACGTTTTTGGTTCGGGTTTTCCCGGATCTGAGCGGTTCGAGGCGGATACAACGCTTTAATAATCAGGCTGAGCATTTTAATCATCCGCACCAAGATACTGTGACTTTGCTGCTCTGCCGAGTTTTGGTTCGATCCGTCAGGATCGATCCCAGCATTGTCATTGGTGGTGCGGACTCTCAAGCGTGAGGTAAGGGCAATTCGTGGATGCCTTGGCGCATACAGGCGATGAAGGACGTGGCACGCTGCGATAAGCTGCGGTGAGGTGTGAGCAACCTTTGACCCGCAGATTTCCGAATGGGGAAACCCACCTATCCCGTTTAACTTGTTCGTTCCTGGTAACAGGGGCGGCCAAGCTAAATGGGGCTAGGTATCACTTAAGTGAATACATAGCTTTCGTGAAGCGAACCCGGCGAACTGAAACATCTCAGTAGCTGGAGGAAAAGACATCAACCGAGATTCCGTTAGTAGTGGCGAGCGAACGCGGACCAGGCCAGTGCCGACAAGTGAATTAGCAGAACGATTTGGAAAGATCGGCCATAGCGGGTGACAGCCCCGTATGCGAAAGTGAAATTGTCGGACTTGAGTAGGGCGGGACACGTGTAATCCTGTCTGAACATAGGGGGACCACCCTCTAAGCCTAAATACTCGTATGCGACCGATAGTGAACTAGTACCGTGAGGGAAAGGTGAAAAGCACCCCGATGAGGGGAGTGAAACAGTACCTGAAACGGATTGCCTACAAGCAGTTGGAGGGTCCTTGAGGCCTGACAGCGTACCTCTTGCATAATGGGTCTGTGACTTAATGTATCAAGCAAGCTTAAGCCGTTAGGTGTAGGCGCAGCGAAAGCGAGTCTGAATAGGGCGCCAGAGTTTGATGTATTAGACCCGAAACCCGGCGATCTAGGCATGACCAGGATGAAGGTGCGGTAACACGCACTGGAGGTCCGAACCGATTAACGTTGAAAAGTTACCGGATGAGTTGTGTTTAGGGGTGAAAGGCCAATCAAGCCGGGAAATAGCTGGTTCTCCGCGAAAACTATTGAGGTAGTGCCTCGAGCGAATACCGTAGGGGGTAGAGCACTGGATGGATGCGGGGGTCGCGAGACCTACCAACTCTAACCAAACTCCGAATACCTACGAGTACTACTCGGGAGACAGACGGCGGGTGCTAAGGTCCGTCGTCAAAAGGGAAACAGCCCTGACCTACAGCTAAGGTCCCCAAGTCATCACTAAGTGGGAAAGCATGTGGAACTTCCAAAACAACCAGGAGGTTGGCTTAGAAGCAGCCATCCTTTAAAGAAAGCGTAACAGCTCACTGGTCTAAATAAGAGGTTCTGCGGCGAAGATGTAACGGGGCTAAAGTGATGCACCGAAGCTTAGGGTGTGGCGTAAGCCACGCGGTAGCGGAGCGTTCCGTAAGCCTGTGAAGCGATCTGGTAATGGGTCGTGGAGGTATCGGAAGTGCGAATGCAGACATGAGTAGCGATAAAAAGGGTGAGATGCCCTTTCGCCGAAAGACCAAGGGTTCCTGCGCAAGGCTAATCCGCGCAGGGTGAGCCGGCCCCTAAGACGAGCCCGAAGGGGGTAGTCGATGGGAACCACGTTAATATTCGTGGGCCTGGTGGTGTGTGACGGATCTCGTGTGTTGTTCTCCCTTATTGGATTGGGAGGGCTTCGAAGAGGTTCCAGGAAATAGCCCCACCGTATAGACCGTACCCGAAACCGACACAGGTGGTCAGGTAGAGTATACCAAGGCGCTTGAGAGAAGTGTCCTGAAGGAACTCGGCAAATTGCCTCCGTACCTTCGGAAGAAGGAGGCCCTCATTGTGCGCAAGCATTTTGAGGGGGCACAGGCCAGGGGGTAGCGACTGTTTAGCAAAAACACAGGGCTCTGCTAAGTCGGCTTCAAGACGACGTATAGGGCCTGACGCCTGCCCGGTGCCTGAAGGTTAAGTGGAGGGGTGCAAGCTCTGAAATGAAGCCCAGGTAAACGGCGGCCGTAACTATAACGGTCCTAAGGTAGCGAAATTCCTTGTCGGGTAAGTTCCGACCTGCACGAATGGCGTAACGACTTCCCCACTGTCTCCAGGACATGCTCAGCGAAATTGAATTCCCCGTGAAGATGCGGGGTTCCCGCGGTTAGACGGAAAGACCCCGTGCACCTTTACTGCAGCTTCAGAGTGCATTAGGAAAGAACTGTGTAGCATAGGTGGGAGGCTTTGAAGCGTTGGCGCCAGCTGACGTGGAGCCATAGGTGAAATACCACCCTGTTGTTTTCTGATGTCTAACCTCGATCCATGAAACTGGATCAGGGACCCTCTGTGGCGGGTAGTTTGACTGGGGCGGTCGCCTCCTAAAGAGTAACGGAGGCGCGCAATGGTGGGCTCAGGACGGTTGGAAACCGTCTGTTAGAGTGCAATGGCATAAGCCCGCCT
>NZ_JSBN01000212.1 GCF_000797515.1 Sphingomonas sp. Ant H11
AGCGGAAGACCAAGTGCCACCGCCAAGCCGCGTCGCAGTCGCGCGCAAGGCTCGCGGTGGTGATGCACGCGATGTGGCGCGACGGCACGTTCTACATCGGAGATCCGCAGGCGACCGAGGCCGAAACCGCCGTGTGGATCGCCGCCAAAGCCAAGCGTCTGAGCTATGCTCGGACGTAACCATCAATCGTGTTTGCGCAGCCGGATCAACGGTAAATAGCGCTGAGGAGGTCCGCGTCAGCGGATGAGGAATGGTACAGACGAGGAAGACGGGAAGCACGATATCTTGCCTGTGGCCAACCCGCTCAACAGACGGGTCGGACCACGCCGGAATGCCTGTGATGATGCCCCGTGAGTCCGATAGCGACATGTGCCGCGCCGGTCTGAAAGCTGCTTGCGAGCAGCCCGAAATAGCCGCCGATGAGCACGGAAGAATGCACCGCGTACCAGACCTCGAATGCCGACAGGGACCAGCAGCGCGGGCGGCTGTGGCGCGCTTCGCAAATATGGTAGGAGAACGACGATGGTAGAGACGGCGAACAGGAAGAGCCCAATTAAGAAGGCAAGATAAAGCTATGGCACTGGTGTTCCATAAGCCTTTGTCTGCACATCGTTTTTGGACCCATGACTGGCACTGTCCTCTGTGCACCAGTGCCGTTCCACGCCGAAAGGACGGCATTCCGCCGTGTTTGGCGGCACCGGTTTTCATATCACGGGCTGCGCGGCATGCTGGCCCCTCCACGCCCCCGGAATCACGATAATGGCCGACGACGACAGCTTTGAACCGCGCCTCGGGCGTCAGCGTCAGCAGGGCGGCAAGCGCGCCCGGCGCTATCTCGGCCGTGTCCTCGCCGC
>NZ_JSBN01000213.1 GCF_000797515.1 Sphingomonas sp. Ant H11
GCGGCGAGGATTTTTGCAGCATCGTGGTGATCGACCAGCTTGCCCGCGTACGGCGCGACCAAAGCACCGGGCAGCAGAAGCGCAATCAGCAGGGCTGCTATTTGCGGACCAGAGCCGGCCGGAGCTACCCGGAACACGAGCGCCACCTGCGTAATCTCATCGCCGATGGTGGATGCGAGAAGCACACCGAAGAGGAGACGTTCAAACCCTGGGCGAAGCGCAATTGTCTCAGAGATCGGTTGGCTCACGACGTGCGGTTTCGTCGAGCAAGCAGCTTCTCACCGTCCGGTCTAATCCGCCCATCGGGCGTGACATGCCGGTAGAGCGTCTGCCGAGTGACGCCCAACTCGGCACATAGCTCGGCAACTTTGGTTTCAGGCTTTCCCATAGCCGCCTGTGCAAGCCGTAGCTTGGCCGGTGTCATCTTAAACGGTCGTCCGCCCTGCCGGCCGCGGGCACGCGCGGACGCGAGCCCCGCCTTGGGGCTCTGTTGCAAAGATTGGCGGCAGTCAGAGGTAGGCTGTCGCTCTGCGCCGATCAGGCGGCTGCTGCGAAATGGTGGTTGAGCATGCCCATGGCCTCCGTCAGCGCCGAGGGCCCAATGCCAAAAGCTCTCTCCACAAGGCGCACCTCGCCCTGACTGCCGGGCTGCAGGCACCAGGGGCGAGCCTGTCCTTTGCGCAGGGCTCGCATGACTTCGAATCCCTTGATCGTGGCATAGGCCGTGGGGATCGATTTGAAACCGCGCACCGGCTTGATCAGTATCTTGAGCTTTCCGTGATCGGCCTCGATCACGTTATTGAGATACTTCACCTGCCGGTGGGCCGTCTCCCGGTCCAGCTTTCCTTCGCGCTTCAATTCGGTGATCGCTGCACCATAGCTCGGCGCTTTGTCGGTATTGAGCGTGGCAGGCTTTTCCCAGTGCTTCAGGCCTCGCAGGGCCTTGCCCAGGAACCGCTTCGCTGCCTTGGCGCTGCGGGTCGCGACAGGTAGAAATCGATCGTGTCGCCCCGCTTGTCGACTGCCCGGTACAGGTAGGTCCACTTGCCCCGCACCTTGACGTAGGTTTCATCCAGGCGCCAGCTCGGATCAAAGCCACGCCGCCAGAACCAGCGCAGCCGCTTCTCCATCTCCGGGGCGTAGCACTGGACCCAGCGATAGATCGTCGTATGGTCGACCGAAATGCCGCGTTCCGCCAGCATTTCCTCAAGGTCGCGATAGCTGATCGGATAGCGACAATACCAGCGCACCGCCCACAGGATCACATCACCCTGGAAATGGCGCCACTTGAAATCCGTCATCGTTCCGTCCGTCCAATCTCCGCCAAGCATGCTCAAGCTTCACGATTTTTGCAACAGAGCCAACCAGACCTGCGGATGGCGTGCGAGCACATCGAGGATAGGTTCGTAGTCTTCCTTGCGATAGATCGAGCCGGTCGGGTTGGACGGCGAGTTGATCAACAACCAGCGGGTACGCGGCGTGATGGCCCGTTCCAGATCTTCTGCCCGCAGGCGGAACCCATCTTCGGACCGTGTTTGCAAAATGATCGGCGTCGCGCCCATCATCTCGACGATGTCGCTGTAGCTTACCCAGTAGGCGCCGGAAGAATTACCTCGTCGCCAGCCTGGATCGTCGCGAAGAATGCGCTGAACAGGAGCATCTTCGCGCCGGTCGTGACGACGATCTCTTCCGGCGTGAAATCGAGCCCGTTTTCGCGTTTGAACTTTTCGCGCACGGCAGCCTTGATCGCGGGCGAGCCATCGAGCGCGGTATAGTGAGTATCCCCGGCGCGCATCGCCTTGATCGCCGCTTCCTGAATATTCTCAGGTGTATCGAAATCCGGCTCGCCGACATGAAGACCCACGATGTCGCGGCCCTGGCGGCTGAGTTCTGCCGTCGCGGCCATCATGCGAGAGATCGCCGAAGGTCCGACCTTCGACAAGGCGTTCGACGGCTTGAACACCGCGGCGGCCGAAGTATGGATATCTGCCATTGTTAGTTCCTCTTCCAATTCATGGGATACTTCTGCGTACATTCGCCATCGACTGAGATGACGGAACGCTTGACTTTTGATGCGCTCTCATGGCCTCGGCGCCTATCGGAGGGCTGAGGACGCGTGTCGGTGTTCAGGGCTCGGCCGTCGGCGGCCAGACCGTTCAGAATGAGCTCGCAATACTCCATCGCGAAGGAGGAGGCGGGACGGCCATGCCCTGGCTTGAACCAGCGAACCATCCAGTTCAGCATCGAGAGGATCGCGCGGCTTATCGACCGGGAATCCGTATTTCGATAGCGGCCGGATTCGATGCCTGCGAGCACGATCCGTCGAAGAAGCTCTTCGTAGGCGTCGCGCAGTTCCTGCGCTTCTTCGAGCAGCCCACCATTCTCCATGCCGCCGTAGCCCACCAACATCGTGACGAAGCCATGGTAATGCGCTTCGAAGTAGTCGGCGTGTGCCGTCATAAAGCGGCAAAGAGCCTCCGGGGCCTCGTCGTCACCATCAACAGCGATATTTACAGCTTCAAGAAGGCCCTTGAGCGTCCGGACGATGATAGCCTCGTATATTTCCTTCTTGTTCGGGAAGTAATGGTAGATCGCGGCCTTGGTGACGCCGACCGCTTCCGCGACACTTCCTAACGAAGTCCCATCGAAGCCCTCCCGCGCGAACAGTTCGGCGGCTTCGTCCAGAATCTTGCCGCGTGCATTCTCCATCGTGGGTGGACGGCCCTGGCGGCGAACGCGCTCCTTCTGCATCAGAGCTACTTTCGGGTCGTCGCCGGGATACCGGCAACTACGCCCATCTCCAAAAGCTGATCGACCCGATCTGCGCTCAGATCCAGCTCGGCCTGAAGGACTTGGCGGGTATGCTCGCGACCTCGGGTGGAAGTGTCGGCGGAGCAAACGGACTTTCCGACATGCGCAACGGGCTGCGCACGGAGCGGAAGGTGCCGATCCTTTCGGAAGGAACCGAAACGACAGTGTCCCGAAGGATTGCAACATCGCTAGCGAACGCCTGGCCGACAGTGCGAAGCTCGCCAGCCGGGACTCCGACGGCGCGAAGTTCGGCGAGAAGCTCATGCAGTTTACGATCGCGCAACTTGTCCTCGATGATCGGCAGTAACTCATCACGCGCCTCGGTTCGTCCTTTATTGGTGACGAACCGCTCATCCATCGCGAGATCCGGCAGACCGATGATCTTGCAGAACCGCCGGAACTGTTCGTCGTTTCCGACTGCGAGTGCAATTCGGCCATCGACGCAATCGAACAGTTGATATGGTACGATGCTCGGATGAGCGTTGCCATAGCGCAACGCTTCTCTTCCGGTATTGAGATGACCCGACGCGACGTTGGCCAACATGAACATCGCGCTGTCGGTCAGGCTGATGTCGAGCCACTGGCCCTTTCCGGTGCGTTCGCGCATAAACAGGGCAGCGAGAATTGCTTGCACGGCATTCATGCCCGATATGAGATCGATGAAGGCGACACCGAGCCGCATCGGCTCGCCATCCTTTTCGCCCGTAATCGACATGAATCCAGATTCAGCCTGGATAATGAAGTCGTAACCCGGACGCTCCTCCAGCTCGTGACCGCGGCCATAACCCGATATGGAACAATAGATGAGCCGAGGGTTGATGTCCTTCAGATCGTCATAGGTGAGCTTGAATTTCTTGAGCGAGGCCGGGCGGAAGTTCTCGATCAGGACATCGCTCTTTTTTGCGAGTTCAATGATCAGATCTCTTCCTTCCGGCTTGCCGATGTCGATCGCAACGCTCTTCTTGTTGCGATTTGCGCCCAGATAGTAGGTTGAAACACCCTCCACAGCCGGCGGCATCCACGTCCGGGTGTCGTCCCCGGTTCCAGGTTGCTCAATCTTCAGCACGTCAGCACCGAGATCACCCAACGTCATTGTTGCCCAGGGGCCGGCCAAAACGCGAGACAGGTCGAGAACCTTGATTCCGTTCAGTGCGACGCTCATCGGAAACGCGATCCTTCCTCTATCCGTTTCAACAAAATATCGGAGAAAGGCCTACGCGGATAAGGCGGGGCAGCTCTTCTCCTCACGGTGAATCGAGCCGCTTAATGCACCAGACTGCTCGGGCGGAAGCGACCTAATTACTTACCGTCCGAACAGTATATAACTGATAGCGGCATGTCAATCGCCATGCCGCTCAGAATTTAGTGTCTTGGAGGCTACACGATAGCGTTGTGGCGCACCGCACAACCGGAGCCGCGGACGGCCTAGGAGGAAGTGTGTAAGGTTTTGGAGATAAACTTTTTGAAGCGGTCCGGTGCAGCTTCAGAGAAGAGTTTTGCGGGCGGCGCGTCCGCGATGAGCGTACCCTTTTCCAGAAAAATGATGCGGTTCGAAACCTCCCGTGCGAAATTGATCTCGTGGGTGACAATGAGCATTGTTCGTCCCTCTTTAGCCAGATCTCGAATGACCTTCAGGACCTCCCCGACAAGCTCCGGGTCTAGCGCCGATGTCGGCTCATCGAACAGGATGGCTGCTGGCCGCTGAGCAAGCGCCCTTGCAATCGCTGCGCGTTGCTGCTGCCCGCCCGATAGGTGTCTGGGGTAACTGTTGGCTTTGTCGGAAAGCCCCACCTTCGCCAACAGTGACATTGCTTCGTCCACACATTCCGTTTTTGAACGCTTCTGAACATGGACCGGCGCTTCAATGACGTTTTCGAGGATCGACATGTGTGGCCATAGATTGAAGCCTTGGAACACCATCGCGACGTCTGACCGAATCCGGTCGAGCTGTTTTCGATCCGCGGGACGGGTTCCATTCTTGGTCGTTCGCATGGCGATTTCCTCGCCCCGGATGGCGATTGTTCCCGCGCTCGGGGTTTCGAGCATGTTGATGCACCGGAGCATTGTGGACTTGCCAGAGCCCGACGATCCAAGGATCGAGACCACCTCTCCTTCATGTGCTTCGAACGTGATGCCCTTTAGCACCTCAAGATCGCCAAAGTTTTTTATGGAGGTCGCGAATGGAAATTACGGGAACGTTATTCGTCTCGATTGACGTCATGGCCGCGCCTCAATGTTTGTTTTGACGGGGAGATCGCGCTGATGCGGTGACAGACGGTATTCAAGTAGAGCGATCAGGCGGGTTATTATGAAGTTGAGCGTCAGATAAATTGCACCAGCGACGATAAACACTTCGAAAGCGCGAAATGTCTGGGAGATTAGCTCCGCAGCTATACCAGTTACTTCCATGATGGTGATGGTGGAAGCGAGGGAAGTTGCTTTTACCGCGAGAATGACTTCATTGCCGTAGGCTGGCAAAGCCTGCCGGAATGCGATCGGAAGGATGATGCGCCTGTACAGTAGAAAACCGGACATGCCGCAAGCCCTTGCCGCCTCAATCAATCCGGCCGAAACGGACTTTAGCCCTCCGCGGATGATCTCACTTCCATAGGCGCCGACGCTAAGCACTAGAGCAGTGATGGCGCACCAGTAAGGTTCACGGAAAAACGGCCAGACACCCCAACTCTGGAGTTCGTGACGGAACTGTCCGAGGCCGTAGTAGATGATGAACATCTGCAGGAGGAGCGGCGAGCCGCGTATGCAAAAGACGAAAAAGGCAACGCATTGGGAAGCGACGGGGACCCGCAGGTGCGCAACAATCGCCAGGGCTGTTGCCAGGACTGTCCCGACAAGTATCGCCGTTGCGGCCAATTCGAGCGTAATAGGCAAACCGGCAATGAGCCTGACGAAAGCCTGCCAGAGAAAACCGAAATCGATCACTGTTTAGCCCCCCATCCTGCACGCAGAGCGATACTCGGCGAAGCGGAAGAGAAGCGACGAGACCACGGTGATTGTCAGATAGAGCAGTCCAGCCGTGATAAAGAACTCAAACGGTCGGCGCGTTGAACCCGAAGCCATTTGAGCTTGCCGAAGCAGTTCCACAAGCCCGACGACCGAGATGAGGGCCGTCTCTTTCAGGGCCAATTGCCATGTGTTGCCGAGGCCCGGCAATGCGTAGTGCAGTACCTGTGGTGCAACGACGCGCCTGAACAGTAGCCAACGGCCCATGCCAACCGCATGAGCCGCCTCGATACTGCCCTTGGCGACAGTGTTGAAAGCGCCTCTAAGCACTTCAGCTTGATAAGCGGCAGAAATGATCCCGATCGCGAGAACCCCAGTAGCGAACGTAGGCATTCCAACAAAACCGTTCGCCCCGAAGAAGCCGGCGAAGGTCGACAAAAGTGAGTTTCCGCCGAAGTAGAGTAGATAGATGACCAGAAGATCAGGCACGCCTCGCAGTGTGGTCGTGTAAGCGTCGGCGACGCCACGAGCCAAACGGATTGGTGACATTTTTTGCCCAGGCAACGAGGCTGCCAAGAATAGACCCGATGAGGAACCCCAAAACGGCGATAGCGGACGTGACGCCCGCGCCAGCGATGAGGACACGACCCCATCCTCCTTCACCAAAACCAACAAGATCAGTGTAATTCTTGCAGCCAACCCACAGCTTGTCCAATACAATGCGCATTTTCAGAAATTACGGATGTGAAGGGCACAGTGGCGGCCTGATCGAATTGGGGATAGCCCAATTGTCGAACTACGAGACACCTGCACGGCCGCGCTCCCTCAGCCACGCTCCTCCAGCGGCATCACAGTTCGCACAAAATATTTTTATTGCAAGGAATATTTTTATTAGATACAAAGTTTTTGTTCGATTGAAGTTTGGACGCGTCGAGAAAGTGTGCCAGGTCAATCAGACAGTCCGTCGGACGACCGTATGTCGCGTCGCCAGCCGCCGGCGGTCATCACGGAATTGCATAAATATTTACATCCGTTAAAAGTTTTCAGCGCGTTGAAACTCAAAACGGTGTGAGGCCATGATCAATCAAAAGTCTGGGGGGAGGCATGCAGGAATGGGCTTGCGGGAGCGCCAACGCCTAATAAGGCGGGAGAATGTCCGGCGTCATCACTGATGGGACCAAATTGGCTTAACTGAGAACGGAGGATTTCTGGTTCATCGTAGCCTTTCAAAGGAGCGAAGATGAGACAGAAATCCGGAACCGGGAAAGCGCCGGCAGAGCAGGTCATCAAGGACATCCGCCGTGCGACCCGCAAGCAGTATTCGTCCGAGGAGAAGATCCGCATCGTGCTGGAAGGCCTTCGCGGCGAAGAGTCGATCGCGGCGCTGTGCCGGCGCGAGGGGATTGCCGAGAGCCTGTATTACACCTGGTCGAAGGAATTCCTGGAAGCCGGCAAGAAGCGGCTGGCCGGCGATACGGCCCGCGCCGCCACCAGCGATGAGGTGAAGGTGCTGCGCAAGGAGGCGCGCGATCTCAAGGAGGTTGTCGCCGAACAGGCGCTGGAACTGCGGATTCTTAAAAAAAGCATGATTGCGGATGGGGGCGACGACGAATGAGATATCCCGCATCCGAGAAGCTGGAGATCATCCGCCTGGTCGAGAACTCGCACCTGTCGGCGCGGCGCACATTGCAGAAACTCGGTATTCCGCGATCGACCTTCAACCGCTGGTATGACCGCTTCCTTGCCGGCGGCGTCGACGCTCTGGAGGATCGCAGCCCCCGGCCGAGCCGGGTCTGGAACCGCATCCCCGATGAGGTGCGCGATCAGATCATCGAGCTGGCGCTGAACGAGCCGGAACTGTCGCCACGGGAACTGGCGGTCACCTTCACCGACACGAAGGGCTACTTCGTCTCGGAATCCTCGGTCTATCGCCTGCTCAAGGCCCATGACCTGATCACCAGTCCGCCTTCATCGTCATCAAGGCCGCCGACGAGTTCCACGACAAGACCACAGCGCCCAACCAGCTCTGGCAGACCGACTTTACCTACTTGAAGGTGATCGGCTGGGGGTGGTTCTACCTGTCGACCGTGCTCGACGACTTCTCACGCTACATCATCGCCTGGAAGCTGTGCACCACGATGAAGGCCGAAGACGTCACCGACACGCTGACCATGGCGCTCACGGCATCAGGCTGTGACAGCGCCAGAGTTGTGCAGCGGCCGCGGCTCCTGTCCGACAACGGCCCGTCTTACGTGTCGTCCGATCTCGCCGCATGGCTATCCGACAAGGGCATGGAACATACGCGCGGAGCGCCCTGCCATCCCCAGACCCAGGGCAAGATCGAGCGATGGCATCAGACGCTCAAAAACCGCATCCTGCTCGAGAACTACTTCCTGCCGGGTGATCTCGAGCAGCAGATCGCGGCGTTCGTCGATCATTACAACCATCGCCGCTACCATGAGAGCCTCGGCAACCTCACACCCGCCGACGTCTACTTCGGCCGCGGCGACATCATCATGCTGGAAAGGGAAAGGATCAAACGCGAAACCATCATACAGCGCCGCTTGCTTCATCGAGCCGCCGCCGCCTAAAATGACAAACCTGATGGGCCAGAGCCTCCGTTAGCTCACGCCGCCTGTTGTCCCAAAAACCCTGACGACGGACAGTCGATCAAATGGCTCGGTGTCGATGTCTCGAAGTGAGACTGTGCGTTCCTACCATCAAGCAGGAGAGCTGCGAATGCAGCTCTCCACAAAGAAAGTGAATGAAGATGACGATGATACCCAACTCCAATGAAGCGCGGGATATTGCGTACCACTTCCACGCCTATACTGACGCCCGGAAGCATGAAGCGACGACGCCGCTTATCATTGACCGGGCTGAGGGGGCTTACGTCTACGACAGCAACGGGAAGCGCTACCTTGAAGGCATGGCCGGCCTTTGGAGCGTCGCCGTCGGCTTCGGCGAGCGGCGTCTCGTGCAAGCCGCTGCACGGCAGATGGAACGCCTGAGCTTTGGCCACAATTTTACTAGCCGGACGCATATGCCGGCGATCGATCTTGCGGAAAAGCTAGTAGAGATCGCCCCGGTCCCGATGAGCAAGGTGTTCTTCACGAATTCCGGTTCCGAAGCCAATGATACCGCAATCAAGATGATCTGGTACAGGTCGAATGCGCTCGGCCAGTCCCAGCGGAAAAAGCTTATTGCCCGAGAACGCGCCTATCATGGTGTCACGCTGGCCTCGGGCAGCCTGACCGCTTTCTCCTACAATCACGAATCCTTCGACATGCCCATTGCCAACGTCCTACGTACGGGCAGCCCCCATTTCTGGCGCGATGCGGAACCTGGTGAAAGCGAAGAGGATTTTGCATCCAGAAGGGCGAACGAACTGGAGAAGCTGATCCTCGATGAAGGTCCGGAGACAATCGCTGCCTTCTTCGGCGAGCCGGTCCTCGGCGCCGGAGGTGTTGTCGTTCCTCCGCGGACCTACTGGGAGAAGATTCAGGCCGTTCTGCGGAAATACGATATACTGTTGGTCGCTGACGAGGTCGTGTGCGGCTTCGGCCGAACCGGTAACATGTTCGGTTCCCAGACGTACGATATCAAACCGGACATTATGGTTCTCTCGAAGGCGCTCTCCTCGTCATACCTTCCGATTTCCGCTCTGCTCGTGAATGACAAGGTGTACCAACCGATTGCTGATGAGAGCCATCGCATAGGCACCTTCGGCCACGGCTTTACCGGCGGTGCGCATCCGGTTGCGGCGGCCGTGGCACTCGAAAACATCGCCGTCATCGAAGATCGCGACCTCGTCGGCAACGCATCACGCGTCGGTCAATACCTGCGTGACGGCCTGCAACGTTTCTCGGATCATCCGTTGGTGGGAGAGGTTCGTGGCGTTGGATTGGTCGCCGCCGTGGAACTGTTCAAGCAGAATTTCCCAAATGCAGCCGGCCTCAAGAACGGAGAACTGGGCGCCAAGGCAAATGCGTATCTCGCCGAGGAGGGCGTGCTTTTGCGCGCAGCCGTCGACGCGCTCACGATTTGCCCGCCTCTCACGATCACCGTGGGGGACGCAGACTTCTTAATCGAGAAGATCGGCAAGGTTCTCAATCGAGTTACAGCGGAACTCGCCGCATAGCGTACGCGAAATACGGATGGCAGACCACGACAGCGTAGCGGACCGGAGTTTCATGCCCCGGTCCGCATTCGCAGCGATGCTGACGGGACTGATGATCCAACGGCTCGAATTCATTCGGTATTTTTCGAATCGGGTCTCCTGGCTTATTTACTTACCGTCCAAACAGTATATAAATGCTTTAAATGCCATTGGTGGCGCAAGCAAACAGGTGAGACTACATGGCTCTCGATTCAGACACGATGAATGAACTGGTGAATACGGTCGGGCGTTTCGTTAGAGAGCGTCTTCGTCCTCTCGAGGAACAGGTCGCCGATAACGATGCTATCCCGGTCGAAATCCGCCAGGAGATCGCGAATTTAGGTCTATTCGGCCTGACGATTCCCGAAGAGTACGGTGGCCTTGGTCTCAATATGGAGGAAGAAGTCCGGATCGCACTGGAGCTGGGCAAGACCTCTCCCGCCTTCCGCTCGCTTATCGGGACCAATAACGGTATCGGCTCGCTCGGCCTCATTCTCGACGGCACGGAAGAGCAGAAGCAGCGGTATTTGCCTCGCCTTGCCACCGGCGAACTCATCAGCTCATTCGCGCTGACCGAGCCGGAAGCTGGCTCGGATGCTGCGTCGGTACGAACCACTGCAAAGCACACTGAGAACGGCTATGTGATAAATGGCACGAAACGCTTCATCACAAACGCCCCTCACGCCGGTCTTTTCACCGTTTTCGCACGCACTGACGCCTCGAAGCCCGGCGCCCAAGGTGTCTCGGCGTTTCTGGTCGAAGCAGGAACGCCCGGCCTTTCGCTCGGCCCCATCGACCGCAAGATGGGTCAGAAGGGCTCTCATACGTCGGATGTGATTTTGGAGGATTGCCTGGTCCCGTTCGACGCGCTTCTCGGCGGCGTTGAGAACCAGGGCTTCCGTACAGCCATGAAGACGTTGGATCGCGGTCGCCTGCACATCTCGTCGATCTGTGTTGCAATGGCCGAACGCTTGATCGAGGACAGTTTGCGCTATGCAATGGACCGCAAGCAGTTCGGACAACCGATCGCCGAATTCCAGCTCATCCAGGCGATGCTCGCCGATAGTCGCACGGAAGCCTACGCCGCACGTTGCATGGTGCTGGAAACTGCACGGCGCCGTGATGCAGGCCAGGACGTGACGACCGATGCCGCGTGCTGCAAGATGTTCGCAAGCGAGATGGTCGGTCGAGTCGCCGACCGCGCCGTGCAGATTCATGGCGGAGCCGGCTATATGGCCGAATACGGCATCGAACGGTTCTATCGCGATGCTCGGCTGTTCCGCATCTACGAGGGCACCACGCAGATCCAGCAGATTGTGATCGCCAAGAACATGATCAAGGCCGCCTCGTAAGCGTCCCCTCACTCAGCCTTCGTTCTTCGGCGGGCTTGCAAGCACGGCGTCGGAGGGAGGCTGGACCGACGGCTCGAACAATCCTTACGGAGCCCGCTATGACTACAGAGACCCCCTCGCCCCTCGTTCAGAAATTTGGCTCAGGTCTTACCACCACCGAAATCGTTGATGGTGTCGGCCTGGTTTCGATCGACAATCCGCCTGTCAATGCGCTCTCGCGCGATCTCCGCGAAGCTATGATCGACGCCATCAACCATCTCGCTGCGAAACACGACGTTCAGTCGATCGTCCTTCTTGGAAAAAACGGTACGTTCATCGCCGGAGCCGACCTAAAGGAGTTCGGCAAACCCCTGACCGATCCCACATTGCCGGATGTCATTGAAACCATCGAGCAGTGCTCGAAGCCAGTCATCGCGGCAATCGAAGGGGCGGCACTCGGCGGTGGCTACGAAATCGCCCTCGGTTGCGACGCGCGGATCGCGACGGAAAAGGCTGCCGTCGGACTGCCGGAAGGAACCTTCGGAATAATTCCAGGTGCCGGGGGCACCGTCCGACTGCCTCGGGTGACTGATGCCGTCACCGCACTCGACATGATCGCGTCTTGCCGTCAAGTCAAAGCTCCAGAAGCCAAGAACCTCGGCCTCATCGACGCTATTGTTGGGAAAATTCCAGACGATGCGATTGCCTATGCTCGTGCCTTCGGGACCACGAAGATCAGATTAAGGGACAGAGAACCAAAGCCCTTCGATCACAAGGCGTTTGACCTTGCCGTCCAGCAGGTCTTGAAACGCGGTCGCGGGCGACCCTTCGTCTTCGACCAGACCGAAGCAATCTGGCAGGCAGTCACGGTTCCCTTCGATGACGCGCTCGCGTCAGCCCGCACCGCATTTCGGCGCCTCCGCGATTCCGATGAGTCGGCGGCCCTGCGGCATCTTTTCTTTGCGGAAAGGCAGGCCGCGCGTGTCGAGGGCCTCGCGGACGCTTCGCCCTTGTCGATCGAGACAGTCGGTATCGTCGGAGCCGGAACCATGGGCGCGGGGATCGCCGCCGCTTTTCTCGCCGCAGGTTATCCGGTGAAGCTCACGGACCTCAAACAAGAGGCCCTAGCAAGCGCACGGACCCGCATCGAAGGTTTTCTCGCGAAAGCTTCGAACCCCGCCGAGCTGACATTGGTCCATGATCTCGAAGATCTTTCAGAGTGCGATCTGCTCATCGAAGCTGCCTTCGAGGATCTGGCCGTGAAGACTGAGCTCATGGCTCGTTTCGACAGTTTCGCCAAGACCAATGCGATCCTTGCGACCAACACTTCCTATCTCGATGTGAATGTCATAGCCGCCGCGACCACGCGTCCTCAATCCGTCGTTGGACTGCATTTCTTTGCGCCGGCGCACATCATGAAGCTTCTGGAGATTGTTCGGGGCGAAGAAACATCACCGGAAGTCCTGCAGGCCGCTTTTGCGATCGCAAGACGCTTCGGAAAGTCGCCGTCGTTTCCGGAGTCGGAGAAGGCTTCATCGGCAACCGCATCTACAATGCTTACCGCGCACAGAGCGAAGCGATGCTGATCGATGGCGCAAGCCCGGACGAAATTGATACCGCCCTTGAGGCGCTCGGTTTTGCCATGGGGCCGTTCAGCGTGTCGGACCTGTCAGGGCTCGATATAGCTTGGGCTAACCGGAAGAGGAAGCAGGAGGCCCGCGGGGACAAGGATGGTGACGTTCCGGTCCTCGAATGGCTTGTTGAAGCCGGCCGGCTCGGCCGCAAGACAGGTGCCGGCTGGTATCGGTATGACGATGGCCAACGCGCATCGGACCCAGACGTGAGAAATCTCATCGCGAAGGCGCGGGCACATTATGGCGCTGCGCCGAGGTCGCTGGACCGGGACGAAATCCAGGAGCGCACGCTTTGCGCGATCGTCAACGAGGCCCTGCTCGTTCTGGAAGACGGCATCGCTTCGCGTGCCTCAGATATCGATCTGGTGATGATCAACGGATATGGCTTTCCGAAACATCTTGGTGGACCACTCTTCTGGGCGAAGCGTCAACCACGTTACCGCCTTGAACGTACTCTTGCGACCGTAGTCGGCGGCGGCCGCCGCGGGAACCTCGCATTGCTCGATTGAACCAACCCATACTTTTTGGAGGAATCCGATGTCCCCAGCCTATATCTGCGCCTATATCCGCACGCCGATCGGCCGCTTCGGTGGCTCGCTCTCATCCGTGCGGGCTGACGATCTCGGCGCTATCCCCTTGAAGGCAATCATGGCGCAAAATCCCAACCTCGACTTCGAAGCCATCGATGAAGTGGTGTTCGGGTGCGCCAACCAGGCAGGCGAGGATAACCGGAACGTTGCACGCATGTCGTCCTTGCTCGCGGGCATGCCTGTGAGCGTTCCCGGAACAACCATCAATCGCCTGTGCGGCTCCGGCATGGATGCCACAATCACCGGTGCGCGCGCTATCGCTTCCGGTGAAGCTGACCTGGTGATCGCCGGCGGCGTCGAAAGCATGAGCCGTGCTCCCTTTATCGTTCCAAAAGCCGAGACGGCTTTCTCTCGTTCGATGGAGATTCACGACACAACGATTGGCTGGCGCTTCATCAACCCACTCATGAAAAAGCAGTACGGCGTCGACTCGATGCCGGAAACCGCCGAGAACGTGGCGGATGACTTCAAGATCAGCCGCGAGGACCAGGATGCTTTCGCGGTGCGTTCGCAAGCGAAAGCAGCACAGGCCCAGACAAATGGCCGCTTCGCTAAAGAGATCACCCCGGTCACGATCCCGCAAAAGAAGGGCGACGCACTAATCGTCGACACGGACGAACATCCCCGCGCGACAACCATCGATGCTCTCGGCAAGCTCCGACCGATTGTCCGCGCCGACGGCACTGTGACCGCAGGCAATGCGTCAGGCGTGAATGACGGAGCGGCGGCAATCCTTCTGGCTTCCGAAGCCGCCGTCAAGAAATTCGGACTGACTCCGATCGCACGCGTTCTGGGTGGCGCGACCGCAGGTGTAGCACCGAGGATCATGGGATTTGGCCCTGCGCCGGCGACCAAAAAGCTGATGTCCCGCCTTGGAATGCGCCAGGAGCAGTTCGATGTCATTGAGCTCAACGAAGCGTTCGCATCTCAAGGGCTTGCGACGTTGCGTGACCTTGGCATCGTCGACGACGATCCTCGCGTGAATCCAAATGGGGGTGCCATCGCCTTAGGACATCCATTGGGTATGTCGGGCGCACGGATCACGGGCACGGCGGCGCTGGAGCTGGCGAACACCGGCGGCAAATTCGCCCTCGCGACCATGTGCATCGGCGTTGGTCAGGGCATCGCGATCGCCCTCGCGTCAGTATAAGCATTGAAGGCTGGGCGGCGTCTCGTCGCCCATTCCCGAATTCCAGCTTGTTGTTCGTCACCTGAATGAACGTTGGCGTGCAGAACAGAAAAGCCGCAACCTGGTCGGGCTGCGGCTTTTTCCTTAACCATCACTTTCAGATTGCTTTACGCCATGGCCCGCAGGTCAGGCTTACGCTTTCGACGCGAGGCAAAAGGCCCAAAGGGGATCTCCGGCGGCGCGAAGGTCTCCGCGCTCGCCCGGTCCCAGCGATCGTACCAATCCGCCAACTCCGGAATTTCCTCCTCCGACGGCTCTGTTGCAAAGATTGGCGGCAGTCAGAGGTAGGCTGTCGCTCTGCGCCGATCAGGCGGCTGCTGCGAAATGGTGGTTGAGCATGCCCATGGCCTCCGTCAGCGCCGAGGGCCCAATGCCAAAAGCTCTCTCCACAAGGCGCACCTCGCCCCTGATGCCGGGCTGCAGGCACCAGGGGCGAGCCTGTCCTTTGCGCAGGGCTCGCATGACTTCGAATCCCTTGATCGTGGCATAGGCCGTGGGGATCGATTTGAAACCGCGCACCGGCTTGATCAGTATCTTGAGCTTTCCGTGATCGGCCTCGATCACGTTATTGAGATACTTCACCTGCCGGTGGGCCGTCTCCCGGTCCAGCTTTCCTTCGCGCTTCAATTCGGTGATCGCTGCACCATAGCTCGGCGCTTTGTCGGTATTGAGCGTGGCAGGCTTTTCCCAGTGCTTCAGGCCTCGCAGGGCCTTGCCCAGGAACCGCTTCGCTGCCTTGGCGCTGCGGGTCGGCGACAGGTAGAAATCGATCGTGTCGCCCCGCTTGTCGACTGCCCGGTACAGGTAGGTCCACTTGCCCCGCACCTTGACGTAGGTTTCATCCAGGCGCCAGCTCGGATCAAAGCCACGCCGCCAGAACCAGCGCAGCCGCTTCTCCATCTCCGGGGCGTAGCACTGGACCCAGCGATAGATCGTCGTATGGTCGACCGAAATGCCGCGTTCCGCCAGCATTTCCTCAAGGTCGCGATAGCTGATCGGATAGCGACAATACCAGCGCACCGCCCACAGGATCACATCACCCTGGAAATGGCGCCACTTGAAATCCGTCATCGTTCCGTCCGTCCAATCTCCGCCAAGCATGCTCAAGCTTCACGATTTTTGCAACAGAGCCGCCCGAACGGTATTTCCCGGACTGGTGAATCTGGAAGAACTTGAGATAGCGGTTTGGCGCTATGGCGACGGTAGCCGCGTTCGCGCGCTACGATATTCCGGCGAGAAGGCAGCGGCGGCGACCCTCGTTCCACCGGGCCACTGGATGGAACGCGATGCGAATCTGCCCGATCGCATCTGGATCTACGGGCCCGGCAGCGACGATGCAGTTTCGGCGAGGCATGTTCTGGAACCGCTGGCGATATCCGCCGCGTGCTTGCGCATGCACGCGCGGCTCAAGGGGATGTCACCGTCAAGGTGATTATTCTCATTCCGTCATTTTGATCATCATCCCCCTTCTGGAGAAAGAGAAATGCTCGTCACCGTCTATCACGGCGTTGACGTCGGTACCGCCAAAGACAAGGGCGCAATGCATTTTGACGCCCTGCCTTCGTGCGGTGAAGAGGTCGAGATCGACCGCAAGGCCTACGTCGTTGGCAGAGTGTGGCATCTTCCGAGCGCCCGCTTTGCTGGCGCGAAGCTCGCCATTCTGATCAACGAGGCAGTCGATGAAGCGATCATGTCGCGCACGCCTGCCTTGGCCAGCGCCTAGACCGTGCGCTCGTGGCTTATATCGCCGCAGTGGCTACCAGTTCTGGTTGTCGGCTTGGCTACCTCCGCAGTATATGCTGGCACCCCTGAGCATCCGGCCGCTCCGACTTTGCGGTTCGCGGACATTGAGACAGCTTTTGGCCAAACGGACCAATTGCCGGCAGCGCAAGCTGCTGTCGCCGCCGCCCTACCGATCGGCATGCCGCTACCGGATGCCCAAGCGATATTGGTGCGTGCTGGTGCGCGCTGCCAGCCGCAACGCCGTAATCCTGAAGTGATCGAGTGCGTCTACTCCCAGAGGACCACTATCGATGTGCTTGGTCGCCATGTAGGTGAAGTCGATTTCCGGCATCACCGAATCCGACACCCCGACCTTGCTGCCAGGAAACGCCGGAGTCACCGGGCCGCTGCGTTCGTTGGGCGCGACGACGATTGCGCGCACGCGCACCAGAACGTCGCCCTTTTCGGCATAAGCGGGCGACGCGACGATCGCCGTCGAAACAGCTGCGAGCGCCAAAAATCTATATGTGCGCATAGGGTCCTCCGTGTTTAAGTTCTATGGCTGGGTATGGCCATGGCGCGCTCGCGGATTTGATCCGGCGCAAAACAGGGACCTAGGTGGATTCACGGATGGGACGCACAGCACGTGGACGGCAAAGACACAGATATGGCGATCGGCGATACGGTAGACCCCGAAACGCTCGCGCTCTTCGTCGAGGGCGCAACCGACCGCGCCATGTTCGTGCTGGATACCGAGGGACGGATCCGGTCTTGGAATGTGGGAGCAGAGATCTTGTTTGGATATCGGCCCGATGCCGTGATCGGCCAAAGCGGCGAAAAGCTCTATAGTCTGCAAGATCGCGGCGCAGCCAAGCCCGATGCGGACATGGCCAAGGTTCGCGCGCGTGGTCGCCTGCGGGAAAACACCTGGCGGGTGCGTCAGGATGGTTCCGAATTCTTCGCCGACGTCGCGATCACCGCGATCCACAGCGCCAATGGGACGCTGCGCGGCTTCGGGCAGATGATCTATGACATCACGGGCCGCCAGGCAGCCGCCGCCGCACTGGCGCGCAGCGAATTGCACCTGCGCTCGATCCTCGCAACCGTCCCCGATGCGATGATCGTTATCGACGAGCGCGGCATCATCCTGTCGTTCAGCAGCGCCGCCGAGCGCCTGTTCGGCTACAGCGAAGCCGAGGTCGTGGGCGCGAATGTCGAAATCCTGATGCCGCCATCGGATGCCGCACGGCATGACCGTTATATCGCCCATTATCGCGAAACCGGGGAGCGCCGCATTATCGGCATCGGTCGCATCGTCGTCGGCCAGCGTCGCGACGGTACCGAATTCCCCATGAAGCTATCGGTCGGCGAGGCCAATAGCGACGGACATCGCATCTTTACCGGCTTCATTCACGACCTGACCGAACAGCAGCACGCGGAATTGCGGTTGAAAGAGCTCCAATCCGAGCTGATTCACGTATCGCGGCTGAGTGCGATGGGTACGATGGCTTCGACCTTGGCGCATGAATTGAACCAGCCGCTGACCGCGATCGCCAATTATCTTGAGGCGGGTCGCGAACTGCTTGACGCCGGTGGTGCCGAGGCAGCCACGCTGCTGCGCGAGGCGATCGAGGAATCCACCAGCGAAGCCTTGCGCGCTGGCAAGATCGTCCGTCGCCTGCGCGATTTCGTGGCGCGTGGCGAGGTCGAGCGGCGGGTGGAGGATCTACCGCGATTGATCGACGAGGCGAGTCGCCTCGCCCTGATCGGCGCGCGTGAACGAGGCGTTCGCGCCTTTTTCGAGCTGGCCCCCGATATCACCACCGTCACGGTCGATCGTGTCCAGATCCAGCAAGTTCTCGTGAACCTGATCCGGAACGCGATCGATGCCGTGGCCGGGCAGGAAGTCCGCGACATCACGATCTCGACCTGCGCGCTCGATAACGCCATGGTCGAAGTCTCGGTCGCCGACACGGGCCCGGGGCTTTCGCCGGACATCGCCGCGCGACTGTTCCAGGCCTTCGCGACCACCAAACCCGCAGGCATGGGGTTGGGCCTGTCGATCTGCCGAACGATCGTGGAAGCGCATCGCGGACACATCCGCGCCGAGCCGCGCCCGACGGGCGGAACCGTCTTTCGTTTCACGCTTCCAATAGAGGAGTTTGCGGCATGAGCGACCAACGTCTGATCCATGTCGTCGACGACGATGATTCGGTGCGACGTTCGGCTGGGTTCCTGCTGCGAACCTCTGGCTATGCTGTACGCTTGCACACGTCTGGAGTCGCGTTCCTGCGCGAGATCAAGGCAGCGGAACCGGGTTGCGTCTTGCTCGACGTGCGCATGCCGGAGATCGATGGCCTTGCGGTGCAGGAGGAATTGGTCGCACGCGGCATCACCATGCCCGTCATCATCCTCACCGGCCATGCCGATGTCTCGATCGCGGTTCAGGCGATGAAGACGGGTGCTGTCGACTTCATCGAAAAACCCTTCGAAAAGGCCGTGCTACTGTCGGCGATCGACCGCGCCTTCGCGCGGATCGCGCATGCCGATGCAGCCGCACGATCGAGCGAGGCGGCGAAGCTGTGGGTCGCGCGCCTCACCCCGCGCGAACAAGAGGTGTTGGACCGGCTGGCACAGGGGTTGCCCAACAAGACGATCGCCTATGATTTGGGCATTTCGCCGCGCACGGTCGAAGTTCACCGCGCCAACGTAATGACCAAGCTGGAGGTCCATGCGCTGTCGGACGCGCTGCGTATCGCCTTTGCCGCCGGCCTTGGAGAGCAATCCTAGGAAGTCTACGTAAAGACAACTTTGCCCGCGACCGCCATCCGTGCCCCCAATGACATGGGAAAGCGGTCCAATGGACGATGACAACGCGGTCGACACCGGACCGCGTCCGCAATTGTTGCTGGTAGAGGACGATGAAGGCGTGCGGCGTTCGCTGCATCTGCTGCTGCACTGGCGCGGCTTCGATGTGCGCTCTTACGCGAGCGCGCGTGCCCTGCTTGAGGATACCGACGTGTCGACGGCCGAGTGGCTGATTACCGATTACCGGCTGCCCGACGGCGACGGGATCGGGGTGCTCCGGTCGATGCAGCGCCGTGATTGGCATGGCCGATCCATACTGATCACGGCTTATCCCGACCCGACGCTCCGCGCGATAGCCAGTATGAACGGATTTCACGCGGTGCTCGACAAGCCGATCCGCCAGCACGAGTTGATTGCCGCACTGGCGTGAGCTGAAACCTTCATCCGCGCTCGATATGCTCTCGATTAAGCGGCGGCTGCTCCTCTTGCGACCAAATCTTGTGCGCCGACGCATCCAAATGCCGTGCTCAAACGTAGGGTAGGTACGAGTGCGTAACGTGGGTGTCTTCCCGGATCGGAGCAGCGTCGTAGCGTTGTTCGTTGGCCGGATGCTCCCGCCCGCCTCCGCAAAGGTCCCATGTGTCCAGCACTGCCCACATCGCCGCGATCGGCACCGCCGTTCCGGCGCAGGACATCCATGCGGCGTTCCTTGACTGGGCCCGCGCGCGCTTGCCTGACGCACGGGCCGTCCGGATCTTCGACCGGATGGCCGCGCGCGCCGCGATCGCGCATCGCTGGTCCGTCCTACCCGTTGGAGCGCAAGGCGGATCGCCCGTCGATCCGGACGGTTTTTATGCCGATCCGGTGCTGCCCGGCACTGCCGAACGTATGCGACGCTATGGGCAGGCGGCCCCGGAGCTGAGCATCGCTGCGATCGAGGCATTGGGCGCGCAGGTTTCACTCGATGCCATCACCCATCTGGTCGTGGCGAGTTGTACCGGCTTCGTCGCGCCGGGCATCGACCAGATCATCGCTGCGCGAATCGGCCTTGCGCCGTCGGTCGAGCGCCTGCTGATCGGCTTTATGGGATGTTACGCGGCGGTCGCCGCGCTCCGCAGCGCGCGCCATATCGTGCGATCCGATGCCGACGCGCGGGTGTTGGTGGTCTGTGTCGAATTGTCCACGCTGCATCTGCAGGACAATCCCGCGCTCGAACCCCTGCTCGCCATGCTGCAATTCGGCGACGGTGCCGCAGCGGCGCTCGTCACCGCCGCCCCTCGCGGATTTGCACTCGACCACCCCTTTGCGACCACGCTCCCCGATTCGGCGGCGTTGATCCGCTGGGATATTACCGATCACGGCTTTGCGATGCATTTGTCGGGCGAAGTTCCCGCCCGCATCGCCGCCGGGCTGAGCGACCCTGCCTTCGCCGCCGCCGCGACCGGTGGGCGCGCGCCGCTGGAGATCGATGGATGGGCAGTCCATGCCGGAGGACGATCGATCCTCGACGCGGTCGAACATAGCCTCAAAACTGCCGGACGACGCGCTCGACGCCTCGCGCGCGGTGCTGTCGGATTACGGCAATATGTCCTCCGCCACCTTGATGTTCGTGCTGGCGCGGCTGCTCGACGGGCCGCCGGTCCGCAACGGGGTGGCGCTCGCCTTCGGCCCGGGCCTTGCCGCCGAGGGCTTCGGCTTCCGGAGCGCGGCATGAGCCTGCGCGCGCGCGCATCGCGGAGGAGCTGATGGACGCCGACGATCTCGACCCGGAGGTTTATGCAACGGTGGTCGGCGACCTCGCCAAGGTCAATGTCGTGACGATGGCAGCGCGGCCGACGCTAGATTTCCTGCGGCGCGGGTCGCTTGGCCTGCGTCGTTTCAAGCTGCTCGATGTCGGCTTTGGCGATGGTGACATGCTGCGCCGGATCGCGCGTTGGGCCGCGCGGCGGGGTATCGCGGCCGAGCTGGTCGGCATCGACCTCAACCCCCGCAGCGCGCTCGCCGCGACCGCGCATTCGCCCGCCGACGTACCGATCCGTTATATCACCGGCGACTATGCCGATCTGGCGGGCGAGAGATGGGATTTCGTCATCTCCAGCCTCGTCGCACACCACATGACGCACGATCAGCTGATCGCGTTTCTGCGCTTCATGGAGCGGGCGAGCGCGAAGGGATGGCTGATCAACGACCTCCATCGCCACGGCTTTGCGCATTTCGGGTTTCCGATTCTGGCGACGCTGGCGCGTTGGCACCCGATCGTGCGCCATGACGGCACCCTGTCGATCGCCCGCTCCTATCGGCCCGCGGAATGGGCACCGATCCTTGCAGAGGCAGGCGTCACCGCGCAGGTCTACCGCGCCTTTCCGTTTCGGCTATGCGTCGAACACCTGCGCTGATCGTCGGCGGCGGCCCGGCAGGTGCGAGCGCTGCGATCGTGCTGGCGCACGCACGCGCCCCGCACCTGCTGGTGGAACGCAGCCGCGAAACCGGCGACGCGATTTGTGGCGGCTTTCTAAGCTGGCGAACGCTCGAATCGCTACAAAAGCTTGGCGTGGAACCTGCCGCGCTGGGCCCGGCGCGGATCACCACGGTGCGTCTGATCGCGGGCGAGCGGCTGGTCGAAACGCCGCTGCGCCGCGCCGCCCACGGAGTGTCGCGCCGCCTGCTCGACAGCGTGTTGCTCCAGCGCGCGATCGATGCAGGTGCCGCTGTCGAGCGCGGCGTAGCGGCGCGGGCGATCGACGGCTTGACGGCGCGGCTCGACGATGGTGCCGACCTGGTCGGCGACGCGCTGTTCCTCGCCAGCGGCAAGCACGACGTTCGAGGCACCTCCCGCCCGGCCGAAGCGCGCGGGCACGACCCGGTCTTGGGTCTGCGCGTTCGCCTCGCGCAGACGCCCGGCCTCGATCGACTGATCGGCGATGCGATCGAACTGCACCTGTTCGATCGCGGCTATGTCGGGATCGTTCGCCAGGAGGACGGCAGCGCCAATGTCTGCCTGGCCGTGCATCGCTCGGCCATGCTGGAAGCGGGATCTCCCGCCGCACTGCTCGACCAGCTCGCGCGCGATCAGCCCCGGTTGGGCGAGCGCCTGGCATATCGCAGCGACGGCCTGCCGATCGACGCGATCGCCAACGTCCCTTATGGATGGCGCGCTACGCGGGGGGCACAGGGTCTCTTCCGGCTCGGCGATCAGGCCGGAGTCATCCCCTCGCTCGCCGGAGAAGGCATGGGCATCGCGATCGCGAGCGGAATCAGGGCAAGCCATGCCTATCTCGCGGACGGGCCGGGCGGGGCACACCGTTTCCAGAGGCGCTTCGCAAGCGCCACGGCTCGACCGATCCGGTTGGCCGGAGCGGTACGCAACGCAGCCGAATGGCCTGCGCTGACGGCGGCGCTCCTGCCGCTGCTCGGTCGCTTCCCTGGTATGATCGATACGATTGCCGCGTTCACGCGGATCGGGCATTCACGACTTGACCGCGCACCCGCGCCACAGGATCATTAGCGTCATGGAACACTTCACCCTGTCTGAAACCGAATGGCGCAAAAAGCTGAGCCCGGAGGCCTATCATGTCCTGCGCGAGGCCGGGACAGAGCCTGCCTTTTCCGGGCGGTATAACAACAACAAGGCCGATGGCGTCTATCGCTGCGGCGGTTGCGCGCAGCCGTTGTTCGATTCGGCCGATAAATATGATTCGGGCTCGGGCTGGCCGAGCTTTACCCAGCCGATCTCGCCCGACTATGTCACCGAGCATACCGATCGTACCCACGGCATGACGCGGACCGAAGCGCGCTGCGCCCGCTGTGACGGACATCTCGGCCATGTTTTCCCCGATGGTCCGCCGCCGACAGGCCTGCGCTATTGCATGAACTCGCTTAGCCTGGATTTTCGCGCTCGGGGGAGTGTTGATAGCGACGAGTCGCATGGCTGATTGCGGCGGCGACGGCTTGCCGGAATGACCGGCAAAGCCTAACGCTGCAGCGCTCAATGGCTCGCTCCTCATCCCCCGCCCCTCGCTCGACGCGTGCGCCCTTGTGGCGTCGGCGTCTGGTCCTGCTCGCGCAAATCAGCGGCGGTCTCGCGCTGATCGCCTTCATCGCGTTGATCGTAACCGTCTATGTCTCTGAAGGGCAGCTGCCGAGTTTCGACGAGCTGAAATCGTCCCCCAATGGCCAGATGATCCGCGTCCACGCGGCCGACGGGACGGTGATCGTGTCGATGGGCCCAAGCTATGGCGAGTGGCTACCCTATGACCGCATCCCCACAGTGATGCGCGAGGCGATGGTGTCGGTCGAGGATCGCCGCTTTCGATCGCACCCGGGGGTCGATCCGATCGGGATGGTGCGCTCGGTCCAGGTGCGGCTCGAGCGTGGGCGCTGGATGCAGGGTGGATCGACCATCACGCAACAGCTCGCCCGTAACATTTTCCTCAATTCCAGCAAGAAATTCGGTCGAAAGATCCGCGAGGGCATTCTCGCCCTCGCGCTGGAGCGAAAGTTCAGCAAGGACCAGATCCTCGAACTGTATCTCAACAAGGTCTATTTCGGTGGCGGTGCCTATGGCATCGACGCGGCCTCGCGCAAATTCTTCGGTCACGGTGCCGAACGGCTGAGCTTGACCGAAGCGGCAGTGATCGCGGGGTTGGTCAAGGCACCGTCCAATTACTCGCCAACCGCCGACATCGATGCCGCCCGCGGGCGCGCTGGCGTTGTGCTCAAGCTGATGCAGCAAACCGGGGCGATCACCGCCGCCCAGGCTGCCGACGCGCAAATCGACCAGATCGCCTTCGTGCCCGAGGCGCGCCAGAACAGCGTGCGCTACTTTACCGATTGGGCGTTGCCGCAGCTGGAACTGCTGATCGACGAGACGCAACGTCCGCTGGAAGTGTGGACAACGCTCGACCTCACTATGCAGCGCGCCGCCGATGCCGCAATCCGCGACAATGCCCCCAAGGGCGCGCAAGGTGCGCTGGTGGCGATGGACCGCGATGGTGCCGTCCGCGCGATGGTTGGCGGCACCGATTATGTGACGTCCAACTATAATCGCGCGACACAGGCGGAGCGGCAGCCGGGCTCGGCGTTCAAACTGTTCGTCTATCTCGCAGCGCTCGAGGCCGGGCACAAGCCCGAGGATCAGGTGGTCGACGAACCCGTGACGATCGACGGCTGGAGCCCGCGCAACGATTCACGCCACAATAGCGGCGCAATGTCGCTGCGCACCGCCTTTGCCTATTCGGTCAACACCGTGGCGGCGAAACTCGGACAGGAAATCGGCTTCAACACGATCGCCGACATGGCGCGGCGCTTCGGCATCACCACCAAGGTCAACACCCACCCGTCGATGGTGCTCGGTTCCTCCGAAGTACGCCTGCTCGACATGACGCGCGCCTTTGCCAGCGTCGGCAACAAGGGGGTGGCGGTGACGCCATATGGCATCACCAAGGTGACCGCAGCGGGAGAAACGATCTACGCCCAATCGGTCGACACCAGCCATGTGCTCGTCGCACCCTATGTGGCCGCCGAAATGACCGATCTGCTGCAGACGACCGTCAACACCGGCACCGGCAAAGCGGCCCAAATCGGTCGCCCGGTGGCGGGCAAGACCGGCACCACCACATCGAACAAGGATGGCTGGTTCCTGGGCTTTTCCAGTGGGCTCACGACAGGCGTATGGATGGGCCGCGACGATGCCAAGCCGATTGCCGGTTTGCACGGCGGCACCGCGCCCGCGCGTGCCTTTGCCGCCTTCATGAAAGTGGCCGTCGCCAACCGCCCGGTCGAGCAGTTCGATACGAAAGTGACGCTACCCGAATTCCAGCTCGAGCCCGACCAGGAATCCTATTTCGGCGAAGCCGATAATGGCCTGTTCGTCGATGCCGACGGCAATCCGGTCGATCCCGGGCAGGCTCCGCCCGCGCAGCCCGGCCAGCGCGTCGATGCCGATGGCAACCCGATCGAAGCGCGGCCGCCGCAGCAATCCGATACGCCACCACCAGTGGAAAAGAAAAAGGGCGATGGCGACAAACTCGACCAGGCCTGGCTCGATCGTGTCCTCGGCCGCGATGGGCCCCGCCCGGCCCCGAGCCCGACGCACGCGCCGGCCGATCGTCAGGATTCGCGCCCGACCCAGTGAATCGCGGCACCGTTCGCGCGCAGCCAGCGACGCGATTCCTCGGGGTCGCGTTCGTCGAGCAACGCGAGCACGCGGTAGAAGTGTGCGCTGTGATTCATGTGCAAGCGGTGCGCCACCTCATGCGCGACGGTCGAGCGGCGCACGAAATCGGGCATCAGGATCAACCGCCAGCTATAGCGGATCGTGCCGCTCGAGGCGCAACTGCCCCAGCGAGTCTTGGGGTCGCCAACCGCAACCTTGGTCACGCTGACCCCGGCACGTGCGGCGAACTCGGCGGTCTCGTCGCTCAACACGCGCAGGGCCTCGCGCTTCAACCACAGACCCACGCGTCGCGACAGGCCATCGCGCGTGCCGCCACAGCGCAGGAGGCTACCGTCCCGCTCAACCCGGCGGGCAGCGGCCTCATCCCACAGGATCATCAAATGACCATCGCCGAAAGGGATACGCGCGCCGGGTTCGAAGGGCCGTGGCTGCGGCAAGCGCGCGCGCTGTGCCGCAATCCACGCCGCTTTCCCTTCCGCCCACGCCAAAGCAGCCTTCAACGGTGCGCGCGACGGCAGCACCAGCCGTACCCGGCCGGTCGCCGAATCCACCGATAACCGTGCCCGCCGTGCCCGCGCGTTGCGCACGACCTCGAGCGGTGCACTCACAATTCGCGATCGACCAGATGGAATTCCAGCTCACCGGCATCGTCCTCCGACACCGTCCAGCCACGCACCGATTGCCCGACGCGGTGGACCGCCTCGCGGTCCCCGCAAACCAGATAGTGCCAGTCATATAGTGGCTCGTCCGCCGCACGCAGCCGGTACGCGCAAGTCGCAGGCAGCCAGTCGATCGTCCGCACATTGGATCGACTCAAGCGCACGCACTCGCTGACATAGGCATGGCGGTGCTTGTAATTGGAACACAAGGCCGTCTCGCGGTCGAGCAATCGGCACGACACGTTGGTCGGCAATAGCTCGCCCGTTTCTTCATCTTCCAGCTTATGGACACAGCATTTGCCACAGCCATCGCACAAGGCTTCCCACTGGCCGCGATCGAGCGTGTCGATTGGTTCTTCCCAGAAACGGCTAGTCATCAGCGTGGCTCATCGTACCCATCGGTCGAGTTCGGTTGCGACGTCTTGCGGCGTCTTGTCCTGCGGCAACAAGGCGACGGGCTTGCCCGCCGGATCCATAAGATAGGCAAGGCGGGCGTGCGCCACCAGATAGCCACCCTCCGCATTGGGCTTTTCCGCCTCGAAATACGCGCCATACGCCTTGGCAACGGCGGCAATCGCCTGTGGGCTGCCCGTCAAACCGACCATGCGCGGGTGAAAGGCGGATACGAACGCCTTGAGCACGGCCGGTGTATCGCGCTTTGGGTCGACGGTCACGAAGATCGGTACGACCTTCGCCCCTCGCACGGGATCCTTCGCCTCGAACAGCCGCAGCCCGGCACCGACGGTCTGCATGTCGGTCGGGCACACGTCCGGGCAGAAGGTGTAACCGAAATACATGATGCGGTAGCGCCCGGCGAAATCGCGATCGGTACGGGTCCGGCCGTCCTGATCGGTCAAGGTGAACGGGCCGCCCAGAGCCACACCGTCGAGCGGTGCCCGCGCCGGTGTGGCGGGTCCGCTACAGGCGACCGGCAAAACAGCAAGAAACAGCGCGGAAAGCGCGCGGGCGATCTGGTTCATAGCGCGACTAGCCATGATCTGTTAGGTCCTTAGGCGCAAGCTTTGCTCCAAACCGCTCGTGTCTCTCGACCATGCCAGGACGTTTTCGATGACCCTCCGCACCGCCTCCATCGCCCTTGCGTTGCTCGCCACTGCCCCCCTCGCCATCATGGCCGGTCCCGCCGCCGCGCAGCTCGGCCAATCGCCTGGCTATAAATTTCTCCAGGCAATCAAGGATGGCAAGAATGACGAGGTCATCGGCTTTCTCGACAAGCCCGGCGCAACCTTAGTCAACACGCGCGATTCGGACTCAGGCGAGGGGGCGATCCACATCGTCGTGCGGCGCGGCGACATGCCCTATCTGAATTATCTCCTGTCAAAAGGGGCCGACGCCAATCTGAGAGATCGTCGCGGTGAATCGGGCATCCTGCTGGCCGCCCGCCTCGGCCGGCTCGAAATGATTCAGGTGCTCGCAAAGGCTGGCGGCAACATCAACCTCGCGAACGCCAGCGGCGAGACGGCGCTGATCGTCGCGGTGCAGCGGCGCGATACAACGATGGTGCGCGCCTTGCTCGACCTCGGGGCCGATCCGGACCAGGCCGATCGCCTCCAGGGATTTTCAGCGCGCGACTATGCGCATCAGGATTCGCGCGGATCGGCAATCGCGACGATGATCGATGCCACGCCCAAAAAGGAACGCCGCGCCGTTTCCGGACCTAAGCTGTAACCCTTCACCCCAATCCGACATCGGCCTCAGGGTCGATCAAACCGATCAAGCGTCGTCCGGCCCGCCGTCCAAAGGCAAGTGTCGCGCGTTTGCGGGTTGCGGCAGGCAAGGGGACGCTATGCGCCTCGCGCACGATGACAGCATCGTAGCGATCGGCAACGATAATACCGGTGCGTTCAGGCAAAAAGGCCGTTCCGTGCAGCGGCGTGACATCGAAGCCGGGCGGGACCGCCCAATAGAAGCGGTCGCAACATCCAAGATAGTCGGTCCATTTGGCATCGCCGAGAAGGTCGGCGCGCGATACCTTCACCTCTACGATCACGATGTGACCGCGCGCGTCGATCGCCATCAAATCGGCGCGGCGGTTCCCGTCCAACGGCACTTCGGCCAATGCGACCAGATCATGGCGCAACAGCATCCGTACCGCGCCGCGCACGACCTGTGCGGCAGATAACGGGAAATCGGACACGCTTGATGCAGGAAGCGTGGGGTCGGGGGACGACGATAGCATCCTCCGACCTTAGAACATTTCACGAACGGGTCAAATATGACCCGCGTTTGTCACCGGAAAAAAACGTGATTCCCGATCGCAGCGACCTGCTCCCGATGCCAACTCGCTGCGGCACCCCGAGCGTGGAAATACATCGCGCCCGACGCGGGGCTGTCCCATGCGTCCGCCAAAGCGACGCGGGCAACGGCGAGGGCGGTGCGATATTGCTTGTTCTGCGCGATGGTCGGAACCCGCCCGCCCCGCACGAACGAAAATTGGCCAGGCTGCTTTACGACCGAGCACACCGTCTTGGGAAAGCGGCCCGACTTCGAACGGTTCAGAATGACTTCGGCGACGGCAAGCTGGCCACTGAGGGGCTCGCCTTTGGCTTCGAAATAGATCGCGCCGGCCATGCACTGCAATTCTTCATCGATCGTATCAGGAATGGCCTGTGCGGCGACCGCAGCGGCCAGCGTGCCATAAGCTACGCTGTCGTCGTCCTGCTCGTCATCGGTCTTGGCGGCGGGAAGCGAGGGGGTATTCGTTACCGTCGTCACGACGGCGGGATTCATAACGGGCTGGGGAACGGAAGGCTGAGACTGGGCGTTGATGACACGACCAAGGTCTTGAGCGAAGCCCGGTGTGCCGAGACCGATGAGAGCGGTAACGGCCAAAGAGAGCGCCGCAATGCTTGCGACGCGATTCGAAAACGACATGAACACTACAAAAATGCGGTTGGTGCGCGGACAGGGTCGACCCAATTGTCACCCCGCCGGACAGCCCCCCGACTGCGTAACCTGGTCGGATCGCACCCGACACGGCACAACGCACGTGGCTAATACCCCGTCTTCTAGGGGGAGATCGGCTCGGGTCAACCGAGCGTGATCGTTTCTGCGGCGAATCGTTCCGCCGACGCGATGTCCAGTTCGACCACCCACAGATCCGGATCACGGTCGCGGCGCTTACGCCAATAGGCCTCGCGCGCTGCCACATCGCTCGGGTCGGCAGGGCCCGTCTCGACCAAAATCGTCGTGCCAAGCGGGCCGAAGGCCCGCTCCATCACTTTGGATATCCCGTTATTTTCATTTAATATTAGTAAGATAGATCCAGAATCCGCGTCCCCCTTTGCGCGCACCATCCCCATCCCGCCGGAATCGTTCACCCGTTTCAACAAGGCCGATACCAGGATATGCGAGGGGAGCGCCCCGCTCATTCCGCGCGGTAGCCGGGTAAACCTGCCAATGCGATCCGCGAACGCATGAAGGTTCCCGTGCCGCGCGCGGCTTCCTCTCCATCGGAGTCGATGAGACGCGCCTCGGCGACGAACACCCGACGTTGTCCCGAAACCCACCGCCCTTCGGCGATTACCGGCCCCTCGCGCAATGGCTTGGTCAGCAGCAGGTTGAAAGCCGTGGTCAACAAGAAGCGATCCGTAACCAGGCTGTTCGCCGCATAAAAGGCCGCGTCGTCGAGCATCTTGAAATAGCTCGTCCCGTGCGCGGCCCCGCCGGCATGAAAATACCGCTCATCGATCGTAAAATGGATCCGGGCGATGCCCGGCTCGGGGATGACCAAGGTCGATTCAAACAACCGGTTGATCGGAGCAGCCGCGTATAGCGCCTCCAATGCCCGAAAATGCGCCGCCTGCCCCGATGGTCCGGGATTGCGCTCAGGCTGCGTCACGGACCTGCTCGGCGGTTAGCAAAGCCACCAGCGCATCGCGCGATCCCGCACCGCGGAGCTTTTTCGACCAGCAACTGATCGCGCAGCGCCCGCGACACCCGCGCCAGAGCCTTAAGATGCGTGGCTCCGGCGTCGGGTGGCGACACCAGCATGAACACGACGTCGACCGGAAGATCATCGACCGCGTCGAAGTCGAGGGGATGCGCCAACCGCGCGAACACGCCACGCACCTGCGTCAGGCCCGGCACCTTGCCATGCGGAATTGCCACACCACCGCCAAAAGCCGTCGATCCCAACTTCTCGCGTGATGCCACCGCCTCCTGCACAATCCCGGCGTCCAACCCGTAGATGTTTGCGGCCGCCGCTGCGAGCTGCTGGAACAACGCCTTGCGCGTTCCCGCGCTTACGCGCTCAAGCACCGCGTCGGGTGCCAGAATATCGTGCAGGTCGGTCATTACGATCCTCATGCCCGCGTAGCGGCGGGTTCTTGTGGCAGGGCCATAGCGCCGATCCTGCAGCCGCGAAAGCGCGAGCATACCGTTAGGACATGCCCGCGCAGAAACCGCGATCAGGCTTGGCGTTGCGGCTCGACCCAACCGATCGTGCCGTCACCGCGGCGATAGACCATATTATAGGTGCCGGATCCGCTGTTGCGAAACAGCAACGCGGTGGTGTTACGCAAATCGAGCATCATCACCGCATCCGAAACCGATGCATCGGGTACGTCCACCCGTGTTTCGGCGACGATCAAAGGATGGTCCTCGACCTCTTCCTCGTCGGTGCTTTCCTGGAAGAGGGTGTAGCCCGCATTGTCCGCGGCGATGCCTGCATCGACCGCGACAGCCGTCACAGACCCGCCATTGCGGTCCTTCAGACGACGCATATAGCGGCGCAACTGCTTTTCGATCTTGCTGGCCGCCCCTTCGAAAGCGGCATGAGCCTCCGACGCGTCGCCGCGTCCCTTCAAGATGAGGCCTTGCATGACGTGGGCGACAATGTCGCAGGTGAAACGATTATCGTGCGGTCCCTTGCCGAAGGTGACCTGCGCAGAAATGGCGCGCGCGAAATATTTGGTGGCGATGGCTTGGAGCCGGTCGTCGACATGGGTCTTGAGCGCCGCGCCCGTTTCGACCTGATGGCCGGAAACCCGAATATCCATGAACCTTCTCCTTCAATAGGCTGGCGTCGCTGTGACGATCGTCAGCTGGCAGTTGACACCGTCCGGGTGCCACGGCCCCCCAATCACATCGCGTGGTCGCTCCCCCACAAAGGGTTGACCACGGTCTTCAAAAACGCCGCGTGGCGCACGCGCTCCTCTTCGCTGACACCGAACACGCGCGGCGGCCGGACGACCGCCGCAGCGACCGCCTGAGTCGGCGCTGCTTCGACCACGACTTCGCTAACCAGGCCAAGACCGATCTGCCGACCACCGGTCAGCTCGACATAGACCTGGGCCAGCAGTTGCGCGTCAAGCAAGGCCCCGTGCAACGTGCGATGGCTGCGATCGATCCCGTAGCGGCTACACAAGGCATCAAGGCTGTGCTTGGCACCGGGGTGGCGCATCCGCGCCATCGCAACGGTATCGACCATCCGCTCCATCGCAACGGCGGTACGCCCGCAGCGCTTCAGTTCGCCGTTGAGAAAGCCGAAATCGAAGCTGGCATTGTGCGCGACGAGCGGGCTGTCCCCGATGAAGTCGAGCAGATCGTCGACCAGATGCGGAAACAGCGGTTTGTCGGCAAGGAAAGCGTCACTCAGCCCATGGACGCGTTGCGCCTCGGGCGGCATTGCCCGCTCCGGGTGAAAATACGCATGGAACGTGCGGCCCGTTTCGACGCGATTGACCATCTCCAGGCAACCGATCTCCACCATGCGATCGCCATCGGCAAAACTGAAGCCGGTGGTCTCGGTATCGAAGACGATCTCGCGCATAGGGGTATTATAGTGGGACGTCGCGGGCCGCTAAGCAAGCGATGATGGCATGGACTGCACGCCGCGTATCTTCATGCGATCCGCCGGTCGGCACGACAAAATCGGCCCGTGCCACCTTCTCGGCATCGGGCATTTGCCGGGCATGAATGGAATCGAGCTTTTCCACGGACATACCGGGCCGAGCCAGCACGCGCGCACGCTGGATGGACTCCGGTGCCGACACCACCACCACGGTATCCACCCGCGTTTCGCCGCCGGTTTCGAACAATAAGGGGATGTCGAAGACCACCATCGGCGCATCGGCATGGCGAACGAGAAACGCGGCGCGCTCTTCCCCCACCGCGGGATGAACGATCGCTTCGAGTCGCGCGAACGCGGCGGGATCGTTCAGCACCATCGCCCCAAGACGCGTTCGATCGACGCCGTCGGGGCCGGTAGATCCGGGAAAGGCTGCTTCGATCGCGTCGACCAGCCGCCCGCCTTTGGCCTGCAGGTGATGCACCGCAGCGTCAGCATCGAATACCGGGATACCCGCCTCGGCAAACATCGCTGCCACAGTCGATTTGCCCATCCCGATCGACCCGGTCAGGCCGATAGCAATCATGACGTCAAAAGCGCCCGTAACCGGTCATCACTGGCTTCGTCGCGCGGTGGCGTCACGCCGAAAAACAATTCGAACGCCAACCCCGCTTGGCCGATCAGCATGTCCAGCCCATCGACCGTCCCCAAATCGCGCGCCGCGCTGCCGCCAGTAGCGGCGTTTCGAGCGGGGCATATACGACATCATAGACCACCGCCTCTTCGGGCAAAGGATCCAGATCCAGATCGAGTGGGGGCTGGCCGACCATGCCGAGCGCGCTTGCGTTGACCAGCAGCGCCGCCGGCGGCAGCGTCGCGTCGAGCGGCAAGGCTTTCCCTTTCAACCCGAAGGACGACAGCAATGCCGCCGCCTTCACCACGTTGCGATTGAGGATCGTAACCGGGCCGACGCCCAGGCGCGAAAGCGCGAACAACACCGCCCGCGCCGCGCCGCCGGCCCCGATCACCACCACCGGCGCGCCTGCAAGATCAAGCTCCGCGATCGGTGCATAAAAGCCAGCCGCATCGGTATTGGTGCAGGCGAGCGTACCGTCCTCTGTGCGAAACACGGTGTTGACGGCACCGATGGAAGCCCGCACCCCACCCGGATCGGCGACATGATCGAACACGGCTTGCTTATGGGGAATCGTGACGTTGCATCCCCGCCAGTTCGGATCCGTCGCGCGCTCGGCAAAATAACGCCCGAGCCCCTCCGCCGTCACGTGGCGAGCCGCGTATCGCGCTTCCAATCCCAGCGCTTCGATCCAGAAACCGTGGATCAGCGGCGATTTGGAATGGCCGATCGGATCCCCGATCACCTCAGCAAACATCATGACGTCATCACCCCGCGCACTCGCAGATAATCAAGAACCGGCAACAGCGGTAGGCCGAGCACGGTAAACTGGCTTCCCTCGATCCGGCTGAACAATTGCGCGCCCGGCCCTTCGATCCGGTAACACCCGACGCACCACGATATCTCGGGCCATTCCAGATCGAGATAGGACTCGATGAATGCGTCAGACAGGGGGCGGACGTGCATCCGCGCCCGATCTACGACACGCCACACCGGACGCCCGCCCTCGGCCATGACGGCCGCACTGACCAGTTCATGGCGCTTGCCCGACAATCGCCGCAGATGCTCGGCCGCTTCGGCACGGTCGCGCGGCTTGTCGAGCATCGAGCCGTCCTCGAGCGCAACCACCGAATCGCAGCCCAGCACCAGCGCCTGACCATCCCCCGATGATACCTTGATCGCTTTCAGCTCAGCCAGCGCATCGGCCATGTCGCGCGCGCCAAAACCATCGGCGATCAGCGCGGCTTTGGCCGATTCCTCGTCGACGCCTGCGGACACCGGCTCGAACGGTACGCCCGCCGCAGTCAACATCGCGCGGCGGGACGCGCTTTGCGATGCCAGCACGACTCTCATATATCCCCCCGGACATCACCGCGCCGCTCACCCACCAAAGCGATGATCGCTGCTGCCGTTTCCTCGATCGAACGTCGCGTTACGTCGATCACCGGCCAGCCATTGTCAGCAAACATCCGCCGCGCAAATGCGACTTCGCGCGTGACGGCCTCCTGGTCGACATATGCGGTCTCGACCTTCTGGTTGAGCGACAGCAGACGATTGCGCCGCACCTGGATCAACCGATCCGCGCTTGTCGTGAGCCCGACCACGATCGGATTTTTCAACGTATACAGACTTTCCGGCGGCGGACTTTCCAGCACGATCGGAATGTTGGCGGTCTTGAAACCGCGATTGGCGAGATAGATCGACGTCGGCGTTTTGGAAGAACGCGACACACCGGCCAGCACGATGTCGGCTTCTTCCCAATCTTCCGCCAGAATTCCGTCATCATGTGCGATGGTGAATTGAATCGCATCGACCCGCGCGAAATACGCGGCATCGAGCACGTGCTGGCGCCCCGGACGCGCCTTGGCCGCCTGTCCGAGCAACCCGGAAAGAGCCCCCGTCACGCCGTCGAGCGGCGCTACGGCAGGCAGGCCGAGCGCACGACAGCGCGTTTCCAATGTGCGCCGCGTCTCGCTGTTCACCAGCGTGAACAGCACCAGCCCCGGATTCTGCGAGATTTCCTGAAGGATCCGCTCCAGATGCGCCTCGGTGCGGACCATCGGCCAGAAATGACGGATCGTTTCGACATCGTCATATTGCGCAAGCGCGGCTTTGGCGATGTTCTCAAGCGTTTCGCCCGTCGAGTCCGACAGCAAATGGAGATGCAAGCGCATCAAAAAGGCCGGCTGGGCGATGCTGTGGACAACATGGGGAGAAGCGCTAGCGCAACTTCGCGATCCCGCAAAGCGTCATGCCAACGGTGGATAAACCGCAGCTTGTCCACAATCGTGCGCACAGCCAATGATTCCGTCAACAGGCTGTGGATAACGGGGACAGAAACGCCGACTCACGTCAGAGTCGGCATTGGCCAAACGCCAGCCTGTTGGCTTTTCGGGGATGACCGCATAAGCCCCGCTATCGATGCGCCTACAACCACTTCATCCTTTCAAGATTCTAGAATCTTATAGAAGAGGGTCCGACCATTCCGACGCTGAAGAAGCCTTTGCTCGCGACGCTCCTGGGCGATCGTCAGCCCACTCCCCCGGTCTGGCTGATGCGACAAGCTGGCCGATATCTCCCTGAATATCGGGCGCTTCGTGCGGAAAAAGGCGGTTTCCTCGCCTTGGTGAACGACAGCGCCGCAGCGGCGGAAGTGACGATCCAGCCGATCCGCAGGTTCGGCTTTGACGGCGCTATTTTGTTTTCGGACATTTTGATGGTGCCGTCTGCCTTGGGCCAGGACTTGAGCTTTGGCGTTGGCGAAGGCCCGGCACTAAAACCCGCGCTGGTCGATCATGCCCTGCAAAGCCTTCAGGCGGCCCCTGAGCGGCTCGAACCTGTCTATGAGACCGTGCGCCAGGTCGCGGCCTCACTGCCGTCCCAGACCACTTTCCTGGGCTTTGCGGGAAGCCCGTGGACCGTCGCCACCTATATGGTTGCTGGCCATGGCAGCCGGGACCAGGGGGAAACGCGGCGCTTCGCTTATACCGATCCTGCCGCGTTCCAGGAGATCATCTCCGCGATCGTCACGGTGACGGTGGACTACCTCTCGAAACAGATCGAGTCGGGCGTTGTGGCGGTGCAGCTATTCGACAGTTGGGCCGCAGCCTCAGCCCCGCACAGTTCGAACGCTGGGTCATCGGCCCCAATGCCGCTATTGTCGGGGCGCTGCACGAACGCCATCCAGGCGTACCCGTTATCGGTTTCCCAAAGGGTGCCGGCGCAAAGCTTACCGCTTATGTTCGGGAAACCGGGGTCGACGCGGTCGGGCTCGACGAAACGATCGATCCGGCATGGGCTGCCGCCGCGTTACCCAAGGATTTGCCCGTTCAGGGAAACCTCGATCCGCTGGTACTGATTGCCGGTGGCGAGGCGATGGAACAGGCCGCCGGGCGCATCCTTGCGGCCTTTGCCGAGCGCCCCCATGTCTTCAACCTCGGGCACGGTATCCTGCAGGATACTCCGATCGCCCATGTCGAGCAGTTGCTCGCTTTTGTTCGGAGCGTTGGATGATTGGAATGCTCGGCAACGCCTATCTCTGGGTCAAGGCGGCACATGTCATCTTCGTGGTGTTCTGGATGGCGGGCATGTTCATGCTACCGCGCTATCTCGTCTATCATCAGGAAGCACTGACCAGTGGCGGCAGTAGCTCGCCAGAAGCACTTTTTGTGGGTTGAGCGCGAGCGCAAGATCCGCAACATCATCTTAACCCCGTCGATGATCATGGTGTGGATCCTGGGGCTGGCGCTGGCGGCCAATGTGGGTCTGTTTTCCGGGCAACACGGGCTTGGCTGGCTGCACTTGAAGCTGGCGTTGGTTCTGGTCCTCAGCGGTTATCATGGCTGGGCGGTGGGCTATGCGCGCAAGCTCGCGGCAGGCAAGCCGACGCTGACGGGGCGGCAATTGCGCCTAATCAACGAGGTGCCCGCAGTGCTGGTGACCTTCATCGTTATCCTGGTCATTGTCCAGCCCTTCTGAGATACCCCTTTCGAGATGCCCCTTTCGAGATGCCATGTCGCGCCTTGACGCGCGCAGTGTGGCCCCGTATCTCAAGGTCGTGTCGTGAGGCGGCGGGTCCACCCGTTCGGTCGCGGCCTCCTTCCTCAAGCATCGTCGCGTACCCTTCGCCGACCGAAGCTCTTTCCCCAGCATCCTTTATGCCCGGACGCCCGCAATGCATCTCAAAGACCTGAAGAAACAAAAAGCCGGCCGAGCTGGTCGCAATGGCCGAAGAACTCGGCATTGAGAGCGCGTCGACGCTGCGCAAGCAGGATTTGATGTTCGCGATCCTCAAGGTCCAGGCCGAAGAGGGCGAGCAGATCATGGGGTTGGGCACGATCGAAGTGCTGCCCGACGGTTTCGGCTTTCTGCGGTCGCCCGAGGCGAATTATCTGGCCGGCCCCGACGACATTTACATCTCGCCCAACCAGGTTCGCAAATTCGGTCTGCGCACCGGCGACACCGTCGAAGGCGAGATCCGCGGGCCCAAGGATGGCGAGCGCTATTTCGCCCTGGTCAAGCTGACTGCGGTCAATTTCGACGATCCCGAGGCGGTGCGCCACCGCGTCAATTTCGACAACCTTACCCCGCTCTACCCCGATGAGAAGCTGACGCTCGATCCGTCGGACCCGACGATCAAGGACAAGTCGGCGCGGGTGATCGACATCATTTCGCCGCAGGGCAAGGGCCAGCGCACGCTGATCGTGGCACCGCCGCGCGTCGGCAAGACGGTGATGCTGCAGAATATCGCCAAGGCGATCACCGACAACCACCCCGAGGTGTTCCTGATCGTCCTGCTGATCGACGAGCGCCCCGAGGAAGTCACCGACATGCAGCGCTCGGTCAAGGGTGAGGTGGTCAGCTCGACCTTCGACGAACCCGCCACGCGCCACGTGCAGGTCGCTGAAATGGTGATCGAAAAGGCCAAGCGCCTGGTCGAGCACAAGAAGGACGTGGTAATCCTGCTCGACTCGATCACCCGCCTTGGCCGCGCCTACAACACCGTCGTTCCCTCGTCGGGCAAGGTGTTGACCGGCGGTGTCGACGCCAATGCGCTGCAGCGCCCGAAGCGCTTCTTCGGTGCCGCGCGCAATATCGAGGAAGGTGGCTCGCTTTCGATCATCGCGACGGCGCTGATCGATACCGGCAGCCGCATGGACGAAGTGATCTTCGAAGAATTCAAGGGCACGGGTAACTCTGAAATCGTGCTCGACCGCAAGGTTGCCGACAAGCGCATCTTCCCGGCGCTCGACGTCGGCAAGTCCGGCACGCGCAAGGAAGAGCTGCTGGTCGATCAGAGCAAGCTCTCCAAGATGTGGGTGCTGCGCCGCATCCTCATGCAGATGGGCACGATCGATTCGATGGAATTCCTGCTCGACAAGATGAAGAATTCCAAGACCAACGAAGATTTCTTCGACAGCATGAACCAGTAATCGGGGCTGGGTCCGTCGGCGGGGTGCCGACGGACTCGCATCGCCTCGACCGACGGGCTAAGCGGCAGACGGCGTGGGGGTTTGCCATGCCTCTTGTTAAGGCCTGCCCATGTTCAACATCGCAGACGTATTCACGACGGCCGGGCTGGCGACGCTCGGTCAGGTAATCCTGATCGATCTGATCTTCTCCGGCGACAATGCCATGGTGCTCGGCACGCTCGCCGCCGGGCTACCCTCCAAACAGCGCAAGCAGGTTCTTGCGCTCGGCGTGATGATGGCAATGGTATGCCTGATCGGCTTCGCGCTGATCGCGACGCAACTCTTGCATGTCGTCGGCTTGCTGCTGGCCGGAGGCATATTGCTGCTGTGGGTATCGTGGAAACTCTATCGCGAGATCGGTGGCGCGGCGGACGCGACGAGCGGTGGTCATGCCACGGCGAAACAGCCCAAAACGTTCGCACAGGCGGCCATCCAGGTGGCCATTACCAATTTATCGCTCAGCCTCGACAATGTTCTGGCCGTGGCGGGTGCGGCCCGCGAACATCCAGCGGTGCTATTTTTCGGGCTCGCTTTGTCGGTCACGCTGATGGCGGTTGCCGCGAACTTCATCGCGCGCCTTATCGGGCGGCATCCTTGGATCGCCTATATCGGCTTGGCCGTGATTCTCTTCGTTGCCGGCCGCATGATTTATGATGGCATCGTCGATCACGAAATCGGCGTGCTGCGCCTGCTTTTCTAAAGCAGGCGATCGCGGCGGTCGCGCCGTTCGAAATCGAGCAACCAGCGCTTGGTCGCCGGCCCCTCTCCCGCCGAATAAGCCCCAAGCGAACCGTCGGCATTGCTGACGCGGTGGCATGGCACGATGATCGGAAAAGGATTGCGTGCGCAGGCTTGCCCGATTGCGCGCGCGCTTGATCCGATCGTGGCAGCAAGCGCGCCATAGCTCAGCACTTCGCCATAGCCGATCGCCACCATTGCATCGCGTAACACTTGCCCCCGGATGGTTCGAGCGGCGGTGAGCGGCAGATCGAAGTTGGTGCGCTCGCCTGCGAACCATGCCTGGATTTGATCGGCGGCGGCACGTACCGGCAGCGAAGCGCCCGATATTGGAGGGCCCGCAACGGCGTCGATTTGGATCGAGGCGATCGCGGCATCGTCGCCATAAATCGTGACAACACCGACAGGCGTTGCGATCCGGGCCATATCGCGCGCATACATGGCCAGAGTATGCAGCGCGGCGCAGGCCCGCTCAAGCGGAGAAGCGCGATGAAGATCAATGTCGAAGTCGATTGCACCCCGGAAGAAGCGCGGCGCTTCATGGGCCTGCCCGACCTTGCCCCCGTCCACGAGAAATATGTCGCGATGCTCACCGATACCATGGACGGTGTGGTGGCCCCCGACCTCCTCGATAATATGGTGCGGAGCTGGATGCCGATGAGCGATGCCGGCATGGGGATGTGGCGCAAAATGTTCGAGAGCACGACCAAGTAGTCCAGCGGTGACCATGCGCGAGACCATTTTCGCCACATCGAGCGGCGCACCGCCCGCCGCGATTGCCATTGTTCGGCTGAGTGGACCGGGCGCCTTTACGATCGCGAGGGGATTGGTCGGCGATTTACCCGTGCCGCGCCGTGCCGCGTTGCGCGCGTTGCATGACCCGCGCGACGGGAGTGTGCTTGACCGAGCGCTCGTCCTTGTGTTCCCCCGGCCCACGCACTGCGACCGGCGAAGATCTCGTAGAGTTTCAGGTCCATGGGGGCCGCGCAGTGGTGCTCGCGGTGGAAGCGTGCCTCGCCGCACAGCCTGGTGCCCGCCATGCCGAAGCTGGCGAATTTACCCGCCGCGCGCTTGAGAATGGGGTCATCGATCTGACGGAAGCAGAGGGTTTGGGGGACTTACTGTCCGCGCAAACCGAGACACAGCGCCGCGCGGCCTTGCGCGTTGCCGAAGGCGGATTGCGAGCGCAGGTCGACCGTTGGACCGATCGCCTGATCGACATCGCGGCCAGAATCGAAGCGCAGTTGGACTTTTCCGACGAGGACGATGTGACGTCCGAAAACAGCGACGAGATCGTGGCCGCCATCGCAGCTACGGCGGCGGAGATCGCTCGCTTGCTCTCCGCCCCCCCGGTGGAGCGCTTGTACGACGGCGTTCGCCTTGTGCTCGCAGGGCCGCCCAATAGTGGGAAGTCCACATTGTTGAATGCGCTGGCAGGGCGCGAGGTTGCGATTGTCTCAGCGATATCAGGAACCACACGCGACCGGATCGAAGTGCCGGTGGAGCGCGGTGGTATCGCCTATCTTCTCACCGATACCGCGGGGCTTACCGATTTTCCGGGAGATGAGATCGAACGGATCGGGATCGAGCGCGCGGCCGACGCGATCGCGAGCGCGGATATCGTTGTGTGGCTGGGCGACGACGCCCCAAGCGATCCAGCCCATCTGCGGGTTCACGCGCGCGCCGATCTTCCGGGACGCGACGCCCTCCCCTCGGATCGCGTTCTCGCCCTGTCGGCCAAAACAGGCGAGGGTCTTGATGGGCTTTGGGAAGTCATCGCGCAAAGAGCTCGTGCTTTGTTGCCGCAAGAGGACGTACTAACGACAAACCGTCGACAGCGGGGACTGCTGTCAGCCTGTCTCGAACACCTCCAAGCCGCGACCGGCAGCGATTTTTTGATTGTCGCCGAAGAGGTGCGTGGAGCGCTTAAGGCGCTTGACGCGGTTGCCGGCCGAAGCGGAATAGAGAATGTACTGGATGCGATTTTTTCGCGCTTTTGCATCGGCAAATGAAGCGACGTTCCACGTGGAACATACCACCCTCCCCTTTGACAGCGCGACGCCTACGACCTAGCGACAGCGTATGAGCGAATTCGATGTGATCGTCGTTGGTGGCGGACACGCCGGCACCGAAGCTGCGGCTGCGGCTGCGCGGTGCGGCGCGCGCGTCGCCCTGATCAGTTTTGATCCGGTAAAGATCGGAGCGATGTCCTGCAATCCCGCGATTGGCGGGCTTGGCAAAGGGCATCTCGTCCGTGAGGTCGACGCCTTCGATGGCCTGATTGGTCGCGCTGCCGATGCTGCGGGGATCCATTACCGCATGCTTAATCGCAGCAAAGGGGCTGCGGTGCAGGGGCCCCGAGTCCAGGCAGATCGTCGGCGCTATGCGGCTGCGATCCAGGCTATGCTTCGCGCCCAGGATGGCTTGGATATCGTCGGCGGTGAAGTCGCAGCCCTGCTACGCGACGCGGACGGGGTGGTGAAGGGGGTTCGGCTCGCAAGCGGCCAAAGCCTGACGGCCCGCGCGGTGGTCCTCGCCACCGGGACTTTCCTCGGCGGCCGGATGTTTCGCGGCGAGGAGCGTTTCGTAGGGGGCCGGGTTGGCGAAGCTGCAGCCTCGGAACTCGCTGAGCAACTGCGGGCTGCGCGTCTACCAATGGCGAGGCTCAAGACCGGAACTCCCCCGCGTCTGGACGGGCGGACGATCGACTGGGCCCGCCTTGCGCAGCAGCCGAGCGACGCAGACCCATGGACGATGTCACCGCTATCGCCGTCCCGTCCCCTGCCCCAATTGCATTGCGCGATAACCCGAACGACCCAGGAAACGCATGCGATCATCCGCAGCGGACTGGACCGTTCGCCGCTATTTGGTGGCGCGATCGCTGGTCAAGGGCCGCGTTACTGCCCGTCGATCGAGGACAAGATCCACCGCTTCGGCGACCGGGACGGCCATCAAATCTTCCTGGAGCCGGAAGGTCTGGACGACGCGACCGTATATCCCAACGGGATTTCGACGTCGCTCCCGGTTGATATTCAGGCAGCGATGATCGCCTCGATCCCGGGGCTTGAGCATGCGCGCATTGTCGCGCCGGGCTATGCCGTCGAATATGATCATATCGATCCCCGCGCCTTGTCGGCGACGCTGGAAGTGCGTGCGATGGCAGGTCTGTTCTGCTGCGGCCAGATCAACGGTACGACGGGGTATGAGGAGGCGGCCGGACAGGGCCTGATCGCGGGCCTCAATGCAGCGGCACATGCGCTGGGCGCTGCCCCGATCATACTCGACCGGGGATCGAGCTATTTAGGGGTGATGATCGATGACTTGGTGCTCCAGGGCATCACGGAGCCGTATCGTATGCTCACTGCACGCGCGGAATACCGTTTGCGGCTGCGCGCCGACAATGCCGAGACCCGCCTTGGCCCGCTTGCGGCGCGCATTGGGTGCCTCGGGCCGGAACGCCTGGGCCGTCTCGAGCGGCGCGCCGAGCAGCGCGTGGCGGTCGAAACCCGGCTCGCGCAATCTGTGACGCAGGATGTTTGGGTTGCGGGAGGCGCGCCTTTGGCTCCCGATCCACAGGCGCGCACGGGAGAGCAATGGCTCCGGGTGGCCGGCGTGGAAATTGGGATGCTGATTCCCGAGCTGATGGGCAGCGTGGAGGCTGCCCTGTTGGCCGAGATCGCCGAGGATGCGCGCTATGCCCCTTACCTGTTGCGCCAGGAAACCGAGATCGCCAGCCTGCGCGCGCAGGATGAGATTGCAATCCCTGCTTCGGTTGATTTCGCTGCGATCCCGGGTCTCTCGACGGAGATGATCGAGCGCCTGGCGCTTGCGCAGCCCGAGACATTGGGCTCCGCAAGCCGTATCCGCGGAATAACGCCCGCCGCTTTGACGGCGATCCTGCTGCACCTTCGCAGGAAGGCCGCATGACCGAGGACGAGGCAAAAGCGTGGATTGAGGAGCGCTTTGGACTGGGCGGCGTTGCCGCGATGGCCGCATTTGCGGCAATCGTGCTGGGGGGAAACGCGGCAGCAAAATCTGATCGCACCGTCTACGATTGATGCGATTTGGAGCCGTCACATCGTCGATTCCGCGCAGCTGATCGGCTTTGCGGGCGACGAGAAGGACAATCGATGGATCGATATCGGCAGCGGAGCGGGTTTTCCCGGGTTGGTGGTTGCCGCTTTAACGGAGCGGGAGGTGTGGCTGGTAGAGCCACGAAAACGGCGCGCGGCCTTCCTCGCAGAGACTGCCGCGACGCTCGGAATTGGCGATCGAACGCATGTCGTGTGCGGCCGAATCGAAAATATGCGCCAGACTGCGGGGATAATTTCGGCCCGCGCAGTTGGGCCCTTGACCGAGTTGTTCGGGTGGGCGAGGGATTGTTCGACCCCCGATACGCGGTGGATCTTGCCCAAGGGCCGGTCCGCTCGCGAAGAGGTGGCCACCGCCGAACGGGAATGGCATGGTGTGTTTCACGTGGAACATAGTCTTACCGATCCGGATTCGTTGATCGTTCTCGCATCAGAGGTGTCACGCCGATGAACGTCATTGCCGTAGCGAACCAAAAGGGCGGCGTGGGCAAGACCACCACCGCTATCAATCTCGGTACCGCACTGGCGGCGACCGGATTGCGCGTGCTGTTGCTCGACCTCGATCCTCAGGGAAATGCTTCGACCGGCCTTGGCATCGCGCGCGCCGACCGCCACCATTCCACTTACGATATCTTGCTGGGGGAAACGACAATCGAAGCGGCAGCGCTACCGACGATTGTCCCCAAGCTCGATATCGTCCCCGCCACGGTCGATCTGTCTGGCGCGGAAATCGAACTTGTCGAATATGAGGAGCGGACGCATCGTCTCTCCCGCGCGCTCGCCCGTTCCGATCACCGTTGGGACGTCGTCCTGATCGATTGCCCGCCATCGCTTGGGTTGCTGACCCTTAACGCGATGGTAGCCGCCAATTCGCTCCTGGTCCCGCTGCAGTGCGAGTTTTTCGCCCTTGAGGGGCTCAGCCAGTTGCTGAGCACAGTGGAGCGTATTCGCGAGCGGTTCAATCCCGGCCTGTCGATCATGGGGGTAGCGCTGACCATGCATGACCGGCGTAATCGGTTGACCGATCAAGTCTCCAACGATGTTCGTGCGGTGCTCGGCGGGGTGGTGTTTGAAACCGTTATCCCGCGCAACGTTCGCTTGTCGGAAGCTCCGAGCCACGGCTTGCCAGCCTTGATTTACGATTATCGCTGCCCCGGTTCGGAAGCCTATATCGCGCTTGCCCGTGAATTGATTGCACGACTTCCCAATATCGAACCCCAACCTGCAAGGGCCGCATGACCGACTCGACCGTGCCGCAGAACGCTCCGCAGGCTCGCCCGAAGCCGCGCTCCGGCCTTGGCCGCGGTCTCAACGCATTGATGGGCGATCTGGCCCGCGAGGAGCCGGTTGGCGGGAATAAGGAAACATCGCCCGGTATCCGTTCGCTTCCGGTGGGGTCATTGACGCCGCATCCGGGCCAGCCGCGCCGGCATTTCGATGAAGCTGCGCTTGAGGAATTGGCGCAGTCGATTGCGCAACGCGGGGTGCTGCAGCCCATCGTCGTGCGACCGCACGGGACGGGATACCAGATTGTCGCGGGTGAGCGCCGCTGGCGCGCGGCGCAGCGGGCGCGGTTGCACGAAGTGCCCGTGATCGTTCGGGCATTCGACGATACCGAGACGCTCGAAGTTGCGCTGGTCGAAAATATTCAGCGGCAGGACCTCAACGCGATCGAGGAGGCCGAGGCTTATCATCGGCTGATCGAAGACTTTGGTCACACCCAGGAAGCGCTGGGCAAGCTGGTCAACAAGTCGCGTAGCCATATTGCCAATTTGCTGCGATTGTTAGAACTGCCGACGCCGATCCAGGAACGCGTTGTCACCGGTACGCTGACGATGGGCCACGCCCGCGCCCTCATCGGGGCGGCCGATGTCGAGGCACTGGCCGATCAGGTCGTCGCGCGCGGTCTGTCGGTACGCGACACCGAGCGACTGGCACGGGCGGCGAAGCCTGCACCGCGAAGCCAGAGCACCGAAAGCGGTGGACGCGATCCGGATCTTGCAGCGCTGGAGCATCAGCTTGCCGATCTGCTCGGCCTCTCGGTACGCGTGACCTATGGTGCGAAAGGCGGCACGCTGGTGCTGTCCTACTCGACGCTCGATCAGCTCGATATGGTGTGCCAGCGGCTCACGGGCGAGCGGATTTAACGCCCGCCGCTTACCCGCGCTGGCGCGCAGCCATCCGTGCGACGGCGACCATCGCCGAATCGGCTAGGACCGCACCTGCATTTGCCGTCGCCATCGTCGCGCGTTCGGCGCGGCGGACTCGATCGATCGCTTCGCTGATCTTCGGTGCAGACCAGATGTGCAGAGCGCGCGCGGTGGTGGCGCGTTCGCGAAAGAATACGCGCTCGATGACGGCGTTGACGCTCGCCCCGCCGTCGATCTCGGCGCGCAGCTCGGCAAGTGTCATCAGGCGTCGTGCCAATTGGCGGAGGAGCGGAATCGGCGAAACCCCGGCAACCCTCAAGCGGCCGAGTTCGTCCGCCAGGCGATCCGGCCCCCCATCGATCGCGGCGTCGATGCGCGCGAAATTTCCGAATCCCCTAGATCGGCACCGATCGCATCGAGTGTAGCATCGTCGATTTCGCGAGGGCGTTCCGGTGCGGCATCCAGATATAGAGCGATTTTTTCAAGCTCGCGCGTCATCACCGCGCGGTCCCCCCCCGGCCGCGAGCGCGATGCGGGCGGCGGTTCCGCCCGTCGTCCGCAGCCCCTGCTCGCGCGCAATGCTAGCGGCAATCTTGTCGGCCTCCCCCGCCTCCGGGACATAAAAGACGCAGGCCATCGCGCGTGGACTGGCGGTCGCAAGTTTCACCAGGGCGGACGACCCCTTCACTGTGGGGGCGATCATGACGACGGGATTGCCCGCCCGTTCGGCGGACAGCAACAGGGTGCATGCCTCAACGCAGTCTTCCCCTGCCCCAGCGACGCGGATGTACCGCGCGGTTCCGAAAAGGGACATGGACGCGGCTTCGTCGGCCAGTCGACCGGGATTGGTCTTTAGCATCCCCGGTTCAAGATCCACCCGCTCGGCATCGGGCCCCATGATCCGACCAAGGCGGGCCGCCACGTCGCGTGCTCCGGCTTCGTCAGGGCCGTGCAGCAGGTACAGGCGGATATCGGGATTGGCCGCCACCGCATCGATGGCGCGAGTCAATTGGTTGAGATTGGCCTTCATATGCGGGCCCTATCCATCGGATCAGGGCTTTTCAGGCGAGGTTCGCTGCACATAGGTGGCGACGCGCGCGATGATTTGATCCGCAACGATGCCGGAAAGCCGCTCCAGCGCGGTGTTCTCCGCCGCGATCGTGGCATATTCGGAATTGACCACGTCGATTCCGGCATCCGAGCCGGACGCCGCATCCAGCAGCACCGCACCATTGCTTAGATCGATAAGTTGATAGCGCGCGCGCAAGGTGCGGCGTTCGCGCGAAATGCTGTCGTCGCGGCGAACGCCAAGCCCAACGATCTTGTCGTCCAGTTTGACCTCGAGCCGATAGTGCGGGGTAGCGGCCGAGTGCAGACGATCGCGCAAGGCGTTGGCCATGAGCCATCCAGCTTTGCCCTCGATCGGCGCGACATCGACCTGTGCCAGCGTGATCGCAACCGTGCCGGAGCTTCCACCCGAATAGAGCGGGTGCAACCCACATCCCGACAGAGCGAAACCGGCGGTTACAAGGGCGAGGGCAAGCCTCATGCGACGATGTTCACAAGGCGGTCTGGCACGACGATCACCTTTCGCGGCGGTTTGCCGTCAAGGATGCGGACGATCTTTTCCGAAGACAGCGCTGCTGCCTCAATCTCTTCGCGTGCCAAGCCCTTGGCCAGCACGAGCGTATCGCGCAGCTTACCATTGATTTGTACCGCGACCGTGACTTCGTCTTCGATCAATAGCGCGGCGTCTACGGTCGGCCAGGGGGCGTCGGCGATGAGGCCGGGCTTGCCTGCGGCGGACCATGCTTCCTCGGCCAGATGCGGGGCCATTGGCGCGATCAGGCGCATGAGCGTATCGATCGCGGTATCGCGCGACGCCGACGCTTCGGCGCGTTCGATCGCATTGACCAGTTCATACAGCTTGGCGACGGCCTTGTTGAACGCGAGCGCTTCGATATCGATGGCAATGCCCGCGATGGTCTGATGCAGCTTGCGCTCGAGCGCGATATTGTCGGTACCGGTCTCGAGCCCGCTGCGCTCGCCGTCGAACAGCCGCCACAGCCGCTGGATAAAGCGCCACGATCCTTCGATCCCGGATTCGCTCCACGGCAAATCCCGCTCTGGCGGCGAATCCGACAGCATGAACCAGCGCGTGGCGTCCGCCCCATATTGATCGACGATGCCGGTCGGGTCGACGGTGTTCTTCTTCGACTTCGACATCTTCTCGACGCGGCCGACCGTTACGGTTTCGCCGGTCAGGCGCTCGATATAGCCGTCGCCGTGCTTCTCGATCTCGTCCAGCGAAAGCCAGCGCGACTTGGTGATCGAATCCACGCCGTCGCTGCCGAGCTCGGTGATCTGGCGGCTATAGGTTTCGTGCGTCACCATGCCCTGGGTGAACAGCCCGGCAAAGGGCTCGGCAATGTCGAGCATGCCGATATGGCGCAGCGCGCGCGTCCAGAAGCGGGCATAGAGCAGATGCAGGATCGCATGCTCGACGCCGCCAATATATTGCGCGACGGGCAGCCATTGCTCGGCGACGGCGCGATCGAACGGCTTATCCTTGGGCTGACTGGCGAAGCGGATGAAATACCAAGACGAATCGACGAAGGTGTCGAGCGTGTCGGTTTCGCGCCGTGCGGCCGCGCCGCACGATGGGCAAGCCACGTGCTTCCATGTCGGGTGGCGATCGAGCGGATTGCCGGGAATGTCGAATGTCACGTCTTCGGGCAGGATCACCGGCAACTGATCCTTGGGCACCGGCACCGCGCCACAGGCATCGCAGTGAATGATCGGGATCGGTGTGCCCCAATAGCGCTGGCGGCTGACACCCCAGTCGCGCAGGCGGAACACGGTCGAGCCGGTCCCCCAGCCCTCTCCTTCGGCGCGCTGGATCACCGCGCGTTTGGCTTCCTCAATGTCCATGCCATCAAGAAAGTGCGAATTTACCAGCGTGCCGGGCCCGGTATACGCGCTGTCGCCGACGAAGACCGGATCGGTTTCCTCGCCATCGGACACGACGCGGCGGACCGGCAAATGGTATTTCCGCGCGAAGTCCATGTCGCGCTGATCGTGCGCGGGAACGCCGAACACGGCCCCCGTCCCATAGTCCATCAACACGAAATTGGCGATGTAGACGGGCAGTTGGATCGTCGGGTCGAACGGGTGCGCTGCGGTCAGCTCGGTATCGAAGCCGAGCTTTTCCTGCGTTTCGAGCTCCGCCGCAGTTGTGCCGCCGCGTTTGCACAAGGCGATGAAGTCGGCGGCTGCCGGGTTCCGCTCGGCCAGCACTTGCGCAATCGGATGGTCGGCGGCGACCGCGACGAAGCTTGCCCCGAAAATCGTGTCGGGGCGTGTGGTGAAGACCTCGACCGCACCGCCATCGGACAGTGCAAAACGGAATTGCAGCCCCTGGCTGCGGCCGATCCAGTTTTCCTGCATCAGCTTGACCTTGTCGGGCCAATGCTCGAGCGATCCCAGGCCCTCGAGCAGCTCGTCGGCAAAATCGGTGATCTTCAGGAACCATTGCGACAGCTTGCGCCGCTCGACCAACGCGCCGGATCGCCAGCCGCGCCCGTCAATCACTTGCTCGTTGGCGAGCACGGTCATGTCGACCGGATCCCAGTTGACCGAGCTTTCTTTGCGATAGACCAGCCCGTGCGCGAACAGGTCGAGGAACAGCGCTTGTTCGTGGCCGTAATAGTCCGGCTCGCAGGTCGCCAGCTCGCGGGTCCAGTCGAGCGCGAAGCCAAGCCGTTTGAGCTGTGCCTTCATCGTGGCGATATTGTCGCGCGTCCAGCCGCCCGGGTGAACGCCCTTTTCCATCGCGGCGTTCTCGGCCGGCATGCCGAAGGCGTCCCACCCCATCGGGTGGAGCACTTCCATCCCCGTCATCCGGCGGTAGCGCGCCAGCACGTCGCCCATCGTATAGTTGCGGACGTGGCCCATATGGATCCGCCCCGAAGGATACGGAAACATTTCAAGAACATAGGAGCGCGGCTTGGGCGAATCGTCGCGTGCGGCGAAGGTGCGGGCGTCGTCCCACACCTTCTGCCATGCCGCGTCCGCTTTCAGCGCGTTGAAGCGTGACGCCATGAGAACGGGGATCCTACTGGGCTACGGCAGCGCGGCGCAGGTCACGCGCTTTGGTCAGGATGATATCTTCCAGCTTCTGCACCGTGGAGGCTTCGACCGGGGCCGCGACCCACTGGCCACCTTGATTGACCTGGCGCAGCGCGGCGACGCGAAGGCCATCGGCGCGAAGGTCCTGGTCGAGGATCGTTACCGTAACCTTGATCCGCTCGGCGGGGGCTGCCGGGTTGATATACCAGTCGGTCACGATCACCCCACCGTTGGAATCGGTCTGCAGCAGCGGCATGAAGCTCAGCGTGTCGAGGCTGGCACGCCACAGATAGGCGTTGACGCCGATCGTGGTCACTTTCGAAGCGGCGAGATCGGCGCTTTGCGGCCGGGCACGCTTATGGGCGCAGGCCCCCAGCGACAAAGAGGCGGCAAGAGCGAACGAAACCACGATCGCGGTGCGTGGGCGGCGGGTCATCGGCGGTTCCTGAACAAAACTGGGTGTTGGGGGACGTCGGTATCTATAGAATGTCTCGCGCATGCCGCAAGCGACACATCCAGCGCCTCCGGGTGCGTGCGCCGTGTGTGTCCTTCGAGACACTGTCTTGAGAAAATGAGTCAAGATAGTGGCGGTGCGGAATTGAATCGTGATAGGCGCAATGACACATGACGGTACCAATAAGGTACTGATAAGGGGCTTTGCGTGTTTTCTGCTCGTTGGATGTCCGGGATTGCTGCGGGAGCGCTAGTCGCCCTCGGCATCGCTGTGGCTCCGGCAGTTGGCGCTAGCGACATGCCTGGCACGCGACCTGCGCCCAAGCGCAACGCACTTGCGGTGCGGGGAATCGGCTCTTTCACGCCGGCTTCAGCGGATCCTAGGCTCGCGGCTTTGTTCGCGCGCGGCGGTCTCGATACGAGCGGTTTTCGTTTCACACCATCGGATGGCCGACGAGACGGCTCGCATGCGGTAACGATCGCAATTCGTGCACGGTCGGCGCGTGGAACCACGGTGGTCGATCGCAGCGCGCCTGTTCCCGCTGCGACGGTCAACCTTACGCCGATCGCTTATAATCTCGGCGTCGCGGTCGGGTGGAAGCGCTTTGCACTGTCGGGCGATGTGTCCAAGGTCGATTTGGCGGGGCTGCCGGGTGGTCGCGAAGCAGCCGAAGTCGGGGTCAGCTACACGGGCAATCGCTTCACCGGTCGCGTGAAGGCGGGTGCCGATCGTCCGCTCGCGGGCGCGCCCAAGCTGATCGAAGACGCACCGGCTTACTCGATCGACGTCGGCGGTTCCTATTCGCTGACGCGTCGCCTCGATGTGACGGCAGGCGTGCGCTATAAAGACGAGCGCGAGCGTTTGATCACCCAGCCGAACACCGATACCGGCCGCCGCGACAGCCAGGCGGTGTATATCGGAACCGCCTTCCGCTTCTAATCGGTGGCGGCACTGCGGGGAGTCAGCCCGTCAATAGCCGCCCAACCCGCGAAACCGAGTCTTTTCAGAAGACGGAATCGGTGTGCCGTCACGCCGCCAAGCGCAATTGCGGGAAGGCCGACAGCGCGCGCAATCTGCGCCGCGCGTATTGGCCCCAGGGCGCGGGCTCCCGGATGGGTTCGCGTCGGATAGACGGGCGACACCAGAACAGCATCGGCTCCGGCGCGCCGCGCCGCCATTCCTTCCCGCACCGAATGGGCAGCACCCAGCCGGACCGGCTGCCGGTCCCCTCCAGGCTTCACCAACACCAGGCCGCGTCGCCGTGCGAGTTTTGCGATGCGGTTGAACGTGGCGATCCGCGCTGCCTCCGGTGTCGCGAAGTGGCGAAAGACAACCCCGCTCCCGCGGGGCAGCGCCGCCAGCGCCGCCCATAAGCCCTCGCCCATCCGTTCGTCGGTCATCAGCCACAGTGTGGGGAGTGCGCGAGCGCTTATGGGGTGACGAACAGCCATGTCGCCGCCTATAGCGCCGCCAATGGCCAACGACGACCCCACCACCACACCCGCTTCCGCGCTAGCCAGTGTCCAGGCGACGATCGCCCGCGCCGCCGCGCTTGCCGACCGTAATCCCGAGGGCGTGACGCTGATCGCGATTTCGAAGACCAAATCCGCCGCCGAAATCGCGCCTTTGCTGGCGGCGGGACAGCGCGTTTTTTGGCGAGAATCGCGTACAGGAAGCGCAGGACAAATGGCCCGCGCTACGCGAGTCATTCCCGGATATTACGCTGCATCTGGTTGGGCAATTGCAATCGAACAAGGCCGAGGATGCAGTCGCGCTGTTCGACGCGATCCATTCGGTCGACCGCCCTTCCCTCATCACCGCACTCGCCCGCGCGATGGAGCGGCAGAGTCGCCGCCCGACCTGCTTTCTCCAGGTCAATATCGGGGACGAAGCGCAAAAGGGTGGTTGCGCGATTGACGAGCTCCCCGCCGTGCTCGAGGCGGCGCGCGCGGTGGATTTGCCGATCGGCGGCCTGATGGCGGTGCCGCCGGCCGACACCGAGGCCGCGCCCTATTTCGCGTTGCTTGCCAAGCTCGCGCGCGATCACGACCTCGACGGTCTCAGCATGGGCATGTCGGGGGATTATGAGACGGCGGTGATGCTGGGGGCGACGCATGTTCGCATTGGCAGCGCCTTGTTTGGAGCGCGTGCATGACCTTCGATGGCATCATTTTTGATTTCGACGGCGTCCTGATCGAAAGCGAAGCGGTCGGCAATCGCCAGATCGCGGCCTATCTGACGAGCATCGGCCATCCTACGACGCCTGCGGATTCCTTCGCCAATTTCATGGGATTGTCGGGGGCGTCGTTCATCGGCGCGGTCGAGAACTGGATCGGCCGGTCGCTGCCGGAAGACTTTCACGCCGCGCGCCGAATCGAGGATCAACGCGCGATGCATGAGGGCGTCGATGCGGTCGAAGGTGCGGTCAAGTTCGTGCTTGGCCTGCCCGACGCCTTGCCCAAGGCGATCGCCTCGTCGAGCACGACCGCGTGGATCACGCGGCACCTTGAGCATATTGGTCTGCGCGACGTGTTTGGCGACCGGATCTTCTCGGGCAAGGAGCATGTCATCCGTGGCAAGCCCGCGCCCGATATCTATCTCCACGCCGCCACGGCGCTCGGCATCGACATTGCGCGGGCGGTGATCGTCGAGGATTCGCCCGTCGGTGCCACCGGCGCCGTCGCTTCGGGCGCGCATGTCATCGGGTTTGTCGGTGCGACGCATTGCGGCCCCGATCATGCCGCCAAATTGCGCTCGATCGGCGTCCATGACGTGGCCGAGACCTTCGACGACATTGCCGCGCTGATCGCCTAAAATTGGTGGCCGGTGCGGTCGCGCTTGGTCGCCAGATACCGTTCGTTATGCGGGTTGGCGGGCAGGATGTGCGGCACGCGCTCGACCACCGCGATTCCGGCCGCTTCGAGTTGCGCGACCTTTTGCGGGTTGTTGGTCAGCAGCCGCACTGACCGATGGCCCAGCAAGTCGAGCATTCGCGCCGCCACCGCGAAATTGCGCGAATCGACAGCAAAGCCCAGCCGCGTATTGGCATCGACGGTATCGAACCCCTGATCCTGCAGCGCATAAGCCCGCAATTTGTTGATCAGGCCGATGCCGCGCCCTTCCTGGCGCAGATAAAGGATCATGCCCCAGCCACTCGCCGCGACAGCATCGATCGCGGCATGGAGCTGCGGCCCGCAATCGCATTTCAGGCTGCCGAGCATGTCGCCGGTCAGGCATTCGCTGTGCAGCCGCACGAGCGGGGGGCGACCATCGGGTTTGCCAATCAGCAGCGCGATATGTTCGCCCGGCATTTCGGGCGTCCGAAAGGCGACGATCTCGGCATCCTCCGCGCCGACTACGGGCAAATGCGCGCGCGTCGCGATCGTCAGGCGCGCGGCATTTTCATGGGCGTCGATGTCGCCCGGCGTAAGCACCAGCGCTGCCGATTCGCCCGGCAACACGAAGAAGGCCGGTAGCATCCCTGCAATGCGCGCGAGGCGCAGCGCCGCCGCGCCCGCATCGCGTTCGACCAGACAGTGCGCGCGAAACGGTCCCTTCATAGGGACTTGCAGGTCAAATTGCGGGTCCGCCAGCGCGGTTGCGGTCGCGAAATCGAGCCATGGCGCGCGTTCGATCAGCACGGGCGAATCGGGGGCGGCTGCCTCGCGCTGATTGGCGAGCGTCAGGGTCGCCGCGCGTCCGGCGGAGAGCAAGATGCTCGCCACCCCGCCCGGATCGAACGCGGCGAGCCGCGCAGGGTCGGCGGTTTCGATCGGCAGCAGCGCCAACGTGCCGTCGGCCCCGGCAAGGGCTATCGGCCAGCCACGGCGTAAGGCATCAATGGCAAGCGCTGTCTTGTGGGGATCGCTCAAACGTCGAACTCGGTCATGATGGGGACGTGGTCGGAAGGTTTCAGCCAGCTACGGCATTCTTCGAAGACATGGTGACGCCGCGCGGTCGCGGCAACATCTGCCGTCGCCCACATATGGTCCAGCCGCCGACCGCGATCGTTGACCGTCCAATCGGCCGAACGATAGCTCCACCAGGTATGAAGGCGCGCAGGTGCCGGGAAAAAATGCCGCCCGAGATCGACCCAGCTGTTGGACGCCTTGAGCCGGTCAAGCGCGGCGACCTCGATCGGTGTATGGCTGACGACGTTCAGCAATTGCTTGTGGCTCCACACGTCGGATTCCAGTGGCGCGATGTTGAGATCCCCAACCAGCAGCGTCGGCACGGCAAGCGATTCGGACCAAAGTGTCATCCGCTCCAGAAAATCGAGCTTTTGGCCGAATTTGGGGTTCACTTCGCGATCGGGCACGTCGCCGCCGGCCGGGACATAGACATTCTCGATCCGCATGCCCGATTCGAGCCGTACCCCGACATGACGCGCCTCGCGGTTGGCTTGCCAGTCGAACCGGTCATCCTCGACCAGCGGCACCTTGGACAGAATGGCGACGCCGTGGTGCATCCGCTGCCCATGCAGCACGATATGACGATAGCCGAGCGCGCGGAACGAAGCGGTCGGGAAGTCCTGGTCGATCACCTTGGTTTCCTGCAGGCACAGGATATCGGGCGCGGATTCGCGCAGGAATTTCTCAACAATCTCGATGCGGAACCGTACCGAGTTGATGTTCCAGGATGCGATCTTGAGCAAAGCGGTCATCATCCTGCTCTAGCGAGGCCATGCCTGCCACGCCAGCGGTGGCCGCCCCGGACATGGAAAGGCCCTCGCTCCGGGGGCATGGAGCGAGGGCCGACCTAGCGTTCGTCACGCAGGCGGGAAGCGAAGGTTCGGGTAACAGGGGGAAATCCCGAACGTCCTCATCCGCGAAACCGTCTTTATGCGCGGCAACCTGTCGCCAATATGAATGAAACTATTTTTTCCCGGTCGGGCGCACAGGATCGCGCCACTGAAAGGCATTGTCGGCGACGGGCGCGTTGAACCGCTGGTTCGACAGCCGGATGGTCGTACGATTGTTCTGCGAATCGAGCGCGACCCAGCCCTGCAACATCAATCCGCCCGGCGCAGTCGGATTGCGCGCGAACACCAGGCTGATCCGGCCATATTCCGGATGCTTGGGGTCGGCTGCGTCCACGGCGATCACATTGGGATTGTCCGTCGTGACCACGGAAGCGATCTTGCTCATATCGCGCGAGGGATCGAGCAGGATGCCAAGCGGGGAACCGGCGATCGGCCAGCGTTGCTTTTGGGCGACCGAATAATCGAGGAACCACAAGGATTTTCCGTCGCTGACGATCAGGATCGGCACGCCTTTTTCATATTGAAAGCGGATCTTGCCGGGCTTCTTCAGCGTCAGCACGCCAGTCAGCACCTTCCCCGATCGGTCCGTCTGGGTGAAGGTCGCCGTCATGCTTTCGACTGCGCGTAGATGATTTTGCACTTGTGCCAGGTCGCCGACCCGGGCGGCCGCCACCAGCGCGGGGACTGCGAGCAAAGCGAAAGCAGGTTTGAACTGGTTGAACACACATATCTCCTGATCGGCCGCTATACAGCGCCACCGGCTTGAACCCGCTCTGAACCGCAGCCTTAGACGGGATGACCGTCGCGGTCGCGCAGCACTTCGCGGCGGCCGACATGATCGGGGCGACCGACGATATTGTCCTTCTCCATCCGCTCGATCAGCCGCGCGGCGCTGTTATAGCCAACGCGTAACTGGCGTTGCAGCCACGAGGTCGAGGCTTTTTGGCTCTCCACCACCAACTGCACCGCCGCGCGATATTGCTGGTCCTCGGCCGAATCTTCGCCGATCGGCGCGCCGTCGAGCGCGAAGCCGTCCTCCGGCTCTTCGGTCACCGCCGTGTTATAGTCGGGCCGCCCTTGCGCGCGCCAGTGATCGGCTACCGCGCGCACTTCGTCATCGGATACGAAGGGCCCGTGCACGCGCACGATGCCTTTTCCGCCGGGCATATACAGCATGTCGCCCTTGCCGAGCAGCTGTTCGGCCCCCTGCTCGCCCAAATGGTGCGCGAATCGATTTTGGAGGTGACGTGGAAGCTGATTCGCGTCGGCAGATTTGCCTTGATCACACCGGTGATGACGTCGACCGACGGGCGCTGCGTTGCCATGATGAGGTGAATGCCGGCCGCGCGCGCCTTTTGCGCCAGGCGCTGGATCAGAAATTCGACCTCTTTGCCCGCGGTCATCATCAGGTCGGCCAGTTCGTCGACAATCACCACGATCTGCGGCAGCACCTGATAATCGAGCGTTTCCTCTTCATAGATCGGCGCGCCGGTGACGGGTTCATAGCCGGTCTGCACCTTGCGCCCGAGCGGCTGGCCCTTGGCCTTGGCCGCGCGCACCTTGTCGTTGAAGCTGGCGAGGCTGCGCACGCCGAGCGAGGACATTTGCCGATAGCGGTCCTCCATCTGCTCGACCGTCCATTTGAGCGCGCGCACCGCCTTGGCCGGGTCGGTCACGACGGGTGCGTAGAGGTGCGGAATGTCCTCATACATGCTCAGTTCGAGCATCTTGGGATCGATCATGATCATCCGGCACTCTTCCGGCTTGAGCCGATAGAGCAGCGACAGGATCATGCAGTTGAGCCCGACCGACTTGCCCGAACCCGTCGTACCCGCAACGAGCAAATGCGGCATCGGGGCGAGATCGGCGATGACGGGATCGCCCGCGATATTCTTGCCCAGCACCAGCGACAGCGCGCCCGGCTGATCGTCGAGCGAATCGATGAGTTCGCGCAGGCCCACCGTCTCGCGCCGCGCATTGGGCAACTCGATACCGATTACGGTGCGCCCGGGAATGGTAGCCACGCGTGCCGACACCGCCGACATGTTGCGCGCGATATCGTCGGCGAGCTGAATGACGCGGCTCGCCTTGATGCCGGCCGCCGGTTCCAGTTCGTACATCGTCACCACTGGGCCCGGTCGCACATTGATGATCGATCCCTTGACGTGGAAATCGCTCAGCACCGTCTCCAGCAATCGCGCATTGCGGTCGAGCGCAACCTTGTCGATCGGGCCACCGACCGAGGGTGGAGTCGGCTTGAGCAGATCGACCGAAGGCAAATGCGACTTGTCGCCGAAGTCCATCGACGTCTGCTTTTCGCGCGGCTTGGCGGTGGTGACCGGCGTCATTTGCCGTTCGGAAATGACCGGACCCGGTCGGACATCGGGGGTCGCCACCGCACGCGGCATCGACAATTTGCGCGGCGATTCGGGCACGAATCGCTCGGGTTCGATCTCCGCTGCGCCGCGCCGGTCGGTCAGTCGCTTCGGCTCGCGTGGCGCGCGGGCCGGTCGTTCGGCCATGTCGATGGTGAAGCTATAGGCCCATAGCGCCAGCCCGCAGAGGCCGACAATCGCGGCCGCACCGCGCGTCGTCCACAGCACCGCCTCGCTATTCCCGATCAGCGCAATCGCGGCGCGGAGCAGGTCCGACACGGCAAGGCCGAGGATCCCGCCCCACCCGGCCGGCAACCACCCCACCGCCGCGCCGGACACCAGCGCGAATGCGGAGCCGAGCAACGCGATGCCGCCCGCTGCGGTGAGCAATATCCGCCGCCAACGCCCAACGGGCACGTCGCGCCACAGCCGCAAAGCAATCAGCAGCAGCGTCGGTAGCAACAGCGCGATTCCCGGACCCAGCAACCAGAAGGCTCCGTCGGCGACCAAAGCCCCGCCGCGCCCCAACCAGTTGCGCGCCGGGCCGGCCGAAGCCGTATTGAGCGACGGATCGCTGGCATGATAGCTCGCCAGCGCAATCACGATCACCACCACCAACGTCACCAGCGCGATCGCAGCGATCAACGCGCCGCTGCGCACCGCGCCGGCCCGGACGGTTTCACGCCACAACGGTGGCTGCGCGCGGCTCGCCATGCTTTCCAAATCCCAAATGTTCGCTGTCTGTCCCCAGGAATCATCGCGCGCGCGCGGGCTTGCGTCAAGGCTGGAGCGGTGGGGCGAAGCCGTTGGCACGCCCCCGCCGAAGCGCTACAGCGGGCTATGAACCAAGCAGACGTCATCATTCTCGGCGGCGGGCTCGTCGGCAGCGCGCTCGCCGTGGCGCTCGATCGGCACGGGCTCAGCGCCATCATCATCGACATCGCCGATCCGGAGGTGATCCTTGCCGCCGGCTTTGACGGCCGCGCTTCGGCGATTGCCGGTGCGCCGTGGCGGATGCTCGGTGCGATCGGTGTGGCCGATCGTCTTGCTGCTTTTGCCTGCCCGATCCAGGGGATTCGCGTCAGCGATGGGCTGGAGCCCGGTGCGCTCGATTTCGAGCCGGATGCGGGCGAGGATGCGCTTGGGCATATGGTCGAGAATCGACGGCTGCGCGCGGCGTTGTTCGAAGCGGCATCGGCCGCGCCCAGGGTGGACGTACGGATGAAGACTCGGGCAGTCGCGGTCGATCGCGGCGAACACGGCGTTACCGTCACGCTCGATTCGGGCGCGGTCATCACCGCGCCGCTGCTGATCGCGGCAGAAGGTCGCAATTCACCGACGCGCGAGGCGGCGGGCCTGCGTGTCGCACGCTGGACGTATGACAATGCTGCGATCGTCACGTCGCTGCACCATGAACACCCCCATGAGAACATCGCCTTCGAGATCTTCTATCCCGATGGTCCGTTCGCAATCCTGCCACTCAACGATGATGAACAGGGCCACCGCTCGTGCATCGTCTGGTCGGTGACGCGCGATCAGGCCCCGGGGATGATGAAGCTGTCCGACCGCGGTTGGCTGGCCGAGGCGGACAAGCGTATCGGCGGGTTTCTCGGCGCGCTCGGGCCGCTTGGCAAACGGATGAGCTATCCGCTCGGCTTTCACCATGCCGCGAAGATCGTGTCGAACCGGCTGGCGCTGGTCGGTGACGCGGCGCACGGCATCCACCCGATCGCGGGCCAGGGTGTCAATGTCGGTTTCCGCGACGTGGCGACGCTGGTCGAAGTGCTGGTCGAGGGCAAGCGCACCGGGCTCGACCTCGGCGATCCGCAGTTGCTCGCACGCTATGATCGTTGGCGCAGCCTCGACACCTTCATGGTGGCGGCGGCAACCGATGGGCTCACGCGGCTGTTCGGCGTGCCGGGCAAGACCGCCAACGCGGTGCGGCGTTTCGGCTTGTCGGCCGTGCAGCACATGCCCCCGCTAAAGCGCCGCTTCATCGCCGAAGCGCGCGGCGAGAGCGGCGACGTACCCAAGCTGCTGCAGGGAATGACGGTTTAGCCGCGAGCGGCGGCGCAGGTCGCTGCGTTGATTGGGGTCGCGCGTCCACCGGTAGCCCGCAGAGCCGTGGTCAGTTGCGCACATTTTCCCCGGCGGCAGGCGGCGCACTGGCTGTCGCTGCGATACGCGCGTCCTCGTTGCCAATCCGTCGCTGCGTAGCGACATGTTCCACCGCTGCCGCCTTTTTCGGGTCGAACAGCGTGGCGAAGAACATCCCGATCATCATCGCCGCGCCGCCGAGGCGGCCCTTGCGCTTGGCCTTGCTCATTGCGCTTGCCTCTATTGCAGCGTCACCGAATCCTCGCCGTCATGCCGCCCGAAGAACTGCATGAGCTGGATGATCAGTTCGGCGCGGTTCTCGATACCGCCGGCTTCCAGCAACGCCTGCTTTGCCGCGACGTCGAACGGGGCGATCTGCGCGATCCCGTTGACCAGCGATTCGTCGTCGAGCCGCGCTACCGCGTCCCAATCGACCGCATAGCCCTGCGCATCGGCAAAGGTGCGCGATTCGCTTTCCAGCGCGGAGCGGCGCGACAGCGAAAGCATTTCGGGGCTGGCAGGGCCAGCGATCAGTTCGGCCTCGACCTGGCGGAAAGCCGTGGCCACATCCAGCTCGCGCACGATCCGGAACAGCGACAGCCCTTCGAGGATGAGGTTGTAGCGTCCGTCCTCGCTTGCCTCGAACTCGGCGATCTTGCCGACGCAGCCAATGTCGAACAGCGCGGGCCGTTCGACGCGATTGGCGGCGTTCGCGGGGAGGGTGGGTCGCGGCTGCACCATGCCGATTCGCCGGTCGCGCGCCATGGCGTCGGAAATCATCGCGCGATAGCGCGGCTCGAAGATGTGCAACGGCAAATGCATCCTCGGGAAGAGCAATGCCCCTGCCAGCGGGAAGATCGAGAGCCGCGTCGTCGTCACCCGAACAGGATTGCCGACAGCTTGCGCCGCTGCGCCGACACCCACGGATCTTCGAGTCCGACCACCTCGAACAGCTTGAGCAACTGCGTCCGCGCGGCACCCTCGTTCCAGCTGCGGTCATCGGCGATCATCGCCAGCAGCGTGGCCGCAGCCCCGTCGCGGTCACCCGCTGCCATCTGGCCACCGGCCAGGGCAAAACGCTTGTCGAAATCCTGCGGATTGGCAGCGACTTCGGCGGCAAGCCCAGCCAGATCATCGACCGGCTTGGCCTCGCGGGCCAGCGCCAGCGCACTGCGCGCGCGCTCAATCTCGGGCAGCTTGGCTATCTCTTCGGGCAACGCCGCGATCGCCGCTTCGGCGGCATCGGTCTGCTTGTCGGCAACCAGCGCGCGCACCATTCCCGAAAGAACGGCCGGATGCTCGGGGGCCATTTCGGCGAGCTGTGTGAATACGCTGACGGCACGCGCGGCATCGCCCTCGACCAATACCTGCTCGCCCATCGCGATCAGCGGTTCGAGTTCGGCTTCCAGGCTTGCCTCGGTGCTTTCGATCGGCAGCTGCTTCAAGATCTGGTCGAGCATGGTGCGCAACTGCGTCTCGCTGCGCGCGGGTGTCAGGTCCGCGACCAATTGCCCCTGGAACATGGCATAGACGGTCGGGATCGACTTGATCTGGAATTGCGCGGCGATGAACTGATTCTTGTCGGTGTCGATCTTGGCCAGCACCACACCCTTGTCGGCATAAGCGGCAGCAACCTTTTCGAGCAGCGGCGTCAGCGCCTTGCACGGCCCGCACCATTCCGCCCAGAAATCGATGATCACCAATTTGGTCATCGACGGTTCGACGACGTCGCGGCGGAAGCTTTCCACCGCTTCGCGTTCGGCGCTGCTCATACCCAGGGTAGCCAAGTGTCGCTCCAATCCAGTGTGCCCGGCCTTATGTGGTTGCTCAGGCCGCGAAGCCAACCCTTTTCGCATGATTGGGGCAGGGAATGCACTTTGCTGCGATAAGGGGGTTGCCGAGTCCGCATGTCGCTGTTAGAGCCCGCCGCCTTACCCGCCCAGTCAGCGACTGATTGGGCCGTAACGCCAGAGCGGGCGTAGCTCAGGGGTAGAGCACAACCTTGCCAAGGTTGGGGTCGAGGGTTCGAATCCCTTCGCCCGCTCCAGTCTTCCGAATCGGCAGTTCACAGCGTGAATTGCTCCGGCACCAAAACCTGAAATCCCCTTGGAGTCGCACCGATCGCGGGCCTTCTCCTATGTCCCGACGGGGGCTGACGCGAATTTGAAGTCTGGCGGTGTGCGGCGTTCGATCTTCCGATCGACCCAGCCGGGCCCAAGGTTGAGCTACCTGCTTTTTGCCTGCCGCCATTTTTGACGCTCCCGGAAGCGACATCCGTTGATACGGTCCGATGCGCGGCCTTCCGCCGAACGCGCAGCAATGCTCTAAGCGTGCTATGAGGATTGCCCGTATACACCTGCCGCTGATTTTGATCGCTGCGCTCGCCGCCGCGCCGCTTGGCGCACAATCCACCTTCGACCACGTCGATCCGATGATCGGGACGGGTGGTGAAGGGCATACCTTCCCCGGGGCTGCGGCACCGTTTGGCATGGTGCAGCTGAGCCCCGATACCGATACCGGCCATGTCATCCGCGACAGCTATAAATGGGCGGCGGGATATCGCTATTCCGACCCGACCATCGAAGGCTTTTCAGCGACCCATTTCTCGGGCGCAGGGCATTCCGATCTCGGCGATTTCCTGGTGATGCCGACGTCGGGCGATGCTGTCCCGCTCGAGCCCGGCGACGTGGCCAAGCCGGGGTCGGGCTATCGATCGCGTTTCAATCATGCAAGCGAGGTGGCCACCCCGGGCTATTACGCCGTGACCCTGACCGATCCAGCCGTGCGAGCCGAGATGACCGCGGGCACGCGGATCGGGGTGCATCGGTACACCTTCGCCCCGGGCAAGGCCGCGCATCTGGTGCTGGATCTGCGGTCATCGCTCTACAATTATCCGGGCAAGGTCTTGTGGGCCTCGCTTCGGCTGATGCCGGACGGGACGCTGGTCGGCGCGCGGGAGACGCGCGGATGGGCACCGGACCGCAAACTATATTTCGCGATGCACTTCTCAACCCCGCTCGCCGGGCACGCCTTCATTAGCACCGAGAAGGACGTCGCTTACCGCGGATTCCAGGGCCCGGGGCGAAGAACCGACGCCGTCGCGGAACGATCGGGCCGCGCGCTCGTCGCGCGGCTCGATTTCGGCGCACTCACGCGTCCACTCGAGGTGAAGATCGCGATTTCATCGGTCGATGAGGCGGGTGCGGTTGCCAATCTCGCCAGCGAACCCGGCGATTTTGATGCCGTGCACGCCCGCACCACCGCAGCCTGGCGCGCAGCGCTCGACGTCCTCGAGATCGCAGCACCCGTCGCGATGCAGAAGAGCGTTGCCACGGCGTTGTATCACAGCCTGCTAGCCCCTTCGGTGGCTGGAGATGCCGACGGCCGGTATCGCGGGCCCGACAACCAAGTGCATCGCGCAACCGGTTATACTTTCCGCTCGACCTTCTCGCTATGGGATACGTTCCGCGCCGAACACCCCCTGCTGACATTGGTGCAACCGGCCAGCACCACGAACGACGTGGTGCGCTCGCTCGTTGCGAGCCGCGAGAACAGCCCCGATGGCATCCTGCCGGTATGGCAGTTCCAGGGACGCGAGACCTGGACCATGATCGGCTATCATGCCGCTCCGGTTATCGCGGATGCCTATCTGAAAGGGATTCGCGGGTTCGATGCAAACGCCGCGCTCGCCGCGATGGTGGCGAGTGCGACCTATGCCCCCTACGGCGGTCTCGGCGACTATATGAAGCTTGGCTACGTACCGATCGACCGCGAGCCAGAAGCCGCCTCGAAGACCGTCGAATATGCCTATGACGATTGGACCATCGCCCGCATGGCACGCGCGATGGGGCGCAGCGACGTCGCCGCGACCTTCGAGAAGCGCGCGCACAACTGGCGCAACAGCTTCGATGGAAGAACCGGTTTCGTTCGCGCGCGCAAGGCGGACGGCAGCTTCCGCACCCCGTTCGACCCGACCGCCATCAATTACGGATCGGATTATACCGAAGGCAACGCCTGGCAATATAGCTGGTTCGTACCGCAGGACCAGGCGGCGTTGACGACCGCGCTCGGCGGCGATGGCGCGACGATTGCCAAGCTCGATGCGATGTTCGATTACGACACTTCGAAGCTGGATTACAGCCACGCCGAGGATATCGCCGGGCTGATCGGCCAGTACATCCACGGCAATGAGCCGAGCCATCACGTCGCCTATCTTTACAGCTATGCTGGCGCGCCGTGGCGTACCCAGGCGCGGCTGAAACAGATCGTCGAGAGCCAATATCATCCGACCCCCGACGGTCTGTCCGGCAATGACGACCTCGGGCAAATGTCGGCATGGCTGGTCTTCACGGCGCTGGGCTTCTACCCGGTGACGCCAGGCAGCCTCGAATATGTGATTGGTCGGCCGTTCGTCGATCGGGCGACTTTAACGCTGCCTAACGGTAAGCGCCTCACCATCGTGGCGGACGGGCTCGACGACAGCCATCCGTTTGTCCGATCCGTCAGCTTGAACGGTGTCCCCATAACCCGCGCCTATCTGCGTCACGACCAGATCATGGCGGGCGGAGAGTTGCGGTTCACTATGCAATCGAAGCCAAACACGGCGTGGGCGGCTCAACCTGCAGATCGACCGTATTCGAGCAGTCAGACACGATAAGGTCGAAGGCACGCGGAGGTGCCCGGGCGCTTCACCGGTAACGCTGTCCGTTCAGGTTCGATATTTGCGGTTTTCGGCGGTCGTGGTGGCACGGGCATGGCCCGCAACAGCGGTGGATGCGGCCTAGGCGAGCGCCGAATAGTCCATTGCGGCGAGGTCGGTGAGCAGATCGGGTCCCGTCGCTCCCATCCCAGCCGCGCGCGCGTCCAGGCGTTCGACGCGACCATGTCGAGCGCTGCGAAGGGGGCCATCCAGCCAAAATAGCGTTCGACTTCGTCGGCCGCGATCGAGCGGACCGGCAGCCCGCTTCCCTTCCCGATCGCTTCAGCGATGGCGCGCGCCGTGACGCCCTCCTCCACCGACGCATTGTAGCGCGCGCCCGGCTCGCCCTTCTCCAGTGCCAGGACGTAAAGCTCGGCGACGTCGCTGACGTGCGCGGCAGACCAGCGGGTCTTGCCCTCGCCCAGATACGCGATCGCACCGGACCGGCGGGCCTCGGCGATCAGCGGCGTGATCAGTCCGGCCCTGCTAGTGTCGTGGACCTGCGGCAGCCGGATGGTGCGGACATCGATGCGTCGCGCGATCAGCGCCGCGCCAGCAAGCTCGGTCGCGATACGCGGATTGGCGTGGCGCGGGTTTAGCACGTCCTCGGTCGCCGGGCCGCCGTTGAGCGGCGTGCCGATGCCAACGCCCGAGGTAATCAGGATCGGCTTCTGCGTCCCCTCCAGCGCCTCGCCCATCGCGGCGATGTTGCGTTGGTCCTTCTTGGTATTCTCGAAAAATGTCTGGAAATTGTGATCGAACGCGCAATGGATCACGGCATCGGCCGCCGCAGCGCCGCGGGCGAGCGTCTCGGGCTGTTCGAGGTCGCCACGGTGGACTTCGACGCCGACCGCTTCGAGGTGCCTGGCACCGGCCTCGGAACGGGTGAGACCGAGCACCTGATGGCCGCGATCCAAGAGTTTGGGAATGACGTGCGAGCCGATGAACCCGGTCGCGCCGGTCAGGAACACGCGCATAAAATAGTCTCCTTGTGCCGGGGCGGCATATCGCGACCCAGGAGAACCTGTTAAAGTAGTGACGTTATCATGGTATAACCCGTAACAGGATCGATCATGGCCGGCGAAACGCCCAACCTGCTCGGAGCCTATCTTCGCGACCGCCGCACCCGCCTTGACCCTGTGGCATTAGGGTTCGACAGCAGTCGACGGCGTACGCCGGGGCTGCGCCGCGAGGAAGTTGCCAGCCGCGCGAACATCAGCCCGACATGGTACACTTGGCTGGAGCAGGGGCGCGGTGGCGCGCCATCAGCCGACGTACTGGACCGCATTGCCAAAGGGCTGATGCTGACCGAGCCGGAGCGCGAGCACCTCTACATGCTGGGCCTCGGCCGCCCGCCGGAGGCGCGTTACCAGGCCGTCGACGGGATCTCCCCCCGGCTGCAACGCGTGCTGGACGGGATGGTGCTGAGCCCCGCGATCGTCAAAACAGCAATGTGGGATGTTGTCGGGTGGAACCGGGCGGCGGCGCTGCTGCTGACCGATTACGCCAAGCTGCCGCGCGAAGACCGCAACATCCTCCGCCTGATGTTCGGGAGCGATCAGGTCCGCCTCCGAAACGCGGATTGGGACGGCGTCGCCCGCTTCGTTGTCGGTGCCTTTCGCGCGGACGTAGCGCGTGCCGGTGCCAATAACAGCGCGGCAGTAACCAGGCTGGTCAGTGAATTGTGTCGCGTGAGCCCGCAGTTCGAGGCCCTGTGGCAAGACAATGATGTGGTGGCGCACGGCGAGGGGGTAAAGCGCATCCATCACCCAGAGGCGGGGCTGCTTGCCATGGAATTCTCGTCCTTCGCGGTCGAAGGGCGGCCCGAACTCGGGATGATCATATACAACCCCGCCACGCCAGCGGATGCCGATCGACTGCGCGCGCTGTTGGACGCTCATGACGATTGATGGAGATCGGCGGCCCCGAAACGGAGATCGTCCACTCGCCGACCAGTCCGCGCCGTGACAGCGGCCGCAAAGCCAGGATTTCCAACCTTCGCAGTCCCGTAGATACCGGCATCGCGGCGGTGGCACGCGATGCGCGTGTGGTTTAGCTTCGGCCCCATGACCACAGGCAAAATCCGAATCGGCATTGGCGGCTGGACCTATGAGCCGTGGCGCGGGGTGTTTTTCCCCGATAAATGGCCGATCAAGCGCGAACTTGAATATGCGGCGGCACGGCTGACCGCGATCGAGGTCAACGGGACCTATTATTCGTCGCAAAAGCCCGCGACGTTCGCTTCCTGGGCAAAGGCGGTGCCGGACGGTTTTGTGTTCGCGCTGAAGGCCTCGCGCTATTGCACCAACCGCAAGGTCCTGGCCGAAGCAGGCGAGTCGATCGCTCGCTTCACGGGGCAAGGGATTGTCGAGCTCGGAGATCGGTTGGGGCCGATCCTATGGCAGTTTATGGCAACCAAGCAGTTCGATCCCGATGATTTCGGGGCCTTCCTCAAGCTGCTGCCGCAGCACCAAGATGGGGTCGCGTTACGTCACGCGGTGCAGGTTCGACACGCCAGTTTCCAGGTTCCCGAATTCGTCGCGCTGGCGCGGGCCGCGGTGTGGCGATTGTCTATGCCGATTCGGCGGACTATCCCGCGATTGCCGATGTCAGCGGCGATTTTGTCTATGCCCGGCTCGAAGCCGCAGTGGAGGAAGAACCCACCGGCTATGCGCCTGCAGCGCTGGATCGCTGGGCCGATGTGGCGCGCGGCTGGGCCCGGGGCGAGGCACCCGATCCCCTGGTGCGTTTTGCCGAGCCCGCGCCCGAAGTCCCCCGCGATACCTTCGTGTTCTTCATCAACGGCGCAAAGGTGCGCGCGCCGGCCGGGGCGATGGCACTGATCCAACGGATCGACGGCTAGCGCGGCTGGGGGGGCGACTCCGGCTGTGGCGTTGCGCCGCCGGGTGCAGCCGCGCCCTGTGCGGTCCGAACCGCCGGTGCTGGCGCGGGCGCGACGGCTATAGCGGGCGCGGCATTGACACTCGGGGGCAAAAAGCGCCGCACTTTCGATCGTGTCGAGTGCGCGACGCGCTGCGATGTAACGCCGTGCTGCGCTCGTCCAGCGCTCCGCCCGCGGGGCACCGGGTGTGCGCGAAACTTCGGCGAGGGCCGCCTCGACCTGCCCGGCATCCAGCAAACGGCGCGCGCGCGCGACGCGATCGACCGGCAGCGGCGAAGGTGTTCCCGCCTTGCGCACGACCACCAGATTGCTGAGTTCGCGTTTCAGGCTTTGCCACCAGCCGGTGCTGGCCATCCCGGTCATGAGCTCGGGCGCAACCCCGTCGAGCCCGATGCGCAGATCCTCCAGCGTCACCGGTTCGCGCGCGGCTTGCACGATGGTGGCGATCGCCGCAGGCTGCACGCTACCGAAGCGTTCGCGCAACTGATCCTCGAGAAACCCCAGATTGAGCCCGCGGTCGAGCGCACGGCGAGCGGCGAAGGCGACCATCAACCCCTCGCTCCGCGTCGCATAGCCAGAGGCGCGCCGTGCATCGCGATCGATCGTTCCCGACCGTGCTTCCAGATCGCCGATCTTGTCGGCCAGTTCGGCTTCGCGGCTGGACAAGGCGGCAAGGTCGATCGTCGGGACCGGGGCGTTGGTCTTGCTCGGCACGATTACGACCGGCGCTTGTCCGTTGCTGCCAACCGGTAGCGTGACGGTGGCGACCGGCTTGGTGTCGCCGCCCCGGACGAGGCGCAAGATGACGAAAGCGGTGGCGCTCGCCCCGATCAGGAACGCGATCAGCCCGAGCGCGATCGCCCGCCGCCAGCCGAGGCCGTCCGACGTCGCGACCCGCGGGGGCGGCACGAAGGGCGGCACGGTACGCGCCGCGACCGGCTCGACCTGCGGCGAATCGAAACGAGCGGGCGCGGTTTCGGGGACGGGAGGCGGTGTGTCGTCCATAGCTGCCTTATCGGGGCCATGACGCGGGCGGTCAACGGCTCGTCGTGCCGCCGCGCGCCTCCACCGCAGCGAACAAGGCTGCATCGTCCGGCGTCGCCGCGATGGCGAGCGCGCGCCAACCGCGCCCGGCGGCGGTGGCGATTGCCGGGCTGAAGGCGGCGATGTCCAGGGCCGCGCGATCCATCCCCAGATGTTCGAGCAGCCCCGCCAGTCGGCGCGCGGCGCGTGCCGAATGCAACAACGCGGTGGTTCCGGCGAGCGCGCGAAGCGCTGAATCATCGACGGGGATGGTGACGCTTTCATAGACGGGCACCACCGCCGCAACGGCTCCGCCCCGCTCCAGCGTGCGATCGCGACCGGTGAGGTGCAAGGCGTTGGCAAGCCCGTGCGCGGTGGCGATGGCCGCTATGTCGGCGGCGTTGCCGTCACCGGTCGCAATGACGTCAAAACCCGCCGCGCGTGCCGCCGCCGCCGTATGCGGCCCGACCGCCAGCACGGGGAGTTCCCGCAGCGCTTCGAGCCCGGGCCCGCCGAGCCGAAGCGCGTTGGCGCTGGTCAGAATGAGCGAATCGTAGAGTGTGGGATCGGAGACATCCCAGGGAAGCGCGCCCACCGCGAACAGCGGGAGTGATAGTGTTGCGAACCCGGCGGCCTGTGCGCGGGCGACGGTGGCGGCATTGCCCGGCTCGGGCCGCAACACCGCCAGTGTGGTCACGCCGCGAACAGCCGCCGTACCGACGCCGGAGCCGCGCCAGCAAATCGGCCGCCAGCCGCGCGGCGAGCGTGGCATCGCCAACGGCCGCGCAAGCTTCGCCCGAAACGTGTGCGCTGCCATCCTCGGCGAACAATTCGGCGCGCAGGCGGATGGTGTCGCCGTCGCGTGTCGCCAGCGCAGCGACCGGCGAATGGCAATCGGCCTGCAATGCGGCGAGCAAGGCGCGTTCGACCAGCACACAGCAGTGCGTCGCTGCATCATCGATTGCGGCGAGCCAGCCGAGCATCCGCGTGTCGCTCGCCCGCGCCTCGATCCCGACCGCGCCTTGCGCGGGCGCGGGCAGCATGATGTCAATCGCGATGGCGACACCGACATCGGGGCGGCCAAGCCGGTCGAGCCCTGCTGCCGCCAGCATGGAGGCATCGACGGCACCCGCCGCGACCTTGGCCAGGCGCGTATCGACATTTCCGCGAAACAGCACGGTCGCCAGATCGGGGCGTATCCGTCGCAATTGTGCGACTCGGCGTGGCGAGCTGGTGCCGATCACCGCGCCCCGGCGCAGTGCGGCGATGCTTTCGGCCCCGATCAGCCGGTCGCGGACATCGGCACGCGGCAGCATCGCCGCGATGGCAATGTCGGCGGGGCGGATCGTCTCGACATCCTTCATCGAATGCACCGCGCAATCGATCTCACCCGACAGCAATGCGCGGTCGAGTTCCTTGGTCCACAGTGCCTTGCCGCCGATTTCGGCGAGCGCGACATTCTGCACGCGGTCGCCCGTGGTCTTGATCGGAACGATCTCGATCGCATCGGCGGTCCAGCCATGCGCCCGGGCCAGCGTGTCGCGCACCATATTGGCCTGGACGAGCGCAAGCGGCGATCCGCGCGTGCCGAGTCTGAATTGCGGATGGGTCACGCGGGTCCTCTGGTTTCGTGATACCCCTCTTGGCGAAACCACCCGATTTCGACAAGCGCCGCGCAACACGCTAGGGGGCGGGGCATGGCACTGATCCTTGGTCTTGAATCGAGCTGTGACGAAACCGCCGCCGCGGTGATCTCGTCTGACCGGCGCGTCCTCGCTCACCGCCTGGCGGGACAGGAGGCAGCGCACCGGCCGTTTGGCGGGGTGGTGCCCGAAATCGCGGCGCGCGCGCATGTCGAAGTGCTGGCCCCGCTGGTCGAAGCCGCATTGGCCGATGCCGGGGTAACGCTGGCCGATGTCGATGCGATTGCGGCAACCGCCGGGCCGGGCCTGATCGGTGGGGTGATGGTCGGGCTGGTCACGGGCAAGGCGCTGGCGCATGCGGCGGGCAAGCCGCTGATCGCGGTCAACCATCTCGAAGGCCACGCCCTGTCACCGCGCCTGGCCGATCCCGATCTCGCTTTCCCCTATCTCTTGCTGTTGGTGTCGGGCGGGCATTGCCAGTTGCTGCTGGTCGAAGGCGTTGCGCGCTATCGCCGCCTCGCCACCACGATCGACGATGCGGCTGGGGAAGCGTTCGACAAGACCGCCAAGGTGTTGGGGCTGGGCTTTCCCGGTGGCCCGGCGGTCGAGGCCGCAGCGGCTTTGGGGCGGCCGATCGTGCCATTGCCACGCCCGCTGAAGGGCTCCGCCGAGCCGCATTTCTCCTTCGCGGGCCTGAAAAAGTGCGGTGGTGCGCGCACACGACGCCAAGACATGGAGCGTCGAGGATTTGGCCGCCTCGTTCCAGGCAGCGGTGATCGATTGCCTGCTCGATCGCACCGCGCGCGCGCTTGATCGTGCCGCGGGGGCGACGGCGCTGGTGGTCGCGGGCGGGGTTGCGGCGAATGGCGCGGTGCGGGCGGCACTCAGCGGGCTGGCGGACACCAACGGCCTGCGCTTCGTCGCGCCGCCTTTGTGGCTGTGTACCGACAATGCCGCGATGATCGGCTGGGCCGGGGCGGAGCGCTTTGCCAAAGGTTTGACCGACCCGCTCGACATTGCCGCGCGGCCGCGCTGGCCGCTCGATCCGGGGGCCGAAGCGGTGCGCGGCGCGGGGGTGAAGGCATGAAGATCGGCGTCATTGGCGGCGGGGCCTGGGGCACCGCGTTGGCACAGGTTGCCGCGCGCGGCGGTGATCCTGTCTTGCTATGGGCGCGCGAGCCCGACGTGGTCGCTTCGATCAACCAGACGCACGAGAATAGCCGCTTTCTCGCAGGCATTGCGCTGCCGCCCTCGATCCGGGCGACCGGCGCGCTTGGGGATCTCGCGGCGTGCGATGCGTTGCTGGTCGTCGCGCCCGCGCAGCACGTCCGCGCGGTGTTGGCCGAAACCCCGGTCGGCACGACGCCGCTGGTGCTGTGCGCCAAGGGGATTGAGGCGGGGACGCAGTTTCTGGTCGGCGAAGTGGCGCAACAGCTCCATCCTGAAGCGCCGATTGCAGTGCTGTCCGGCCCGACCTTTGCGCATGAAGTAGCGGCGGGGCAGCCGACCGCAGTCACGCTGGCCTGTGCCGACGCTGCGCTCGGCGCGGCGCTGGCCGATCGGCTCGCTAGTCCCAGCTTCCGCCCCTATGCCTCGACCGATGTGATCGGTGCCGAGATTGGCGGGGCGGTCAAGAATGTGCTCGCGATCGCGTGCGGCGTGGTCGAGGGCGCGGGGCTCGGCCAGAATGCACGCGCCGCGCTGATCGCGCGCGGCTTTGCAGAGATGACGCGCTTTGGCCTGGCGCGCGGTGCGCGGGCGGAAACGCTCAGCGGCCTGTCGGGGTTGGGCGATCTGGTGCTGACCTGTTCGTCGACCAGTTCGCGCAATTTCTCGCTCGGCATGGGATTGGGCCAGGGCAAGTGCGCGGCGGACCTGCTTGCCGATCGCCTGACCGTCGCAGAGGGCGCGTTCACCGCGCCAGTGCTGCGCGATGCGGCGGCGGCAGCGGGCGTCGACATGCCGGTGGTGGAGGCGGTGTGCGCGCTGCTTGACGGGCGCGAAGTCCATGCCGTGGTGGGCGCGCTGCTCGCGCGCCCGCTACGCCCGGAATAGCCGCTACTAAAAGTCGATCGCGATACCCTTTGACTCCCAATCGCCATAGCGGGTGGGATCAAGGCCATCGGGGTCGCCCTTCGCACTTTGCCCGGCCATCGCCGCCGGTTTCGGCTCGGGCTGCGGCAGCGGCGGGTTCGCGCTGAGATAGGCAGGTGGCTTCACATGCGGCGGGCGGCGGGCCATGGAGGTGTCCTTGGGGCGGCATGATGCCGTATCCCGCGTGACATCGGCGGTCTTTCCGCCCAATTCAACCCAGCGCCTGCAAGATTGTGAGACCCCGCTTTTGACCCTTCCGCCGCCCCGCCGCTATATGCCCAAGCCCGAACCGGTCGATCCGCCGGGTGTTCCCGCGCGCGCGCGGCACTGCGCCTGCTCGATGCCGTATTACGCCAGGGCCTGCCGCTGGAGGTGGCGATCGGGCGCGCAACGGCGGGAATCGAGCGTGCCGACGACCGGGCGCTGGCCCATGCCATCGCCGCCGAAGTACTGCGCCGCTTGCCCGATCTCGACGCGTTGATCGATTCGGCGACCAAGACGCGGCTGCCCGATGATGCCAAGGCGCGCTTTGCGCTGCGCATTGCGCTCGTCCAGGCCTTGTCGCTCGGCACGCCGCCGCACGCCGCGATCTCGACCGTGCTGCCGCTGGTCGATGGCGGCCCGCGCAAGCTCGTCCACGGCGTGTTCGGCACGTTGATGCGCGGTGGCGACCAGCTTCCCGAACAGCCGACCCTGCCCGATCCGGTGGCGATCCGGTGGCACGCCGCCTGGGGCGATGACGGGATTGAGGCGGCCGAGCGCGCAATGGCAGCCCCGCCACCGCTCGACCTGACGCTGGCCGATCCGGCCACTACGGCTGCGATGGCGGAGGCGCTGGGCGGCGTGTCGCTGCTGCCCGGCCATATGCGCCTGCCCTCGGCGCATGTGCCCGAATTGCCGGGATTCGAGGACGGAAGTTGGTGGGTACAGGATATCGCCGCTTCGCTGCCCGCGCGCTTGCTCGGGCGTGGCCCCGGCGTTGCGCTGGACCTGTGCGCCGCCCCCGGCGGCAAGACGATGCAACTCGCGAGCGCAGGCTGGAGCGTCACCTCGGTTGATTCTTCGGAAAGTCGTCTGGCGCGACTTCGCGAAAATCTGGAGCGCACGCATCTGACGGCAGAGGTGATCGCGGCCGATCTGCTCTTGTGGTCGCCATCGGCTCCCGCAGATGCCGTGCTGCTCGACGCACCCTGCAGCGCGACGGGGATCTTTCGCCGTCATCCGGACGTGCTGCACCGCATCCGTCCCTCGCAAATCACCGAATTGGCCGCGTTGCAGGCAAAATTGCTTGCCCGTGCCGCCGATTGGGTAAAGCCGGGCGGGACGCTTGTTTTCGCGACCTGTTCGCTTGAACCGGCCGAGGGAGAGGCGCAGTTGAAGCGTTTTCTGGCCGCACGCAGCGATTATGCGATCGAGCCCGTTGCGCAGGACGCGCTTCCGGTTGGCATCGTGCCCAATCCCGGCGGTTGGGTGCGCACGCTTCCCGGCATGGTCGATCCCGGCGGCAATGACGGCTTTTTCATCGCACGGCTGCGCCGCGCCGGATAATCCCTTGCTTGCCCGGCGTCGTGGCCATGCTAGAGGCTGAAGGCTTATGACATACCGTCCTGTCCGTATCGCGCCGTCGATCCTGTCCGCCGATTTCGCCAAATTGGGCGAGGAAGTCCGCGCGATCGACCTTGCCGGCGCGGACTGGATCCATGTCGATGTGATGGACGGGCATTTCGTGCCCAATATCTCGATCGGTCCGGCGGTGGTGAAGGCGATCCGCCCGCACACCGCCAAGCCGCTCGACGTGCATTTGATGATTGCGCCGGTCGATCCCTATCTGGACGCCTTTGCCGAGGCGGGCGCGGATACGATCAGCATCCATGTCGAAGCGGGGCCGCACACGCATCGCAGCCTCCAGCACATCCGCAGCCTGGGCAAGCGCCCCGGCGTGGTACTGACCCCGCAGACCCCGGCCAAGGCGCTCGATTATCTGCTGGAAGAGGTCGACCTTGTCCTCATCATGAGCGTCAATCCCGGCTTTGGCGGGCAGGCGTTCATCGAAAGTTCGCTGCGCAAGATCGAGGCGGTGCGCAAGATGATCGACAAGGGCGGCTATGCTGTCGATCTGGAGGTCGATGGCGGCATCGATCTTGTCACCGCGCCCCGGGCGATTGCTGCCGGGGCCGATGCGCTGGTCGCGGGGACGGCGACCTTCCGCGGCGGCCCCGCGGCCTACGCCGCCAATATCGCGGGCCTGCGCGGCTAGATGGTTGAGCTGTCCCCCCTTGGAGCCCCGATCGAGTCCGGCCCCAATGTGCAGGGCGACAGCATCGACGAAGGCAAGCGGCTAATCCGCCAAGGGGGAGACAAAGGGTTGTCGCTGGCCGAACGTCTGGCCGAACGCTTTCATCGGCTGACCTGGCGCACGCCCATTCACGGGATGCGGTTGAAGGGCCGCCATCCGCTGAAGCTGATCGCCGTGCCGGACGATCCCTTTTTGGGCGATGCCCGGCGCGGCAACGCGTTGCTCGACGGTCGACTGAGCTTTCGTGGCGAATCGCGCGCGATCGCGGCGCTCGATTTGGCCAAGCCGGATTTTTCCAAGGCTTTTGCCGAGTATCTGCACGGTTTTTCCTGGCTGCGCGATCTCTCGACCGTTGCCACGCGCGCGCAGGGAATCCCCATTGCCGAGGCGCTGATGCGGCGTTGGCTCGATGCCCATGCCGACACGGTCAGCGAACCGGCGTGGCGCGCCGATCTGTGGGGGCGGCGGATCCTGCTGTGGACCGCGCACGCACCGCTTATCCTGTCATCGACCGATCTCGTCTACCGCAGCCGTGTTCTCAATACGCTGGCGCGTGGAGCACGGCATATCGACCGCGGGGCGGAAAAGGCCGCGCCGGGCGCGCCGCGCGTTGCGGCGATGTGCGGCGTGGTCGCAGCCGGGTTGTTGATCCCGGGCGGCGATGTGCGGCGCAGTGCCACCGAAGCCGCGCTTGCCAAGGCGCTGGCCGCATCGATTTTCGAAGATGGCGGCAATGTCGCCCGCGCGCCCGCCGCACAGGTCGATCTGCTGATGCTGTTGACCGCACTCCGCGAAGTCTATGCCGCGCGACGCTTGAAGCGCCGACGAGTGTCACCAACGCGATCGCGGCGCTGGTTCCCGCCTTGCTCGGCGTCTGCCACGGCGACCGCGATGTCAGCAGTTGGCAAGGGGGCGCGCCGGTTGGGGCGGCGGCGCTCGACCAGATCATCGCGGCAACGGGCGTACGCACGCGTCCGCTGCGGCAAGCGCGCGAGTGGGGCTATCAGCGTTTGGCGGCCGGATCCACCGTCGTCATTCTCGACGGTGCACCCCCGCCGATCGCGCGTTTGGTCGAGGGCGGGTGTGCATCGACGCTGGCCTTCGAAATGTCCGATGGCCCGCATCGGCTCGTCGTCAATTGCGGCGGGGCGCGCGCGGGCGTCGTGCAGCTTCCGGCGGCGCTGGCCGAAGGGTTGCGGACTACAGCGGCGCATTCGACGCTGATCGTTGGCGACAGCAATTCGACCGCAATCCACGCCGATGGCACGCTCGGGCGCGGTGTATCCGAGGTCGAGCTCGCTCGGCAGGAGAGCGAGGGGTTGAGCCGCGTCGAGGCAAGCCATGATGGCTATGCCCGCCGCTTCGGGTTTCTCCATCGCCGCCAGCTCATTCTGGCGAGCGACGGGCGCGAGCTGCGTGGCGAGGACATGCTCCTCCCCGCGACCAAGCGCCGCAAGTTGGCGGCAACCGGCTTCGCCGTCCGTTTTCACCTGGGCGTGGGCGCGCAGGTTTCGCCGACTGCCGACGGACTTGCCGCGCTGTTACGGTTGCCCGGTGGCGGATTGTGGCAGTTCCGCTGTCGCGGCGGCACACTGGCGGTCGAGGAAAGCGTGTGGATCGATGCCGATGGCCGCCCGCATGCGACCATGCAGCTCGTTATCAGCGGCGAATCGCCTGCGGGTGGGGCGAGTGTAAGCTGGGCGTTCAAGCGCGCGGGATAAACCGCACCGGTTGAATCTTCGCAGGCGAGCGGGCAGGGACGCGCAAAGCCATCCCCTGGAGCACCCCATGACCACCATCTCCATTCGCCGCGCGCTGCTGTCGGTGTCCGACAAGACCGGTATCGTTGATCTCGCCCGTTCGCTCGCCGAGACAGGCGTCGAACTCGTTTCGACCGGTGGCACCGCCAAGGCGCTGCGCGAAGCGGGTCTCACCGTACGGGACATTTCGGACCTGACCGGTTTCCCCGAAATGATGGACGGCCGGGTCAAGACGCTGCACCCGGTGGTGCATGGCGGGCTGCTCGCGGTGCGCGACGATGCCGCGCATGTCGCGTCGATGGAGGAGCATGGCATCGGCGCGATCGATCTCGTCGTGGTCAATCTCTATCCGTTCGAGGCGACCGTCGCCAAGGGTGCCGAGCGCGACGAGATCATCGAGAATATCGATATTGGCGGGCCGTCGATGGTGCGTTCGGCCGCGAAGAACCATGCCTTTGTCGCGATCGTCACCGATCCGGCGGATTATGCGGTGGTCGCGCAAGGCAGCACCACGCTTGCCGATCGCCGTCGCTTCGCCGCCAAAGCTTATGCCGCGACCGCCGCCTATGACGGGATGATCGCGCAGTGGTTCGCCTTTGCCGACCAGGGCGAACGCTTCCCCGAAACGCTGCCCCTGACGCTCAAGCGCGGGCAGGCCTTGCGCTATGGCGAGAACCCGCACCAGTCGGCGGCGTTCTACACCGCCAGCGGCCCGCACGCGCGCGGCATCGGCCAGGCGCGCCAGGTGCAGGGCAAGGAACTCAGCTACAACAACCTCAACGACGCCGATGCCGCGCTCGATCTGGTCAGCGAATTCCGCGAGGCTGCGCCGACCTGCGTCATCGTCAAGCACGCCAACCCCTGTGGCGTCGCTACCGGCACCACGCTCGAACAGGCCTATGCCGCCGCCTTCGCGTGCGACACGGTTTCGGCTTTTGGCGGAATCATCGCGCTTAACCGGGCGCTGGACGGGGCGACGGCGCGCGCGATTTCGGGGATCTTCACCGAAGTGGTGGTCGCGCCCGATGCCGATGAAGAGGCGCTGGCGATCTTCGCCGCCAAGAAGAATTTGCGGTTGCTGCTGACCGGCGACCTGCCCAACCCGGCGCGGCCCGGTCTGCTCGCCAAGGCGATCACCGGCGGCTGGCTGGTGCAGACGCGCGATGGCGCGAGCAACCCCGAGCTGCAGGTCGTGACCAAGCGCCAGCCGACCGCCGAGGAACTGGCCGATTGCCGTTTCGCCTGGACCATCGCCAAGCACGTCAAGTCCAACGCCATCGTCTACGCCAAGGGCGGCAGCACCGCGGGCATTGGTGCGGGGCAAATGAACCGCCTCGAATCCGCGCGCATCGCCGCATGGAAGGCGAAGGACGCCGCCGAGAAGGCGGGTTGGGCAACTCCGCGCACGATCGGTTCGGCGGTAGCATCGGATGCCTTCTTCCCGTTTGCCGACGGTCTCCTGGCAGCAGTCGAGGCGGGCGCGACCGCCGTGATTCAGCCGGGCGGATCGATCCGCGACGATGAAGTGATCGCAGCGGCCGATGCAGCGGGCCTCGCGATGGTGTTCACCGGCGTTCGCCACTTCCGCCACTGAGGCGGCATCAAGCGGTCGCCGTTCAGGCGGCGACCGCTTCCGCCCCCGGCATCCGCCGGAACAAGGCGCGGTCCTCTGGACCGAACGCAAAGCGATATAGCACGAACAGATAGACACCGGCGATGGCGGGTTCGCCGATCAGCAGCTCCGCCCATTCGAAACGGTGCGGCAGCAGGGTGAACGCTCCGCCGACCAGCCCCGCCGCCAGCACCGCCCACGCCATCGGCCAGCGCCAGCCCGCGACGCGCGCCTTGAGCAAATGTGCCAGATAGTTGGATTTGATAATCGACGTCAGCACGACCGACAGGAACAGCGCGATCGCCGGACCCGCCGCCTGATATTCGAGCGGCCAGCCGAGCCATTGCATCCCGAAGATCAGCGCGAAGCTAAGGCCCACCTGGAACAGCAGCATCCCGATCGAAATCGCCATGTTCTGCAGCCGCGCGATATAGACGAGCGCGGATTCGCACACCGCCCCGGTCGAGGCCGCCGCTTCCGCGAACAGCAGGAACGCGAGCGCCGCCGTCCCCGCGACGAATTGCGGGCCCACCGTCCCCATCACCGCCTCGCCCGGAATGGAGCCCATCATCGCGAGGCCGGTCTGCGCCGCCAGAATCCAGAAGCCGACTTGCCGCACCTGGCTGGCCACGCCGGCATTGTCGCCGCGCGCGAGACTGGTGGTGATGACCGGGCCCAGGATCGGGTCGAAACTGGTCTTCAGCTTCCCCGGAATCGAGGCGACCTGCTGCGCCATCCAGTAAATGCCGACGATGCGCGGTTCGAACATCAGGAACAGGATCGAGCGATCGACATTGCGCGTACCCCATTCCAGCGCATCGGCCCCGGCGAGCGGGGCATTGCGACGGATCAGCGCGATGGTGCGTGCCGGGTGCAGCCGCCAGCCATGCGGTCGCCCGTAACTGCGCACGAACGGAACGGCGGATGCCGCCAGCGCGGCGATCATCGACAGCATATAGGCGATGACCAGCCCGTCATGCCGCGCGATTGGATACAGCACGCCCGCCGCGATCGAGATCGTCCACGGTTCGATCACCGCGCGCGCAGTCACCGTCGCCTGAACGTTGCGGCGATAGGCGAGGCCGGCAAGCATGATGTCGGACCACGCGCTGGCGACGATGATGCAGGGTAGCAGGCGTTCGAGCAGAGTCGGGCTGCTACCGTGATACATCAGCTCGGGCACCAGCATCAGCGCGGCGCTGGCGAGGCCCGACGCGATTGCGGCGACCACCAGGCAATCCCATACGATCTGGACATGCGGTCGCTCGTCCGCCTCCGCGATCGCTTGCGCCAGCCCGCGCTTAAGCCCGAAGGTAGCGAGCAAGGCCGCGACCTCGACGAACAACACCGCACGCGCAAAGGTGCCGAGCGTATCCGGGCCGTAGAGTCGGCCGGCGATGAACAGGAACGGCAGCCGCGCGACCAGCCGCATCATGAAGCCGATGATGTTGGTGCGGCCACCTTTGGCCAGCGCGTCGATTTCTTCCGTGCTTTGCCCGCCGGTCACGCCTGCGAGAGCGCTCAATGCGCGGCCCCCCAGCTGAGCCCGGTGCCGATCTCGATGCCCAGCGGAACGCTGAGCGTCACCGCGGGCTCGGCGGCGGTTGCCATCACGCGTTCGATTACCGGCTTGGCGGCGGCGACATCGCCTTCGGGCAGTTCGAAGACCAGTTCGTCATGCACCTGCAGCAGCATCTGCACGTCGGGCAGGCCAGCTTCGAGTAAGGCCGGGCCCATCCGCACCATCGCGCGCTTGATGATGTCGGCGCAGGTGCCTTGGATCGGGGCGTTGATCGCGGCGCGTTCGGCCCCCTGGCGCTCATGCTGCACCTTGGAGGCGATGCGCGGGAAATGCGTTTTCCGCCCGAACAGGGTGGTGGTGTAGCCGGTTTCGCGCACGCTCTCGGTGGTCTGCGCGATATAGTTGCGGATGCCGGGGAAGCGGTCGAAATAGCGGTCGATCATCGCCTGTGCTTCGTCCGCCGTCACATCCAGCCGACCGGCCAGGCCCCAGCGGCTGATGCCGTAAAGGATCGCGAAGTTGATCGTCTTGGCGCGGCCGCGCGTGTCGCGATTGACCTCGCCGAACAATTCCTGCGCGGTCATGCTGTGGATGTCGGCCCCGCTGGCGAAGGCTTCGCGCAATGCGGGCACATCGGCCATGTGCGCGGCAAGCCGCAGCTCGATCTGTGAATAATCGGCGGCGAGCAGGACATTGCCCGGTTCCGCCACAAAGGCATCGCGGATCTGGCGGCCGATTTCGGTGCGGATCGGGATGTTCTGCAAATTGGGATCGGTCGAGGACAAGCGCCCGGTCTGCGCGCCGGTCAGGCTGTAAGACGTATGCACGCGCCCCGTCGCCGGGTTGATCTGCGCTTGCAGGGCATCGGTATAGGTCGATTTGAGCTTCGACAATTGCCGCCATTCGAGCACCTTGGTGGCGATGTCCTTGCCGGGGGAATCGCGGTCGGCAGCGATGCGTTCCAGTTCGGTGACATCGGTCGAATAGACGCCCGACTTGCCCTTGCGGCCACCCTTGATGCCCATGCGTTCGAACAGCACGTCGCCCAATTGCTTTGGGCTGCCGATCGTGAACGGGCCACCGGCGAGCGCATGGATCTCGACTTCGAGCGCGCCGATCTGTCCGGAAAACTCGCCCGACAAATGCGCGAGGCGCTCGCGATCGACCTTGATGCCGTGGCGTTCCATCTGCGCGATGACGGGGACGAGCGGCCGGTCGACCATTTCATAGACACGCGTTGCGCCCTCGGCGGGCAAGCGCGGTTTGAAGCGCCGCCACAGCCTGAGCGTGACATCGGCGTCCTCGGCGGCGTAGCGCGTGGCTGCGTCGAGATCGATCTCGTTGAAGGTGCGTTGCGACTTGCCGACGCCGACCACGTCCTTGAAGGCGATGCAGCTATGCGAGAGATGCGTCGCGGCGAGTTCGTCCATGCTATGGCCGTGCAGCCCGGCATCGAGATCGAAGCTCATCAGGATCGTATCGTCAAAGGGCGCGACGTTCACGCCCAACCGCCCGAGCACGATCATATCGTATTTCAGATTGTGCCCGATCTTGAGCACGCCCGGATCCTCGAACAGCGGCTTCAACTTGGCGAGCGCGACCTCTGCGCTCAACTGCACCGGTTTTTCCGCAAAGAGCCCGCTTCCGCCATGTGCCAGAGGTACGTAGCAAGCGAGATTGGGATGCAGCGCCATGCTGATTCCGACCAGTTCGGCGCGCGTGGCATCGATTCCGGTGGTTTCGGTGTCGATCGCGATCCAGCCCTGGTGGCGCGCGATGGTGATCCAGCGCTCCAGCGCGGTTTCGTCGACCACGGTCTCATACGAATCATGATCGCAGGGTGGGTCCTGCTCGGTCGGCACCGCCTTGGGGTCCGGAATCGGCGCATCGGCGACGGCCGACAATTTGGCGATGAGCGACTTGAAGCCGTGATGCTCCAGGAACGCGCGCAACGGCGCATCGGGAATGCCCTGCAATTCGAGCTCGTCGAGCGGCTGCGGCAGCGGTTCGTCGCATTTGAGCGTGACCAGCACCTTGGACAGCCGCGCATTATCGGCCTGCGCGATCAGATTGTCGCGCAATTTGCCGGCCTTCATCGTCGGCGCGGCGGCGAGCACGCCCTCGAGATCGCCATGTTCGGCGATCAGCTTGGACGCGGTCTTGGGGCCTACGCCGGTGACGCCGGGGACGTTGTCGACGCTGTCGCCCATAAGCGCGAGCACGTCGCCCAATTGCGCGGGTTCGACGCCGAACTTCTCGCGGACATGCTCCGCGCCAAGGCGGCGGTTGTTCATCGTGTCGTACAGATCGAGTCCAGGCTCGATCAACTGCATCAGATCCTTGTCGGCGGAGACGATCGTCACCGCCCAGCCCTGCGCCAGCGCGGCTTTGGCGTAGCAGGCGATGATATCGTCGGCCTCCAGCCCCTCGGTCTCGATACACGGCAGCGAGAAAGCGCGCGTGGCATCGCGAATCATCGGGAATTGCGGGACCAGATCCTCGGGCGCGGGCGGGCGGTGCGCCTTATATTGATCGTACAGATCGTTGCGGAAGGTCTTGCTCGACTTGTCGAGGATGACCGCCATGTGCGTCGGCCCATCGGCCTTGTGCAGTTCATCGGCCAGTTTCCACAGCATCGTGGTATAGCCGTAAACGGCACCGACCGGCTCGCCATGAATGTTGGTGAGCGGCGGGAGGCGGTGATAGGCGCGGAAGATATACCCCGAGCCATCGACAAGATAGAGATGCGGCATTGCGGGTGGATAGCCCAAGCTTTCGCAAGGACAAAGCCCCGCTTTCGTGTCGGCTATCCGTGATTCGCCACGACGCTCGCCACCACCGCCTGCATCAGCGCCTGGCGGGCGGGAATCGGCTTGGGCGTATCGCCGATCATCACTGCGATCGCGTAGCTGCGGCCATCGGGGGCGATCAGCAGGCCGACATCGTTATAGCCGGCAGTGCGTCCGGCGAGATCCTGGCCCGTGCCGGTCTTGTGGCCGAAGGTCCACCCGGCTGGCACCGCGCCGCGCAGGCGCTGCTTGCCGGTATGCGAGGATTCCATCGTGGCCAGAAGATACTCGGTCGAGCTGCGCGACAACAGGTCCCCCGCGCTTCAGCCGCGCCAGTGCCTCCGCAATGGCGCGGGGGGGCCGCACCGTCGGGCGGATCGGAAACATAGCGTTCATAGGCGGCGATGCGGTCGGTGCGCGGGAGACGCGCGCGGGCGAGCGCAAAGGCGTTGCCGAAGGCGAAATCGGGTTTCCATACCAACCCGGCGGTCTGGCTTTGCAGCAGGCGCTCGCCCGGGCCGAAGCGAATGTCGCCCAGCCGCTTGCGCTGGAGGAAATCGCGCACCGCATTGGGCCCGCCGACATAGCGCAACAAGCGGTCGTTGGCGGTGTTGTCGCTCATCGTCAGCGCGCGTTGCAACAATTCGCCGACGGTGGTCTGATAGCCCTGCTCACCCTTGATCAGCGCCGCGATCGGCTGATGGAAGACGGTGAGATCGTCGCGGGTCAGCGTGATCGGATCTTCGAGTTTCAAGCGCCCGGCATCGCGGTAATCGAGCACGGTCATCGCGACCCACAATTTGCTGACGCTTTGCTGCGGCAGGCGTTGCTCGCCGCCGGTGTCGACCGCCCAGCCTTCCTCGATGCTGCGCACTGCGACGCCAACGCGTCCGTCAAAGCCCCGCACCAGCGCCGCGACATTGGCGACGAGCGCGGAAGGCGGCGCGACGGGCCGCGGCGCGATGGGGACCGTCACCGTAGAGCTCGGCAGCGGAGCGAGCGGCGGAGCGGCGGCGAGGCGCGCGACATGGACATTGGCATCGTGACCGCAGGCGCACAGGGCAGCCGTAAGCACCATTGCCGCCGCCGGTTTTGGGAATCGATACGGAAGAATGCGCGTCACCGTTTACTTGCCCCAATGTCCCGAGAAAGACCCTCTCTCCCGAGCCCCACATCCCATGATAGGGCAACAATAGGGTTGAGGAATCCTTTCGCGGCAACCGTGCGATGAATCGCCTGTACCACAGGATGAGACGAGCTTTTAGCGGGAACCGGCCAGACCGTTGATTTCAGGGCACCAAAATGGTGTCGAGCGCTTCGGGCAGCATATTTGGATAATCCAGCGTATAATGCAGCCCGCGCGATTCCTTGCGGTGCAGCGCCGAACGCACGATCAGTTCCGCGGTCTGCAGCAGGTTGCGCAACTCGATCAGGTCGGGCGTGACGCGGAAGTGGCCGTAATAATCGTTGACCTCGTCGGTCAGCATGCGGATGCGGTGCTGCGCGCGTTCCAGCCGCTTGGTGGTGCGCACGATCCCGACATAATTCCACATGAAGCGGCGGATTTCGGTCCAGTTCTGCTTGATGACGACTTCCTCGTCCGAATCCTCGACGCGGCTTTCGTCCCACGGGCGGATCGCCGGCGGCGGGGGCAAATCGTCCCAATGCTCGCTGATATGCTGGGCGCACGCTTCGCCGAACACGAAACATTCGAGCAGGCTGTTGGAGGCAAGCCGGTTGGCGCCGTGCAGCCCGCTCTCGCTGCATTCGCCCGCGGCATAGAGGCCGGGAAGATCGGTGCGACCGTCGAGATCCACCACCACCCCGCCGCAGGTGTAATGCTGCGCGGGCACCACCGGGATCGGGTCGGTGGTCATGTCGATGCCGAGGCCGAGCAGCTTTTCCTGGATGTTGGGGAAATGCTCGTGGATGAACTCCGGCCCCATATGGCTGATGTCGAGATGAACGTAATCGAGCCCCAAGCGCTTGATTTCATGGTCGATCGCGCGCGCGACGATGTCGCGTGGGGCCAGTTCCAGCCGCGGATCGAAATCGGGCATGAAGCGATAGCCGGTATCGGGGATGAGCAATTGCCCGCCCTCGCCGCGCACCGCCTCGGTAATCAGGAAATTCTTGACGTCGAGATTGTAGAGGCAGGTCGGGTGGAACTGCATCATCTCCATGTTGGAAACACGACACCCCGCGCGCCATGCCATGGCGATTCCATCCCCGGTTGCGCCACGCGGTGCCGTCGAAAACAGATAGGTGCGCCCTGCCCCGCCCGTTGCGAGGATCGTTGCGCGCGCGGTGTACAGCTCGACCCGACCGGTCGCGCGGTTGACGGCATAGACGCCCCACACATGCCCCGCGCCCGAATAGCGTTCCTCATGCCGACTGGTGGCAAGGTCGATCGCGACCATGTCGGGGACGAGCGTGATGTTGGGATGGTCGGTCGCGGCGCGTTGCAGCGCTTCCTGCACCGCCCAGCCGGTCGCATCGGCGACATGGACGATGCGGCGGTGCGAATGGCCGCCCTCGCGCGTCAAATGCAGCGCCCCGCCATTCTCTTCGCTTTCGGTCGCAAAGGGCACGCCGAGTTCGCGTAGCCGCGCGATCGCAGCGGGCGCGCGTTCGACCACCATTTCGACGGTCGCACGGTTGTTCAGCCCGGCACCCGCGATCATCGTGTCTTCGATATGGCTTTCGAAGGTGTCGCCTTCTTCCAGCACGGCCGCGATGCCGCCTTGCGCCCAGGCGGTCGAGCCTTCGTCGAGCCGCCCCTTGGCGAGTACAGTAACCTTGAAACGATCGGCGAGGTTGAGCGCTGCGGTGAGCCCGGCTGCACCCGAGCCGATGATGAGCACGTCCGAGGTGTTGGTCTGGGGCAAAAGCGGATCCGTTCGTGTCGAGCGCAGTCGAGACACCTGTCGCGGTGGCCCGCAGGGTTCTCGACTACGCTCGAACCGAACGGGAAGACAAGGATATTAGGCGGCGTTCGATGCCCGCGTAAGGTTTAGGAACACGTCCTCCAGATCGGCTTCGCGCGTCGAGACATCGACGATGCCGTAACCATCGGCCTGCACCGCAGCGAGCACCTGGCCCGCATTCACCTGGTCCTTGGCATAGGTGATGGCGAGCGTGCGCGTGCCCTTGAGTGCGATCTTCTGGAAACATGCCGCCGTTGGCAGTGCGGCAACGTCGCGGTCGACGGTCACCTCGACCAGCTTCTCGGTCGCCTTTGCCAGCAATTCGCGCGTCGGCTCGTTGGCGATGACCTTGCCATGGTTGATGATGGCGATGCGGTCGCACAATTGTTCGGCTTCCTCGAGATAATGCGTCGTCAGCACCACCGTGATCCCCGCATCGTTGAGCGAGCGGACATAGGCCCAGAGCTGCTGGCGCAATTCGATATCGACGCCGGCCGTCGGCTCGTCCAGCACCAGCACGGGCGGGCTGTGGACCATGGCCTTGGCGACCATCAGCCGCCGTTTCATCCCGCCCGACAGCGTGCGCGCATAGGCATTGGCCTTGTCCTCGAGATGCACCGCGCGCAGCAATTCCATCGAGCGCCGCTTCGCCTTGGGCACGCCGTACAGCCCGGCCTGGATCTCCAGCGTCTCGAACGGCGAGAAGAACGGGTCGAACAGGATTTCCTGGTTGACGATGCCGATCGAAACCTTGGCGTTGCGCGGGTGTTGGTCGATATCGAAGCCCCAGATCGAGGCGCTGCCGCTGGTCTTGTTAACGAGGCCGGCCAGGATGTTGATGAGCGTCGATTTGCCCGCACCATTGGGGCCGAGCAGGCCGAAGATTGTCCCACGCGGTACATCGAACGAGACCCCGTCGAGCGCGCGCTTGCCGCCCTTATAGGTCTTGCACAGGTTCGCGATGGAGATAGCGGCCTCGGTCATGGCTTCGCCCTACGCGCGCCACGCGCCAAGCTCAATCCTCCCCGTGCCGGGGAGGATTGTTCACGCGCGACACCGCTGCTATGCGCGTCGCCATGATCGCTCCGCCCGAAATCGTCCGTGTCACCCACACCCGCAATCATTGCGATGGCGCGTCGGATATTCCCGGCGGTGCCAGCCTCGGCCATCCGCGCGTTTTCCTCGAAATCGATGAGAGCGGCTATGTCGATTGCGGCTATTGCGACCGGCGTTTCGTCCTGATCGGTGGCCCCGCCGATGGTGTCGATCCGTCGACCTTGCGCGATCACGGGGATGGCGCAGGCCTGTAAGCCGCCTATATTGTCGGAATGACCAGTCCGACAGACCCCCGCGCCTTTCTCTATCATGATGGCCAGCTCGATCCGGCGGAGGCGCAGGCGCTGACTGTCGCTGCGCTCGGCAAGGCCGATGATGGCGAGCTTTACCTGCAATATCGCAAGTCCGAGGCGTTCGGCTTCGATGACGGGCGGTTGAAAACAGCCAGCTACGACACGCATTCGGGCTTCGGCTTGCGCGCGGTGTCGGGCGAGATGACCGCCTTCGCCCATGCCAATGAGCTGAGCGCCGCCGCGATCCGGCGCGCGAGCGAAACGATGGCGCTGATCGATCCATCGTCCGCGCCCAAAGCGGGGCCGCCGCGCAGCACGAACCGGCATCTCTATACAGCCGCCGACCCGCTCGACCTGATCCCATTCGCCGACAAGGTGAACCTCTGCCAGACGATCGACGCCGCCGCGCGCGCGCGCGATCCGCGTGTGGCGCAGGTGTCGGTGTCGCTCTTGGGCAATTGGAACGTCATCGAGATCGTCCGCGCCGACGGCTTCGTCGCGACCGACGTGCGCCCGCTGGTGCGCTTGAACGTGTCGATCGTCGTCGAGCAGAATGGCCGCCGCGAAACCGGTACTTTCGGCATGGGCGGTCGCTATCTCTATACCGAGCTGATGGAACCGGCGACGTGGAACCGCGCGATCGATCAGGCACTGTCGCAGGCGCTGGTCAATCTCGATGCGGTCGCGGCCCCGGCGGGCGAGATGACCGTGCTGCTCGGACCGGGCTGGCCCGGCATCCTGCTGCACGAAGCGATCGGCCATGGGCTGGAGGGGGATTTCAACCGCAAGGGCACCAGCGCCTTTTCCGGCCGCATCGGCGAGCGCGTCGCGGCCCCGGGCGTGACGGTGGTCGACGACGGATCGATCGCCGACCGGCGCGGCTCGCTGTCGATCGACGACGAAGGCACGCCGACGCAGGAAAATGTGCTGATCGAGGACGGTATCCTCAAGGGCTATATCCAGGACCGCCTCAACGCGCGCCTGATGGGCGTGGCCCCGACCGGCAATGGCCGCCGCGAAAGCTTCGCCCATGCGCCGATGCCGCGCATGACCAACACTTTTATGCGCGGCGGCAACGACGATCCGGCCGAATTGCTCAGCCGCATGAAGACCGGCATCTTCGCCAAATCCTTCGGCGGCGGTCAGGTCGATATCGTCTCGGGCAAATTCGTGTTCAGTTGCACCGAGGCGTATCTGGTCGAGAATGGCAAGCTCGGCGCGCCGATCAAGGGCGCGACGCTGATCGGCGATGGCCCGTCCTGCCTGACGCGCGTCGAAGGGATCGGCAACGATTTCGCGCTCGACGAGGGCGTCGGCATGTGCGGCAAAGGCGGTCAGAGCGTTCCCGCAGGCGTCGGGCAGCCGACCTTGCTGGTCGCGGGGCTGACGGTCGGCGGAACGGCGGTCTAAGCCCGCACATCGCCAAAGGGATGCGCTTATGTTAAGCGGTTGCGATGGAGTTCTTTCGCGCCCTTGACGACAAGCACCGCGCCTTCATTGCGCGGCAGCCGGTGTTTTTCGTGGCGACGGCGGCGGAGGGCGCGCGCATCAACCTCAGCCCCAAGGGCATGGACAGCTTTCGCGTGCTCGGGCCCAATCGCGTTGCCTATCTCGACCTTGGCGGATCGGGCAACGAAACGCAGGCGCATCTCGCCGCCGATGGGCGCATCACCATCATGTTCTGCGCGTTCGACAATCCGGCGTTGATTTTGCGGCTGTATGGCACCGGGCGTTTCGTGATTGCGGGGGAGCCGGAGTTCGACGCGCTCGCCCAGCATTTTCCGCGCTTGCCCGGTGCGCGGCAGGTGTTCGACATCGCGGTGGACAGCGTGCAGACCAGTTGCGGATGGGGCGTGCCGCATATGACGCTCGATCGTCCGCGCGACACGCTGGTCAAATATCACGCCCAGCAAGATCCGGAGGCGCGCCTCGCCAAGATCGCGGATCGCACGACGAGCATCGACGGCCTGCCCGTGCGCGTGCAGGCGGTGTTGCCGACCTTCGACCTGCCTGTCGCGTGATTCACCCATGAGTCTGGCGGAGCTGGGCCGCTTTGCGCGCAACGAAGCGCATATCGTGATCGGACTACTCGAGTCCGAGGGGATTCCGGCGTTCGCGCTCGACGGCAATGCCAGCATTGCGGATGGGAGCCAGTTCTTCATCCCCGTGCGCGTGATGGTCGATGCGGACGATATCGAGGCCGCGCGGCAGATCATCGCAGCGCTGCCCGATTCTTAGGCAGACCTTCGCGACTGCACAAAAATTTACCCATCGGTAATCTTTCCTGACGCGTTTGTGCGCGGAAACGCGTCTTTCTAACTCTGGCACGGTCATTGCGTAGAAGCCCTCGGGGTCCATAACCAGGGGCGGTTGTCGCATGAAGCTCGTCATAGCCATCATCAAACCCTTCAAGCTTGATGAGGTGCGCGAAGCGCTCACCGAAATCGGCGTTGCCGGGATGACCGTTACCGAGGTCAAGGGATTCGGCCGCCAGAAGGGCCAGACCGAAATCTATCGCGGTGCGGAATACAGCACCAACATGGTGCCCAAGATCAAGATCGAGATCGTCTGCGGCGCGGATCTTGCCGACAAGGTCGTCGAGGCGATCCAGGCGTCGGCCAATACCGGCGCGATCGGCGACGGCAAGATTTTCGTGCTCGATGTCGGGCAGGCGGTCCGCATCCGCACCGGCGAAACCGATGAGACCGCGCTGTGAGCGGGGCTGTTAAGGGGGTAAAGATGAAAGCATCGACCAAATTGGGGTTGGCGGCGCTCGCGGGGGCTGCCGTCTTCGCCGCGCTCCCGGCCTGGGCGCAGACCACGGCGGCGGCGGCCGTCTCGCCGATTCCAAAGGCCACCGTCGACAAGGGCGATACCGCCTGGTTGCTGGTTTCCTCGCTACTGGTGCTGATGATGTCGGTGCCCGGCCTTGCCTTGTTCTATGGCGGCCTGGTGCGCACCAAGAACATGCTCAGCGTCCTCACGCAGGTGCTGATGATCGTGTGCATGGTCGCAGTGATCTGGGTCACCTACGGCTATTCGGTCACCTTTACCGGCGGCAGCGCTTATTTCGGCGGCTTCTCCAAGGCGTTCCTGATGGGCGTCGACGCGAACAGCCAGGCAGCGACCTTCTCCAACGGGGTCTATGTCCCTGAATATGCCTATATCTGCTTCCAGATGACCTTTGCCTGCATCACGCCGGCCTTGTTCATTGGCAGCGTGGCGGAGCGGGTGAAATTCTCGCCGCTGATGCTGTTCACCGCTTTGTGGGTGACGCTGGTCTATTTCCCGATCGCACACATGGTGTGGTATTGGGGCGGGCCGGACGCGATTGCTTCGGCGGCGCTTAAGGGCGCAGCCGCACTGACCGCGCAGAATGCCGATGCGGGCAAGCTGTTCCAGTGGGGCGCGCTCGATTTCGCTGGCGGCACCGTCGTCCACATCAACGCCGGTATCACCGGTCTGGTGATGTGCATCCTGCTCGGCAAGCGTCTGGGGTACCCCAAGGAGCCGATGCCGCCGCACTCGCTGACCATGACCATGATCGGTGCCAGCTTGCTGTGGGTCGGCTGGTTCGGGTTCAACGCCGGTTCCAACCTCGAAGCCAATGGCGTCACCTCGGTTGCCTTCATCAACACCTTCGTCGCCACCGCCGCTGCTGGCCTGTCCTGGCTGCTGGTCGAACAGATCGTGCGCGGCAAGCCGTCGCTGCTGGGGGCTGCCTCGGGTGTCGTGGCGGGGCTCGTCGCGGTCACCCCGGCCTCGGGTTATGCCGGGCCGATGGGGTCGGTCGTGCTCGGCCTGATCGTCTCGCCGCTCTGCTTCTTCTTCGTCGCCAAGGTGAAGTCGTGGTTCAAATATGACGACTCGCTCGACGTGTTCGGCGTGCACTGTGTCGGCGGCATCACCGGCGCGATCGCGACCGGGATCCTGGTTTCGCCCAAACTCGGTGGCCAGGGCATCGCCGACTACGCGACCAAGCCCGGCACCATGGTCGCTGGCAGCTATGACATGCTCGGCCAAGTCATCACCCAATGCTGGGCCGTCGGTCTGACGCTGGTCTGGTCGGGCGTCGGTGCAGCGGTGCTGTTCGTCCTGATCGACAAGACCTGGGGCATGCGTGTCAGCGCCGATGTCGAGCAGGAAGGCCTCGACATCGCCGAACATGGCGAACGCGCTTACCACTATTGAAGAGATTGGCTGCCGGGTTCGGGGGAGCCCGGCAGCAAACCATGTTCCTCCTGCGGACGACCTAAGGCCGGTGCGGCAACGCACCGGCCCTTTTTCTTTGTGAAGGCCCGGACAGGGGCGAAGGTGGCTAAGGCTGCGCGGCCAGGCCGTTGACCAGCATATCGGCAATCACGTCGGCGACCGCCTCGGGGGCGAGGTCATCGGTCCACACGCCGTAGCGCAACCCCAGGAACACGTTCATACCCATCACCGCCCAGGCGTGGACTTCGGACACGTCGCTACGGATCTCGCCGCGCGCCGCCGCTGCCTTCAGCCGTGCCGCGATACGCTCGGCGGTCGTCGCATAATGCAGGTGGAAGGATTCGGGATCGACGAATTCGGCTTCGTCGATGATGCGGTAAATTTCCTTGTGCCCGCGCACAAAGGCGATGAATTCGAGCAGCCCGGCACGTTCCGCCGCGATCTGGTCGGGTGCTGCGCGAATCGCCGGGCGACGCGGTCGCGGACCTGATCCGACATGTCGCGCACCAGCGCGCGGAATACGGCGTCCTTCGAATCGAAATAGGTGTAGAAACTGCCCAGCGCGACACCGGCCCGACGCGTGATGCCGCTGACCGAGGCTTCGTGGAACCCACGCTCGCCGAATTCGATCGCCGCCGCATCGAGGATGGCGCGCAACGTCTTGCGCCCGCGCTCGGTGCGCGGTGCCTTGCCGGCGCTTGCCGAGTCGTCGAGGCGCACAGCGTCGCCGCGCGCGGCCAGATCGCCCGCTTGCGCCGCGTCGCTGTTGCCACCACGCCACGTTTGGCTGCCATCGTATGGTCCTCCCCAAATCCCAAGTTGAAACCTGGTTCATGTTTCAGTAAAGCGAGAAGCACAGGCGCACAACCCGGATGCATATCGGGCCATGTGGATGCGCCGCAGGAGGGGAAAACCGATGACACGCCTGAATTCCGTGCGCCTGTTGCTCAATGCCAGCGTCGCGCTTGCTGCCATGGTCGCCGCGCCTGCCATGGCCCAGACCACCCCGACGCCAGCAGAACCGGAAGCGGTCGCCGAGAACAGCGACATCGTCGTCACCGCGCGCCGCCGCGCGGAGACCTTGCTGGATGTGCCGATCGCGGTGACCGCCTTCAGCGCCGACCGACTCGAAAAGACGGGTGTGGTCGATCTGACCGATATCCAGAACGTTACCCCCAACACCACGCTGAAGGATGCGCGCGGCACCAATTCCACGCTCGCCGCCTTCATCCGCGGCGTTGGCCAGCAGGATCCGGTCCCCGGCTTCGAGGCGGGGATCGGCATCTATCTCGACGATGTCTATCTCAACCGGCCGCAGGCGGCGGTTCTGGATGTGTACGAAGTCGATCGAATCGAAGTGCTGCGCGGGCCGCAGGGTACGCTCTATGGCCGCAACACCATTGGCGGCGCGGTCAAATACGTTACCAAGCGCCTGGCCGATGTGCCCGAGGCGAGTTTCAAGGCGAGCTATGGGTCGTTCAACCAGGCCGACGGCATCGTCAGCCTGTCGACGCCGGTCGGATCGCTGTTCAAGATTGGCGTGTCGGGCGCGCGGCTGACGCGTGACGGCTTCGGGCGCAACACCAACCTCAACATCGACAATTACAACAAGAACGTCTGGGCCGGGCGCGGCACGATCGAGTTTGCGTCGCCCGACGGGCGGATGTCGCTGCGGCTGACCGGCGATTACACCGAGGATAAATCGAACGCTCGCAACGGATCGCGACTGATCACCAGCTTGCTGACCGCGACGCCGGTGCAATCCAACCCCTTCGACACCCGCGCCGGGCTCAACAACCCGCGCCAGAACATCCAGGCGGGCGGGCTTTCGCTGGTCGCGACGGGCGAACTGACCGACCATCTGACGCTGAAGAGCATCAGTGCGTTCCGCAAGGATCGTTCCTTTACACCGATCGACTTTGACGCGCTGCCCGCGGTCGATGTCGATGTGCCCGCCGTGTATCGCAACGAACAGACCAGCCAGGAATTTCAACTCGCTTACAAGAGCGACAAGCTCAACGGCCTGGTCGGCTTCTATTATCTGGGGGCCAAGGCTTCGACCGGTTTCGACGTGCTGCTGTCGACGACGCTCCCCAATTTTGACGCCTATACCGCTGGCGACGTGCGGACCGAAACCAGCTCGATCTTCGGCGATTTCACCTATGATTTCACGCCGCAATGGAGCCTGTCGCTGGGCGGGCGCTACACCTGGGACCAGCGCCAGTCCTATGTCTTCAAGGCCAGCTATTTCGGCGTGACCTCGGAATTTGGCGGCAGCCCGACGCTGGTCGGCGCACCATCGACGGACTTCCGTGGCACCGCCAACTTCAAGCGCTTCACCCCGCGCGCTTCGCTGAGCTTCAAGCCGACCGCCGACCATCTGCTGTATGCGTCTTACTCGGAAGGCTTCAAAGGCGGCGGTTTCGATCCGCGCGGTTCTGGTACCTCGGCACCAGACGTCAATCAGGATGGCGTGCGCAGCTATCAGGAAATCTACAACTATCTGTTGTTCAAGCCCGAAGTGGTGAAGAGCTATGAAATCGGCTGGAAGGGCGCACTGTTCGAAAAGCGCCTGACCTTCGCGCTCGACGGCTTCTATTCGGATTACAGCAACGTGCAGGTGCCGGGGTCGGTCGGCTGCATCATCGGTGGCGTGCAGTCCTTCTGCGGCATCACCACCAACGCCGCCAAGGCGACGATCAAGGCGTCGAACTCGAATCGAACGCGATTCTCGCGCGGGATTTCGCAGGGGCGGGGTCGAACGTGACGCTTGCCGGGACGCTGGGTTATATCGATGCCAAGTACAAAACCTTCATCGGGCCGACCGGGACCGACGTCGCCAATGTTCGCGTGTTCCAGAACACGCCGGACTGGACGCTATCGGGTACGCTCGGTGCCACGGTTCCGGCCGGGCCGGGCAAGGTTAACGCCTCCACCACGGTGTCGTATCGCAGCCTGACGCATCAGTTCGAAACCGCCAGCCCGTTCCTCGACCAGCCGGGCTATGCGCTGTGGGACGCGCATTTGACCTATACCTTTGGCAAGGGGCGCTATTCGATCGGCGTCCATGCCAAGAACATCACCGACAAGCACTATAAGACCTCGGGCTATCAATATATCCGCACCGATCTGGCTGGGAATCCGATCAATCTCGCGAACGTGCCGGTTCCGAATGGCCCTTATGTTCCGACGCTGGGCAAGGAAGGCATCGCCACCGCCTTTTACGGCAATCCGCGCCAGGTGTTCGGTACGATTACCGCGAAATTCTGAATCGCGGCGGTTACAAACAGGTGGGCCGGGCACTCGACGCGGGGTGCCCGGCCCTTTTTACGATTGAGGGCAGGCAACATGACCACCGACACCCCCCGCCCGGCAAACCGCGCGCTCGTCCTGGCGATGCTGCTGCTGGTCTATACCTTCAATTTTCTCGACCGGCAGATTTTGAGCATCCTGGCGCAGCCGGTGAAGGCGTCATTGGCGCTGACCGATACACAGCTCGGTATGCTCGGGGGCCTCGCTTTTGCCGCGCTCTATTCGACGCTGGCGATCCCGCTCGCCTTGCTGGCGGATCGCACCAGCCGTTCCTGGGTGATTGCGCTGTCGCTCGGCGTGTGGAGCGTGTTCACCGCATTGTGCGGCACCGCGCAGAGCTTCGGGCAGATGTTCGCCTTTCGCCTCGGCGTCGGCGTCGGCGAAGCGGGCGGGGTGGCACCCTCTTACGCGCTGATCGGCGATTATTATCCGGCCAACACGCGGGCGCGGGCGCTGTCGATCTATTCGCTTGGCATCCCGGTCGGCGCGGCGGCGGGGGCGTCGCTCGGCGGCTATATCGCGCAGACGGTCGAATGGCGCAGCGCGTTCCTGGCGGTTGGGGTGGCGGGGCTGCTGCTTGCGCCTGCGTTTAAATGGATCGTGCGCGATCGCCCGCGCGCGGTGGCACCGGTGGATCAAGTGCCGATCACCCATGTCTTCGGTATCCTCGCCGCCAAGCCGAGCTTCTGGCTGCTCGCCTTCGGGGCGGCGGCAGGGTCGATGTGCGGTTATGGCGTGGCTTTCTGGCTGCCGAGCATGATCATGCGCAATTACGGTCTGGGCTTGAGCCAGACCGGGCAGTTCTTCGGCGCGTTGCTGCTCAGCGGTGGCGTTGCGGGTATTTTGCTGGGGGGGATGGTTGGGCGACCGGCTCGGGGCGCGCGGGCGGCGCTGGTACGCGCTGTTTCCGGCGATCTGCTATGTGGTGGGGACGCCGTTGTTTATCGCCGGGGTATTGGCCGGATCGTGGCAGGCCGCGTTCGCCTTGTTCCTGCTGCCACAGGCGCTGGTCTATGTCTGGCTCGGGCCGGTGCTGACCGCCGTCCAGCATCTCGTCCCCGCCCATATGCGCGCGACCGCCTCGGCCAGTTTCCTGCTCATCAACAATCTGATCGGGCTTGGGCTGGGCTCCTGGGCAATCGGCTCGCTGTCGGACCATTTGGCACCAGCCTATGGCACCGACGCCCTGCGCTATGCGATTGCGACGGGCCTGTGCCTGTATCTGGTCGCGGGCGCGCTAATGGCGCTCGCCAGCCGGTTTCTAACGCGCGATTGGGTGGAGTGAGGGCAGGGGCTGGAAAGCAGCGTTTGATGCCGCCCTGCCTGTTTAAGAAGTGGTGTCCCGTAGAGGACAAGGTTGGGCAATCAGATTATCGGAAAACCTCGGTCAAATGAAAGTATCATGCTAAAAATTATGCCGGAATTTTTCGGTCGGTATTTCTCCCCCGATTGGCTCTCAATCCCGCGCCTCTCGTATTGAATCAAGCTCAGCCAGCCGCACCGGATCGTCGGCTGCCAGTTCTTCCTCTAGATAATAGGAATATGGGATATCCCGCACCATTTGTTGCGTCGCTTCACTAAACTCCGGTGCGATGATCGCAAAGGCGTCGACCAGTTCGCGCAGGAATGTCTTATCTAGCGCCTTAAGATCAGCGCCCAGCAACTCCATCATCTGGATAGCCTCGTCGGGATCGAGAATATCGTCTTCCGTGAGGTCAAGAAAAAGCGAAAAATGAGCAATAATTCGTGCGATCTGAATTGCAATCATGGTTTCACGATCCTGATTTTTATGTTCGTAACATTCAACTTTTTTTAGTAATTTTATAGCCGCAAGGCGCTCGTGTTCATTAGGAACTTCCCAAACGCCGATGAGGCGATGCTGCGACAAAACTTCGGACTGGCGCAAGACTTGCGCTCGTGCTCGCGGCTGATCCCGAATGGCCCATTTTCTATCAACCACATATTCGCCATGCACCCCGTCGAATTTGACCGGCCGCCTCGATCCATTGGGAAGGGTCCGGGTTAAGGTCGGCGCTTGGCCGGACCGAGCACCGGTCGCTTGGTCATTGTAAAGTTTCCAAGGCTTGTCGGAGGTAAGGTTCTCTTTAACCCAACCGATTTGCGGCGGATCATAGGAAATGCGCGGCGTTACAGCGCGCATACGGCGCAAGGCGGACACCTTCGACAGCGTCGCTCCGGGTGCTGCCGCCAGCGCGACATTGCCAACGATCGATCCGGTGGCACGGCCAAGGTCGCGCGAAGACGCATGTGCAATCGTATTGACCGCGCGAGCGATATGAATCCGCGCGGGCGTGTTTTCGGCTACCAGGACCGAATCGATCGTTTCGGCAATACCGATAGCTGTATTGCTAACCGTGGTGATAGGGTTTGTCGTGAAAAGGGAATATGCCCCGGCGGCCGTCTCTTTCCCGACATGATACAGGCCTTCGCCAACCCCGCTGACGAATTCGACGGCAGAGTTCCGCTGAGCGCCAGGTTGCGTATGCTGTGGCTTAGGTGGGGCCGCCGTTGAGCCAAGGCGGCCGGAAGGCGAAGGTCCCACTTTCGGCCCTGCTCCGTTAATCGGCTTCTTCGGCTTGCTACGGTTGCCTATCGGTGCTCGATGGTCACCGGCCCGTCTGATCGGGCTGGTCCTGTCGCGACCATAGTTCTGCCCCGAGCCCGCAAAGGTGAACCGCCCATCCGCCGGATCGTGCCAGGGATTAAATTTGAGTTCGATGCCGTCCGCGAAGGCTACGCGCGGCAATCTGCCGGTTCGCAGCCAGATCGAAAATGCGCGTCGTCGCTGGCTCTCGGATATCAGGATCATGCCGCCCTCGCTGCTTTATGCGGCGAGAACATTTGAGCAACATTTTCCTACACGTCAACCGGAAATTCCACCGGTCAACGCCGACACAGCCCCGCCTTACTCCTCTAATGGGATGCGATTCTAAGAATGTGGTGCGGCCGAGAAGACTCGAACTTCCACGGGCTTTCGCCCACAACGACCTCAACGTTGCGCGTCTACCAGTTCCGCCACGGCCGCACGTAACATCACCGGGCACGCCCGGCAGCTGGTAGGCGAGCGCCCCTAGCAAAGCATCGCGGCGGGCGCAATGCCTATCGCAATCGGGATGATGCGCGTAGCAGGCGCGGATGCCGGTTGCCCCACTCCCAAGTCGCTCCGACCGATGCGTTGCGGAGACGCGGCGTATTCTCACGCTGGCGTGGCCGGTGATGCTGACCAGCCTCAACTGGACGATTTTGAGCGTCACCGACATCGTGGTGGTCGGCCTGACCGGCACCGACCAGGTCGCCGCTTTGGGCGCGAGTCGCGCGCTGACCTTCGTGACGATCGTCGCCGGGCTGGCGTGGTTGTCGGGCACGTTGGTGTTCACCGCGCGTGCCGATGGCGCGGGTGACCTGCCGCGCACGGGGGCGACGCTGCGCGAAGGGCTGGTGCTGGCGCTGGTGCTGGGCGCGCTTGGTGCGCTCGGCTTCGGGCTGTTTGCCGAAGCGATGCTGGGCGGCATTGGCGTCGCGCCCGCTTTGGTGGGCCCGGCGGCGCGCGTGGTGCGGGTGATGGCGCTGTCCTATCCGTTTCAGTTGACGATCATCGCGGCGAGCTTCTTTCTGGAAGCGATATCGCGCCCGCGGCGGGTGATGGTGGTCAACCTTGCGGTTCTGCCGCTCAACGCGGTGCTGGCCTGGGCGTGGTCGGGCGGCCATCTCGGCTTGCCCGCTTTGGTGCCGTCGGCGCGGCTGCGGCAACGGCGAGCGCGTCGCTGATCGGCGCGGGGGGCATGCTGGCGGCGGTGTGGACGACAGACAATGCGCGGGCGCGCGGCGTGCGCGATCTTTCGCGGCGGGCATGGGTGGCTGCGGTGCCCGGTGCGGTGCGGCTGGCGCGCTTCGGGATCGTGCCCGCGATCGCCTCGGGCTTGGAGCTGGCGGGCTTTTCGATTCTGATCGCGCTGTCGACCGATTTCGGACCGGTGACCGCGCACGCTTTCCAGATCGTCTTCTCGGTCCACAACGTCACCTTCGGGGTCGCGTTGGGGCTTGGATCGGCGGCGGGGGTGCGCGTGGGCAATGCCGTGGGCGAGGGCACGCCCGCGCTGGCGGTACCCCGCACCGTGATCGCTGCTGGGCTGGCGGCGCTGTTCACGGGCTTGCTGGCGATCGTGATCGTGGTGGCGCGCTGGCCGATCGTCGCAGCGTTCCCGGCGGCCGCTGGCGTCCACGCGGTGGCGCTGGCGATGCTGCCGATTTGGGCACCGTTCATTCTGTTCGACGGCGTGCAGGTGGTGTTCGTCTATGCGCTGCGGTCGCTGGGCGACCAGATTGCGGCGGGGGTGAACAGCATCATGGCGTTCTTCGTGGTGACCGGCGGGGCGGGGTGGCTGTTCGTGCACGCGGGGGGGCGGGCCGCTTGGGCTGGTCTATGCCTCCGGGCTAGGGATGGTTGCCGCCGCACTCCTGCATGGCGGCCGCTTCGCCTGGCTTAGTGCGCGGCTTCGCCGGAAAAACTGAGCACCAGCTCCTGCGCGTTGACGGGCACGTTGACTTGTGCGGAGTTGAACTGGACTTGCCCCTTGGGCGGCAGCGTGGTCGCCTCGGGTCGGATGATCCAGCTGAACACGATCCGCTTCTGCGCATCGCGCAAGTCGGCGCGGATGTCGGGGATGGGCTGGCGTGTGTCGGTGGGGTTGAGCACGATGCCGCTGACCGCGAAAATCTCGTTGCCGTTAAAGGTATGCTGGTCGACCGGCTTGCTGACGATTTTCAGCGGCGTGCCGGTCGCCGGGCGAAACAACTGGCCCGCCAGCCCGGGAAGGTCGGCATAGAAAACCAGCGCCGCTGCCGCGAGCATGGCGATGCCAGCCGCGAGCGCCGCCACGGTCCAGCGCCGCGCCGGGTTGCGGCGTGGGCGAAACGGCGGTTCGTGCGCGAACGCATCGTAGTCTTCATAGGGCGAAGCCGCCGCGCCGGTTGCAGGCGAGCTTGCAGGCAGAGGCTCGGGCGGGGTCTCGACGTCCGCCTGAACCCGGGGCGCGACGGGCGGCGGCGCGATCGGTGCCGCTTCGGCCCGCGCAACCAGATCGAGCATGGGCGCGCCCGCCTGGAACCAACTGTGCTTGCAGCTTGCGCAGCGCACGGTCCGCCCGTCGGCCCCGATAGCGGAATCGGGAACGAGGTAACGCGTGTGGCACTCGGTGCATTCGAGGATCATGATACGGCTTTGGCCCCGTTACCGCCCTGTGGCAACGTATCCCCCGAATCTAAGCCCAGGCAGCCGGGCTAGGCAAGCCTTTCGCAAGTCGATCATGCTGCCCGCGCTTGTGGCGGCGCGCCGGATCGTGCGATGCAGATGCAGGGCATTGATTATAGAGCGAGCAGCACGCGCCACATGGCGAATATCGTCCAGTTTGAAAATGTGGGGCTACGCTACGGCACCGGCCAGGAGACGCTGTCCGACGTCAGCTTCACGCTGTCGACCGGGGCATTTTATTTCCTGACCGGCGCATCGGGCGCGGGCAAGACGTCGTTGTTGAAGCTGCTCTATCTGGCGCAGCGCCCGACGCGCGGCAGCATCCGGCTGTTCGGCGAAGACGCGGTGACCTTGCCGCGATCGCGCTTGCCTGGCTTCCGGCGGCGGATCGGCGTGGTGTTCCAGGATTTCCGGCTCGTCCCGCATCTCTCGGCCTTTGACAATATCGCCTTGCCGCTGCGCGTATCGGGCGTGCCCGAAAGCGATGTCGAGGCACCCGTGCGCGAGATGCTCGCCTGGGTCGGCCTCAGCGACCGCGTCGACGCGAAGCCGCCAACGTTGTCGGGCGGCGAGCAGCAGCGCGTGGCGATTGCGCGCGCGGTGATCGGCCGACCCGAAATCCTCGTTGCCGACGAACCGACCGGCAACGTCGATCCGGACATGGCGGAACGATTGTTGCACCTGTTCGACTCGCTCAATCGGCTCGGTACGACGGTCGTGGTGGCAACCCACGATTTCCACCTGCTCGGGCGCATCCAGAAGGCACACATGATGCGGCTGGACCACGGGCGTTTGCTCGACCCGACGGGTTCGTTGCGCTTTCCCCCGCCCAACGGCACCGGCGGTAGCGAATGAGCGTGCGAATGATTGCATCGGCGGCCGACCGCCGCTTGCTTGACGAGAGTCGGGGCACGCGGGCCATGATGTGGATCATGGCGATCATGCTGTTCCTGACGGTGCTTGCCGCCGCGCTTGGGCTGGGCACGCTGGGAGCGGCGGCGTTGCTCGACCGGCAATTGGCCGGCCGGTTGACGGTGCAGATTGTCGAGCCCGTGGAGAGCAAGCGGCTCGACCAGGCAGCGCGCGCGCTCGCCGTGCTGCACGCGGATCCGGTGGTAACGCGCGCGGTCGCGGTCGATCGCGCCAAGCTGACGACCTTGCTGCGCCCGTGGCTGGGGGCCGACGGTGCCGATCCCGATTTGCCGATCCCGGCGATGATCGACGTCGATCTCGGCGCGGCCAGCGATGCCGCGGTGGCACGCGTGCGCGAAGCCGTGCTGAGCGTCGCGCCCTCCGCACGGATCGACCGGCATGAAAGCTGGATGTCGCCGGTGCGCAGTTTCATGGGGCTCGTCACGCTGCTGGCGGCGGGGCTGGTCTTGCTGATGGCGACGGCCACGGCGGCGGTCGTGGTTCTGGCGGCACGCGCCGGGCTGGAAACGCACCGGGCGACGATCGAGGTCTTGCACATGCTGGGGTCGACCGATGTTCAGGTCGCGCGGCTGTTCCAGCGCCGGATCGCGCTCGATACGTTGATCGGCGGCGTGCTCGGCACGGTCGTCGCGGGCGGCGTGGTGATGCTGATTGGCTGGCAATTGACGACGCTTGGCTCGGATTTGCTGGGAGGCCTGGCACTTGGCACGCGCGATTGGGTGCTGCTCGGGGCATTGCCGCTGGTGTTCGCGCTGCTGGCAACGCTCGCGGCACGGCAAGCGGTGCTCGGTGCGCTCGGACGCTATTTGTGATCGCGCGGGTCCTGGGCTTGCTCGTGCTGCTCTGGTTGCTTGGGTTTGCGGTTTTCCTGGCGACGATGCCGGCACCGCTTGTCGGCCCGCGTACCGATGCAATTGTGGTGCTGACGGGGTCTGCCGGGCGGATCGATCGCGGTCTCACGCTGCTGCAGGGGCATATGGCCAAGCGCATGCTGATCAGCGGCGTCGCGCCGGAAGTGCGCCCGGCCGAACTGGCGCATGAATATCGCGTCAGCCCGGCGCTGTTCGCGTGCTGCGTCGATTTGGGCCATGAAGCAGTGGATACCCGCTCCAACGCCGACGAGACGGCGGACTGGGTGCGCAGCCACGGCTACAAGACGGTGCGGCTGGTGACCTCGGATTGGCATCTGGCGCGGGCGCGGCTCGAACTGGTCAATGCGCTCGATGGGGACGCGACCGTGTTCGGGGATGGCGTGCCGAGCAGCCCGCGCTACGCCGTGCTGATCGGCGAATATAATAAGCTCATTCTGCGCAAGGCTGCCTTGCTGATCGGGGCCGTCACGTGAACGCTTTGCGAAACTGGCTGTTCATGCTGGTGTTTTACGGGGGGTCGGTGCCGATTGTGCTGACCTCACCAATTTCGGCGCTGTTCGGCTGGCGCGCGATGGTGGTGCATACGCATTTCTGGACCCGCTTCCATGGCTGGGCGACGCGCACGATCCTCGGTATCCATCAAAACATTGAAGGCGCGCGTTTCGGGGATACGACGGGGCCCGGCCATATCGGCGGGGTGCCCGTGCTCTATGCCGCCAAGCACCAGGCGATGTATGAAACACTCGAGCTGGGGCGAATGCTGCGCAACCCGGCGATCGTGATGAAGCAGGAGTTGACCGATATCCCGGTATGGGGCTGGGCGGCGCGGCGCTACGGGGTGATCGTGGTCGATCGCGAGGCGTCGGCGGGCGCACTGCGGCGCATGTTACGCGAGGCGCGCGCGGCGCTTGCCGAGCAGCGCTCGATCCTGATTTTCCCCGAAGGAACGCGCGTGGCACCGGGCGAACAGCCGCCGCTGCGCGCCGGGTTCGCCGGGCTGTACCAGATGCTCAAGATCCCGGTGGTGCCGGTGGCGATCAACAGTGGACAGATATGGCCCAAACACGGCCCGAAAGTGCCGGGAGTGGTGACCTTCCGGTTCGGCGAGCCCATTCCCCCCGGCTTGCCGCGCGCCGAGATCGAGCGGCGCGTCCATGCGGCGATCAACGCCTTGGACACGCCGCAGGCCTAGCAACGCCGACGTCTTAGTCGTGCGCGCGCCCGAAATCCGGGGCCGGATCGTCCTGCCCCTGTTCGATGATGCCGCGTCGCACCGCGCGGGTCTTGGTGAACAGGTCGAACAATTCGTCGCCCTTGCCCCAGCGGATCGCGCGTTGCAGCGCGGTCAAATCTTCCGAGAAGCGCTGTAGCATGTCGAGCACCGCCTCGCGATTGGCGAGGAACACGTCGCGCCACATCGTCGGATCGGACGCGGCGATGCGCGTGAAATCGCGAAAGCCGCCAGCCGAATATTTGATGACTTCAGATTGGGTAACTTCCTCCATGTCGGATGCCGTGCCGACGATGGTATAGGCGATCAAATGGGGCAAATGGCTGGTGATGGCGAGCACGCGGTCGTGATGGTCGGGGGCCATCGTCTCGATTTCCGCGCCCAATCTGCGCCAGAATTCGGCAACGCGTTCAACGGCGAGCGGATCGGCATTCTCGGGCGGGGTGAGGATGCACCAGCGTTTGTGGAACAGCGTCGCGAAGCCCGCTTCGGGCCCGCTGCGCTCGGTCCCCGCGACGGGGTGGGCGGGAATGATCGTGGCACCGGGCAGCGCCTCGGTCAGCGCGCGCAGCACTTCGGCCTTGCAGCTGCCGACATCGCTGACCACGGCTTCGGCAGGCAGATCGGCCGCGAACTCGGCGGCGGCTGCTCCCATCGCGCCGACGGGCACGCACAGGATGACAAGGTCCGCGTCGATCACCGCAGCGCCGCTGCTATCGGCGACATCGTCGAACAGCTTGAGCTGGTCTGCGACGAGACGAACGTCCGCGTCGGCATCGTAACCGGTCAGCCGGACCGTCGGCATCGCGGCGCGCGCGGCGCGGGCGATCGACGAGCCGATCAGACCGATACCGATGATAGTGACACGAGCAAAGGGCAGCATGACGTCGCGCATGGCGGATGCTCATTCCATTGGCAAGCTGGCGTTGTCCGTCCGGCCTGCTAGGAGGCCGCGTGGGGAGATAGGAATGCGGGGAAGTGAAACGGTCTGGCGCGCTTTGGCGATGGCACGACGGGCCAATCTTACCGACACACAGCAGTCGGCACCGATCCCGGGGGGACCAGGCGAGACGCGACGTGCGGTATTGGCTGCACTCGCGGCGGCGGGGGCGGCAACCGCTTTGCCTTCCCCTGGCCATGCGGGGACGGCGAGCGCGGGCCCCGTAGCGATTATCGGCGGCGGCATCGCCGGGTTGACTGCTTTGTGGCACCTCACCCGCGCCGGGATCGACGCGCGCCTGTATGAAGCGCGCGCGCGGCTGGGCGGGCGGGTCTATACCGCACGCGAGCCGGGCAAGCCGACATTCGAGGCAGGCGCGCAGCTGGTCAATACCGACCATGCCGATATGCATGCGCTCGCCCGAGAATTCGGTTTGGCGCTGATCGACCGCAAGGGCACGCCGCACCGCACGATGATCCTCGCCGATGGCCAGGAGGTGCCACAGAGCAAGCTCGCTGCCGCGTTGCGCGGTATCGCCGGGCAAATCGACGCCGATTCGGTGCGGATGGACCAGGATTATGCGCGGGTCGGGCCCGAGCTCGATGCGCTGAGCTTTACCGACTATCTCGACCGGCATGCCGATTTGATGCCCGAACCGTGGGTCCGTCGCCTGATCGAGGCGACGGCGCGCACCGAATATGGGGTGGAACCGGGAGAGGCATCCGCAATCGAACTCGTGTTCAACCTGCCGACGGTCAAGGGGCGGCGGATCGACGTTCTTGGACGCAGCGACGAACGCTATCTTATTTCCGGCGGCAGCGGCGCGTTGATCGACGCCATGGCGGCGCGGTTGTCGGCCCGCATCCAGCTCAATCGCCGCGTCACGCGGATTGATCCGTTCGGGGCCGGGGTCCGCGTGGTATTTGCCGACGGAAAAACCGTCGATGCCGCCAACGTGATCGTCACGACCCCCGCGTCGATCACGCGCAACATCGATTTTCAGGTTCCCCTGCCGCCGCTGTGGACGCGTTTCATTACCGAGGTCGGATTGGGCATGAACATGAAGGTTCAGGCGGGGATGACCGCGCGTCCATGGGATGCGGTGGTCGGGCGCGGCGGCGACATCTGGCAAACCAACGCGCGGGCCGGAGTGGCGAGCGGCTGGGATGGCAGCGTGCGCGGCGGCGGTGCGTCGGGCGACATGTGGACATGGTTCCTGGGCGGCGCGCAGGTGGCGGCGGCCGACCGGCCGGAGCCCTTATCGCTGACTGCCAAATATGCCGTCCAGGTGGAGCCCGGCGTGCCGGGCATGCTGGCTGCCACCGGGCCGTTCGTGCGTCGCACCAACTGGCATCGCGATCCGATGGCGATGGGCGCTTATGTCAATTTCCGGCCGGGCCAATTGACGCGCTTCGGGCGGCTGATCTGGACCGAGGTAAGCGGGGTCGTAAAGGCTCCGGTTTCGGCCGGCCCTGTCTTGTTCGCGGGCGAACATCTTTCCGACGCTATCCCGGCTATATGAATGGCAGCGCGCAGACCGGACGGCTTGCCGCCTCGACGATCATCGCCAGCCGGGCGCATGCGCGACGCTTGAGTTGATCGCCGCATGATCCTAACCAGCGCGGAATGACTGAGGACGCGCGTTTCGGGCTTGCCCGCCATGTAAGGTTGCCCGGACCGCTGCGGCTGGATGGCGGCGCGCTGCTGTCGCCGGTCGAAATCGGCTATGAAACCTACGGCACGCTCAATGCCGATCGCAGCAATGCCGTGCTGATTTGCCATGCGCTGACGGGCGACCAGCATGTCGCCTCGCCGCATCCGGTGACGGGCAAGCCCGGCTGGTGGGCGCGCATGGTTGGCCCGGGCAAGCCGGTCGATCCGCCGCGGCATTTCATCATCTGTACCAATGTGATCGGCAGTTGCATGGGGTCGTCCGGCCCGGCGGCGATCAATCCGGCGACGGGTCGGCACTGGGGTATGGCCTTCCCGGTCATCACCATTCGCGACATGGTGCGCGCGCAGGCGCTGTTGCTGGATCATTTGGGCATCGCCACACTGGCCGCGGTGATCGGCGGATCGATGGGCGGCATGCAGGCATTGAGCTGGCCCGCCACTTTTTCCCGATCGCGTCCGCGCTGCGGTGGTGATCGCCTCCACCGCGCGACACAGTGCGCAGAATATCGCCTTTCACGAAGTCGGCCGACAAGCGATCATGGCCGATGTAAAGTGGCGCGGCGGCGAATATTATGAAACCGGCGATCCGCCGGCGGCTGGCCTGGCGGTGGCGCGGATGGCGGCGCACATCACCTATTTATCGGAAGCCGGGCTGACCGAAAAATTCGGACGCCGCCTGCAGCAGCGGCCCGACCGGCCCGATGGCGCGATCAGCTTCGGGTTCGACGCCGACTTCCAGATCGAAAGCTATTTGCGGCATCAGGGCATCAGCTTCGTCGATCGCTTCGATGCGAATTCCTATCTCTACATCACGCGCGCGACCGACTATTTCGATCTCGCGGCGGAGCATGGCGGGCATTTGGCCAACGCCTTTCGCGCCACCAAGGCGCGCTTCTGTCTGGTCAGTTTCGATACCGACTGGCTCTATCCGACCCCGGCCTCGCGTGCGATCGTACACGCGCTCAACGCGGCGGGTGCGCCGGTCAGCTTCGTGGAGTTGTCGAGCCCTTACGGCCATGACGCTTTTCTGCTCGACGCGCCGGAGATGAATCGCGTGGTGGACGGTTTTCTGAGGGCGGGCGCATGATCACGCTGTCCGACGACAAAGCGCGGCTTGATGTCGCGCGCGTGCATGGCTGGTTGGCATCGAGTTACTGGTCGCCGGGCATAGCGCGCGATCTGGTCGAACGCGCGATCGCGGGGTCGCATTGCCTGGGCGCTTATCGGGATGGCGTGCAGGTGGGCTATGCCCGCGCGATCACCGACCGGGCGACCTTTGCCTGGATCGCCGACGTCTGGGTCGATTCGGCGGTACGCGGCCAGGGTTTGGGGCGGCGGATGGTGCAATGGTACGTTGATCACCCGGATTATGCAGGGATCCGGCGGATCGCCCTGGTCACGCGGGATGCGCATGGCGTGTACGCGGCGCTCGGCTTTCACGCGCCGATCCGACCGGAAAACTATATGGAACGGCTCGATCCGGTCTTTGCGGCGAGCCTGCGGTCATGACATTGCGCCCCGATCTCGCGATCATTGCCGACCATGTCGCACCCGGCAGCCGCGTTCTCGATGTCGGCTGCGGTGATGGCGCGCTGATGGCGGCGTTGCGCGACGCCAAGGGTGTCGATGCGCGCGGACTGGAGCTGGATTCGGCGAATGTGGCGGCGGCCGTGTCGCGGGGGCTGTCGGTAATCCAGGGCGATGCCGATATCGATCTGGCGGATTATCCCGATGCGAGCTTCGATTACGCAATCCTAAGCCAGACTTTGCAGACCGCGCGCCGCCCGGACGTGGTGCTCGATCATTTGCTTCGCGTTGGGCGACAAGCCTTCGTCTCCTTCCCGAATTTTGCGCATTGGCGCGTGCGGATGTCGCTATTGTGGGGCGGGCGGATGCCGGTAACGCGGCTGTTGCCCGAACAATGGTTCGATACCCCCAACATCCATCACGTGACGATCGAAGACTTTCGCGCCTTTGTGAAGCGCGCGGGATTGAGGTGCAGGGCGCGTGGTTCCTGTCCGGCGATCAACAGACCGGGTCGGTGCAGGCCAATTTGTTGGCGGAACATGCGGTGTTCCAATTGGGCGGCCTTGTCCGAAAGGATTGAGCGAGATCAAGGAACCATCACCCCCGATACCGGGTTAGATAGTCCCAGGTCCCTATCCGAATGAAAAACGCCATGCCCGCCACTGCCCTCATTGTCGAAGACGAGATTTTCGTCGCGCTCGACCTCGAACGTATTCTGGTTGATGCCGGTTATGCGGTGAAGGCGATTGCAGCCGATCGCGACGGGGCGATCGATGCCGCGCGCGATTGCAGCTTCGCGCTGGTGGATATCAATCTCCGCGATGGTCCGACCGGCCCTGAACTCGCGCGCACGCTGGCGCGGGATTATGGGGTCAAGGTCGTTTTTCGTCACCGCCAATCCCGGACAGATCGCGCATCCCAGCGGGGCGCTTGGCTATGTCCGCAAGCCGTTCAGCGAAGCGGCCATCCTGGCGGCGGCGGCCATTGCCAGCGCGTCGGCGGAGGTTGACGCCAGCGCCACCACCAGCGCGGACTTCGTCCCGCTCACCAATTAAGGCTTAGTCGCGGCGCAGGGCCGGGTTGGGAATGGCGATGGCCACGCGGAGCCCGTCCGGCTCCCACCGTTGCTCTACGGTCCCGCCCAATTGACGAACCACACTCAGTTCGATCAATTGCGAGCCGAACCCGGTCTTGGTCGGAACGTTGACGACCGGGCCGTCGCGCTCCTGCCATTCCAGCACTGCGCGTTCGCCATCGCGGCGGGTTGCGATCTCGACGACACCCGCGTCGCTCGACAATGCGCCATATTTCACGGCGTTGGTGGCAAGCTCGTGGAACAGCAAGGCCAGCGGCGTCGCCGAGCGATCGTCGATTTCGAAATCCACGCCCTGCACATAAATGCGGGGGGCGGCTTCGGGTTGATAGGGCAGGAACAGTTCGCTCAGCAGGCCATGCAGGCTGTTTTGCGAGACGGACGGGCGCGATTGCGCACTGTGCGGCCGCACGAAATCGTGCGCGCGGCCGAGCGCGGTCACCCGCTCGCGTAAATCGCTGGCGATCGGGCCGAAGCCGGGATTGCTGCGCGCGGACAAATTGATCAAACCCGAAATTACCGCGAAGATGTTCTTGATGCGGTGGCTCAGCTCGTGCGCGACGATTTCGCGCTGCTCGCTTGCTTCCTTCTGTTCGTGAATATCGGTGCAGGTGCCGAACCAGCGTACGATCGTGCCGTTATCGTCATACATGGGCAGCGCGCGACCGAGCGTCCAGCGATATTGGCCGTCGGCCCGGCGCAGGCGATATTCGATCTGATACGGCGCGCCGGTTGCCAGCGAGTGTTGCCATATCGTCCAGGCCCGTTCCTGATCCTCCGGGTGAAACATGCCGTTCCACTCCGCGCCATCGGTCGAGCCAACTGGCATCCCGGTAAATTCATACCAGCGCGCATTGTAATAATCATGGAAACCGTCGGCTCGAGTCGACCAGACCATCTGCGGCATGGTGTCGGCAAGCACGCGAAAGCGCCCTTCGCTATCGTCGAGCTTGGCACGCGATTGCGCTGCGCTGCGATTGTCGCTGAGCCGCGCCAGAACGTCGGCGGCCAGCACACGCAACCCCTGGCGCTGAAGCTCGGTCAGGCCGGGGCGCGGCACCGTATCGATCACGCACAGCGCGCCCAGCGGCAGGCCGTCCTCGCGAACCAACGGCATCCCGGCATAAAAGCGGATGCCAAGCGCACCCGTCACCAGCGGGTTATCGGCGAAGCGCGGATCGATCGTCGCGTCCGGCACTTCGAGAATATCGTCCAGCACCATCGCATGCGCGCAAAACGAGGTTTCCCGAGGAGTCTCGGTCGGCTCCACTCCCGTACGCGCCAGGAAGGTCTGGCGATGCTCTTCGACGATACTGACCAAGGCAACCGGCGCATCGCACAAAGCCGCCGCGAAATCCGTGATTCGCGTAAGCGCCGCATCGTCGCGTAGCGCCTCCACGCCATATTCGGCGATGGCAGCAGTGCGCAATCGCTCGTCGATCCGCCAGCCCGAGCGGTTGGACATGGCGGGAGAGGAGAAATCGGTCATTGCTTGGCCCAACGCGGCAGAGCGCGTTCGGTTCAGAACGGAACGTCGTCGTCCAGATCGTCGGCAAAGCCGCCACGTGCTGCGCCGCCACCGGCGGGGGCCCCGCCGCCGCGCGATCCACCGCGATTGCCGCCGCCATAGCCGCCCGAACCGCCGCCGAAATCGTCATTGCCGCCGAAATCGTCGCGCGGGGCCCACCGCCGCCGCCACCTGAACCGGGCGCACCGTCTAGCATCGTCAGTACGCCGTTAAAGCCCTGCAGCACGATTTCGGTCGAATATTTGTCGTTGCCGCTGGCATCCTGCCATTTGCGGGTTTTCAGCGCGCCTTCGATATAGACCTTCGAGCCCTTGCGCAGATAGCGCTCCGCCACGCCGCCAAGTGCTTCGTTGAAGATCGCGACCGAATGCCATTCGGTCTGTTCCTTGCGCTCGCCGGTATTCTTGTCCTTCCACGTCTCCGACGTGGCGATGCGCAGGTTCACGACCTTGCCGCCATTCTGGAAGGTGCGGCTTTCCGGGTCACGCCCGAGATTGCCGACGATGATTACCTTGTTGACGCTGCCGCCCGCCATAGTCTTTTCCTGCGCTGTCCGGGGCTAAAGCCCGAGTCCGATGGCGGCCCAATAGACCGCTCCTGCAGCGATGTAGGCGAGCGCGAACAAATAGCCAACCATGAAGGCAGGCCACTTCCAGCCATTGGTCTCCCGCCGTGTGACGGCAATTGTCGAGATGCATTGCGGCGCGAACACGAACCACATCAGGAAAGCGAGCGCGGTCGGCAAGCTCCAGCGCGCGTGCAGCGTCTGCGCCATCTTGGCTTCGTCTTTGTCGCCTGCGGTATCAATGGCATAGACGGTGCCGAGCGCCGCGACCGCGACTTCGCGCGCGGCCATTGCCGGGATCAGCGCCAGCACGATGTCGCGGTTGAAGCCGATCGGGCGAAAAGCGGGTTCGATGGTGTTGGCAATGCGCCCGGCGACCGAATAATTCACCGCCGAGACCGGGCTGCCCTCGGGCGGCTTGGGGAAGCTCAGCAGCGCCCACAATACGATGGTGGTGAAGGCGATGGTGGTGCCCGCGCGCTTGAGGAAAATCTCGGCGCGGCTCCACAACCCGAGCGCGAGATCGCGCGCGCGGGGCAGCTGATATTTCGGCATTTCCATCATGAAGCCCGAAGAGGCCCCCTTGGTTACCGTGCGGCGCAGGACAAAGGCGACAACGAACGCCCCGACCACGCCCATGATGTAGAGGCCGAGCATCACCAGCCCCTGCAAGCCGACAAAGGGCAAGACCCTGGTGTTGGGGATGAGCGCGCCGATCACCAGCGTGTAGACCGGCAGGCGCGCCGAACAGGTCATCAGCGGCGCGACCAGGATGGTGGTCAGCCGGTCCTTCTCGTCCTCGATCGTGCGCGTCGACATGATGCCGGGCACGGCGCAGGCGAAGCTCGACAGCAGCGGGATGAACGCGCGGCCCGACAAGCCGACGCTCGCCATCACCCGGTCCATCAGGAAAGCGGCGCGGACCATATAGCCGCTGGCTTCCAGCACCAGGATGAAGAAGAACATGATCAGGATTTGCGGCAGGAACTTCACCACCGCGCCGACGCCGGCGATGATGCCGTCGGTAATGAGCGAGCGCAGCACCGAATCGGGCATCACGTCCTTGACCTGCGCGCTCAGCCAGTCGAACCCGCCGGCAATCGCGTCGGCCGGATCGGCACCTGCGTAAAACACCGCCTGGAACATCACGAACAGGATCGCGAACAGCAGTATCAGCCCAAATACGGGGTGCAAGGCGACCGAATCGAGCGCGTGCGTCCAGCGGCGCACCGGGGCCTCCGCAACCGTCGCCGCCATCGCGATCTTGCGCGCGCGCCGTTGCAGCGTGACAATGTCCTCGCCGATCGTGCCGTCGCTCGGGCGCAGCCGGATCGCGGCCCCCTCGTCAATGACTCCGCCGAGCTTGGCCTTCAGCTCGTCCAGGCCGCGCCGCCGCACCGCCACCGTGGCGATGACGGGCACGCCGAGCTCCGCCGACAGCCGCGCCGGATCCAGCGTCAGCCCGTCGCGTTCGGCGAGATCGAACATGTTGAGCGCGACCACCACCGGTAGCCCGAGCGCGATCAATTGCAGCGTGAAGCGCAAATGGTTGTCGAGGTTGGAGGCATCGACCACCACCACCAGCGCATCGGGCAAACGCTCGCCGACTTGCGTGCCGGTCACGAAGTCACGCGTCACGCGCTCGTCGGGGCTGGACGGTTCGAGGCTATAGGCACCCGGCAGATCGACCAGATCGACGATGCGGCCATCGGGCAGCGCCAATTTGCCCGAATGGCGTTCAACCGTCACGCCCGGATAATTACCGACCTTCTGCCGTGCACCGGTGAGGGCATTGAACAGCGCGCTCTTGCCGGCATTGGGATTGCCGACCAGCGCCACCAAGGGCGCGGCACCGGGGACGGGGGGCATGTTAGCGCGTGACGGGCGAAACGAGGACGGCACCCGCGACCGCGCGGCGCAGCGCGACGGTCATCCGCCCGATCCGGCACGCGATCGGCCCCTTGCCGAGGCTGGCGCGGTGCAGCACCTCGACGCCGACGCCTTCATCAAAACCCAGTTCGCGCAAGCGCCGCGCCTCCGGGGTCGACAAATGCGCCCAGTCGATCGCGGACACCGTCGCGCGTTGCCGCTGCGGCAGCGACTCGAGGCTGAGCAATGGAAGAGACGACGCAGTCTTCACCGGGTTGGACATATCCATGATGCGACTGATTATCAATGACGGGAGCGCAACGCCAGCTTTAAATGCGAATCACTCTCAAACGGCGGGGTAGCGCAACCGTCCGATGAAGCGCGACAGGCTCGGGCGCAGTTCGGCGCGGCCCACCACTTTTGCCTTGGCCTTTTCGAACTGCATGATCCCCGCGATGCGCCGCGCGAGAAAGGCGCGGGTGTCGGTATAGCCGTCGCTCTCATCGTTCAGAAAGATCGTGACCGTGGAGCCATACACCGCCGCCAGCAGCGCGCGCTTGGTATAGTGGTTATAGTCGGTCGCGGTATCACCCGCGGCGCGCCACATCACGTCGGCGGCATGCCAGCCGAGCTTCACTCCGCGCGTGACGTTCTGCGGCAGCGCGAGAAGCGCGAGCGCGCGCCGCAGGGCCTCGCGATCGGGCGCGGTTTCGGCGAGGCGCGCCTCGACCAGCGCGGTGATCTTGTCGCGAATTTTCATCGTCGCCAGCCGCTCGGCGGGTACGCGATGCAGCATGGCGTGGTCGATATGGCCGAACCACGCCTCCACCATATCGACCGCGCCGCCGGGAAAGGCGAGCCGCGCGACATCGCGATCGACCCCTGCACTGTCCGCCGCGAGATCGCGCGCGCTATCGCCCCAGCCGTCAAACCCGGCATTGGCGGCGATCAGCGGCGCGAGCGCGGCGCGGATTTCATCGAGCGTTGCATCGGCCAGCGGCGTGGGGGCGATCGAGTCTGTCATGGGGGGGGTATCTAGGCGCGCGCGGGGCGGCTGACCAGCACCAGCGCGATGGCAACCAGCAGCGCGCCGACCCAGTCGGCCCAGCCGAGTTGTTCATGATAGACGACCCAGCCGATCGTCGTGCCAACCATCGGCTGGACCAGCAGGGCGAGCCCGATCGTCAATGGCGGCAAGCGGCCAAGTCCGTAGATCATCAATCCCTGGCCGACGATCTGGCTCACCAACGCAAGACCGATCAAGGGTGCCCAATGCGTCGGCAGCAGCTTTTCACCGAGCAGCAGGGCGAAGCACAGCAGGGGCACGATGCTCGCCACCGTCGACAGCGCCAGCGCCGGGAGGGGTGCTAGCACCGCGCGCACGCGGGCCATGAGGATGAAATAGACGGTGTAGAGCAGCCCCGCCAGCACGCACAAAAGATCCCCCGCGAGATGTCGCGGATCGAGCTGGTACGACCGGCCCATCAGCAACCCCGCGCCAATCGCGGCGAGCGCCAGGGCACACCCCTGCAGTCGCGTCGGCCACGCCCGTGCGATGAGAAAGCCGTAGATCGGGAACATCAGCGTCGCCGAATTGCCGAGCAAGGTTGCATTGGCGAGCGTGGTGCGCAGGATCCCCAGGTGCCAGCTCGCCAGATCGGCGGCAAAGCTGATGCCGCCGAGCGCGATCATCCACCACAGTCTGCGCGACAGAACGGGTGCTACACCAGCTACGGGTCGCCATCCCCGCGCGAGGCCGCCGCGACGAGCATCGGCGCGGCGAGGGTGATCCGCCAGAAGGCGGATGCGACCGGACCGGTATCGGACACGCGCACGAACCAGGGCCCGAAGGCCAGGGCCGCGTTGGCGACAATTACCGCCAGCAGCGCCACCGTGCTGGCTGGAATTGCAGGCGTAACAGTTATTCTTTTGTATAGGGTGTCGTGCATGCCGCGCTGTAGCGCCCTATTTATGGTGCGTCACAGCAAAAGGACTTGTCCGCAATGCCCAGCCTCTTCGACCCGATCCAACTCGGTACGATCCATGCGCCCAATCGCATCCTCATGGCACCGCTCACGCGCGGACGCGCCACGCGCGACGCCGTGCCCACCGAGATCATGGCCGAATATTATACGCAGCGCGCGAGCGCCGGGTTGATCATCACCGAAGCGACAGGGATCAGCCGCGAAGGGTTGGGCTGGCCGTTTGCCCCGGGGATCTGGACCGACGAACAGGTCGAACATTGGAAACCGGTGGTGGATTCGGTTCATGCGGCGGGCGGGCATATTGTCGTCCAGCTTTGGCATATGGGTCGCCAGGTGCATTCCTCGGTAACGGGCGTGCAGCCGGTCTCCTCCTCCGCCACCCGCACCGACGGGCAGGCGCATACCTTTGAGGGCAAGAAGGATTTCGAGATTGCCCGGCCGCTCGAACTCTCCGAGATCCCGCGCTTGCTCGCCGATTATGAACACGCCGCCCGCAACGCGATCCGCGCCGGCTTCGATGGCGTGCAGATTCATGGCGCGAATGGCTATCTGATCGACCAGTTCCTGCGCGACAACGCCAATTTCCGCGACGATATCTATGGCGGCTCGATCGAGAATCGCATCCGCCTGATGCGCGAAGTGACCGAGCGCGTCGTATCGGTTGCCGGTGCGGGCCGCACCTCGATCCGCCTGTCGCCCAATGGCGATTCACAAGGGGTGGATGACAGCAACCCTCGCGCGCTGTTCACCGCCGCCGCCAAGGCGCTCGACGAAATCGGCATTGCCTTTCTCGAATTGCGGGAGCCGGGCCCCGACGGCACCTATGGCCGCACCGACGTCCCCAAGCTCAGCCCGGCGATCCGCGAGGTCTTCACCAAGCCGTTGGTGGTGAATTCGGATTACACGACGCTGGAGCAAGCCCAGGACGTCCTGGACTCGGGCGTTGCCGATGCCGTCGCCTTCGGGCGCACCTTCCTTGCCAATCCCGATCTCCCCGAACGGCTGCGCACGGGGGCACCGCTCAACCCGTCCAACCCCAAGACGTGGTTCAGCCAGGGCGCGGAAGGCTATATCGACTATCCGGCGCTGGAAACGGCACCGGCCTGAAGCCGGTGGCCCCTCCCGGAAACGGGAGGGGTCAGGCCAGCGGCACGAAGCGCAAGGGCAAGCCGTCTTTCGGCCGCGGAATCGGCCAGGCTTGCCATTGTGCCCCCGCGTCTGCGTCGAGTTCGATCCGATACCGGCTGAGCAATTGCGCGAGCAGGATACGAATCTGCATCGTCGCGAAATGCAGCCCCAGGCACATATGCGCGCCGCCGCCAAACGGCACCCACGCATATTTGTGGCGGGCGCGCACCGCCTCGGGCGTGAATCGCAACGGGTCGAAGCGCTGCGGGTCTGGCCACAGCTCTGGCATGGTGTGGGTATAGGCCACGCTGACGCTGACCGTGGTGCCGGCCGGAATATGATAGCCGCCGAAGTCGAACGGCTTGATCGCGCGGCGCGGCAGCGAGGGCACGGGCGGGATCAGCCGCAGCGCTTCCTTGAAAGCCATGTCGGTCAATTCGAGCCGGTCGAGCTGGCTATAGGGCAGCGCGCCTTCCGCATTCATGCCGAGTTCGGCAATCTCGGCGCGGAGTTTCTCCTGCACTCCGGGTTGCGCCCGAGCAGCATGATCAGGCTGGTCGCCGAGGAAGTGATGGTGTCGTGCGCCGCCATCATCAGGAAGTTCATGTGATCGGCAATCGCATCGGCTGGCAGCGGCTGGCCGTCATCGCCGGTCGCGCGGCAGAATTGCGAGAAGAAGTCCTGGCCCTGGCCAGCCCGCCGCGCCGGAATCTCGCGTTCGAACAGCTCGATCAGATAGGCGCGCGCGCGCACGCCCTTGCGCATTTGCGATCCCGGCAGCGGAATGCGGATCGGCGTGATCGACGCCTGCACTTCATCGACAAAGGCCTGGTTGATGCGCGTCGCCTCGGGGCCGAGCGGCATGCCGAGAAAGCTCTCCGCCGCCAGATCGAGCGTCAGTTCCTTGATCGCGTCATAGAAGCGAATGGGTTTGTTGCCCCAGGTCGCCACAGCGCGCGAAATGCCCGCATTGAGCGTTTCGGCATAATGCCGCATCGGCTCGGGCTTGAACGCCACCGCCATCACCTTGCGGTCGGCGCGGTGCTTTTCGAAATCCATCAGCATCAGCCCGCGCGGGAACAGCAGGTTGAGCAGCGGCCCCCAACCCTGTTCGGACGAAAACACGCGGTCGCGGTCGAACAGCACCAGTTCGTTGGCGTCGGGGCCGATCAAGCTGACCGTCGGGCCGCCAAAGGCATTGTTGCGGAACACCGGGCCATACGTGTCGATCATCCGCTTGCCGAAAGCGACGGGGTCGCGGAGCATGCGGAAGGTATTGCCGATGAACGGCAGACCGTCCTCGCCCGGAATGGCATGGATCGCGGATTGCTTCTGGCGGGGCAGCCAATGCGGGTTCGCCCGATAGGTGTGCGCATAGGCCATCGATCGCTCTCCCACTTATTGACACCAGTATAAGTAAGATCGCGGCGGATGGAAGCCTCAGGCGGCGGTGGTCTCGCCCAGCGAATCGAGGCAGCGCGCCACCCACGGCAAACCCACCGTGGCGATCGCACTGCTCAGCGCCACGCCGATGATGAGAAAGGGCAGCATCCATTCGATATTGATGATGGCGAGGAGCAGTAGGGTGGCCAGGGCAACGATGCCGAACAGCAGTACCCTGCCGACCCGCTGTTCGCCCTGCGGTGAAAGCGCGATCACGCGCGGGCCCTTTTGATCCCAGCTTGGCCCCGTGGTCAGCAAGCGGCGGCCGCTTGCGTCGCGCACCGGCACGCGACCGCGACCAGCATCGCTGGGATACGCGCATCGGTCGCGCTGCGGCTCGGTCGCGCAACCGTGGCGGGCGGGGCGGGGGTCGTTTTGTCCGCCCAGGTATCGATGGTGATCAGCCGCCCGTCGCGCTCGAAAAATTTTGTAGCGAGGCGGGGGCGGCTGCACCCGTGTTTCAGCCGAAGCGGCTCTTCAGCGCCAGCATCGCCAGCGCAGCCTTGGCCGCGGCACCGCCCTTGTCGAGCTGCGCGCGGTCGGCGCGGACGATCGCCTGCGCTTCATCCTCGGTGGTGAGAATACCATTTCCGATCGGCAGGCCGTCCATCGACAGCGCCATCAATCCCCGCGCGCTCTCGCCCGCGACGATCTCGAAGTGATAGGTCTCGCCGCGAATCACCACGCCCAGCGCGACGAACGCATCATAGGCTCCGCTATCCGCCGCCAGCGCAACGGCGGCGGGAATTTCCAGCGCGCCCGGCACGGTGATCGTCTCGTGCTTGTGGCCAGCCTCCTCGATCGCGGCGCGCGCGCCGTCGAGCAGCATGTCGTTGAGATGGTCGTAGAAGCGGGCTTCGACGATGAGAATCTTTGCCACGATCAATCCTTGGGAATGCCAGAATGCGAAATTGCGCCGCCTTGATAGCGCGGCTCGTCGCTAATGTCGCGGACTGCCCAGCTGGGCGAGGGCAGCGCCCTCAACCCCACATCGTCGGGCCATTCGATCTCGGCAAGTTCCAGCGGTGCCAACGCACCAAGGAATTGATCGATTCCGAACGTGATTCCCTGGTCGACGATCTCATAGCGCCGCTTGGCGAGGGCGGCGGCAGGCAGCGCCTCCAGCAGCGCGTACTCGTCCTCGGTCAAATAGGTGGTCACGATCGGTCGCGCGAGCGGATCGTCGCACTCGTATTTCTTGGTGAGCTTCAGCGCCTGCTCACCGCTGGCGCTTGCCGTCATTCGCCGCAAACGCATCCGCGTGTTGGCGATATAGCGGTCCTCAATCAGCACATAGGGCAGCGCCGACAGGTCGGGTCGTATTGCGGGATCGACCAGCCAGCGCCGCTCACGTTCGATATGCGCATATTTGGGATCGCGTGCCTCGTCGATCCCGGTGCGCATTATTCGCCTCCAGTGCCGGGAATCGCGCGCTCATCGACAATCGACAAGCCATAACCTTCGAGGCCGACCAGCGCATGGTGGGTGTTGGTCAGCAACACCATTTCTTCAACGCCCAGCTCCGCCAGAATCTGCGCGCCGACGCCGTAATCGCGCAGCTCCTCGACCTCGGGCGCGCCTGCGCCCTTGCCTTCGCCGCGCAGCTTGATGAAGCGCGTGACCGAATCCTTCATCGGGCGGTTGATCACGACGATGACGCCGGCACCTTCCTCCGCGATCAATTCCATCGAGCGCGAGAGCAGGCCCGAGCGTTCGGATTGCTCGCCGAACATGTCGACGAAATAGGAAGCGGTGTGCATCCGCACCAGCGTCGGCTTGGCCGGGTCGATCTTGCCCTTGACCAAGGCGATCGTTTCGTCGCCGGTCGCCTTGTTGTGGAAGGTCATCGCCTTCCACTGGCCGCCCCATTTCGACTCGAACGCCATTTCGGCGCGCTTCTCGACCAGATGATCGTGGCGGCGGCGATAGGCGATCAAGTCGCGGATCGTGCCGATCTTGAGATTGTGGAATTGCGCGAAGGTGACGAGGTCGTCGAGGCGGCTCATCGTGCCATCCTCGTTCATGATCTCGCAGATCACGCCCGACGGGTTGAGCCCGGCCAGCCGCGAGACGTCGACCGCCGCCTCGGTGTGCCCTGCGCGGACCAACACGCCGCCATCGCGCGCGACCAGCGGGAAGACGTGGCCCGGCGTGACGATCTCGTCCTTGCCCTTGGACGAATCGATCGCGACCGAGATGGTGCGGGCGCGGTCGGCGGCGGAAATGCCGGTGGTCACCCCATCGCGCGCCTCGATTGAAGTCGTGAAGGCGGTTTCATGCCGCGTGCCATTGTGGCGGCTCATCAGGTCGAGGCCGAGCTCGTCGACGCGTCTCCTGGTCATGGCAAGGCAGATCAGTCCGCGGCCATATTTGGCCATGAAGTTGATCTTTTCAGGCGTCGCCATCTGTGCCGGAATGACGAGGTCGCCCTCATTCTCGCGGTCTTCGTCATCGACCAGGATGAACATGCGGCCATTGCGGGCCTCGTCGATCAATTCCTCAGGGGTCGACAGGAACCCATGGCGCAGGCGCGCGACTTCAGGCTGTGGCACGATAATGCTCCATGCGTTTCAGATAGCGGGCGAGGACGTCAATCTCGATATTGACGGCGGCACCGGGGTGAAGGTCGCCCAGCGTGGTCATCGCCTGGGTGTGCGGAATGATGTTGAGCGAGAAATGCGAGGTGTCGCCATGGTCGGCGACGGCATTGACCGTCAGCGACACGCCATCGACCGTGATCGAACCCTTTTTCGCGACGAAGGGGGCCAGGTCGGCGGGCACCGCGATATCGATCCTGCGCGAATCGCCGTCGTCGCTGACGCTCACCACACTGCCGATGCCATCGACATGGCCGGTCACGATATGCCCGCCCAGTTCCTCGCCGAGCTTCAGCGCGCGTTCGAGGTTGAGGCGGCGTCCGGTGGTCCATTGTTCGGACGGCGTGCGCGAGACGGTTTCGCCGGAGACGTCGGCGGCGAACCAGCCGGATTCGCCCGCGCCCGATTTGTCGACGACGGTCAGGCACACGCCCGAACAGGCGATCGACGCGCCAAGATCGACGCCTGCCATATCATAGTCCGTCCGCACGAAGATGCGCCGGTCGCCGCGCGCCTCGACCCGGTCGATCGTGCCGATATCGGTGATGATGCCGGTGAACATCGCGCTATCCTCTTTCGCCCGGTGCAGGCTCCCTGACGCGCTCGTAAACCTCGAGCCGGTCGCTGCCAAGGCTCCGCGACTCGATCGGTCGCCAGCGGCCATGCGCGTCGGCAAGATCGGTGAGGCCAATGTCGGGCAGCGTGCGCCCACCGCCGATCAGGATCGGCGCACGATAAAGCAACAGCCGGTCGACCAGATCGCTGGCTAGGAACGCGGCGGCGGTCGCCGGGCCGCCCTCGACCAGGACGTGATCGACCGCTTCGAGTGTCGAGATGTCAGCGGGCGCGGCGATGCGCGTCCAGCCATCGGTTTCGGTGCGCGACAGCAAAATTCGCTGCGGGCTGCGCGATTCAAGTCCCGCGAGCCGGACGTCGAGCTTCGGAGCGTCCGCTTCGAAGGTCCCGCGTCCAACCAAAATCGCTTCGTGGCGCGCGCGTTCCAGGTGCGCGTGCGCGCGCGCTTGCGGCCCGGTGATCCAGACGCTTTGCCCCGACGCCAGCGCCATCGCCCCGTCGAGCGACACGGCGAGTTTCAGCGTCACGTGTGGGCGTCCGAGCAGGCGGCGGGCAAGAAATCCCGCCATCGCCCGGCGGGCTTCGTCGGCGCGCACACCGACCTCCGCCGTGATACCGGCGTCGCGCAGGCGCGCAATACCCGCGCCGTTGGTGCGCACATCGGGGTCCTCCATCGCGACCACCACCCGTGCCACGCCGGCCAGTTGCAGCAGATCGCTGCACGCGGGGCCGCGCGGCGAGACGTGGGCGCAGGGTTCCAGCGTGACATAGACCGTCGCCCGCGGCGC
>NZ_JSBN01000214.1 GCF_000797515.1 Sphingomonas sp. Ant H11
CTCGACGAAACGAAGCGCATTCTGGAGGTGTACATGCCGCGCACCACCGGCACGGCCGCGCGCGCGATCATGATGAGCGCCGAACGCGACGCGCGCAATGCCAAGCGCAACGGGGCGAGTGCGTGACCCAGCACCCCCAGCCGCGCGGCTTGCGTCAACGCCATGTGCACGCTATCGCAAACGCGCATCGACGCGGATTGTCGGAATTCCGACAATCGGAATGTCGGAACGCAGTCTGACGAGACGCCACAGAATGGCGGAATTGCTGGGCTTAGCGGGTATAGTACAATGGTAGTACAGCAGCCTTCCAAGTTTTAGCAGACGCCACAAATCAACGACTTAGCTTGCATTTAAATTCCGACTTATGCGGATATTGCCGTTTCGGTCGGAATGGATTGGCCCCCTAAAAAATCCCCAGGAACCGCGCACGCGGCTTTGCTTTTGCCAGCGCCGCCGTCCACTCGGCATCGCAGCTACTGCCCAGCTTCACGGCGGTGCGCTTGTCGATATTGGCTTTCACGAGCTGGCCCGTTTGCGCGACATCGTGCGCGCCCAGACCACCGGCAGAGCCATCAATCAGGGTGAGCGGTGGCCCCCGGCGTTGGATCCAGCAGGCCCGACGCCATCAGGATCTTCATGCACGGGCTGGCAGCCTGGGTCAGCACGGTAGAGGTCGTCATACAGGCAGAGATTGCGGCGCAGAGCATCAGCGACGCCATGCACCGCCACGCCTGCATCGGGCGCTTGTCGAACATCGATCTGTCCTTTCTGGACCTGTACGTCCACCTCGACCTTTTGCCGGGTGGCATCGTTGATTTGTGGGATCGCGGCGGTGGCTGATGTCGCCGGTGGCCTGTCCCAGCGAGGCGTCGACCTTGGCCTGACCAACCTTCGCCGCCACTTTGGCCCG
>NZ_JSBN01000022.1 GCF_000797515.1 Sphingomonas sp. Ant H11
CCTCCGATACTGCCCCTCTCCCCGACCCTCTCCCCGCAAGCGGGGAGAGGGAGAAGAAGGGAATGAAAAATACCGGCATCCCCGCCAACCGCATCGTGTTCAGCGAGAAATTCGCGTGCCCCGTCTCGGGCTTCACCATCGCCGAGATCGAACCGCGCCTCTTCTCCTTCAACGCCCCGCAAGGCGCGTGCCCGGCGTGCGACGGCCTGGGCGAAAAGCTGCTGTTCGACGAGGACCTCGTCGTCCCCAACCACGCGCTCAGCATCAAGAAGGGCGCGGTCGTGCCGTGGGCGAAGTCCAACCCCCCAAGCCCCTATTACATGCAAGTGCTGGGCAGCCTCGCGCGCGAATTCGGCTTCAGCCTGGATACGCCGTGGGAGGATCTGCCGGGCGAGGTGAAGCTCATCATCCTGCACGGCACGGGCGGCAAGCCGGTGACGCTAACCTTCATCGACGGCAAGAAGTCCTATGACGTGAAGAAGCCGTTCGAGGGCGTGATCGGCAATCTCAACCGCCGCATGCTCTCGACCGAAAGCGCGTGGATGCGCGAGGAACTCGCCAAATATCAAAGCAGCGCGCCGTGCGAAGTGTGCGGCGGCGCGCGCCTCAAGCCCGAGGCGCTCGCGGTCAAGATCGGTATGCGCGACATTTCCAGCGTCACGCGCCTGTCGGTGGTCGACGCGCTCGCCTGGTTCGAATCCGTCCCCGCCGATCTCACCGACCAGCAACGCGCCATCGCCGAGCGCATCCTCAAGGAAATCCTCGAACGCCTCGGCTTCCTCAACAATGTCGGGCTCGATTATCTCAACTTGGATCGCACCAGCGGCACGCTGTCGGGCGGGGAATCGCAGCGCATCCGCCTCGCCAGCCAGATCGGCAGCGGGCTGTCGGGCGTGCTCTATGTGCTCGACGAGCCCAGCATCGGCCTGCACCAGCGCGACAATGACATGCTGCTGAAAACGCTGCGGCGCCTGCGCGACCTCGGCAACACCGTGCTGGTGGTCGAGCATGATGAGGATGCGATCCGCACCGCCGATTATGTCATCGACATGGGGCCGGGCGCGGGCGTCCATGGCGGCGCGATCGTCGCGCAGGGCACGTTCGAGGAAGTGCTCGCCAACCCCAACAGCATCACCGCCGATTATCTGTCGGGCAGGCGCGAGGTCGCGGTGCCCACCACCCGGCGCAAGGGCAATGGCAAGAAACTGACCGTCCACAACGCCACCGCCAACAATCTGAAGGGCGTGACGGCCAGCCTGCCGCTCGGCACCTTCACCTGCATCACCGGGGTCAGCGGCAGCGGCAAATCGAGCTTCACGATCGACACGCTCTATGCCTCCGCCGCGCGCGCGCTCAACGGCGCGCGGGTGCTGGCGGGCAAGCATGACAAGATCACTGGCCTGCAATATCTCGACAAGGTCATCGACATCGACCAGTCGCCGATCGGCCGCACCCCGCGCAGCAACCCCGCCACCTATACCGGCGCCTTCACCCAGATCCGCGACTGGTTCGCAGGCCTGCCCGAGGCGCAGGCGCGCGGCTACAAGCCCGGCCGCTTCAGCTTCAACGTCAAGGGCGGGCGCTGCGAGGCGTGCCAGGGCGACGGGCTGCTCAAGATCGAAATGCACTTCCTGCCCGATGTCTATGTGACGTGCGACGTGTGCCACGGCGCGCGCTACAATCGCGAGACGCTGGAGGTGAAGTTCAAGGGTAAGTCGATCGCCGACGTGCTCGACATGACGGTCGAGGATGCGGTCGAATTCTTCAAGGCCGTCCCGCCGATCCGCGACAAGATGGCGATGCTCGCCGAAGTCGGCCTGGGCTATGTCAAGGTCGGCCAGCAAGCGACGACGCTGTCGGGCGGCGAGGCACAGCGCGTCAAGCTCGCCAAGGAACTGTCACGCCGCGCTACGGGGCAGACGCTGTACATCTTGGACGAGCCGACCACCGGGCTGCATTTCGAGGACGTGCGCAAGCTGCTGGAGGTGCTGCACCAACTGGTCGAGCAGGGAAATACGGTCGTGGTGATCGAGCACAACCTCGATGTGATCAAGACCGCGGATTGGGTGCTGGATCTGGGGCCGGAGGGCGGCGTGAAGGGCGGGGAGATTGTGGCGCAGGGGACGCCTGAGGTTGTGGCGAAGGCTGAGGGGAGCTTTACGGGGCGGTATCTAGCGCCGTTGTTGGGGAAGCGTTGATGACGAACGGGTTGCCGCAGCGTATCTTTTGCACCAATATCAGACAATAGCCGTCTGCAACAATTAGGCGGGCGCAGGCTTCAGTCGGGACATGGCATGGCGAGCATTCTGGGCTTTAGGGTTCGAAATTTCCGAGCCTTAAAGGACATAACTTTCGGTCAGTTATGGAACGCGCGGGAAAAGTCAGATCCACTCACTCCGTTAACAGCCGTCATCGGGAAAAATGGCGTTGGTAAGAGCACGCTCTTCGACGCCTTTGGATTTCTTTCCGATTGCCTCAGGCTCGGCGTGGAGGAAGCGTGTGACCAACATAATAGAGGCGGCTTCGACCGCATCAGGTCACAGGGGAGTTCAGATCCGATTGAGTTTGCGATATACTACAGAGAAGATGAGCGTTCGCGACCAATTACTTATGAAGTCTCATTCGATACCGATAATGTCGGACGGCCGTTCGTAAAATCGGAACGACTGCGTCAGCGACGTGCCAATCAATCGCGCGGCTGGCCATTCTCATTTTTGATTTTGAATGATGGCAAAGGAGTTGCATGGCGTGGTGACTCCTTTGGAATTAGCCTTCAAGATGAGAACGAGCTAACACTCGAGCAATTGTTGGCCAAATCCGATGAGGAGTCTCCGGATACTGAAGTGGTCGAAATGGACGATATTCGCCGGCTAGGTATCGCCACTCTCGGCTCGTTAAGGCAGCATCCTAGAATATCTGCCTTTAGACGGTTTATTGAGGGTTGGCATCTAAGCTATTTCACCCCGGATGCTGCCCGAAGCCTGCCTCTCGCGGGTCCGCAGCGACATCTAAACGTCCACGGCGATAACCTTGGTAATGTCGTTCAATTTATGGAGCGTGAGCATCCTCGAAAATTTAGAGAGGTACTATCCGCGATAGCAAGCAAAATTCCCGGTATAGATGCGATCGATACGCATCGTACCGAGGATGGGCGTCTATTGTTGCGTTTCAACGACGCAAGCTTCGAAGATCCATTTTTTGCACAACAGATGTCAGACGGGACTCTTAAGGTATTCGCCTATTTGCTGTTACTTGAAGATCCTTCGCCTCCTCCGTTTTTGTGCATAGAAGAACCAGAGAACGGTTTATACCATAAGCTGCTTGATGCTCTAGCCCACGAATTTCGAACTCATGCAAGATCAAAAGGGCGAGGTTCACAGATATTTTTGACTACTCATCAGCCCTATCTTGTGGACTCTCTAGGACCAGATGAAGTTTGGGTAATGGAAAAAGGCGGTGATGGATTCTCGACTATAAGGCGCGCGTCCGATGACCCCCTGGTTCAAAATATGATAAATGAAGGACTGCCGCTTGGCGGTCTTTGGTATAGCGATTACCTGGATGTTCGTTGATGCACGTAGAATTCTTAATTGAAGACGCCTCGGGAAAGGCGTTTCTTGAACGCATAATTCCATTAATTATAGGTAATAATGATGTAACCTATAGAATTCACGGATATCGTGGCATTGGGCGAATTCCTCCGGGTCTGGCAAGCAGGATAGATCCATCAAAAAGAATAATATTGGATCAGCTTCCTAGAATTTTAGCAGGTTATGGGAAGACGCCATATATTGATGCTGTCGTAGTTATAATTGATAACGACAATAGAGATTGTACTGCATTTCTCGCAGAGCTAAATCGATTGGCCCGACACGCTGCGCCAATGCTCCGCGTGTTATTTCGTTTGGCCATAGAAGAAATGGAAGCGTGGTACTTCGGAGATATTGAGGCCGTCCGAGCTGCTTACAATAACGTGAATACAGCGGTTGTTCGCTCGTATACGCAAGACTCTATTTGTGGTACTTGGGAACGCATGGCGGATGCGATAACTCCTGGCGGATCTTCACGGGTTATTTCTCAAGGATGGCCGGCGTCGGGAATTTTAAAGGCAGAGTGGGCCGAAAATATACCGCCGCATATGGATGTAGAACGTAATACATCGCCCAGCTTTAAAAAGCTTCGTGATGGCGTGCGAGCATTGATTAGTGCTTAGCATCCTAGAAATTACGGTGACAGTTTTCTAAATTCCCAAACCCTTTGCTCCGTCCGCCCAACAACCCGCATCCCCCGCCCAGCCCAAGTTCCAACACTCGCGGGCACCCGCAAGAACAGCCAATCCGGGATCGCGCCATAAAAGGGCGAGCTGTCGTCCAGTACGCGCACGTCCGGCTCCGGCCAGCGGAAGCCGACCCCCCCCGGCTCAACCCAGCGCCGACAGCGTCATGCGCAAAAGATGCGACGATCCGTGCTGACGGTCAAAATCGCCTACAACCCCACCGCCTTGCGTAACGCGGCATTCATCCGCCCCTGCCAGCCCGCCCCATCGGCGCGAAAGCGCTCGATCACGTCGAGGTGGAGCCGCAGCGCCGGCGCTGCAAGCCTACCTCCCCGCAATCCCCTTCTTCCCGCTCCGCTTCTGCGCTATATTCCCCACATGGCCAAGCTCTCGCCCATTGAGTCCGAGTTCGAGTCGGCCGAAGCGGCCGAAGCGCATGATCGCTGGGTACGCGAGAAGGTGGCGCAGGCGCTTGCCGACCCAGCACCCAGTATCCCGCACGATCAGGTGATGGCCGACCTCCAAGCCGTTCTCGACGGACACGCGCCCCGCTGATGCTGCGGCTGGTCTGGCGTCCAAAGGCGCGCCGTGACCTGCTCGACATCGCCGCCTTCATCCGCCAGCGCAATCCGGTCGCAGCGCAACGCCTGGCCGCCTTGATCCGCGATGCGGCGGAACGCCTGCCGGAACATCCGTACGTCCACCGCCCTGGCCGGGTGCCCGGCACGCGCGAGGCGGTGGTCCACCCCAATTACATTCTGATCTATCGGGTTCTGGCGGACACCGTCGAGGTGATCACCGTCCTCCACGCCCGCCAGAAATATCCATGAACCCATGCTGCCGCTCGCCACGACCCTTCGCATCGGCCGCGCCATGCGACCAGTCCTTCGCGCCTGTCCTACACACCCCCGAAACGCTATGCTCCGCCACGTTCTTTTGACAGCACCGCACCCCCCAGTTTCGCCCGAGCCACCGGGTGCTGTGCGAAGTGATTTCGCCTAACTTTCCCCTAACCTTCCGCAGCGCAGCACGCGCGCTCGCGGAACGGCCCCACCCCAACCAGCGCCGGGTGAAGGGGAGGGGCATTGTGCGCGCGCCCTACCGGTGCAGCGTCCTGATCGCATCCACAATCACTTGCGGGCTGTGCAGGCCCTTATAGACCGGCGGCGGGGTGCGATCGAGCTTGAGCAGCGTGTACACCGCCGTCATCGCGCAGCGCACCGAATATTCCACGGTGAACACCACGTCGTCGGGTTGCTCGGCATATTGGCCGAGAAAGGCGAGATTGGTCGATCCCGCGGGCACTACCTTGGGCCGGTCCTTGCCCGTGCGTACCATGAACTGGCTGGTGATATAGGGCATGGCGCAGGGGATGCAGGTCGAGGCCGCCATCACCGCCGCCTGGTCGGCCGCGCTGAAGTGCAGATGGCCGAGCACTTCCTCCAGAATCTCCGCGCCCGTGCAATCGACCATGCGCTTCTTGACGTAATCGCCGATGCGATCGTGGAACAGGCCGTAGCCCCACCATACCGACACGCCCTCGGGCTGATCGGCGAAGAAGGGCTGGTGATAGATGGACAGCGTGATCAGCCAGCTCGAATCCTTGAAGGTGATCAGCCCGCCCGTACCGGGGGCGCTGCCGCTGAAGCGCTCCATCAGTTGCAGGAACAGCGGGTCCTTGACCGTGACGGTGTAGGAAATCCACGAGCTTTCGGCGATGTTGCCGTTGAACGCGGCGGGGTTGCCGAAGGCGGGGCGGCCTTGCGCGAGCTTCTCCCAGAGTTTCCACGCGCCCGAATGGTTGCTGGCGTCGAGGCCGGGGGCCTTGGTCATCGATCCGAATGCCTTGTCGGCGGTCATCGATCCATTGGTGACGAACACGCAGTCGCCGGGCGCGACCGGGATCGCCTCGGGGCCGTGGTCGGTAAGGGTGGCGATGCTGGTGACGGTGATCGCCTCGCCGCTCGCAAAGCCCAGATCCTCGACCCGCACGCCGAAGCGGAACTGCACGCCGCGTTCCTTCAGCCAGTTGACGATCGGCACGGCGAAGCTGTCATATTGGTTGAGCAGGCTGCGATAGATGCCCTCCTGCGTGTCGATCGTCGAGAAATGGTGGACGAAGCGCTGGAGGTAGCGCTTGAACTCGATCGCGCTGTGCCACGGTTCGAAGGCGAACAAAGTACACCATTCGAACCAGAAATTACTCTGGAAGAAGTGCGGCTGGAAGCAATCGATGATGCGCTTGCCGTCGAGCAGTTGCTCGGGCTCGGCCATGATCTTGACCAGGTCGATGCGGTCGCGCTCGGTAAAGCCCATGGTGTGGAAATCGGGGATGCTGCCGTCGCGATTCACCAGCCGCACCTTGTTGTGCCACGGCCACTCAGCATTGGCGCGGTCGGTCTCCTCGCGCACCGAGATGCTCGAGTCGCTCGCCGAGGGGATCGAATCGAGCAAGTCGAAGGTGCATTGATACATCGCCTCGAACATGCGGCTGCCGCTCATGAAATAGCCGTTTTCGGCATCGCCATGCGCATCGAACGCCCCGCCGAACTGGTGGCTTTCCTCCAGGATCACGATATCCTTGCCGACAACCTGGCCGTCGCGGATGAGGAAAACCGCACCGGCGAGGGAGGCGATGCCGCTGCCGACGAAAGTGTATGTGCTCATGGGAATGCGATCCTTTGTGCTGCCGGGCCGCCGTTTACCAGCGGTCCCGCGCGCACGATCAGCCTCGGAAACTACGCAGATAAGCCCTGTGAAAGGGCCGGATCGCAACCTTTTCGTGCGCGGCGCATTACCCGTTCTACGATACAGGAGGATCTCGACATGCGCGCATTCACTCTGGGTTTGATCGCCGCCTCGACGTTGGTGGCCGGCTGCACCGAATATGGCGACGGGCCGCGTCGCGGTTATGGGGATGGCGGCTATTCGCGCTACGATTACGATCGGCCCGATCCCGCGTATAACGGGTATGACGCGTCGCGTTATTACCGCGACGATCCGCGCCGCTATCAGGAGCGCCGCCTCAGCTCGAACGACCGCGTCTATCGCGGCAGCGACGGGCGCTATTATTGCCGCCGCAATGACGGCACGACCGGTCTGATCGTCGGTGGCGTCGCCGGTGGCGCTTTGGGCGCGGCGATCGCGCCGGGCGGCTCGGGCGTGCTCGGTGCGCTGCTCGGCGGCATTGGCGGGGCGCTCGCGGGGCAGGCGATCGACAAGAGCGATAATCGCGACGTGCGCTGCCGCTGACGCGATTGGGCCGGGCGAGGGGGTTCCCTCGTCCGGCTCGCGCAAACTTGTGCGGCTGGATTGCGCAGCCGTAATCCGCATCCCATATCGCTGCGCATGAGCGAGAACCCAATGGTGTGGCACGGCACCACGATCCTGTCCGTGCGCAAGAATGGCCGCGTCGTCGTCGCCGGAGACGGCCAGGTGACGCAGGGCCAGACCGTCATGAAACCCAATGCCAAGAAGGTCCGCCGCCTCGGTGACGGATCGGTGATCGGCGGCTTTGCCGGCGCGACCGCCGATGCCTTCACGCTGTTCGAGCGGCTTGAGCGCAAGCTCGAGCAGCATCACGGACAATTGCTGCGCAGTGCGGTCGAACTGGCCAAGGACTGGCGCACCGACAAATACCTCCGCAATCTGGAGGCGATGATGATCGTCGCCGACAAGGATGTAACGCTGATCCTGACCGGCAATGGCGACGTGCTGGAGCCCGAGGCGAGCCCCAATGGCACCGTCGCGGCGATCGGATCGGGCGGCAATTATGCGCTGTCCGCCGCACGCGCGCTGGTCGATTACGAAGCCGATGCCGAGACGATCTGCCGCAAGGCGATGGCGATCGCGGCGGAGGTGTGCGTCTACACCAACGACCGGCTGACCGTGGAGAGCCTCGCGGCATCTGCCTGATGCGCGTCGCCCCGGCGGAGGCCGGGGCCGCTGGCAAATAGCACGCGCCCTAATATCATAGCGGCCCCGGCCTCCGCCGGGGCGACGGAACCTTTCCAATGAACGAAGCCCTGACTCCCAAAGCCATTGTCGCAGCCCTCGATGCGCACATCATCGGCCAGGCCGACGCCAAGCGTGCGGTCGCGGTCGCGATGCGCAACCGCTGGCGCCGCCAGCAGCTCGCGCCCGAATTGCGCGACGAGGTCTCTCCGAAGAACATCCTGATGATCGGGCCGACCGGCTGCGGCAAGACCGAGATCAGCCGCCGTCTCGCCAAGCTGGCCGATGCGCCGTTCATCAAGGTCGAGGCGACCAAATTCACCGAGGTGGGCTATGTCGGTCGCGACGTCGAGCAGATTGCGCGCGATCTGGTCGAGGAAGCGATCCGGCTCGAAAAGGAACGCCGCCGCGCGGCGGTGAAGGACAAGGCCGAGGAAGCCGCGATGGCGCGGCTGCTCGACGCGCTGACCGGCAAGGGCGCGAGCGAGGCGACGCGCGAGGCGTTCCGCCAGCGGTTGCACGACGGCCATTTGCGCGACACCGAGATCGAGATCGAGCTGGAAGCGCAGCCCAACATGCCGTTCGAACTGCCCGGCGGCGGCGCGCAGATGATCAACCTGTCCGAAATGATGGGCAAGGCGTTCGGCAACCAGCAACTCAAACGCCGCAAACTGACCGTGCCCGCCGCCTGGGACAAGCTCGTCGAGGAAGAGGCCGACAAGCGCCTCGACCAGGATGAGGTCAGCCGCGCCGCCTTGGCCGACTGCCGAGGCGAACGGGATCGTGTTCCTCGATGAAATCGACAAGATCGCGGTGTCCGACGTGCGCGGCGGTTCCGTCTCGCGCGAGGGCGTGCAGCGCGATTTGCTGCCGCTGATCGAGGGCACCACGGTCGCGACCAAATATGGGCCGATGAAGACCGACCATATCCTGTTCATCGCCAGCGGCGCGTTCCACGTCGCCAAGCCGAGCGACTTGCTGCCCGAGCTACAGGGCCGCTTGCCGATCCGCGTCGAGTTGAAGGCGCTGACCGAGGACGATTTCGTCGCGATCCTCAGCGACACCAAGGCATCGCTGACGCAGCAATATGTCGCGCTGATAGCGACCGAAAATGTCGGCGTGAAATTCACCGAAGACGGCATTCGCGCGGTCGCGCGCATTGCGGCGGAAGTGAATGGCGAGATCGAGAATATCGGTGCGCGCCGCTTGCAGACGGTGATGGAAAAGCTGCTGGAAGACGTCAGCTTCAACGCCGAGGATCGCGGTGGCGAGACGGTGGTGGTCGATGCGGCTTATGTCGAAACGCATCTGGCGAGCATCGCGCGCAACACCGATCTAAGTCGGTTCGTGCTGTAAGAGAGGGGAGGGTGTCCCGACCCTCCCCGCTTTACTCGCTCTTAACCCCGCTCTTCCCCTTGTCCCACGGCACGAACGCGCCGAGGCGGCAGCGCGGGCCGGGGATGCCGAGGCCGGAGCGCTCGAGCGTGTAGAACAGGTCGCCGCGACACAATTGTCCGCCAAACACCTCGGTCACTACGATCACGTCGTCGTCGAGCCCCGGGCACGCATCGGGCAGGTCGTTGCGCCAGATGCGTCCGCCGTCGCGGTATAGCAGCGTGTGATCGTCGATCACCTGCGGGCTGCCGATCCGGCTGGTCGACAGGCACGTCTCGGGCTTTCCCGCGACGCGCCCGGCCAGGGCCTTATCGAGATCCTTGCTGTCCGACGCCACCATCGTGGCCAGCGCGGACACGAGCAGCGCGCTGCGGATCATGGTTTGCGGTAAGGGATGAAATCGCCAAAGCTGCAGCTGCCGCTCGGGATATGGCTGGTCAGATCGACCGTGCGGACGATATCGCCGCGACAGAGCTGGCTGCCGAAGGTCTTGGTCACGATCGCGTCGCCCCGCCGCAGCCCGAAGCAGCCGCCGCCGGTATCGGTGCGCATGATGTCGTTACGGCCGTTCTTGTACAGGATCGTGTCGCCGACGCGGGTAGTGTCGCGGTAGCGGATCGGGTCGATGCAGGTCTGCGGCTTGCCCGGCACCAGCCCGGCGAGCTGCTTGTCGAGTTCGGCTTTGTCCTGCGCGGCCTGGCGCGTCTCATAGCCCTTGGTATCGGCGGAAAGTGCGGCGGTCCCGCCGATCAGCAGCGCGGCGGGCAGGAGGAATCGGTACATGGCAACGGTCCTTTTCACAGCATCTGCCCCCGTCGTTTGTTTACGCCATTTCGCGGTCAAAAAACATCCTTTGCCGCGCGACGCTCGGCCAATTGCTCGGCGGAGGAAGCGCGCAGGAACGGGTTGGTGGCCAGTTCCAGGGCGATCGTCGTCGGCACGGTTGGCTCGCCCGCAGCACGCTTGGCGTCGACGTCCTTCATGCGTTCGGTGACCGCCGCATTGTCGGGCTCGGCAGCGGCGGCATAGCGGCCGTTCGACTGGGTATATTCGTGCGCGCAGAACACGATCGTCTCGGGCGGCAAAACGGCGAGGCGCTGCATATTGGCGTACATTTGCGCCGGGCCCCCTTCGAACAGGCGTCCGCACCCCATTGCGAACAGCGTATCGCCGCTGAACAGCAACGCATCGTCGGCCATGTGGAACACGATATGCCCCGCGGTATGCCCCGGCGTTTCGATCACGCGCGCGACATGGTTGCCGATCTTGACGCTGTCGCCCTCACGCAGGCCGTAATCGAGTGTGGGGATCTTGTCGGCTTCGGCAGCGGGGCCGCTGACCGTCGCGCCAAGCGCCTTGATCTCTGCATTGCCATTGGTGTGATCGGGGTGCCAGTGGGTGTTCCAGATCTGCGAGATGGTCCAGCCGCGCGCATTCGCCGCCGCCAGCACCGGGGCGGCCTCGCTCGGATCCACCACGACGGTTTCATTGGCAACGGCGTCGTGCAGCAGCCACACATAATTATCGTCGAGCGCGGGCACGCGGACGATGTCGAGCGTGGTCGCCATTACCATTCTCCGGTGTTGGGCATCGACGCCCAGGGTTCGGCGGGGGGCAGCACGCCGTTCTGCAGCAATTCGATCGAGATATTGTCGGGCGTGCGCACGAACGCCATGTGGCCGTCGCGCGGTGGGCGGTTGATCGTCACGCCGCCATCCATCAGGCGCTGGCACGTCTCATAGATATTCTCGACCTGGTAGGCGAGGTGGCCGAAATTGCGCCCGCCCGTATAGGCTCCGGGTCCCAATTGTGCGTCAGCTCGACTTGCGCGTCATGGTCGCCGGGCGCGGCCAGAAAGATCAGCGTGAAGCGGCCCTTCTCATTGTCGAAGCGGCGCACTTCCTCCAGCCCGAGAAGTTTGAAAAAAGTCGATCGTCGCGACCGGGTCGGTCACGCGAATCATCGTGTGGAGATATTTCATCGGCGCACTCCTACAGGCTTTGCCGCCCAAATAGGCATGCACGGCGGCAAGCGCCAGCTACGGTTTGGCGTCGAATTGCGTCAAGGCGGCCGCCGCGGCCTTTCCGGGCGCGCTGTCGGGCCGCAGCGTCACCGCCTGATGCCAGGCCGCTTTGGCCCCGGCTTCATCCCCGGCCAGTGCGGCGATGTTGCCCGCCTCCAGTTGCACCGCAGGGTCGTCGCCGCCCAGCCGCAAGGCTTCGGCAATGTCCTTCTTGGCGCGCGGCACTTCCTGCATCCGCCGCGCGAGCGTTGCTGACAGCAGCCAGGCCAGCGGATCGGTCGGCACTTCGCTCAGCGCATGGTCGATATCGTCGCGCGCATTTTCCATGTCGTCGCCCGCCACCATCGCGCGCGCGCGGTCGAGATGCGCCTCGCCCAGCGACAGGCCAGTCAGCGTGCCGGTGGCGAGCGCGGCATCGAGCGCGCTGCGCGCCTTGGAGGCATCGCCTGCCGCCAGCCAGGCATTGCCCGCCTGCGCCCAGTAATTGACGGCTTGCTTGTCCTTGGCCCGTTCCGCGCCGGTCGCCGCTTTCTCGAAGGCGGCAGCAGCAGCGGACCAGCGTTGTTCGCGGCTATAGGCCATGCCCAGGCACTGGCTGGCGAGAAAGTCGCCGCCCGCCAACGCCCATTGCCCCGCTTCGGCCTCGGCGGCGGCGGGGTTGGTGGTCGACAGCGCCAGGCAGCGGTCATAGCGGTCGCCACTGGGGGCAGCGGGGCCGGTCGGCCCGGTGGCGGTGCTTTGCGCAAGCGCTGCGGTGGCAAGCAAAGACAGCAGGATCATAAGGCGCGCGTCACATCCTCGACCGCGGCGATCAGCAAGGCGAGGTCCGCCTCGCGCGACAGCCGGTGATCCCCGTCCTTGATCAGCGTCACCTGCACCTTGGCTGAACGGATCACCTCGGCCAGGCGGATCGTCCGGTTGGCGGGCACCTCGGCATCGGCCATGCCGTGCAGCAGCCGCACCGGCACGTCGATCGGGAGGCCTGAGAACAGCACGCGATTGGCCTCGCCCGATTGCCAGAAAGCGCGGGTATAGACCATCGGCAGATCGGCATAGCGCCCGACCTTCTCCAGCCGGCCTTCGGACAGGATCTGCAGTTTCTCGTCGACGGTGAAGCCCCAGTCGGTGAAATCGGGCGCGGGCGCGATGCCGACCAGCGCCGCGACCTTGTGCGGATGGTCGCGCGCGACCAGCAGCATCAGCCAGCCGCCCATCGATGATCCCACCAGCACGGCGGGGCCTTCTAGCTGATCGAGCATCGCCAGCACATCGTCGCGCCAGCCGGCGAGCGTCTGTTCCTCAAACGCCCCCGCGCTTTGTCCGCACCCGCCATAATCGAAGCGCAGATAAGCGCGCCCGCTGCGCTTCGCCCAGGCTTCGAGCGCCAGCGCCTTGGTGCCTTCCATGTCCGAACCATAACCGGGCAGGAACACGACGGTGGGGCCGGTGCCCTCGGTCAGATGATATGCGAGGGCGGGGCGGACGGGGGGTCGATGTGTCGGTCATGGCGGCGGGCTTAGCCGAAGATCGGGGTGGGGGAAATCGGGGTTTGTTCGCCACCTCCTGGCGTCCCCGCCGCAGCAAGGACGCCGGGGGGCGGGGAGACGCTATTTCCCAGCTACAAACGCGACCACTGCCGCCTTGAACGCCTCGGGCTGGTCGAGCATCACCATATGAGCACTGTCGCCGATATCGACATAGGTGATGTGCGGTGCCGTAGCATAATGCTTGCGATAGAATGGATCGGCCATCGCCTTGGTCGGCCCGCCCGCGTTCCACGGATACAGCAAGGTCATCGGCGTCGTGATCGACGCCAGTGCCGGGCGCAGATCGGTGGTCAGATCCTCATACATCGCTTGCGCCGTTACGCGCGGATCGGCAGCCTTGGCCCAGGTGGTCATGCGGGCGATACTGGCGGGCTTGATCGCCAGGCCGCGCGTCTGCGCCGCCACCGCCGCATCGCTCGGCACCGTTCCATAACTGGCGGCGATAGCGTCGCGCATTTTGGCGGCTTGCGGCGCGACCATTGCAGGGGGTGGGGTCGATCCCTGGCGGAGCCATCAGCACCGCGAAATAGGGGAGCGAGTCGACGATCATCAACCGCGCGAGGTCCGCTGGATGCGCCTTGGCCAGCATCAGGCCGACCAGCCCGCCCATCGAATGGCCGATCACCAGCGTGCCGTGCAGCTTCTCACGCGTAATATAGCCGTCGAGATCGGCGACGATGCCGTCGAGTACGCCCGGCTGCAAATTGGCCCCGGGATCATCCCCGCCAAAACCGTTGACCTGCACCAGGATGACGCGGTGGGTCTTGGCCAGTTCGGGTGCAACATCGTCCCACACCGCGCGCGGGGAGGCGAGGCCGGGGATCAGGATCACCGGACTGCCCTTGCCCATGGTGACGATCGAAATGTGCGGCAGGCGTAGCTCGGCCGTCGTCGCCACCTGTGCCCCCGTCGGGGCGGCCTGCGTCGGCGTGGCGGGCAGCAGCAGCGCCAGCGCGGCGATCAAAGCGGTTTTGCGGGCAGACATCATGACGCGTCTCCTTTGGAGGGACTGACGAAAATCGCTTCGATCGGAAGCGCGAACAATTCAGCGATGCGGAAGGCGAGCGGGAGCGACGGATCGTAGCGCCCGGTCTCGATCGCGTTGACGCTCTGGCGCGACACCTCCAGCCGCTCGGCCAGGTCGCCCTGGCTCCAGCCTCGCTCCGCGCGCAGCACCTTGAGGCGGTTGATCATGTCGCAGTGCTCGACGTCAGGCGGTCGCGCAGACTCATCCCGCACTGAACCAATCCGAAGGCACCGCACCACAATGGGAAGGCGAGGAACGCGGGTGGCTGGTCGGTAAGCCCGCCATTGGCGAGAAAGCCCCAGACCGTCAGCACGGCCAGCAATACCGCCAACCCCCCAAGCATTGCCTTTACCAGGCGTTGACGCAGAAACTCGTCGCGCTCCTCGACAAGGTACAAACCCATGATCGCAATCACGCCGAGCAAGGGCAGGGACGGGGCAACCGCAAGCGCGGCCAGCGCGATCCCGGTCGGGTGCCAGAAACGGATCAGATAGGTCGCGGCGAACAGCACAAGGACATAGCTGAACATCGTCGGAATAAACCGCACGACGTAGCGCTGCTGCGCCGGATTGCGCTTCTGCATGGAAAGCATCCTTTCACTCTTGTGAAGGGAGCTTTACAGTCAAGGTTCCTTGTCTGTCAAGGAGCCTTGATAGGGCCGGTAGCGAGTTCGCTCAGACTTTGATCTTAGCCGCCACCGCCTCCGCCACCTTGATTCCGTCCACCGCCGCCGACAAAATCCCCCCGGCATATCCAGCGCCTTCGCCCGCCGGGAACAGGCCTGCGGTATTGAGGCTCTGGAAATCGTCGCCGCGCGTGATGCGCACCGGGGCCGAGGTGCGCGTCTCGACGCCGGTCAGCACCGCGTCGGGATGGTCATAGCCGGGGATCTCACGCCCGAACTGGACCAGCGCTTCGCGCATCGCGGTGATCACGAATTCGGGCAGGCATAGCGACAGGTCGGTCATCGTCACGCCGGGGCGATAAGAGGGGGTGACGCTGCCAAGCTTGGTCGAGGGCCGCCCGGCGAGGAAGTCGCCGAGCAATTGCGCGGGCGCGTGATAATTGGAGCCGCCCGCGACGAAGGCGCGTTCCTCGATCTGGCGTTGCAGCGCGATTCCCGCCAGCGGATGCTCGGGATAGTCGCGCTCCGGGTCGATGCCGACCACCATTCCCGAATTGGCGTTGCGTTCGTTGCGCGAATATTGGCTCATGCCGTTGGTGGCGACGCGGCCTTCCTCGGAGGTGGCCGCCACCACCGTGCCGCCGGGGCACATGCAGAAGCTATAGGCGGTGCGCCCGTTCTTGGCATGGTGCGAGATGTGATATTCGGCCGCGCCCAAAATCGGGTGCCCGGCATTGGGGCCGAAACGCGCCTGGTCGATCCACGATTGCGGATGCTCGATGCGCACGCCGATCGAGAAGGGCTTGGCCTCGACATGCACACCGCCTGCATGGAGCATGTGGAAGGTATCGCGTGCGCTATGGCCGACCGCGAGCACCACCTGTTCGGCGGCGAGATAATCGCCGGTGTGCAAATGCAGCCCGCGCACGCGCCGTGTGCCGTGCTCGTCGGTGGCGACATCGATGCCGTCGACGCGGGTCTGAAAGCGATATTCGCCGCCCAACGCCTCGATCGTCGCGCGCATGCTCTCGACCATAGTGACCAGGCGGAAGGTGCCGATATGCGGGTGCGCCTCGGTCAGAATTTCGGGCGGGGCACCGGCTTTTACGAATTCGGTCAGCACCTTGCGGTCGAGGTGGCGCGGGTCTTTGATCCGGCTGTAGAGCTTGCCGTCGGAAAAGGTGCCGGCGCCGCCTTCGCCGAACTGCACATTGCTTTCGGGGTTGAGCACGCTGCGCCGCCACAGGCCCCAGGTGTCTTTGGTGCGTTCGCGCACCACCTTGCCGCGATCGAGGATGATCGGGCGGAAGCCCATTTGCGCGAGGATCAGCCCGGCAAACAGCCCGCACGGGCCGGCGCCCACGATCACCGGGCGCGGGCCGCTCCAGCCCTCGGGCGCCTTGGCGACGAATTTGTAGGCGGTGTTGGGGGTCGGCTGGACATGTTTGTCCTTCTTGAAGCGCGCCAGCACCGGCGCTTCGTCGCGGACGTTCACATCGACCGAATAGACCAATTGGATGTCGGTCTTGTCGCGCGCGTCATGCGCGCGGCGGGCGATGGTGTAGCGCACCAGATCGCGCGGGGTGATGCGCAGCCGCTGGCGGATCGCTGCGGCGAGTTCTTCCTCGGCATGGTGGAGCGGGAGCTTGAGATCGGTGATGCGCAGCATCGCGCCGCCATAGCCGGGAAGCGCGGTTTCGGGAACTGGGCCTCTGTATCCTCCCCGTTCCGGGGAGGATACCGTCAGATCACATATTCGACCGTGCGGCGCTGCAGTTCGTCCGCCATCACCGCTGCGCGCTTTTCGACGATGCGCTTGTTCAGGCGCAGCACGGTCTGGCTGCCGGTGGTCTTGAATGCGGCGGGGACGACGGCATGGACGAGGCAAGCGAGGCCGCCGCCGATCAAAGTCACGCCGAAGCGGGAAGCAACACCGAAATGCTCGGCATAGCTTTCGCCGACCGAGGCGGGGTGATCGAGGAACAGACGGCGAAACATAAGGCGGCTCCTTGGTAACTCAGGCGAATCTGGGCGCAATCTGCGGCAACATGTCGGCGGCCAGTTGGCTCAGCGTATCGTCTCGTGCCCCCATTACCACAATTCGGTCGCCGGGTCGCGCTTGCTCGACGAGCCAGACAGCGGCCTGTGCGCGATCGGCGATGTTGTGGGCTTGCGCGCCGATGTCGCGGGCGATGTCGGCGCTGGTCACCTCCCGCGCCACCGTCCCGCCCTGATAGACCGGATCGGGCAATACCAGCAGGTCATCGTCCCCGAGCATCCGCTGGAACATCGCGACCAGTTCGGCGCGCATCACTTTCAGCGGGCCATAGCCATGCGGCTGGAACAGCACGAGCAAGCGCCCCGGAAAGGCGTGCAGCGTCGCCAGCGTCGCCGCGATCTTGTCGGGGTTGTGCCCGAAATCGTCGATCACGGTGACATCGGCGCTGGTCCCGACCAGTTCGAAGCGGCGCTTGAGACCGGTGAAACCTGCAATCGCTGGGATCGCCTCGGACAGCGGCACGCCCGCCGCGCGCGCCGCGCCCAGCGCCGCCAATGCATTGGCGACATTGTGCCGCCCCGGCACTGACAACCGCACCGGATGCGCCGCGCCATCGACGTGCAGATCGAAGGTGATCGCGAAGGGTTCGGGCTGGAGGTTGTGCGCGCTGAGATCGGCGTCGGCTTCGACCGCGAAGGTGACCAGTCGCGCAGAACCGAGCGCCGCCGCCAGCGCCGCCGCCTCGGCATCGCCGACATTGAGGATGGTCGTCTCCGCTTTCGCTGCGAAATCGGCGAACAGCGCGCGCAATTCCTCCAGAGACTTATGGTCGAGGCTGACATTGTTGAGCACGGCGATTTTGGGCGTGTAGAGCGCGATCGAGCCGTCGCTCTCGTCGACTTCGCTGACGAACGCGGCACCATCGCCGACGAGCGCGCTGGCAAACGGCGCGTCGGGCGACGCGAAATTCTTCATCACCGCGCCGTTCATAACCGTCGGATCGCGCCCGCAGGCATGGAGAATCCAGCCGATCATCCCCGTCACGGTCGATTTGCCGCTGGTGCCGGCCACGCCGATCGGCAGGTCGCTCGCGTTGAACAGCGAGGCGAGCAATTGCGGGCGGCTCAGCCGCTGCGCGCCGACGCGATCGGCGGCGACGATATCGGCGACGCTCGCTTCGACCGCCGCCGAGGCGACCACGATCTGTTCGGCCGAGGTGACGCCGGAGCCGTCCTGCGGGAATAGCGCCACGCCCTTGGCGGCGAGATCGGCGAATTTGGCGGGCAAGCGCCCGGCATCGAGCGTGCGGTCCGACCCCGCGACGCTGGCCCCGCGCCCGGCCAGGATCATCGCCAGGGGCATCATGCCGCTGCCGCCAATGCCGACGAAGAAGTATGATTTGCCGTTGCTCATAACAGCGGGCTATCGCGGGTCGTCGGAAAGCACCACCCTCCCGTTCGTTTCGAGCGCAGTCGAGAAAAAC
>NZ_JSBN01000023.1 GCF_000797515.1 Sphingomonas sp. Ant H11
TTCCTCCGACGCTCTCCCCACGCCCTCCCCCAGCCCCTCCCGCAAGCGGGAGGGGAGGAAGAAGCAAAAGGAAGAAACCCCATGCGTTCCGCCGTCATCGTTTCCACCGCCCGCACCCCGATTGGCCGCGCTTACCGCGGTGCCTTCAACAACACCCCCGCGCCCACGCTTGCGGCACATTCGATCCGCGCTGCGGTCGAGCGCGCCGGCATCGAAGGCGGCCAGGTCGACGACCTCGTCTTCGGCTGCGCGCTGCAGCAGGGCCATCAGGGTGGCAATATCGCGCGCAACGCGTTGCTGCGCGCGGGGCTTCCCGTCACCGTGCCCGGCATGTCGGTCGATCGCCAGTGCGCCAGCGGCCTGATGGCGATCGCCACCGCCGCCAAGCAGATTATCACCGACAATATGGACATCACCGTCGGCGGCGGCGTGGAGAGCATCAGCCTCGTCCAGACCCCGCAAATGCGCGTCGCCGCCGACCCTGAGCTGATCGCGATGCACAAGGATGTCTATATGACGATGCTCGGCACCGCCGAGACCGTCGCCAAGCGCTACAATATCAGCCGCGACGTGTGCGATGAATATGCGCTCCAGTCGCAGCAGCGCACCGCCGCCGCACAGGCCGCCGGTTATTACGATGCCGAGATCATCCCGGTCACCGCCAACATGGCGATCACCAACAAGGAGACCAAGGAGGTCACCTATAAGGAAGTGACGCTGACCAAGGATGAAGGCAACCGCCCCGAGACCACGCTGGAGGGCCTGAAGGCGCTGCAGCCGGTGATGGGCCCGGGCATGAACGTGACGGCGGGCAACGCCTCGCAGCTGTCGGACGGCTCGTCCGCCTCGGTGCTGATGGAGGAAAAGGTCGCCGAGAAGCGCGGGCTGCAACCGCTCGGCCGCTATGTCGGCATGGCCGTGGCGGGCACCGAGCCCGACGAAATGGGCATCGGCCCGGTCTTCGCCATCCCCAAGCTGCTCGAACGCTTCAACCTGAAGATGGACGATATCGGCCTGTGGGAGCTGAACGAAGCGTTTGCGGTGCAAGTGCTGTATTGCCGCGACAAGCTCGGCATCCCCAACGACCTGCTCAACGTCAGCGGCGGCGCGATCTCGATCGGCCACCCTTACGGCATGACCGGCGCGCGCGGCACCGGCCACGCGCTGATCGAAGGCAAGCGCCGTGGCGCGAAGTACGTCGTAGTGACGATGTGCATCGGCGGCGGCCAGGGGGCTGCGGGGTTGTTTGAGGTGCTGTAAACGAGCCGCGCTTCGGCGGGGTTAGAAGAGGCGGCGCCGGGAAACCGGTGCCGCCTTTTTTTTGGCAGGAGATTTGGGACTAGATAACACCGCGACACCACTATTTCCCCGACCATTTCCCACGCAAGCGACAATAAGCTGGCGAAATGGGCGCTTGCCCGGAGTGCAAGTTAAATTTTCGCGATTGTGATCCCAAGGAATTCACTCAATATACGAACCCGCTCTTTTATACTGGAGGCGTCATTCGTCCCCTGCTGATTGAGGCGATCAAACTCCAAAAGATCGAAAGATGCTCCCTCATAATTTTTAACGGCGGCTTCTCGGTTATCCGCCAGCTTTTGACGGAAATCGAGCAGGCTTCGGCGGGTTAATTTCGCATCCTCGCCGTGAGCAATGGCGGATCGAAAAATAAGATAGTAAACAACTAGAATACCTTGAGCCAATAGCAATTCATCAGCATCAGTAAACTCTATCTCCATTCTATCAAGAACAGAACTTACCTCTGACTTCAAAAAATCGACATACAGCCTCCTTCCTTCTCTGTATTTACGCGCAAGTCCGTCAAGATACACTTTTTTCGTGTCTACAATCTGGTTAGTACTTTTCAAACTGTCTTCAACGAGCAAGAAACGTGCTGCCGATTCCCGATGCTGGTAGCGGTTATTCCTAAATTTAACACGATTAATGAAAAACTTGTGTTGAGAAACTTCCGCGATTGCGCGAACAACATCCCCTCCGATCGCATTTCTCTTCTCAGCAGCATTCAGAGGGACAGCCTCGTTCAAACGCGAAAACATATCCTCGATCAGATCTATATCATCTCCTTCAATCGAGACTGTAACGACTGGCAATACGAAGGAGTCAAATTTCACGCGAATTTTTGGATGCCGCTTAGCTATGTCCTCATAGCTAAGCCCGCCGAGATTAAGTTGCTGGTCGCGCTGATATTCAAAATCGGACGCAAGAGTAAACTCCCCATCCATAAACCCCCATATCGCTTCGAGGCGCTGGCGTCCGTCTATGACGGCAAAGCGAAACCCAGTTTCTGACAACGCCTCAGGACTCAAAGCATGAAAATAAATCTTCGGAAGATCATAGTCGTTAAGAATAGAGTCGATTAGCAAACGACGCTTCTCTGTCGTCCAAACACCCCCCATCCGCTGATATTCCGGATTCATATTAATCTCTGACCTCTCAGAGTATAATAGCATGATAGTGCTGTTTTTTTAATGTAGAGGTATCAACATAGCTCATTGCATCATTTCCTTGAGGATCGCACCCACACTTGCGAGCTCGGGGAACAGACTAAATCGAGTCATTCCAAGCAACTTAAGCTCTCTTGCGAGCCGCTCTCTTGCCAAAAATGGGATTGTATATTTCGCAACGTGCGTGCCATCTCCAATGGTTTCAATGGGCACTTTCTTATTGTGATGAATAGTAAAAGTGCCCATTTGCGCCTGAATTCGCGCATTATTCCGTGTTGCGATTGTTGCGACGGGAAAAAGTTCAATCCGCGTGTTCTGCCTGAGACTATCAGTCGAATACGCTTGCAATTCCTCATCTTCAAATGAAGGAATGTACTGCCCCTCGACTTTATCCACGATATTAGCATGTTTGTTTAGGGCGGTCGGCCATAAGCACCAAAGCGCTGCATCAGTAGACGGCCTGTCGGCCCAGTCAGCGACCGCAAAATACATCGAAATGAGCGGACTCTCGCTCCAGTCAAGGAGCCTGGTTGGAACCCCATAATGCTGCATTAGGAACGTCCAGTCAAAAGATGACGAGGGACGACGATCGGCCAACATGGCCGCACTTTGACGAAAACGGTTTAGGAGCGTGGTCTCCGAGGTATCTGCGGCGGATCGCATAAAGCCCGGCAAGAGTTCCCACGCAGCATCAGCGTGCCCTCTAAACCAAATAGTCCCAGGATTAGCGCCTTGATCCGCCTGAAGAGCATCCAAAAATTCCGAAACGCTGCCGACCTGCCGCTCTATCATTTCCGCCCCAGTGCTTCGTATTATAACGAACAACACACTTTAAAGCAGGATTATATTACCAACCCATTTAGAGATACAATTGAAAATAAAATTTAAAATGCCAGCACAGTTCAATTTTCCTGATCGAAATAATTACGCAATAACTCTTCATCGAGGCGGCGTGATCGATGCTATCAGCACTCCAGAGCACAGAACCTTAATCTTCGCCACCCCCCCAAGCCGCGCCCCCCCTCACCCGTGCGTCTTCATCCATTCCTCGACCACCGGCGCCACCTTCGTCCGCCATTTGGAGCCATTGAAGATGCCGTAATGCCCGGCACCCTCGGCCATGTAATAGCGCTTCTTGTCCTCGGGCAGGCTGGTCGAGATCTTCAGCGCGGCCTTGGTCTGGCCCAACCCTGAAATATCGTCACGCTCGCCCTCGATCGCCAGGATCGCGATGTCGGTGATCGCTGCGGGGTCGACCACGCGGCCGCGGTGCGTCATCGTGCCCTTGGGCAGCGAATGGTCCTGGAACACCACGTCGATCGTCTGCAGGTAGAATTCGGCGGTCATGTCGCAGACCGAGCGATATTCCTCGTAGAAATCCTTGGTCGCCTCGGCTTCCAGATCCTCGCCCTGCACCAGATGTTTGAACATCTCATAATGCGACATCATGTGGTTGCCGAGGTTCATCGACATGAAGCCCGCGAGCTGCAGGAAGCCCGGATAGACGCGCCGCCCCGCGCCCGGATAGGTGCCGGGGATCGTCGCGATCACATTCTGGCTGAACCAGCTGTGCGGCCGCTCGGTCGCCAGCGTGTTGACCGCGGTCGGCGCTTCGCGCGTGTCGATCGGGCCGCCCATCATCGTCAGCGTCTTGGGGCGCGCCGGGTTGTTGTCGGCGCTCATCACGCAGGCGGCGGCGTAGCAGGGCACTGAGGGCTGGCACACGGCCAGCATATGCGTGCCGCCCTGCCCCTCATTGCTGCCGATCGTTTCCAAGAATTCGATCAGATAATCGACATAATCGTCGAGGTCGAACTTGCCGTCGGACAGCGGCACCAGCTTCGCGTCGCGCCAATCGGTGATGTAAACGTCCGCCACCGGCAGCATCCGCTCGACCGTACCGCGCAGCAGCGTGGCGTAATGGCCCGACATCGGCGCGACGATCAGCAGCTTGGGGCCGCCCTCGACGCCCTTGCGCTTGAAATGCAGCAACTGCCCGAAGGGTTTGCGAAGCGCGATCTCTTCGTGGATCTCGACCGTCTTGCCGTCGATCGTGGTGAAATCCAGCCCGAAGGCGGGCTTGCCGCGTGGAGCCGCGGCATGCGCGAACACCTCCAGCGCGGAGCTGAGGATCTGCCCCCCGCCGAAATAGGAAAAGGGGTTGGCGGGGTTGCTGAGCACCCCTGCGCTGAAGTCGGCCATCGCGCTGGCACCGGCCAACAACGATTTCTGCATTTCATAAGCGTTGTACAACATACCGGACTTTCTAGCAGACAAATCTTATCTTAGCATCAAAGCTTATGCCGCACCGCCGCATTCGGCAATCCTCGCTTTCAATTGAACGTTTCGCGGGCGGTCAGGATCCACGTTGAGGGCAAGCCCGGTCCCTGCTAGGCGCAACGGCTATGGCAGACCCCCAAAACGCTTCCCCCAGCGAACCCGCCCAACGCAAGCTTAGCAGTCTGGCCATGGTGTGGCGCTATGCCCGCCATTATCCGGTGCAATTGGGGATCGCGCTCGGCGCGTTGCTCGTCACCTCGGCGACGACGATCTATATTCCCTGGACGTTCAAGTCGGTGATCGATCGCGGCTTCTCGCATGGCAGCGACATGGCGCATGTCGACCGCACTTTTTATCTGCTGTTCGCGGTGGTGCTGGTGCTGGGGATCGCCACGGCGATCCGCTTCTATTTCGTGTCATGGCTGGGCGAACGCACCGTCGCCGACGTGCGCATTGCGGTGCAGAACAATCTGCTCAACCTGACGCCGCGCTGGTTCGAGGAGAACCGCCCGTCCGAAATCGCCTCGCGCCTCACCGCCGATACCGGCCAGATCGAAATGGCGGTCGGCACCACCGTGTCGGTCGCGCTGCGCAATGTCATCACCGGGATTGGCGGAATCGTTTCGCTGTTCGTGCTCGCGCCCAAACTGGCCGGCATGATCCTGATCGGCATTCCGCTGACGCTGGTGCCGATCATCGTGCTCGGCCGCCGCCTGCGCACGCATTCGCGCACCAGCCAGGACCGCATCGCCGACATCGGCGCGATGGCGGTCGAGGTGTTTTCGGCAATGAAGATCGTTCAGGCGTTCGGGCAGGAACGGCGTGAGGCGGCGCGCTTTGCCGATGCCGTGACGCGCAGCTTCGCCGCCGCCAAGCGCCGTATCTTCCTGCGCGCGCTCCTCACCGCCTTGTTCATCACGCTGATCTTCGGCGCGATCACCTTGCTGTTGTGGAGCACTGTCGCCGATGTCGCGGCTGGGCGGCTGTCGGCCGGATCGCTGACCGCGTTTCTGGCGACCTCGGTGCTGGTGAGCGGCGCGTTCGGGTCGCTGAGTGAAGTCTATGGCGATTTGCTGCGCGCTTCCGGTGCGGCCGAACGGCTGGCGGAATTGCTCGACGAGAAACCCGAAATCGCCGCCCCGGCCAAGCCGATCACGCTACCGCAGCCGCCGCGCGGGACGATCGAATTCGACCATGTCGAATTCCGTTACCCCACCCGGCCCGACGTGGCCGCGCTGCACGATTTCTCGCTGTCGGTCGCGCCGGGCGAGACGGTGGCGATCGTCGGCCCCTCGGGGGCGGGCAAGACCACTTTGTTCCAGTTGATCCAGCGTTTCTACGATCCTTCGACCGGCGCGGTGAAGATCGACGGCGTCGATTTGCGCACCGCCGACCCCGCCGAAGTGCGCGCACGCATCGCGATGGTGCCGCAGGAGACGGTGATCTTCGGTGCCTCGGCGCGCGACAATCTGCGCTATGGCCGCTGGGACGCGCGCGACGACGAACTCTGGGCCGCAGCCGAGGCCGCCAATGCCGCCGAATTCCTGCGCAAATTGCCCGAGGGGCTCGACACTTTCCTCGGCGAAGGCGGCGCGCGCCTATCGGGCGGCCAGCGCCAGCGCGTCGCAATCGCGCGCGCGCTGCTGCGCAACGCCCCGATCCTGCTGCTCGACGAAGCCACCAGCGCGCTCGACGCCGAGAGCGAACGCCTGGTCCAGGAAGCGCTCGAACGGCTGATGGCGGAGCGCACCACGCTCGTCATCGCCCACCGCCTCGCCACCGTCCGCGCGGCGGAACGCATCATCGTGATGAGCGACGGCCGCATCGTCGAACAAGGCTCACACGGCACGCTGGTCGAACAAAACGGCCTCTACGCCCGCCTCGCCAGCCTGCAATTCAGCGAAGCCGCCTGAACCGTGCGCTTCCCCTTCCGCTTGCGGGAGGGGCTGGGGGAGGGCATGATCCAGCCAAACCGCACGGAGCGACCGGCCCCTGCCCGACCGCTCCCGCCAAGCGGGAGGGGAGAAACATGCGCGATTTCGACATCATCGTTTTCGGGGCGACGGGCTTTACCGGCCGTCTGGTCGCCGAATATCTCGCGCACAGCGGTGCGCCGCGCTGGGCGATGGCCGGGCGCTCCGCCGCCAAGCTGGCCGAAGTGCGCGATCTGATCGGCGCGCCCGCCGACACGCCGCTCCTCACCGCCGATTCCGAAAATCCCGCCAGCCTGCGCGCGCTGTGCGAACGCACCCAGGTCGTGCTCACCACGGTCGGCCCGTACCAGCTCTATGGCAGCGATCTCGTCGCCGCCTGCGCCGAAACCGGCACCGCTTATGTCGACCTCTGCGGCGAGCCCGCCTGGATGCGCCACATGATCGACGCGCACCACGCCACCGCGCAGCGCAGCGGCGCGCGCATCGTCTTTTCCTGCGGCTTCGATTCGATCCCGTTCGATCTCGGCGTGCTGACGCTGCAGGAGGCCGCCCGCGCCAAGTTCGGCGCGCCCGTGACGCGCGTGAAGGGCCGTGTGCGCAAAATGCAGGGCGCTTTTCCGGCGGCACCGCCGCCAGCCTGAAGGCAACGCTCGCCGCCGCCGCCAAGAACCCCTCGATCCTCGGCCTGCTCACCAACCCGTTCGCGCTCACACCGGGCTTTACCGGCCCGCATCAGCCAACCGGGCTGATCCCCGAATATGACCGCACGATCGAGGCGTGGGTCGCGCCCTTCATCATGGCACCGATCAACACCAAGAACGTCCACCGCACCAACTTCCTGCTGGGCGAACGCTTCGGGGCGGACTTCGTCTATGACGAGATGATGGTCGCGCCCGGCTTGGCGAGATGGGCAAGGCGGCTGCCGAAGCGATCGCGCGGATAAACCCGCTCGCCAGCGCGCACGGCCCCAAGCCCGGCGAAGGCCCCTCCAAGGAAGAGCGCGACGCCGGTTTCTACGACCTGCTGTTCATCGGCGAGGGTGCGAAGGGCGAACGCATCGATTGCGTCGTCACCGGCGACAAGGATCCGGGCTACGGCTCGACCAGCAAGATGATCGCCGAAACCGCGCGCTGCCTGGTCGAGGATGTGGCGGGAGACGGTGGCATCTGGACGCCCGGCGCGCTCATGGGGCAAGTGCTGGCGGATCGGCTGCAGGCGAAAGCGGGGCTGACCTTCCGCTGCGGGTGAAGGCGCTCCACTCCCCTCACCGTTCGCCCTGAGCCCGTCGAAGGGCCCCTCTCCCCAAATGCCACGCCTGCGGTGAGAGGGAGCTTCGACACGCTAAGCCCGAACGGAGGAAGGTTTACCCCCGCGCCTGCACAAAAGCGGGAACCGGCCCGATATCCTTGCCCGCCGCGCGCGCGACGGCGGCCGCCTGGTTGATGAAGTCCCACACCCGCTTGCTGAACCCGGCGTCGGCCTTGCCCTCCCACGCGCCCATATCGGCATAGAGCCGCGCCGAGCCTTCCCACATCGCCGGGGTGGCAACGCGGCTGAACGGTTCGAGCAAGGTGAACCACTCGCGCACGAACGCCAGCGCCGCATCGCTGGCCGGGTCGAGCGGCAAGGCCGCCTCGATCCGGTCGCTCAGCGCCCGCCACTGCGCCAGATAATCGGGGGTCGAGACTTGCGGAGCCGCCCCCATGTGCGCGTGCCACTCGGCCTGTTCTTCGGGCGTGTAATAGCGGTCGATCACGTCCTTCCACGCTTTTGCCTGATCGTTCATGACTGTATCTCCATCGCGGATCAGCGAGCAAAGTGTCGCGGCATCGAGCGGCTCGCCTCGGTTGATGCGGGACAATGCGGAATCGATCAGGGTGATGGCGTCGCCAATCTCCTGCGCCTGAACGGCCAGCCGCTCGCGTTGCGCGCTCAGCAAGGCGGCCAGGTCGATCGGTTTGCGGTCGAACAACCGCTTGATGTCGCCCAGGGTCAACCCGGCCTTTTTGAGCGCGACGATTCGATGCACCCGCTCCAGCTCAGCCGGCCCGAACCAGCGGCGGCCCGACTGGGTACGCAGCGGCGACACCAGCCCACGCGCCTCATAAAAACGCAGCGCCCGCGCGGTCAGGCCGGTGCGGCGGACCACTTCATCAATGGCAAACGAATCATCCATGCCGCCCTTATGCCGGTTGACCTTGGGGCAACTTCAAGGGGTGATTTGGGCGGGAGGCATGTTCTTTGGGCGAGGCAAGCGATTTACGGCCTGAGCAACTATGTGCGGAAGCTGGATATTAAGCCGGATCGCTTCTGGAAAGCCAAATCCATCTACACCACAAGAACAAGATTACGTACTAGATGCAATTTTATACAAATAAATAACGTCTAAATGCATTGAAAATAATAATTTTATATCGAAAATACAATTTAATTGAATATAATTACGGCATATAATATGAAATTCTCATTTATAATCTTGATTTGCGCGTCCACCCTCCAAGCAGATAGCCTAGCGCAGTAACGGCCAAAGCTCCAACGAGCCATCTAAAATCTACACCAGATGCCTTGTCATGAATGACCGCCCAAACAACTAATATTAAAAGAGTTAAAGTAATTGTTGAAGCAACAATACTTCTAAGCCAATCTAAACCTCTGGTATGAATTTCCGTTGCATTGAAAGCTTTCATAAGCCAATTCGCGAACGGCTGAAAATTTTGAAAAAGTTGCAACTCTTTCAATAACTCATGCCCTACAACATAATGTGCATTATATACGGATCCGTCATACGTCCAAACCCTCCAAACTGTATACGGCCCCAAAACAGCCGGCCCCTCAACCTCAGCTCTTTGAGGCTCTTCTCCGGTTTGGCTAGCAACAAATTCTTCAATCTGCTTAAATGTCCAAGACATTTTTCACCACCATTGCGAATTAAAATATTGCATTAATTTACATAAAAAATGAATTTACATGATAAATTACATTAGTCAACATATATGTATAAATACTCTGATAGATGATTATTTGCAATATTGTGTTATTTTAGTGCGAGCAACGTTCACTTTAGGAAAATCCGATATAGCTCACCCTCTAAGAAAATTGGCATCCGATTGGTTAACTGAGCAGGAGCCACAAGAGAATGGGTAAGTATCCCCCAAACCCTGTCCTACAAAACGCCCCCTCCGCTATCCTGCCACCGCTCTTTGACAGAACCAGCCGTCCCCCTTCCCCGCACACCGGGAAGCGCAGCGATCGAAGTGGAAGTTACCCCTAACTTTCCCCTAACCTTCCGCCCCGAGCCCGCAACAATATCACGCACCCTCAACACCCTACCGCTTCTTCCCCTGATGCCGGATGTTCGCCGGTCGCCCGCGCCGCTTGATCACGCGCGCTGGCCCCTTGCCGCGCGTTTCGCGCTCGGGGGCGGCGCCGCGTCCCTCGACCATCTCGAAGCGCAAAGCGCCCGACACCGGGTTGGCCTCGGCCAGCCGCAGCGGCAGTTTCTGGCCGCTGGCGAAGACCGTGCCGCTATGTTCGCCGACCAGCGTGCGGCTCGCTTCGTCGAAGCGGAAATACTCGCCGCCCAGATCGCGCACCGGCATCAACCCGTCGCCGCCAATCCCCTCGACCGTCGCGAAGAAGCCGAAATTGGTCACGCCGGTGATGCGCGTCTCCAGCACTTCGCCGACCTTTTCACTCAGGAAAGCCGCGACATAGCGGTCGATCGTGTCGCGCTCGGCCTCCATCGCGCGGCGTTCGAGCATCGAGATGCTCTCGCCGATCCGCTCCATCGTCGCGGCTTCGCCTTCGGTCAGGCCGCCGGGGCCGAGCTCATACGCGGCGACCAGCGAGCGATGCACGATCAGATCGGCATAGCGCCGGATCGGCGAGGTGAAGTGGCCGTAACTGCCCAGCGCCAGCCCGAAATGCCCCATATTGGCCGACGCATAATAAGCCTGGGTCTGGGTGCGCAGCACTTGCTCCATGATCTGCGGGCGCGCGTCGCTGTCGATCACTTTGTCGAGGATCTGGTTGAAGGTCTTCGGCCGCACCACCTGGCCGAGCGCGAACTCGATGCCATAGGTTTTGAGATAGTCCTTCAGCGCAACCAGTTTCTCGCGGCTCGGCTGTTCGTGGACGCGGTACATGACCGGCGCCTTCTTCGCCTCCAGCGCCTTGGCTGCGGCGACGTTGGCGGCGATCATATAATCCTCGATCAACTTATGCGCATCGAGCCGCTCGCGCGGGGCGACCGACAGGATGCGGCCCTTCTCGTCGAGCACGACGCGGCGTTCGGGCAAGTCCAGATCGAGCGGCGCGCGCGCGGCGCGGGCCTTGGACAGCGCCTTCCAGCAGCCCCACAGCGGGAGGGGAGCATTGCCGCATCCACCATCGCCTGCGCATCCTCATAAGCGAGGTTCGCCGCGATCCGCACCACCGCACGGGTGAAGCGCCACGATTTCAGCGCGCCGCCTTTGCTCACCTGCAAATGGCAGACCAGCGCCGCGCGATCGACGCCTTCCTTCAGCGAGCACATCTCCGCCGACAGGCTTTCGGGCAGCATCGGCACCACCCGATCGGGGAAATAGACGCTGTTGCCGCGCCGCCGCGCCTCGCGGTCGAGGCTCGATCCGGGGCGGACGTAGAACGACACGTCGGCGATCGCGACGATCGCCTTCCACCCGCCGTCATTGGATGGGTCGTCATCGGGTGCGGCCCACACCGCATCGTCATGGTCGCGCGCATCGGCCGGATCGATCGCGACGATCGGCAGATGGCGGAGGTCTTCGCGTTTGTCCCCCAAAGGCAACGCCGCCACACGCACCGCTTCCTCCAGCGTCTCCGCCGAGAACACGTCGGGAATCCCCAGCTTGTGGATCGCGATCAGCGAGAAGCTGCGCGGCGCGAACGGGTCGCCCAACACTTGCGTCACGCGCACGGTGATGCGCGGCGGGCGCCCGGCTTTTTCGGCCAGCACCAGATCGCCGACCTGCGCTGCGCCCGCATCGGACACCTGGAATTCGCGGCGTTCCTTCTTCTCCACCCCCTGCAGCCACAGCGTCGCGCCCTCCTGCCGCAGCACGCCGAGCACGAGTTCCTCGCCCTTGGGCAGCGTCTTCATCGGGTGCGCGATCCAGCCCTTGCCCGCTTCCTCGGTGCGCGCAAGGATGCGGTCGCCCACACCCAGCGCGCCTTGCTTGCGCTCGCGCACGCGCAGCTTTGGCGCGGGCGTTTCGGCCTCCCAGCGTTCGGGCACGGCCCAGGCGGTGCCGCTATCGTCGACATCGGCAATGCGCAGCACCGTCACCTTGGGCAAGCCGCCAAGTTTGTGGAAGGCGCGGCCGGGGGCGCTGTCGATCAACCCCTCATCGGCCATGTCCTTCAGCAGCGCCTTCAGCAGGATCTTGTCCTGCGCGGTCAGCCCGAAGGCGCGCGCAATCTCGCGCTTGCCCGCCGGGGTCGGCGAGGCGGAGATGAAATCGAGGATCTGCTCGCGGGTCGGCAGGCCGGGCGTGCGCTTTATCGGTTTGGGCATCGGCCTAGCGATACGCCACACGCGGCCAAACGGCAAAGGGCCCGCCACCCCGCAGGATGACGGGCCCTTGCCCCCCGACCGCTGTCGTTCAGAACTTGCCGCGCAGCGTCACGCCGTAGGTGCGCGGCTCGGCCAGAAATGCCGAAATTGTCTGGTTCGCCGTGCCGCCAAAGGCCTGGACGTTGGCGACGCTGTTCGATCCCTGGAAGGGCGTGCTGAACGCGACCTGCTCATATTGCGTATTGGTCAAATTCTGCGCCCACAGTTCGATCGCCCACTGCTCCTTGGGGCCACGGATGCCGACGCGGGCATTGACCGTGGTGAAGCCGTCCTGCTTCTTTTCCGGGAACAGGTCGGAGCCGGTGTTATAATCGCTGGTGGTACGCTGATCGACATAGATCAACCCCGACAGGCCCGAACTGCCCAAACGCGGCGTCCAGGCGATGCTGCTGGTCACGACATTGCGCGGCGCGTTGGACAAGGCCTGCCCCGGCAACAGGAACAACGCTGGGTCCAAGGGTGCCCCGGTATTGCGCCCGACCAAATTGTTGCGGAACTTGGTATCGGCCAGCGTATAGCCGGCGGTGAACGCCACGTTGCGGGTCGGGTAGATCGCCGCCTCGACTTCCACACCGCGCGTCCGCACGCCGGGCCGGACATTGTTGGGATCGCACGCCCCGGTCGACGCCGATGCATCGCGGTCCGCGCCCGCCAGATCGGTCGAGCAGGAGTCGATATTCTGCACCAGGAACACCGAACCGTTGAAGGTGTTGAGCTGGAAGTCCTTAAAGTCCTGCTGGAACGCCGCGACGTTCAGGTTGAAGCGGCGGCTGGTATATTTCACGCCGACTTCATAGGCGTTTACCTTCTCGGCATCGAACTGGAGGTTCGCCGTACCAAAGCCAGCGCCGCGCCCGCCAAACTGGCGCGGATCGGTCGGCGAGAAGATCGGCTGGCCCAGCGCCGAACGGTCGAGGTTGAAGCCGCCCGCCTTATAGCCGCGCGAATAGCTGGCATAGGTCAGCACGCCCGTAGTCGGCTTCCACGACAGCACCGCCGTGCCCGTGAACTCGCCTTCCTTGCGCTTGTCGCTGAGCTTCAAGGCATTGAGCGCCGAACTGGAATTGCCTTGGCACGTCAAATTGACAACGCCCGCTGCCAGCGATTGCAGCGAGGCCGGCAACGCTGCCGCACCTCCGGTCAGGAACGGGGCGAAGAACGCCTGCTGGGCCGGGCAGACGGTGTTGGTGTTGTTGAAATCGGCGCGGAACGTCTTCTCTTCATGCGTGTAGCGCAGGCCCAACGTCAGATCGAGCGTCGGGGTGATGTGCACGATATTGTGCGTGAAAAAGGCGAAGTTGCGGCTGCGCTGATAGTAATTGGCGTTGTTGTCGCCGACATTGTTGACCGTGCTGAGCGTGTTGAGCCCGTTGATGAAGATCGGTGCAGCCGCCCCGAACGCCCCGGTCAACGTGGCGATACCGGTCGGGCTGAGACAGCCCGGTGCGCTGGGGTTACGCAGAACTGCAGCGGCGTTGATCGTCGCGACCAGACGGCACGCGGCAAACGCCCCATATTGCGAGCCGAATTTGAGGTTGTCGCGAACCGTTAGATCTTCATTGGAGAAATAGCCGCCAACGAGCCAGTCGAGCCGATCCTTGAACAGCGATCCCTGCAGTCGAAGCTCTTGCGAAAACGTCTTGAACTGGCGGAAGGAATTGCCGTCCGCAGCGCGATACAGCAAATCGATGTTGCTGTAATCGACGTCGCCGGGGGCCTCTGCCTTATACTCGCGATAGGCGGTGATCGACGTCAACGCGACATCACCGATCTTCCAGTTGATTTCGCCGGAGATGCCGCCATCGGTGGTCTTGCCACGGAAGCTGCGGCCCGGCGTATCGGAGGTCAGGCGGTTATAGGGCGTCATGTTCGCCGGATAAACGCCGCCCGGAAACACCGCGCCCATGCTGGTCATCACGTCGGTGATGCGGTTGGTCCGGCTGGCATAATCATGTTCGGGGTTGGTCCCCGCCGCACCCGGCGTCGGATCATAGGTTTCCACCGTCGAAACATAGACGGCGGCGCAGCAGGATTCGACGCGGTGCGTATAATCCCCGATCAAACGCACCGACAGGTCTGCGGTGGGTTGATAGAGCAACTGCCCGCGTACGAAATAGCGATCGCGATTGTTGAGCCGCTGGCCCGTCACCGCATCGGTGTAGAAGCCGTCGCGCTTCGAATACACGCCATCGAGCCGCGCGGCGATCGTTTCGGTGATCGGGCCCGTGATGCTGCCCGAGGCGCGTACCGCATTGTAATTGCCATAGGTCAGCTCGCCATTGGCCCCAAAGGTAAAGCTCGGAGCCTTGGTGATGATGTTGAGCAAGCCCGCGCTGGCATTGCGCCCGAACAGCGTTCCCTGCGGACCGCGCAGCACTTCGATCCGGTCGATTTCACCGAGATCGTTGAGGCCAGCCCCGGTGCGGCTGCGATAGACGCCGTCGATGAAAGTCGCGACCGAGCTTTCCAGGCCGGGATTGTCGCCCACCGTGCCGATGCCGCGGATGCGCGCAGAACCGTTCGCTTCCGATCCGGTCGAAGACACGAGCAAGGATGGTGCGAGCTGGTTAAGCTGGCGGATGTCGTTCGCGCCTGAATTGGACAGCGACGCCGACGAAACCGCCGACACCGCCAGCGGCACGTCCGACAGCAGCGAATTGCGGCGCGTCGCCGTCACGATGATGTCGCGGGTGGGTTCGTCCGCCGTATCGGCCGCCGCCGGAGCTTGGCGGCTTCCGGCGACGACGACGGCACCCCGGTTGCAGGCGCGGTCTGCGCCGATGCTGGCATGGCAATCCCAAGCGCAAGCGCGGACATGGCACATGCAGACAACAAGGCGTTCGTCATATCTCTCTCCCCGAAGGACCAGAACACTAATCGGTTCCGTACCCTATCATCGAATTTACCCGAGAACGGGGGCCGCGTCAAGCGCGGATACGTCGCAAATGACCGGCAACGTATAGGAGTTTTACGGACTTGCGACAAAAATGACACGACCGAAACGGCCAGAACGCAGCTTCGAAAATGGGTCGCTCATGGTGCAATTGCGAAAGGGGAGCGGATCCCGATCAGTATCCGTTCAACCGGGCAAAGCGCTCCCGGTGAAAAGCGGCATTGCCCCACATCGTCTCCAAGATACGCGCGCGCTTGATGTAGAAGCCTGCATCATGCTCATCGGTCATGCCGATGCCGCCGTGCAGTTGAATCATCTCCCGGCTGACGAGGTGGAGCGTATCGCCCGCCACCGCCTTGGCCAGGCTGACCGCCTGGTCGACATCCGACCGCCCCGCATCGATCGCCTCCAACGCCCCTTCGACTGCCGACCGCATCAATTCGAGCTCGGTAAACATCTTTGCCATGCGGTGCTGCAGCGCCTGGAAGGTCGAGAGCACCTGCCCGAATTGCACGCGCGTCTTCAAATAATCGTTGGTGGTGTTGAAGGCCTGCACAGCCAGGCCCAGCATTTCGGCGCACACCGCCGCAGTCGCGCGATCGACCACGCGCGCGGTGAGCGCGGTATCGCCGAGCCGTTCGGCGGGCGCGTCGGCGAAGGTGATCTGCGCGTGGCTGCGCGAATCCGTCATATGGCGTGGAGAGCGGGTCACGCCGACATCGCCGGAGACAAGATACAGCCCATCATCGGCGGCAACGACAAAGACGCCCGCGCTATCGCCTTCGGCGACGAACGCCTTGGTCCCGCTCAGCCTTCCGTCGACCACCTTGGTCGCGACCTTGGCCGGATCATGCACCGGCCCCTCATCGACCGCGAGCGTGGCGACCACCGCGCCGCTGGCAATGCGCGGCAACCATTCGGCCTTCGCCGTCTCGGATTCGCCCAAGACGATTGCGCTCGCCGCCGCCGACGTCGCTGCCAGTGGCGACGCCGCCAGATTGCGACCAAGCTGTTCCAGCACGAGGCCAAGCGACAGATAGCCAAAGGCAGTCCCGCCAAAAGCCTCGGGAATGACGATACCGGCCACCCCCATTTCGGACAGCGCTTGCCACGCCGCCGCATCATAACCCGCGCTCGGTGCGGCCGCGCGCATCTTGCGGAAGGCGGTCACGGGCGATTCATTGTCGGACCACTCGCGCACCATGTCGCGGAGCATCGTTTGTTCGTCGTTGAGTACGGCCATCTCGCGGTCCCCGTTTTGTGATGGGTGAAACGGGGGAGGATGGCTTCTGCCGTCCTTCACCCCGCCCCTCTCCGGCCCGCCGCAGTTGCGGCAGCCTATCTGGAATTACTGGTGATCGAGCATCCCGAGGATGCGCTTCGAAATCACGTTGTTCTGGATCTCGGTCGACCCGCCATAGATCGACACCGCCTTGCCCCACAGCCAGGTGCGCGTCTGGGTCAGTTCGTCCTCACTGAAGCCCTCGCCCTCCCAGCCCAGCCCGGCCATGCCCATGATCTCGATCGACAGCTCCGCGCGTTCCTGCGTGATGCGCGCGCCGACATTCTTCATGATCGAGGTCGCCGCCGACGGCCCCTGGTTCGACTTGGCTTCCAGCGCGGCACGGCGCAGCGTCAGCGCGAAGGCGCGGCTGTCCATCTCATGCCGCACGATGCGCATGCGCAAATCGCTGTCGGGCACGCGGCCCTGCTCATCCGCGCCGCGATATTCCTTGGCCAGCGCCCCCATCGCCTTGCCCGCGAACAGCCGCGAGGCACCGCCGCCGCCCGACAGGCTGTTACGCTCATGCTGGAGCAGCCGCGTGCCGATCTCCCAGCCCTGCCCCTCGCGCCCCACGAGATTTTCCTTGGGCACCTTCACATTGGTGAAGAAGGTTTCGCAAAACGGCGACTGGCCCGAAATCATGCGAATCGGCTTCACCTCGACGCCGGGCGAAGTCATGTCGAGCAGCAGGAAGCTGATGCCGCCGTGCTTTTGCGATTTGTCGGTGCGCACCAGCGCGAAGCATTTGTCGGCCCACTGCCCGCCCGACGTCCAGGTCTTTTGCCCGTTGACGATATAATGGTCGCCCGCGTCCTCGGCGAAGGTCTGCACATTGGCGAGGTCCGACCCGGCATTGGGCTCGGAATAGCCCTGGCACCAGCGCACCTCACCCTTGGCGATAGCCGGGATATGTTCGTGCTTCTGCGCCTCGCTGCCATATTCGAGCAGCGTCGGGCCGAACATCATCACGCCCATGCCGCCAATCGGGTTCCACGCGCCAATCCGCGCCATTTCCTCCTGCAGGACGCGGATTTCGGCCTTGTCGAGCCCACCGCCGCCATAAGCCTTGGGCCAGCCGGGAACACCCCAGCCCTTTTCGCCCATTGCGGCCTTCCAGGCGATTTCATCTGCGGACAGTTCGGTTGGGCCTTCGAGCGCGGACAGGGCATTGTCCTTGCCCTTGAGCGCAGGCGGGAAGTTGGCGGCAAGCCAGGCGCGGGCCGTCTGGCGGAACTCGTCAAGCGCGGTCGCTGGAGCGTCGAGTTCGGGCGCAGTCGCCATAAAACCTGTCCTTGCTGATAAAATCTGAAGATTGGGTATGGCGAAGCGATGCCACAGAATGGGCGTCGTGAAAAGCGTTATTGGGCGCGTTGCAGCGATCGCCCGTTCGGTAAGGCGGCACCGGGCCGCGACGCTTCAGGCCGCAATCGGCACCGGCATTGTTGCCCGGCGCAGTTGCGGACGCGTAGCGGCTCCCCATCTCCCGCGTGACGCAAGAGGAGCTTGGCGCATGATCGACCTGCATTACTGGCCCACGCCGAACGGCCACAAAATCACGCTATTTCTGGAGGAGGCCGGGGTCGAGTATCGCATCATTCCGGTCAACATCGGCGCAGGCGACCAATTCCAGCCGGATTTCCTGAAGATCGCGCCCAACAACCGTATGCCCGCAATCATCGATCACGACCCCGCCGATGGTGGCGAGCCGATCGCGATCTTCGAATCGGGGGCGATCCTGCTCTATCTGGCCGACAAATATGGCGCGTTCATCGGCGCGGACTTGCGCAGCCGCACCGAGACGATTCAGTGGCTGATGTGGCAGATGGGTGGATTGGGGCCGATGCTCGGGCAGAACCATCACTTCAGCGGCTATGCCCCTGAAAAAATTCCTTATGCGATCGATCGTTATGTCAAGGAAACCAATCGCTTATACGGCGTTCTCGATCGCCGCCTGGCCGACCGGGATTTCATCACCGGCGAATATTCGATCGCCGACATGGCCTGCTACCCCTGGATCGTGCCGTATGAACGCCAGGGCCAAAATCTCGGCGATTTCCCGAACGTGAAGCGCTGGTTCGAGGCGATCGCCGCACGCCCGCACACGATCGCCGCTTATGCCAAGGGGGTCGCGATCAGCGACAACAAGCCGATGACCGAGGAGGCGAAGAAGATCCTGTTTGGGCAGACGGCAAAGGTACTGGGGTAACGACTCCTCCCCGCGTCGGGGAGAGGGGGACCATGAGCATTGAGCGAGTGGTGGAGGGGGCGTGCCGCGGGCGGAACTCCCGTGGAGCCCCCTCCACCACCCGACTGACGAAGCCCCCCCTCCCCGTTCCGGGGAGGATCGATCGTTCGAACATCGCGTATGGTGTTTCCCTCTCTCTTGTTCTAGCGAATCGAAGATCGGGATTTGCTGAGAAGGGACATGATGACCGCTGCCGAAATGCTCGCGAGTGACTTTGCGACCTTGCCCGACCTGATCCGTGCGCACGCCGCGGAGCAGGGGGACAAGGTCGCCCTGGCCGAAGCCGACGGCGAGCTGGATTATGCCAGTCTCGACGCGCTGGTCGACCGCGTCGCCGCCGCGCTTCAGCGTGATGGCGTGCGGCAGGGCGACGCCGTCGCGATCGTCGCCGCCGCCAGCATCGATTATGTCGCGATCTTCCTCGGCGCGCTCCGGGCCGGGTGCGTGGCGACCCCGCTCGCGCCATCGGGGACGCCCGATAGCATCGTTGCGATGATCGCCGATTGCGCGGCCCCCATCACCTTCGTCGACGCCGAGGCGGCAAGCGCATTGGGCGGACACCATATTCCCGGCAAGCTCGTCCATCTGAAATCGCTGGGATCGTGGCTCGCCCCGGTCGCGCGCGGCCGACACCGGTCACGATCGCGCCCGAGGATGGCTTCAACATCATCTACTCGTCGGGCACCACCGGCGTCCCCAAGGGGATCGTACAAAGCCACGCGATGCGCTGGGCACATATCAACCGCAACGAGGCCGCCGGGTTCGCCGACGCGGTGACGATGATCGCGACGCCGCTATATTCCAACACCACTTTGGTCAGCGTGCTGCCCACGCTCGGCTGGGGCGGCACTGTGGTGTTGCTGAAGAAGTTCGACGCGCGCGGCTATCTGACGCTCGCCGAACGCCACCGCGCCACGCACACCATGCTGGTGCCGGTGCAATATCAGCGGATCATGGCACTGCCCGATTTCGATCGCTTCGATCTGTCGAGCTTCCGCTTCAAGACCTGCACCTCCGCCCCGTTCCCGCCGGCACTGAAGGCCGATGTCGTCGCGCGCTGGCCGGGGCTGCTGGTCGAATATTACGGCATGACCGAGGGCGGCGGCACCTGCCTGCTGATCGCCAACGCCTTTCCCGACAAGCTCCACACCGTCGGCCGCCCGGTCGAGGGCCACGACATCCGCCTGATCGACGATGACGGTCGCGAGGTGCCGCAGGGCGAAATGGGTGAGGTGGTCGGCCGCAGCCCGGCGATGATGACCGCCTATCACGGCCGCAAGGACGCCACCGCCGCTGCGGAATGGTTCGATGCCGATGGCAACCGCTTTATCCGCCACGGCGATGTCGGGCGCTTCGATGCCGACGGCTTCCTGACCCTGCTCGACCGCAAGAAGGACCTGATTATCTCGGGCGGCTTCAACATCTATCCAACCGATCTTGAGGCGGTGCTTGCCCGCCACCCTGCCGTCGCCGATTGCAGCGTCATCGGCGTGCCGAGTGAGAAATGGGGGGAAAGCCCGGTCGGCTTTTACGTGCCGCACACCGGGGTCGACGCCAACATCGCCGAGATCCTCGACTGGACCAATGCGCAACTTGGCAAGACCCAGCGTCTGGCGGCACTCCACGCGATTGCCGAACTCCCGCGCAGCGCGATCGGCAAGGTGCTCAAACGCGAGTTGCGCGATCGCTTGGCGGAGCACGCGCTGTGACCCCGATCCACCAGATTCTCTCCACCGCGCAGCCGGTCGAAGGCGGCTTCCGCACCGAAATTCCCTCCGACTGGCTGCAAGGGCGCACCGCTTATGGCGGCCTGTCGAGCGCGCTGGCGCTACACGCCGCGCAAGGTATCGAACCCGATCTGCCACCGCTGCGGTCGGCGCAAGTCTCCTTCATCGGGCCGCTGGCGGGCGCGGTCACGGTCATCGCGACCAAATTGCGCCGCGGCCGCACCGCCGCCTTCATCCAGGCCGATATCGTGTCCGAAGCGGGGCTCGGCTATCGCGCAATCTTCGTCTTCATGGCCGAACAGCCCTCGCGCATTGCGCTCAGCGGTGGATTGCAGCGTGCGGTCACCCCGCCTGCTCCAGACGCCACGCTCTACACGGGCCCCGACGGCTTTTTCACCGGCAATTTCAACTTCCTCGACCTGAAGGATCAGGCGCCGGGCGAAGCCGAATGGCTGCGCTGGGCGCGGTTGCGCGATGCGTCGGGGATCGACCCGATGGTCGAGGTGCTGGCGCTGGCCGACGCGCTACCGCCCGCCGCGTTCAAACTGCTCGGCAAGCAGCCCGCGCCGCTCAGTTCCCTGACGTGGATCGTCAACCTGCTGACGCCCGCCCCCGCCACCCGCGATGGCTGGTGGTTGCTCGCGGCCGAATCGGCCCACGCGGTCAATGGCGGATCGAGCCAGACGATGATGCTGTGGAATGCCGACGGCACCCCCATTGCCCAGGGGATGCAAAGCGTCGCCATCTTCGCGTGACCGCCGGGCGTGGTTGCCACGCCTTGCGACATTTTGCGACACTTTGCCCCCATCCCCGGGATAGTGGCGCGACAGATGCCACGGCATAACCGCGCAACCGACACGCCATCGCCAAGGCAGCATCAGGAGACCAGCCGATGAGGTTCACCCGCATTCTTACTGCAGCCGCAGTTGCCGCGCTTGCGACCGCTGCGGCCGTTGCACAGGGCGGTGGCATGACGCAGGCGGACACCAATGGCGATGGCATGATCTCCAAGGCCGAAGCACGGCGCAAGCGAATGCGCGGTTCGACGCGATGGATACCAATAAGGACGGCTTCCTCTCGGCCGACGAGCAGACGGGTCCGGCGGCGCGATTGCTGGCGCGCGCCGATACCGATGGCGACGGCAAGATCTCGCGCGCCGAATATCTTGCGCAAGCGACAAGCGTTTCGCGCGCATCGACGCCAATGGCGATGGCCAGATCACCAGGGACGAATTGGCCGCCTGGACCGACCGCGCGCGCAAGGCGGTGATGCAGCGCCGCAGCGACCCTGCGGATGCGATCGCGCCCGCGCCAACCCCTTCCCCCAATCCGGGCCAATAATCCCCAGGCCCGGCCGCCGGGCGAGCATGCCCCCCGCTCGCCCGGCACCTTTTCCAAGTGGATCGCGTCATGCTAAACACCGACACCATGGGGGAAACGCCGCATCTGTTGCTGGTTGACGACGAACGCTCGATCCGCGAGCCGCTCGCGCAGTTCCTGACGCGGCAGGGCTTTCGCGTGACGCAAGCAGGCGACGCCGAGGGCGCGCGCGCGCGGATGACAGCCTACGCGATCGACCTCGTCATTCTCGATATCATGATGCCCGGTGAGGACGGCCTGTCGCTCACGCGCCATATTCGCGAGAGCGGCGAAATCCCCGTCATCCTCCTCACCGCCCGCACCGAGGAAACCGACCGCATCGTCGGACTCGAAATGGGCGCGGACGATTATGTGGTGAAGCCGTTTTCGCCACGTGAACTGGCGGCGCGCGTCAAGGTTATCCTGCGCCGTGCCGCCGCGGGCGGCGTGCGCCAACACGCGCCCGAGACCGGATCCTTCGCCTTTGCCGGATGGGTGCTGAAATCGGGCGAGCGTACTCTGGTCGATCGCGACGGCGTGTCGGTGCCGTTGTCGACCGGCGAATATAATTTGCTGCACGCGCTGGTCACGCGCCCGCGTCAGGTGCTGACTCGCGACCAGTTGCTCGATCTCACGCAAGGGCGCGAGGCGGCCGCATTCGACCGCGCGATCGACAACCAGGTCAGCCGCCTGCGCCGCAAGATCGAGGCCGATCCCAAGGCTCCCGAACTGATCAAGACCGTATGGGGCGGCGGCTATACGCTGGCCGCCGAAGTGACCCGGCTGTGACGACGGCGCGCCCTTGAAGCTCCTCCCGCGCAATCTCTCCGGCCAGATGGCGCTGCTGATCGCGGTGGCGCTGTTCGTCGCGCAGGCGATCAATTTCGGCTTATTGCTGCAGGAACGGCGTCAGGCACGGCTCGATCAGGCAACCGGGCCCGCCGTCACCCGCATCGTCGATGCCGACGAACGCATTGCGGCGGGCAAGAAGATCGGCGGCGGCGGATCGTGGAGCCGCACCCGCGTGCTGGCGGCCTCCCCGATCCCGGCCGGGGCGGAGCGGCTGGGCGATATCGAACAAGCGTTGCGCGCCGCGCTCACTGACGCTGGCGTCAAGGTAAACCGGATCGAAACGCAAGTGTTGCCGATCTCGCCGAACGATCCGCGTCTGCGCTATGTCAGCCAGTCCCGCATCGAACGCCTGCTCCGTGCGGGGGCGGAGCTCGTCGTCGCGGTCCAGCGGCCCGACGGGCAGTGGATTGCGCTCAACATCGGCTGGACGCGCAGCGATTCGACGATCCTGTGGCGGCTGTTCGCACAGACGGCGATTCTCTACGGCGTAGTGCTGGTGCCGTTGCTCTGGGCGGGACGCCGCATATCGCGCCCGCTACGCCGCCTGGCCACCGCCGCACGCGACTTCCACCCTAGTACCGCGACCGAACCGATCGTCGAGAGCGGTCCGCAGGACGTGCGCGACGTGATCGTGGCGTTCAACGCATTGCGGCTGCGCGTGACTGCCATGCTGGAGGAAAAAGATCGCATGCTCGGGGCGATCGGGCACGATCTACGTACCCCGTTGGCGGCGCTGCGCGTGCGGATCGAATCGGTCGAGGACGACACCGATCGCGCGAAAATGGCCGATACCATCGCCGAGATGAACCGCACGCTCGACGACATTCTGTCGCTCGCCAGGCTGGGTCGCCCGAGCGAACCGCCGACCGAGGTCGATCTGGCGGCATTGGTCGATGCCGTGGTCGAAGATTTTCGCGATCTTGGCCATTCGGTCGGCTTCGAAGAGGCCGATCGCCTGCAAGTGCGGCTGCGCCCCTCGCCCATGCGGCGCGCGCTGCGCAACCTGATCGAGAATGCGCTGAAATATGGCAAGTCGGCCGAGGTCACGCTCACCGCGACCCCGCACGAAGTGGTGATCGCGGTGTGCGATCGTGGCCCGGGCATCCCCGCCGATCGGCTGGGCGACGTGTTCGAAGCGTTCACCCGGCTGGAAACCTCCCGCAACAAGGAAACCGGCGGCATCGGGCTGGGCCTCGCACTTGCCCGCGCGATCGTGCGCGAGGCGGGCGGCGACATCACTTTGGAGAACCGCGACGGCGGCGGTCTGATCGCGCGGATTACGCTGGCCCGGTAACCGCGCGCGGCCAGACCTGCCCGAAGCGTTAGCCCGCCAGGCGCTTCCGGTTTGCGCGCACCGTGCGAGAATAGTGCCGGATGATCTTCTTGGTCGCCGTCGCAGGTGTAGTGCCCAAGCGGCCCGTCATCATCGCCATTTGCAGTTGCAGCGCCGCCGTCATCTTCTCATCGATCATGCGATGCGCCTCGGCATCGCTGGCGGCGTTGCCGTTGGGACCCGCCATCACCCGCTGCCAGGTGCGCAGCCCGATCACGGCCGAGGCCTCCAGCCCCAAGGTCCAGGCGTCCATCCCGATACCGAGCCAGGGATTGCCCATTGGGCCGAGCTTGCGGTTACGAGTCATCGGTCGCGGTCCTTGGTCGAATCTTTTCGGAAATCCACTCTGCCAACGCTTCTAGCCGTGATTCGCTGCCCACCTGCGAGCGTGCCGGGAAAGCCCGGCTCACGCCACCCCGATAATTTCGACCGCCTCGGCCTTACCGGCAAAATCGACCCGCTCTCCCACCTCCGCGCCGATCAGCGCGCGCGCCAGCGGTGCCTGGAAGCCGATGCGGCCCTCCGCCGGATCGGCCTCGTCGCCACCGACGATTTCGACCGTGCGGTCGGCACCGGCCAGGTGGTACGTCACGCGACTGCCGATACCGATCACGCCAGCAGGCGGCGCGGGTACGACTTCAGCGGTGGTCTGGCGCGTATGCCAATAGCGCAACTCGCGCAGCACCGCGTCGCGATCGACCGCCGCCGCATCGGCCAATGCCGCTTCGAGTTCGTTCACCTTGGCCCCGATCAGCGCCAGCCCACGCGGCGTGACCAGATTCGGCCCGGGCGCGATCGGCCGTTCGAACTTGGGCTCCAGATGTTCCTCGTCGCTTTCGCGACGGAAGGCGACGCTCATTCCGCTTCCTCTCGTGTTTGTTGTATAACGCGCTGCCGGACACTTGGGTGCAACGCAACAATCTGCTAGGCGCTGCCGATGCTGAATATCAATGGTATCACGGTGCGCCTCGGTGGGCGCGCGATCCTCGACGGTGCGAGCGCGGCCCTGCCCCCCAAGAGCCGGGTCGGCCTGATCGGGCGCAATGGTGCTGGCAAGTCCACGCTGATGAAGGTGATGATCGGCCAGCTCGAACCCGATCTCGGCGAGATCGAGATGCCGCGCGGCACCCGCATCGGCTATATCGCGCAGGAAGCGCCGAGCGGCACCACCACCCCGATCGAAGCCGTGCTCGCCGCCGATACCGAGCGCGCCGCGCTGCTGACCGAGGCCGAAACCTGCCAGGACCCGGATCGTCTCGGAGCCGTCTATGACCGGCTGACCGCGATCGACGCCTACACCGCCCCCGCGCGCGCCGCGCGCATTCTGGTCGGCCTTGGCTTTGACGAGGAAATGCAGGGCCGCCCGCTCGATTCCTATTCGGGCGGCTGGAAGATGCGCGTCGCGCTCGCTTCCCTGCTCTTTTCCGAACCCGATCTGCTGCTGCTCGACGAGCCCTCGAACCATCTCGATCTCGAAGCGACGCTGTGGCTCGAGAATTTCCTGAAAAGCTATCCGGCGATGATGGTCGTCATCAGCCACGAGCGCGATCTGCTCAACAATGTCGTCGACACGATCCTCCATCTCGAAGGCGGCAAGGTCCATCTTTACACCGGCGGCTATGACAGCTTCGAGCGCCAGCGTGCCGAGCGCGTCGCCCAGCTCGCCGCCGCCAAGGCCGCGCAGGATTCGCAGCGTGCCAAATTGAGCGAATATATCGCCAAGAACAGCGCCCGTGCCTCGACCGCCAAGCAGGCGCAGAGCCGCCAGAAGATGCTGGCGAAGATGCAGCCGATCGCGTCGATGGTCGAAGATCCGACGCTGTCGTTCGAATTCCCGAGCCCTGAAGAACTACGCCCGCCGCTGATCACGCTCGACATGGCAGCGGTCGGCTATGCCGACAAGCCGATCCTGCAGCGCCTCAATCTGCGGCTCGATCCCGATGATCGCGTCGCGCTGCTGGGCCGCAACGGCAACGGCAAGACTACGCTCGCCCGCCTGCTCGCCGCACAATTGCCGACGATGGACGGCGCGATGAACGCCAGCGGCAAGATGCGCGTCGGCTATTTCACCCAATATCAGGTCGAGGAACTCGACGGCGACGATACCCCGCTCGAACATATGACCCGCATGATGTCGGGCAAGACACCGGGTGCGGTGCGCGCGCAGCTCGGGCGCTTCGGCTTCTCGGGCGTCAAGGCGACGCAGAAGGTCGGCAAGCTTTCGGGCGGCGAACGCGCCCGCCTCGCGCTCGCACTGATCACGCGCGACGCGCCGCACATGCTGATCCTCGACGAGCCGACGAACCATTTGGACGTCGATGCGCGCGAAGCGCTGGTGCAGGCGCTCAATGCCTATGACGGCGCGGTCATCCTGGTCAGCCACGATCGCCACATGGTCGAACTCACCGCCGACCGGCTCGTGCTGGTCGATGGCGGCACCGCGAAGGAATATGCCGGCAGCATGGAGGATTATATCGCCTTCGTGCTGGCAGGCGATGGCGGTGGCGAAGGTGCCAAGGCCAAGGCCGCGAAGAAGGACGACAAGCCGCAACTGAGCGCCGCTGCGGTCGCCCTGCAAAAGCGCGCGCATGAGGCTGAGGCTTTGGTCGCCAAGCTCACCAAGCAGCTGGGTGCGATCGACCGCGCGATGCTCGATCCAAGCACCGCCGAGGCGTGGCTCGCGCGGCTAAGTCCGGCCGACTTGACCAAGCAGCACGCGCAGATTTCGAAAAAGCTGGAGGCCGCCGAGGCCGTGTGGTTCGAGATCAGCGAAACGCTGGAGCTGGCCGCAGCGTAACGTAGATGGTGCGGGTGGTCGGGGTCGAACCGACACTCCTTGCGGAACGGGATTTTGAGTCCCGCGCGTCTACCAATTTCACCACACCCGCAGCGTGGACGGTGCTGTTAGCCGCGACCGCGCCGGACATCAACCCCACATGCGCAGAAGCCAGCCCACCAAGATCAATACCGCGCAGATTGACAGCACCGCCGCCAGAATCGCCGGGACAGCGCTCTGTATTGCACGGCTCTCCAGACCGGGGGCCGCATCGCGTTCCGGCAATCGCTCAGCGAGATAGTGCGCGCGAACCGCCTCGGCGATCCAGGGCTCGGTCAAGCCGACGTGGCGTGCATAGGTGCGGGCAAAACCGACGGCGTAAAGCGCCGCGTGAAAAACGCGATAATCGGCGCGCTCGATCGCCTCGAGGTGGCGCTCGGGAATTCGCGTATGGCGGGACACATCGCGGAGCGACTCGCCCATCGCCTCGCGCGCGCTCTGCAACGCGGCACCTGGAAACGACTCGCGCCTGACAGGCGGCGCGACGTCGATTGAGACAAGGTCCGCTCCCCCGTACGCTTCGCCGTGTCCCGCCATACAATTCCCCCGCCCAATGGAATCGTTACGGCCCCATTTGAAATATTACACCCTATGGTTACCCAGTTTGATAAACATCACATGCGTCATTTGAGCAAATCGGGTAAGAGCCGTTCGCACAGGGCGGTGGGGAGCGATCGGATCGGTGCAACATTTGCAGTGGGAAGTTGCGGCGCGGCCGGGGAGCCGCATGATCGGTCGCATTGTCAGCCAGATGCAATTGGCGTCTGGACTGGATGTGGTCCGCGTTCTGGAAGAGCATCTCCAGCGAAAAATCCCGTTCGATCGAGCGATTTTCCTGCTAATGATCTTGCGCGGCAGTAGCGGCCTTCGCGCTTTCTGTAACGGTCTGGCGTCGACCGCGCCTTCGGTCGTGGACGGCATCAGTATCAATGCGGTCGCAATGTCGCTCAATCGACCGTTCGAGACGGTACGACGGCACGTCCACGCCTTGATCGACGACGGGATTTGCCAGCGCGTCGATCACGCGTGAGCGTTCGGAGCGAGACGCTGGCCCTGCCCGCCTTTGCGACCTTGCTGCGTTCGCTGCACGACCACATGGTCAGTGTCATCGAAGATCTGTCACAGATGGGCGTTCCCCTGCCGCCAAATCATGTCGATCGTTTCTATGATCCGAACGCTACCATTGCAGCGGCGATCGACCTGGTGCTTGCGCCGTTCGATTACATTCGGGACGCGCATGCAAGCTGGCTCGAGCTTGTGGTCGTGCACACCGTGGCAACCGCCGGTGCGCGCAAGATCACGCGCGACCCGGAACTGAGCCGCCGCTATGGGGAAGCCGATACCGCTCCGCCCGAGGATTTGCGCGAGCCCATCGCCATCACCGTACTCGCCCGTACCTTACGCATGAGCTATTCGACGGTCCGGCGGGAGGTCGAAAGTGCGGTCGCATCGGGAAAGCTGACGCGTGCCGGACACGGCGTCCTGGCCACCGACGCATATCTGAGGTCGGCCGCGATCGTCCAGGCCGGAGCGCGTGCCACCGCGCACTGCGCACACGTCTTGCGGAGGCTGGGTCCAGGCGGATTTCGCTTCGATAATCCGACGCACTGCTATCTCGACGGCAAGCCGGCGTTCCTCACCTTCGACTGAGCCCGACTAATTGCGAGGTGCCTGACGGCGATAGCTTAGCGCCTCGGCAACATGAATGCGCCCGACCGTCTCGGCACCGGCCAAGTCGGCAATCGTCCGCGCAACCCGCAGGATGCGCGTATAGCCCCTTGCCGACAAACGCATCGCTTCCGACGCTTGCGCCAGCAGCGTGCATCCTGCCGCATCGGGAGTGGCGACGGCGTCGAGCAAAGCGCCGTCCGCATCGGCGTTGGTGCGCGCCGCATGGTCAGCATAGCGCGTTCGCTGCACCGCCCGCGCCGCCGCGACACGCCCCGCGACCTCGGCCGAGCCTTCGCTTGGCGGCGGCAACACCAGATCGGCGGCGCTCACGGCCTGCACCTCGATATGCAGATCGATGCGGTCGAGCAGCGGCCCCGAGACCTTCGCCTGATAGTCGGCTGCACAGCGCGGCGCGCGCGAACAGGCAAGCGCCGCGTCGCCCAGATGACCGCAACGACACGGGTTCATCGCCGCGATCAATTGCACCCGCGCCGGGAAAGTGACGTGGGCATTGGCACGTGCGACGCTGACGGTCCCGGCTTCCAGCGGCTGGCGCAGCGAATCGAGCACGGCGCGCTGAAATTCCGGTAGTTCGTCCAGAAACAGCACGCCCAGATGCGCGAGGCTGACCTCGCCCGGTTTGACCTTCAACCCGCCGCCGACCAGCGCCGCCATCGACGCGGAATGATGCGGCGCGCGGTACGGCCGCTGGCGAGTCAGCCGCCCACCGGTCAGCGTCCCCGCGACGCTCGCCACCATCGACACCTCGAGCGCCTCGCTCGCATCGAGCGGCGGCAGAATTCCCGGCAGGCACGATGCCATCAGCGATTTGCCCGCGCCCGGCGGCCCCACCATCAGCAGATTATGTCCGCCCGCCGCCGCGATTTCGAGCGCACGCTTGGCCGTCTCCTGCCCTTTAACCTGGCGCAGATCGGGCCCGTGGCCGACATCGTCCGCGTCGCCGGGCAACGGCTCGCTCAGCAGGCCATGCCCCTTGAAATGGTTGATCAGCGACAGGATGTCGGGTGCCGCCAGCACCCCCTGCCCCGCCCAGGCCGCTTCCGAGCCCTGCGCCGCCGGGCACACCAGCCCCATCCCGCGTTCCGACGCATGCAGCGCCGCCAGCAACACCCCCGGCGACGGCGCGATTCGCGCGTCGAGCCCGAGTTCGCCCACCACGACATAATCGCTCAGCGTCTCCGCATCGACCACGCCCATTGCGCCCAGCAGCGCCAGCGCGATCGGCAAATCGAAATGCGATCCTTCCTTGGGCAAATCCGCCGGGGACAGGTTGACCACGATCCGCTTGGGCGGCAGCGCCAGCCCCATCGCCGCAATCGCCCCGCGCACCCGCTCGCGGCTTTCCGCCACCGCTTTGTCGCCCAGTCCAACGACGTTGAAGGCGGGTAAGCCCGGGATCAACTGCACCTGCACCTCGACCGCGCGCGCCTCGAGGCCGAGATACGCCACCGTGGATACGCTTGCTGCCATCTGTGATCCCCCCGGACGCCGCTGGAGCATACCGGGTTTTCCGGCAGAGGGAACAGCGCCGGGCGGCGTCTTGCGCAAACAAGACACCGGCCCCACATGCCTGTCGATGATGACGTCCCGTAATCCGCTGGTCCGCACGGGCCTTGTTTCCGGTGGCGTGGTGCTGGTGATTCTCTCGCCGATCGTCGGCGCGATTCCGGGGCCAGGCGGCATCTTCGTGTTTGCCGCCGGCCTCGCGCTGGTGCTGCAAAACTCGCACCGCGCCAAAAAGCATTTCGTCACCGCCAAGCGCCGCTGGCCCAGGCTCGGCCATTATGCCGATATGGGATTGCGCCGCCAAAGCGCCGCACGCCGCCGCGCGCGCGACCGGGAAGCGCGGGAAGACGGCCCGCCCGCCAGCTTTCGCGCGCGGCTCGCCGAGATCCTCGCACCACCAACCAACGATCGCACACGTTGACTTTCCGGCACGTCCTCGGTAAGCGCGCACCTTCAAGGCCGTCCTCGTGGCGGCCATTTTCTATTTCGACGTGCCCCGTGCAGAATTTTAGGGAATGAACGATGAAGCGGACCTTTCAGCCGAGCAATCTGGTGCGCGCACGCCGCCACGGGTTCCGCTCGCGCATGGCGACCCCGGGCGGTCGCAACGTGATTCGCGCGCGCCGCAACCGCGGCCGCAAGAAGCTCTCGGCGTAAGCGTACCCGTCGGCCCTGCCGACCTACGCACGCTCACCCGCCGCGCGGATTTTCTCGCGGCGAATGCGGGAAAGCGCGCACCCATGCCGGGATTCGTCCTGCAAGTGCGCCCCCGCGGTGATGGCGATCCCGCCATGCGGGTCGGCTACACCGTCACCAAGAAAATCGGCAACGCCGTGGTTCGCAATCGCATGAAACGGCGGTTGCGGGCCTTGGCGCGCGAGCTGCTGCCCGAAAAGGGCGTGCCCGGTGCCGACCATGTGCTGATCGGCCGCAACGGCGGAATCGAGCGCGATTTCGCCACATTGCGGGCCGAACTCACCAAAGCATTGGCGAAGGCGGCACGGTGAAGGATCACCCCACTCCGTTCGTGCTGAGCTTGTGGAAGCACAGCTCGCTACACGCATCGACGCTCGTGCGGCTGGGGCCCTTCGACAGGCTCAGGGCGAACGGTCATACCGACGCCTCGCCGTGCTGACTCGCCTCCTCATCCTGCTGGTACGCGGCTGGCAAATTGGCCCCTCGGCGGTATTGCCGCCATCGTGCCGCTACACCCCAAGCTGTTCCGCCTATGCAATCACCGCGCTTCGCCGCTATGGCGCAGTGAAAGGCGGGTGGTTGGCAACCAAGCGAATCGCGCGGTGCCATCCCTGGGGCGGGTACGGACCCGATCCAGTGCCCTGATCGAACGGAAGACACCCGCGTGAAAGAAGATACCCGGAATTTCATCCTGTTCGCGGTGCTGGCCGCGATCATTCTGCTGGGCGGCAATTTCCTGTCGGCTCGCTATTTCCCGCATGTCGCCAACCCGCCCGCGACCAAGCTGGTCGATGGCAAGAGCCAGGTTGTCCCTCCGCCCAGCGGAAGCCCGGCCGCGACGACCCCGGCGCAGGTTCGCGATCTGGAAATCGTTCGCCGCGAAACCCCGCGTGTGGCGATCCAGACCGCCGATCTGCAAGGCTCGATCAACCTGAAGGGCGCGCGGATCGATGATCTGACGCTGACCAAATACAAGCAGACGATCGACAAGAATTCCCCGCCGATCCGCCTGCTGTCGCCGCGCGGCACCAAGGATGCGTATTTCGCGGGCTTCGGCTGGAATGGTGACGGCGTCACCGTCCCCAATGGCGATACCGTCTTCACCGCCAATGGCACGACGCTGACCTCCAATACGCCGGTCACGCTCTATTGGGACAACAAGCAGGGCCAGCGCTTCGCGCTGACCTTCGCGGTCGATGCCAAATATATGTTCACGGTGCGCCAGACCGTCGCCAATGCCGGCCCCGCGCCGATTTCGCTGCGCCCCTATGCGCTCGTCTCGCGCGCCGGCGTCGGCACCGAGGCCGATACCTGGACCAACCATATCGGCCCGATCGGCGTGTTCGACAAAGGTGCCACCTATGACATCACCTTTGACAATCTGAAGGGCAAGGAAGCGAGCTTCCTCGGCAAGATCTGGGGCAATTCGGCCAAGGCTGGCGAGAATTTCTTCAATTCCACCGGCGGCTGGCTCGGCTTCGGCGACAAATACTTCCTCGCCGCCGTCATCCCCGATCACGGCGCGCCGGTTCGGGCGGGCTTCCACGCTGCAAACGGCGACGTGTTCCAGGGCGATTTCACGCTCGCCCCGCGCGTCGTCGCACCGGGCAAGGCGCTCGTCTCGACCGCCAAATTCTTCGCCGGTGCCAAGGAAACCAACACGCTCGACCGGTATGAGGATCGCCTCGGCATCCAGCATTTCGGCAAGGCGATCGATTGGGGCTGGTTCGAGATCGTCGAAAAGCCGATCTTCAAATATCTCGACTGGTTGTTCCGCATGATCGGCAACTTCGGCGTCGCGATCATCCTGCTCACCGTCACCATCCGCACTTTGATCTTCCCCGTCGCGCAGCGTCAGTTCGCCTCGATGGCCGCCATGAAGGCGATCCAGCCGAAGATGAAGGCGATCCAGGAAAAGTATAAGGACGACAAGGCCCGCGCCCAGCAGGAAGTGATGGCGCTGTACAAGGCCGAAAAGGTCAACCCGCTCGCGGGCTGCCTGCCGACCCTGATCCAGATCCCGATCATGTATTCGCTGTACAAGGTGCTGCTGCTGACGATCGAAATGCGGCATCAGCCGTTCGTCGGCTGGATCCACGATCTGTCGGCACCCGACCCTGCGACGATCCTCAACCTGTTCGGCTATCTGCCCTATCACCTGCCGTCGTTCCTCGCGATCGGCGTGGTGCCGGTGCTGCTCGGCGTGTCGATGTTCTTCCAGTTCAAGCTGAACCCGGCACCGATGGACGAAGCGCAAAAGCAGGTCTTCGCGATCATGCCGTGGATGCTGATGTTCGTGATGGCCCCGTTCGCGGTCGGCCTGCAGGTCTACTGGATCACCTCCAACCTGTGGACCGTCGCGCAGCAGCGCCTGCTCTACGCCCGCCATCCCGGCCTCAAAGAACCGGCGGTGAAGAAGTGAGTTTCGAGCCGGAAGACATTGAAGCCGCGCGCAAGCTCTTCGCCGGGCCGATCGCGTTCCTCAAATCGGCGCCGACGATCGAGTTCCTGCCCGATGCGGTGGTGCCCGAAGTGGCGTTTGCCGGGCGCTCCAACGTCGGCAAATCGTCGCTGCTCAATGCGCTGACCGGGCGCAATGCGCTCGCGCGCACCTCGAACACGCCGGGCCGCACGCAGGAATTGAACTTCTTCGACGTCGGCAACCCGCTGGCGTTCCGCTTGGTCGACATGCCCGGCTACGGCTTTGCCAAGGCACCCAAGGACATGGTCAAGAAGTGGCGCTTCATGGTCAATGATTTCCTGCGCGGGCGCGACGTGCTCAAGCGCGCGCTGGTGCTGATCGACGCGCGCCACGGCATCAAGGATGTCGACCGCGACATCCTCGAAATGCTCGACAAGGCGGCGGTCAGCTACCGCATGGTCATCACCAAGGCCGACAAGATCAAGGCGAGCGAACTGGCCGAGGTCACCCAGGCCACCGCCGACGAAGCGCGCAAGCGCCCGGCGGCGCACCCCGAGATTCTGGTGACGTCGAGCGAAACCGGCCTCGGCATCCCCGAACTGCGCGCGGCGGTGATCGAGGCGGTCACCAGCTAAGCGGGGTTTCGGCGCACGTTGGCGATCACCCACATCTGCGCTACAGTGACTCTTATGACTCGTCCGATGCGCCCCGCTCTGCTGCTCCTTTCCGCCGCTGCGGGTTTGCCGACGGCAGGCTTCGCCCAGCAGCAAGCGACCGTGCCGGCTACTCCTGCTGTGGCTGCAGCGGCGGCACCGTCTTCGGGCGACACGATCCGGCTGTCCGACAAGGAACGCGACGCCATCCTCAACAGCAACACCGTGGAAAGCGCCGCCGCCGCCCGCGGCGAGCGCCTCCCAGGCACCGGTCCCGGCATTCACGGCGAAATCGGCGCGATGATCGGATCGAACGGCACGCGCGGCATCTACGGCACCGCCGCGATCCCGCTCGGCGACAATGCCGGTGCGGTCGTGTCGTTCGAGAGCAGCCAATATAACTGGCCCCGCCGCTCGCGCTGACCGCCTGCGCAGGGGCGCAACGCCTTTCCATAAAGCCCTTCCCAGGCGAAAGCCGGGGTCCAGGCGAGGAACGGCACAGGGCGAGCGCTAAAGCGGGATGACGTTACTTCGATCCGGGGAAGCCCCTCCCTTCCTGAAGGGAGGGGAGTCCGTCAAACGTCATCACACTCTAGCGCTTGATAAGTTCCACCTTCGCAACTGGGCCCCGGCCTTCGCCGGGGAAGCACGTTTTGAGCGCGCGCTGATCGAACCTTACGAAAGCGTTGTCCTACACGCGGGAAGTATGAAAATCTCGCCCCGCATGCTCTTTCTCATCGTTGCCGCCATCGACCGTACTCGGTTCATCGACAGCAAGACGAGATTGGTCGCACTCCGCCTATAACGCGCCCTTACCTTCGTTACCTTCCGAGTCGGGCGCACCGGATCACCGCTCGATATAGGTCGCCGCATATTCGACCGGGAAATTCACCGATCGCGCGATGAAGCAATGCGCGTGGATGCGCGCGTGGATCGCATCCGCCACCGCCAGATCGCTCCCCGCGAGCAGCTCGATCCGCGGCCGCAGCACCGCCTTCACGAACCGCCCCGTCCCATCGGGCGCGCTTTCGCCGATGCCGAGCGGGTCGTCGGTATAGGCGGTCACCACCACCCCGGCGACGCTCGCCAGATGCAGATACCACAGCATGTGACAGCCCGAGAGCGTCGCCAGCAGCAAATCCTCGGGGTTGGGCAGGCCCGGATCGCCGCCCAGCAACGGATCGTTCGAGCACTCGATCACCGGCTTGCCCGGCGTCACGATCTGCCACGTCCGGTCATAGCCGCGATACTGCCGCGTCCCCTCGCCGCGATTGCCGGTCCAGGCGATCCGCGCGGTGTACTGGTGCTCGGACATATTACCCTTCGATGATGTGCGGCACGAAGCGCGCGGTGTTGCCGGTGATCGGCCCGTCCTCGCGAATGCCATCCCCGCCGGCGCGCCATCGACGATCCATGCGCCCAGCACCGGGCGCTGCTCGCCGCTGCCGGGCAGATCGTACAGCGCCTGATAGACGAAGCCTTCCTCGCCATAATCGCCGCCGGTCTCGGCCAGCGTCGCCCCGCCCTTCACAAGCGTGACATTGGCCCCCTCGCGCGCCAGCAACGGCTTGCGGACATGGTCGCCGACAAGCGGTGCCCGCCGCGTCTCCAGCAAATTGGGGTGCCCCGGATACAGCTCCCACAGCACCGCCAGGATCGCCTTGTTGCTCCACAACATCTTCCAGATCGGCTCGATCCACAAAGTGCTGCTCAGGCTCTCGATCAGCTCGCCGCCGAACGGCTCGTTGACCAGCCATTCCCACGGATAGAGATGGAAGATCGCGTCGATCGGCATGTTGTCGAGATCGACGAAGCGCCGACCCGCACTATCCCAGCCCAGATCCTTCAGCTCGATCAGCCGCGTGTCGACCCCCGCCGCGCGCGCGGTGTCGGCGAGATAGGCGGTGGTCACGCTATCCTCCCCCGCCGCATCCGCGATATGCGCCAGATAGAGCGCGCTGCTCCCCGGCGGCGGCGCGATGTCGCGCCATTTGGCGATCAGCGCCTCGTGCAGGCTGTTATACTGGTCATGGCTTGGGAAGACCGCTTCCTTCCAGTCCCACTGGATCACCGCCGCCTCGATCAGCGAGGTCGGCGTGTCGCAATTGAACTCGAACAGCCTGGGCGGACCAGACCCGTCATAGCCCAGGTCGAACCGCCCGAAATTGAGCGCCGGTGGCTCGGCATTCCAGGAATCGTAAATCGCATTGTGGCAGAAAGCGGGAATGCCGAAATCGCCGAGCAATTCGCGGTCGAGCACATGCTGCCCGGCGGCGAGGAACATCTCGTACAGCTCGGCACTGGCGCGCTCGATCGTCTCGATCTCGGCCAGCGAAAAGCGATAGCAGGCGCTTTCGTCCCAATAAGGCTGGCCGCCAACGCTATGCCAGACGAGGCCAAGCTCCTCGACCCGCGCCTGCCAGTCGCGGCGCGGGCTGCAATCGGTGCGGCGCATCACTCGCCCGCCCCGCCGCCGAAACCGCGTGCGCTCATCCCGAAGCCGCCGCGCGACAGA
>NZ_JSBN01000024.1 GCF_000797515.1 Sphingomonas sp. Ant H11
CGCCAGCCACCACCACCACCACCACCACCACCACCACCACCTGCGGTCGCGGAGCCGGTCCCGTCCGAAGCTGCGCCAGACACGCGGGCCCTGATCGAAGTCACCCTGGTTCTCAAGCGGGCCGGCACCAATGTGCTGAGCGCCGCGGTCGACTATACGATCGTTGCGCAGAACACAGGAAACCGCGCGGCGACTGGCATCCACCTCAACGTGCGCTTGCTCAGCGCGGGCACGCAGCAGGATGCGCAGATCGCGGCGGTGTTTGCCGCGCCGATCGCGCAGCCCGTGGCCGCGCCCTTCGATTTGCCGCCGGGCGCGACGATCGAACTGGGCGGCATGGCGATGCACCCGAAGCAGACGCTTGAGCCGCTGGACGTTGCGGGCAAGGTGCTGTTCGTGCCGGTGCTGACGGTCAACCTGACCTATGATTGGGCCGGTGGCAGCGGCCAGACCGCGCGCTCCTATGTCATCGGCATCGATCGCGGAGCCGAGGCGAAGTTGCAGCCGTTCCGCCTCGATGCGCCGCCGCGCATGTATGATAGCGTCGTGGCCTTGCCCTATCTGATCGCGGAGACACGCTGAGCACTTTACGATTATCGATAAGTAGCATATCGATAATCGTAAAGGAGGCGGCGATGGGTGGTTATGATCGAGTCTTGAAAGCGTCGCGCTTCACGGTGCGGTTGTTTCTGGTGGTCAATCTTGTGTGCATCGTCGGCTTCGTTGCGGCGATCCTGCTGTCCTTTCCGGTGGATGGCTGGCTGACCGCGCGGCTGGTGCATAAATATGGGACGACGTTGCACGTTGCGGGCGTCATCCTTGCGCTGCGGCTGTTAATGGCCTTGGGCGCTGTTGCCGGGCTGGTGCTGCACCGTATCTTCACCCAGCTATTGGCGATCCTCGATACGGTGCGGCGTGGTGATCCGTTCACCGCCGCAAACGCCACGCGGCTCCGCGCGATCGCCTGGGCGATGCTGGCGTTGCAGGGGCTCGATCTCGTGCAGGGCGCGATGACGGCGTGGTTCGCTGCGCTGCACGTGCAGTTCGTCAACTGGACGCCCTCGTTTGGCGGCTGGGTGGCGGTTCTGCTGCTGTTCGTTTTGGCGCAGGTGTTCTCGCGTGGTGCCGACATGCGCGACGAACTGGCGGCGACGGTCTGATGCCGGTGGTGGTGAAACTCGACGACGTGCTCCACGCGCGCCGCATGACGCTGACCGAATTGGCGGCGGCGGTCGACATCAGCGTGGTCAATCTGTCGATCCTGAAGACGGGCAAGGCGCGCGCGATCCGTTTTTCGACATTGGAGGCGATTTGCACCGTGCTGGACTGCCAGCCGGGGGGACATTTTTGCGGTTTGAGGGGGAGGGGGACGCGTGACCAAGCGCTTTTTCAAGAGTTGGGGCGGTGCATTTGGCGACACGGCGCGGACCGCACGCGCGCTGCCGTGGATTGTGCTGGTGATGGCCGCGATCGAGCTGGCGCAGCATGGGGTCGAGGTTCGCACCGGATTTTTCTCAGCCGATCCGGCCACACGCCATGCTGCTGGATTGACGGCGGCGCGGCTCGCCTTTGGCTGGCCGAAAATGCTGATCGTGTGGAGCGTGGCGTTCGTGGCGACGCGCTACCTGGTGCTGCACGACCGACGGATCGCGCTGCGTCCGTCGGCGCTTGCGGCGCGGCGTTATGGCTGGGTCATTCTGTTTCAGTTCGTGCCGACCGCGATCGTCATTTATGCCGAGCCGATCCTGAAGCTGTTCGGGGCCGCCAGCGAGGGGCAGGTGACGGCCCTTCGTGCGATTGCTGGGCTCGCTCAACAATTGCTCGAACCGGCCTTGCTGTTGTGGTTCGTCAGCGCCGCGATCGGCACTCGCGGATATGGGCCGATCGCTTCGGCGCGCGTGACCGGTTGGTGGTATTTCTGGGCGCTGTTGCTGATTTTCGTGACGCGCATGCCGTTCAACGCGGCGCATCAATTGCTCAATCGGTTTGCGGCGGGGCAGCCGCCTGCCATTTTATGGCCGATGCTGGTGCTGGATGCGGCGGTCGTGCCGGCGATGGTGATCGTCGTTGCGGCGGCACAGGTGCGTGCGGCGCGCGCGATCGCCGAGCGCCGCGGACGGACGTTGCTGGAGGGGTGAGATACGAAAAAAGGGCGGCACCGTGTGGTGCCGCCCCTTTTCTGTGTCGCGGGACGGTCATGGGCAAAGCCCATGACGTCGGACGCGGGCTGGGCCCGCGCCGTCCGGCCTTGCGGGAGTGCGCTTTAGCCGAGGCTAAAGCGTCTCTCCCGCTGCGGCTTACTTGACTTCGACGGTTGCGCCGGCTGCTTCCAGCTGGGCCTTGATCTTGGCGGCTTCGTCCTTCGACACGCCTTCCTTGATCGCCTTCGGAGCGGATTCGACCAGCGTCTTGGCTTCGGTCAGGCCGAGCGAGGTGATCGCGCGGACTTCCTTAATGACGTTGATCTTCTTGCCGCCGTCGCCGGTGAGGATGACGTCGAATTCGGTCTGCTCTTCAGCAGCCGGAGCAGCGGCGCCGCCGCCAGCTGCCGGAGCTGCTGCAACCGCTGCTGCGGCCGAAACGCCCCACTTCTCTTCGAGAAGCTTCGAAAGGTCAGCCGCTTCGAGAACGGTCAGAGCGGAAAGCTGGTCAACCAGCGCGTTGAGGTCTGCCATGTGTAGTCTCCAGTAAAATCAGTTCAGGGTGTAATCTCGAAGGCCTGAAATCAGGCGTCCGCCTTGTCCTTCTCGGCATAGGCCATGAGAACGCGGGCGAGCTGTGCCGCAGGAGCCTGGGTGATGGTCGCGACCTTGGTTGCGGGTGCAACCAGAAGGCCAACGATCTTGGCACGCAGTTCATCCAGCGACGGCAGAGTCGCGAGCGCCTTCACGCCGTCCACGTCGAGGACGGTCGCGCCCATCGCCCCGCCGACGATCTCGAACTTGTCGGTCGTCTTGGCGAAGTCGACAACCACCTTGGCGGCTGCGACAGGGTCGATGGAGCTGGCGAGACCGACCGGCCCGGTGAGCAGAGCGCCCAGCGAGGTATAGTCGGTGCCGTCCAGCGCGATCTTGGCAAGCTTGTTCTTCGAGACCTTGTAGGTCGCCCCTGCGTCACGCATTGCGTTACGCAGCTTGGTCGACTGAGCCACCGTCATGCCCAAGTTGCGGGTGACAACCACCACGCCGACTTCGGCAAACGTCTGGTTCAGCTCGGCGACGAGCTCGGTCTTTTGAGCACGATCCATGCCATTCTCCACGTTTTGACCTTACCGCGAACGGCAAGGCCGGTTACGAACCGGGCACGCAAATGCGCATCCGGTGTTGTCCAGCGATGGGGAATGGGAGCGACGCCCCTGGTGGGAGGCGGCAGGCCGGTCGCGGAAAACCGCCCCGGCAAAATCCTGTCCCCGTCTCGGCAGGAAATTAAGACCGGCAAATCCCGGTCACCTACTGTCTCGGACGGTCCCGCCGTGCTGACGCGCGACGAGAGAGTGCGTGCCCTTAACGGGCTGCTCGAAAAAGTCAACGCAAAGGGCGCGGTGGTTCGCACGTTTGAAGACGCGCGCGAAAACCGCGAGTCCGGGGGTAAATGTCGCGGAATCTCACGGGTTTGAAACAATGAAGTAGTTTTTCTACTTCAAGATGTAGCTTTTGTGTCCAATTTGCGGAACACTCCCTCCCAAGGGCCGGGGAGCCTGCGCAGGAGAGATGGGAGATTTTCGCAAAACAGGGGGTCCGATCCGATGACGCACAGCACCTATCTCAATGAAGAATCGCAGGATGATCTGCTGAGCCGCGGTTTTGCGCGGCGCGACCTTGCGCGAATCGCGGCAGTGTTCGGGGTAGGGGCGGTTGCGGCGTCGATCGGTCGCCCGGCCTGGGCCTCGGGCGGGGTGCCCGATCCGGCACCCACGGCGAAGGTTCGGATCGGTGCCAACGAATGCTGGACCGGCCCGCTCGCGCCGGGTGCCTTGGCCGCGACCAACATGGTGTCGCAGGGCAATCGCTATTCGCCGCAGGACCAGCGCGGCGATTTCATCAAGGCGGTGATGGCGGTCGAGAACGTCCCCTATGACCATGTCGCGCCCTGGCCAGGGTCGAGCGATCCGCTCTGTCGCTCGGTCGTCACCTTCTGTTCGCCGACCAAGGGGCTGGTGACGGCCGATCCGACCTTCGAGCTTGCGGGGCGGACTGCGGCTTGGCTGGGCGCACCGGTCAAGGCGGTTCCGCTGACGGCGGATTATACGCATGACGTGAAGGCGATGTTGGCGGCCAACCCCGATGCGGGCCTCTATTATATCTGTACGCCCAACAACCCGACCGGCACGATCACGCCGCTGGCCGACATCGAATGGCTGATCGCCAACAAGCCGGCCGGATCGATGGTGCTGATCGACGAGGCGTACACCCACTTCGCGGGCGTGCCGGTCGCGTCCTATCTGGCGGTGAAGCATGACGATGTGATTGTGATGCGGACCTTTTCCAAGCTGTTCGGCATGGCGGGCCTGCGCGTCGGCTATATCATCACCAACCCCAAGAACATCGCCAAGATGATGCGCTATGATGGCGGCATGCAATCGGGGGCCTTGCCCGTGACCAGCATCGCCTGCGCGACGGCGAGCCTGACCGCGGCACCGCTGATCGCCGCGCGCCGCGCCGAGATGCAGACCGCGCGCGGGCTGACGCTCGACCACCTCAAGGCAAAGGGGATCGACGTCAAGCCGACCAACGCCAACATGTTCATGATCGACTGGAAGACCAAGAAAGCCAGCGAGATGCAGGCGGCGTTCCGCAAGGAAAGCGTGGAGATCGGGCGGTCCTGGCCGATCTGGCCGACGGTCAGCCGGGTGACGGTGGGGTCGGCAGCGGAGATGAAGGCGTTTTTGTATGGCGCTGGACAAGATTGTGGCTTGAGGCATTTTCCGACGTCACCCCGGCTTTATGCCGGGGTCCACCGTGGTCCGCGCCTTTCGATGATGGAGCCGGACGCACGGTGGATGCCGGGACAAGCCCGGCATGACGGAAGAGGAGCTACCCCCGCACGATCAACGGCAGGATTGCGTCGAGCAGCAGCATCCCCGTTTCGGTGACGCCGAGATGGTCGCCATTGCGTGCGATCAGGCCTTGCTGTTCAAGGCGCTCAGCGGCGGTCTGATCGATCAGCGCGGTAGGTGTTGTCTCGCCCAACTGCGCGATCCGCGCGAGATCGACGCCTTCGCGCAAGCGCAGGCCCATCAGCAGGGCCTCGGTCGCGCGGGCATTTGGGGCGAGGGGCTCCTCGATCTGCGCGCCGTGGCCGTTGCGGGCGACCGCACCGATCCAGTTTTCGGGCTTTTTTGTGGCGCGCCGTTGCCAGCCCGCCCCGCCTGCCGTGTGCGCCGGGGCCGACCCCGGCATAGTCGCGATAGCGCCAGTAAACGAGGTTGTGGCGGCTCTCCGCGCCGAGCCGCGCATGGTTGGAAATTTCATAAGCCGGCAGCCCCGCCGCTGCGGTCATCGCACGCGTTGTCTCGAACAGATCGGCGGCGGAATCGCCGTCCGGAATGACGATCCGCCCCGCCGCCGCTTCGGTCGCGAAGCGCGTGCCGGGCTCGATCGTCAATTGGTAGAGCGAGAGATGCTCGGTGCCGAAGGCCAGCGCGCGCGCCAGTTCAGCCTCCCACGCAGCGAGCGTCTGGCCGGGGCGGGCGTAGATCAGGTCGAAGCTGACTCGCGCAAAGGCGGCTTGCGCGGTGTCGAGCGCGGCGAGCCCCTCGGTTACATCGTGCGCGCGGCCGAGAAAGGCGAGCGCGGCATCGTCGAGCGCCTGCAGGCCGAGCGATACGCGGTTGACGCCGGCGCGCGCAATATCGGCAAAGCGCGCCGCTTCGACCGAGGAGGGATTGGCCTCCAGCGTAATTTCGATGTCTGGTTCGGCGGGCCAATGCGCGGTGGCGGCGTCGATCACTGCCGCGACCGTCTCGGGCGGCATCAGCGAAGGCGTACCGCCGCCGAAGAAGATCGAGCCGAGCCGCCGTTCCGGCAGCGCTTGCGCTTCATAGGCCAGGTCGGCGAGCAGCGCGTCGCGCCACGCCGCCTGATCGACGCTGTCGCGGACATGGCTGTTAAAGTCGCAATAGGGACATTTCGAGACGCAGAATGGCCAATGGACATAAAGCGCCAGAGGAGGCGTTAGCAGGGGCGTTTCTGGGGCATTCATCAACGGGAGCCTATGGGCGTGTCGGGGAGATTACGAAAGATGCGCGTTTACTGGCTGGCTTTGCTGCCGCTGGGATTGCTGATGGGATGCGTCGCATCCGACCCCGATCAACCGCCGCGTGTGACCGAGCCGCGATTGAGCGAAGCGCCCGCCGCGCGGGGAGAATCGCTGCTGCAGCGCGCCATGCTCGACGGGCACAACCGCGCGCGCGCCGCAGTCGGCGCACCGCCGCTGGCGTGGAATGCCGAACTCGCCAAGGACGCAGCGCGCTATGCCGCAGTGCTGGCCGCGACGCGCGAGTTCAAACATTCGACCGAGCCGCGCGGGCGAATCGCCGAGGGCGAGAACCTCTTCATGGGATCGCGCGGGGCCTATCGATACGACGAGATGGTGCAGCTCTGGGTCGATGAGGGGCGCAGCTATCGCGCCGGCGCAGTGCCCGACATCAGCACGACCGGCCGCTGGCAGGATGTCGCGCATTACACGCGGATCATCTGGCGGCGCACCAGCCAGATGGGCTGTGCGCTCGCGAGCAGTGCGCGCGACGACTATCTGGTGTGTCGCTATACGCCGCCGGGGAATGTGGTCGGACAGCACGCGGGGGATTGATGCGTCCCTAGCCGTCCGTCACCCCGGCCTTGGGCCGGGGTCCACCCAGCCGCGCGGATGTCGCGCGATTTTTAGCGTTGCGCGCCCTGCACGGTGGTCCCCGGCCCAAGGCCGGGGTGACGGGTTGGGGTTTACAGCACCGCCGCAATCAGCTGCGCAAAAGCCGCCGCACGGTGGCTGATCGCGTGTTTCTGGGCCGAGTCCATTTCGGCATAGGTGACATCGCTGCCGAGCGGCACGAACACCGGATCATAGCCGAAGCCGACTTGACCGCGCGGCGGCCAGGTGAGCGTGCCGTCGGCGCGGCCTTCGAACCATTGGACATGGCCGTCGGGCCAGGCGAGCGCGAGGACGCAGACGAAATGCGCGTCGCGGCTGGCATCGGGCCCCTTGGCGGCGAGGGCTTGTTCGACCTTGGTCATGGCCAAGGTCCAGTCGCGGCCATTGGGCGTTTCCGCCCAATTGGCGGTGTAGACGCCGGGATCGCCGCCCAGCGCATCGACGCACAGGCCGCTATCGTCGGCCAGCGCGGGGAGGCCCGACAGATCCGCCGCCTGCAACGCCTTCAATTCGGCATTGGCGACGAAGGTGGTGCCGGTCTCCTCGGGCTCGGGTAAATCGAGTTCGGCCGCCGAGATCGCTTCAATGCCATAAGGGGCGAGGAGCGCGTTGATCTCGCGCACCTTGCCGGCATTGTGGCTGGCGATGACGAGCTTGCCGGGGGCGAGCTTGCGGATCGCTTGCGGCGGCACGGCCTCGGTCATTTTGCGACGGCCTTGGCTTGCGCGGCGAAGATGTCGGTGCAGCCCATGCGCGCGAGGCGGAGCAAGCGCAGCAGCGCTTCCTCATCATAGGTCGCGCCTTCGGCGGTCGCCTGCACTTCGGCGATGTTGCCGTTTTCGAGCAGAACGAAATTGGCGTCGGCGTCGGCGTTCGAATCCTCGTCATAATCGAGGTCGAGCACGGGCGTGCCCTTGTAGATGCCGCAAGAGATGGCCGCGACCTTCTGGGTCAGCGGGTCGGCGGTGAGCTTGCCGCTCGCCAGCAAGCCATCAATGGCGAGGCGTAGCGCGACCCATGCGCCCGAGATCGAGGCGGTGCGGGTGCCGCCATCGGCCTGGATCACGTCGCAATCGAGCACGATCTGGCGCTCGCCGAGCAGTTTCAGATCGGTGACAGCGCGCAAGCTACGGCCGATCAGGCGCTGGATTTCCTGGGTGCGGCCGGATTGCTTGCCCTTGGCGGCTTCGCGGCTGCCCCGGGTGTGCGTGGCACGCGGGAGCATGCCGTACTCGGCGGTGACCCAGCCTTCGCCCTTGCCGCGCAGGAACGGCGGCACCTTTTCCTCGATCGAGGCGGTGACCAGCACCTTGGTGTCGCCGAAGCCGATCAGTACCGATCCCTCGGCATGGCGCGTGAAGTTGGGCGTGATGGTGATCGCGCGCATCTGGTCGGGGGTACGGCCGCTGGGGCGCATCGATATTCTCCTGAAAATGGTCGGCTCGCCGTACCCGTGCGTTGAGGCAGTGTCACCCCTATCTGAGGGGGCACTTCACGGAGCCACGCCGTCACGATGACGCACTATCACCCTTCGACCCAGGATCGCCTGAAAGGTGCAGGCGGTGCGGCGCTGCTGGTGCTGGCGATCGGCTATGGGCTAATCAGCGGGCTGTCGGTCGATTTCCGGACGAAGGTGGTGGAGGACTTGAAGGCCTTCGTCGTCACGCCGCCCGCGCCGCCGCCCAAGCCCGACGTCGTCCCTGCACCGCATGAGGCGCAGAAGCGCAAGGCGGGCGCGGCCGCACCCCCCAATCTTACCGCCAAGGCGAACGAAGTCGTTGCGCCGCCGCTGGTGATCCGCCCGCCGCAGCCGCCCCCCATTGCCGTTGCGCCGATCGCTGGAATCGGCAGTGACCCTTCGGCTGGCGCAGCCCCAGTCCGCGGCCCCGGCACCGGCAGTGGCGGGCAGGGCAATGGCACCGGCAGCGGAGACGGCGGCGATGGCGACGGCGGCGGGGGCGGGGAAATCCCGCTGCAACTGATTCACGGCGAACTGAAATACCGCGATTTGCCGCGCGCGCTGTACGACGCGGGCGTGGCGGGCAAGGTCGGGCTCGAATTCGACGTCGGTGTTAAGGGGCGCGTGACGGCGTGCCGGGTCACGCGGTCGAGCGGGAATGCCGCGCTCGATGCGGCGACCTGCCAGTTGATCATCGACAAACTGCGCTATCGCCCGACCCGCAACGCGGCCGGCCGGGCAATTCCCGATACGGTGACGGGCGAACAGGTGTGGACCGTCGAGCGCGATCGCGGCGACGATTGAGCGTCTGTCCCCAGAGCCCCAGGGACAGACGATTGAGGGTGCTGGTTGAGTGGGCGGCGCGTTAGCCCCATATTGCCGACCATGACCACCGCACCGATCACCGAACTCAACGACCGCGCCCGCGACGTGTTTCGCGTGGTGGTGGACAGCTACCTTGCGACCGGCGCGCCGATCGGTTCGCGCACGATTGCGCAAATGTCCGGGCTCAACTTGTCGCCCGCCTCGATCCGCAATGTGATGCAGGATCTCGAAGAACTTGGCCTGCTCGCCGCGCCGCATACCAGTGCCGGGCGGATGCCGACCGATAACGGCCTCCGGTTGTTCGTTGATGGCATGATGCAGGCGCTCGAACCCTCGCCCGAGGAACGTGCCGCGATCGAGCGCCAGATTGAACAGGCCGGGCCGGTCGAACAGGCGATCGCGGCGACGACGGCGGCGCTGTCGGGCCTGTCAGCCTGCGCCGGTATGGTGATGGTGACCAAGCGCGAACTGGTGTTGCGGCAAATGACCTTCGTCACCCTCTCCGCCGACAAGGCGTTGGCCGTGCTGGTCGGCGAGGACGGCTCGGTCGAAAATCGCGTGATCGATATCCCCCTCGGCCTGCCACCATCGGCATTGGTCGAGGCTGGCAATTATATGAGCGCTATGCTCGGCGGCCTGACCTTGTCCGAGGCCCGCGCGCGGATCGAGCGGGAGATGGCCGACGAGCGCGCCGCGCTGGACGGCGCGGCGCGGACGCTGGTCGAACGCGGCCTCGCGATCTGGAGCGAGGATGCCGATCGCCGCCCGGTGCTGATCGTCCGCGGGCAGGCACGGCTGATCGACGATGCCGCCGCCGCCGATCTGGAACGTGTCCGCGAATTGCTCGACGACCTGGAGGGCAAGCAGGAAATCGCGCGTCTGCTCGACAATGCCAGCGCGGGCGATGCGACGCGCATCTTCATTGGTGCGGAGAACAAATTATTCTCGCTTTCCGGTTCATCTGTCATCACCAAACCCTTCCGTGGTCTTGATGGTCGCGTGATCGGCGTTGTTGGTGTGATTGGGCCGACACGGTTGAACTATGCGCGCGTCGTGCCCATGGTGGATTATACCGCCGCGACACTCGCGCGGCTCATGGGCTAATTGGATAGTGTGACGACATGATCGAAGACGAAAAGATCAACTTGACCAGCGAACTGCGCGCCGAAACCGCGACCGACGCGCCGGAAGTGGCCGAACACGATTACGCGAAAGAGCGTGTCGCCAAGCTGGAAGCCGAACTTGCCGATGCCAAGTCGCAGGTCTTGTATGCCCATGCCGAGGCGCAAAATGTCCGTCGTCGTGCCGAGAAGGAATCCGCCGACGCGCGCGCTTATGCCGCGACTGCTTTCGCGCGCGATTTGCTGTCGGTCGCCGACAATCTCGCGCGCGGCCTGGACGCGATCCCCGCCGAGTTGCGCGAGGATGAGAAGCTGAAGGGTCTGATCGCGGGTCTGGATGCGACCGGTCGCGAACTGGAAGCGGTGTTCCAGCGCCACGGCATCAAGAAGATGACCACGATCGGCGAGAAGCTCGACCCCAATTTCCACCAGGCGATGTTCGAAGTGCCGAGCGACCAGCCGGTCGGCACGGTCGTGCAGGAAATGCAGTCGGGCTATATGATCAAGGACCGCCTGTTGCGGCCGGCGTTGGTGGGCGTGGCGAAGGCGGGGTGACGTTTACGGAGAACGCTCTAGGCGACATCCTGAGCTGCGCCTTTGCAGCAGCGCTGATAGGATATGTCGCCTGGGCGTTTCCCCGCAGACGCAAACCAAAACCGGTCGAGGTGCCCGACAAGCGGGATCAACCCTACACAGTGTACACCACACAACATGATCTAGTCCTGCGAGGACGAGACGTGCCCGACACGTTGGCCAATGACGCGTTTCTTAAGGCAAAGGGTTGGTCCTTGTGCGATGGCACGATCTGGCAGCGCAAGGTAACCGTCGCGCGGGGCATCGAAGCAGTGATGACCGATCGGGTTGCGATGCCGCCGCCGCTGGATGATTGGGCAATCTGCCTCTTGGTCGATCAATCGGGGTCCATGCGCGATGATCCGATTGCCCATACAGCCGCGACTGTCAGAGGGGTCAGCCAGGCGTGGACTGCGGCTGGGGCCCGCATCGCCGTTTTTGGCTTTTCGACGGTCGGCTGGCACGGCGGAAAAGCGCGACAGGATTGGCTTTGGAACGGGCAGCCCAAACGTCCCGGTCGCCTCTGTGCGCTGTTGCATGTGATCTACAAGGATTTCGATCGTCCGTTTGACGATGACGACTGGGCCGCCATGCTGTATCCTGACCTCTTGCGCGAAAACATCGACGGCGAAGCGATCGTCTGGGCCGCCGGGATGTTGTGCCAACGTCACGAGGCTCACAAAGCACTTATTGTCGTGTCCGATGGGGCTCCGGTCGATGACATCACCTTGCTGCATAATGGCCCATCTTATCTCGAGCGTCATCTCCGCGCGACCATCCGCGCTATCGAGCAGGGGCACGAGATTCATATCGCAGCGCTCGGAGTCGGATTCGCCGTCGATCGCTATTATGCGCTATCCGAAACGGCAAAACGTCTCGAGGACTTGCCGGTCGCTTTCAACGCGCTGATTTCCAAATTGAAAGGCGAGAGCCATGCCCATTAACCCCAACCTCACCGCCGAGCGCGCGACGTTCGTCACGCATCTCGAATGTTCGATGACCGGGGAGCGTTATGAGGCGGACCAGCTTCATGGCCTGTCGCGCGTTGGGCGGCCGTTGCTGGTGCGCTATGATCTGGCCGCGGTGAAGGCGGCGATCCCCAAGGCGATGATTGCGGCGCGGCCGACCGATTTGTGGCGCTGGCGCGAATTGCTGCCGGTGCGGCATACGCGCGATATCGTCAGCCTGGGCGAGATCGAGACCCCGCTGATTGCGATCCCGCGCTCGTCGGGCAGCCCCAATGTGCTGGTGAAGGACGAGGGGCGGCTGCCGACCGGATCGTTCAAGGCGCGCGGGCTGGTGATGGCGGTGGCGATGGCCAAGGAGCTGGGCGTCACCCGCATCGCGATGCCGACCAACGGCAATGCCGGGGCGGCGCTGGCGGCCTATGCCACGCGCTGCGGGATCGAGACGATCGTGCTCTGTCCCGACGATACGCCCGAGATCAACGTGCGCGAAATCGCGGCGCAGGGCGCGCGCGTCTACCGCGTCAACGGCCTGATCGACGATTGCGGGGCGATCGTCGGCAAAGGCGCGGCGGAAGGCCGCTGGTTCGATTTCTCGACGCTGAAGGAGCCCTACCGGATCGAGGGCAAGAAGACGATGGGGCTGGAACTGGCCGCGCAGTTCGGCTGGAAATTGCCCGATGCGATCTTCTACCCGACCGGCGGCGGCACGGGCTTGATCGGCATGTGGAAGGCGTTCGATGAGCTCGAACAGCTCGGCTGGATCGGGTCCGAACGCCCGCGCATGTATGCCGTGCAGGCGAGCGGCTGCGCGCCGATCGTCCGCGCGTTCGAGGCGGGCGAGGAGCATGCCGAACGCTGGGAGGACGCCGCTACCGTCGCTGCAGGGATCCGCGTGCCCAAGGCGGTCGGCGATTTCCTGATCCTGCGCGCGGTGCGCGAAAGCGGCGGCAAAGCGCTCGGCGTCGGCGATCCCGCGATCCTGAAGGCGGTCGACGATTGCGCCAGGAAAGATGGCCTGTTGCTGTGCCCGGAAGGCGGCGCGACGCTCGCCGCCTATCGCGAGGCGCTGCGCACGGGCGAAGTGGATGAGGATGAGCGCGTCGTGCTGTTCAATTGCGCCACGGGCCTGAAATATCCGATGCCCGCCGCAGACGCTGCGCTCGACCGTTTCGGAGAGATCGACCTGGGCGCGCTCTAGGCGATTGCGCGCCCGCCCGATCAGATCACCTGCGCGCGATTCTCGTCGCGGTGCTTCTTCAGATATTTCATGAAGGGCGTGCCGCCAGTGCCGACATCGGGATCGTTGCCCGCAGCATTGCTCGCCTGCTTGTTGATATAAGCGGCGGCATATTCGAGGTGACGGCTACGGAAGCGCGCGACTTGCTCGACACAAGCGTTGAACGCCGCTTTCAGCGTCGGCGACTGTGTCACGGCGAAGGCGCGCAGGCCGCTTGCCGCCTGCATATCCTCGATAAAGGCGCGGTGCGTACGCGGGCGGTATTGATGCAGCTCGAGCAGAAAATCGCGTAGCTCGTCGCCGGAATGGACGACTTGAAAGAGCGCATCCATCGTTGGCACGATCGAGCTTTGCGATCCGGTTTGTCCGCGTAGTGCCTGCGGCTTGCCGTCGAAACGGGCGACCCCGTCATAGATCAGCCCGCCGGGCATCGCCGGATTGTTCTTCCAGCCGTTTATATAGGGGCGCACCCGATTGAAGTAGATATAGGGGTCGCACTTCTCGACCATGCGATCGAAGATCGCGTTGATCGCATCCCATACCGCGTGCATGTCCAGCAGCAGCGCCTCGACCGCGACGGCATCGCCGGTATCGCTGGCCTGGACCAGCTTCACCGCCAGTTCGAGTGCGCGGCCTGCCTCGGCCTCGATCGCGACATGGACCAGCACGAACCAGTTTTCGTCCTGACCACCCGCGAAATGCTGATCCATTACCAGATTTTCGAGGGCGATCGGGCCGCTCTTGTCGAGCCGATACCAATTGTCGAGCACATAACCCGCATAGTTCATCACCGGCGGGAAGCCGATCCGGTCCGCCAGCGCGACAAACGGCACGGCGAGATTGGCGGGCAGCCGGTCGAGCGGCGTCGGCTCCCCCCACACATAAGCCTGAACGAGAAAGGAATAGCGCACCATCGCACGCCCGATTTCCGCATCGGCGGCCGTGGCGAGGAAGGCAGCGATATCGGGGGTGGGCAAGGCATCGAGCCAGTGGCGAACCCGGCCGGTGGTCACCAGTCCGGACAGCTTGGCGGCCGCCTCCTCGATCGGGCCAAAGTCCCCGGGCAATGCGATCTCGTCGATTTCATGGGGCGACAGGAATCCGCGTTCGGCAGACAGGCCATAATGAGCAAGGTCATGGAGCGGCATCGCGAGTCTGGCCTCAATGTGGTTTCGAATGAAACTTCTTATCGTAAGCCCGCGTCTCGCGCCAGTTGCGCTAAAACGGTAGTATGTTGACAGGGTCGATGCTGGTCCGCACGGTTGGGCTGGCGCCAGTCGTCGCACCGTCCGGCTTAAGCCAGCGTTCGAGACCAAAGTTATGGCACCCCAGGATCAGAAAGCCGACCCAGCGACAAGCAGAGAGGGCGTGCGTTTTCTCGACGGCGGCGGCGCGGTCGGGGCGCTGCTGCGCGATTTCGATTGGGCGTCGCATCCGCTCGGGCCCCCGCAGGATTGGCCCGCCGCCTTGAAGCTTAGCGTTGGGCTCTGTTTGCGTTCCAGCTTCCCGACTGCGATCTACTGGGGCTCCGAATTCCTGCTGCTCTACAACGATGCGTGGACCGTGCTCGCGGACAACCACCCCTCGGCGCTGGGCCGACCGGCGGCGGAGGCGCGCCCCGACATCTGGCCGGTGCTTGGTGCCCAGTTCCGCGAGACGTTGGCGGCCGGTGAGGGGATCTCGCATGTCGCCCAACGTCTGATGATGGTGCGCGGAGGTGCGCTGACCGAGACCTTCTGGAGCTATAACAGTTCACCTATTCTGGACGAGGACGGGGTGGCCCACGGCATCCTTAACCAGGGGCTTGAGGTCACCGCGCAAGTGCTGAACGAACGCGCGCTAATCGCGGCGAAATCCGAGCGGGATTTCGTTTTGCACCTTGTCGAACAGCAGCGGGTTCAGCGCGATTCCGCCGAGGTTATGCACCTGACGGCGGAAGCGGTCGGCCAATATCTGGGCGTTGACCGGGCGGGCTTCTTCGATGTGACCCCGGATCACGTCGTCGAATATGGGCCGAGTTGGGTTGGTGGAGCATTGTCGCCGCTTACGCGGCCGATCCCTGCGGCTGTTTTCGGGGCGCGCTGGGACGCTGCCATGCGGACAGGCGAGACGATCGCGTTCGGCATGCCGGATGACCGTGATGCACCGCCTGCGGAGGCGCTGGGCCTGGTCGGCAGCCGAGCCGGGGTCACGGTACCCTTGCTTCGTGGCGGCGAATGGCAAGGCGGCTTCTATCTTAGCCATGCGGAGCCGCGAAACTGGACCGGCAACGAAATCGCACTGATTGAGGAAGTTGCGGAATTGAGTTGGGACGCAGTCGCGCGCGTGCGGGCGGTCGAGCGGCTGCGGGCGTTGAACGCGGACCTGGCTGGCGAAGTCGCAGCGCGGACCGCCGAGCGCGACCGGCTGTGGGAGGTGAGCGAGGATTTGCTGGGGATTGCCACGCGCGATGGTCGGTGGCTGTCGATCAACCCTGCCTGGGAACGCGCGCTGGGGTGGTCCGCCGAACATATCCTGGGCCGCGATTCGCAATGGTTGCGCCATCCCGAAGACACTGGTGGCAGTGCCGCCGAGATCGCACGCATCGCCGCCGCCGAAACGACCCACCGGCTGGAGAAGCGCTTGCGGACCAGGGCGGGCGACTACCGCACCTTTGCGTGGCAAACCACGCTGTTCGGGGACCGACTCTACACCAGCGCCCGCGACATTACCGAGGAGCGGCGACAGCATCAAGAGTTGCTGGCGGCCGAAACGCGCACGCGGATGGTGCTGCAGGCGATGGACGGGGTGGGGGTGTGGACCTACGATCTGGCGAACGACCGTTTCGAGAGCGATAGCGAGTTTGCCGCGCTATACGGTTTCAGCCCGGAGCATGTGGCGCGGGGCGTTACGCTGGCGGACGTGATGGCGCGCATCCACCCGCAGGACCTGCCCAAGATGCAGGCCACAATCGCGCATGTCCGTGCGACTGGCGGCGACGGTGCCAATGAATATCGTCTGCAACTGCCCGACGGCAGTGTGCGCTGGATAATGGCGCGCAACCACGTGCTGCGCGACCCGGACGGCAAGCCGGGCAAGGTCGTCGGTGTCGGCGTCGACGTCAGCCGCCAGCGCGAATTGGAGGAGCGGCTGCGGCAATCCCAGAAGATGGAGGCGGTCGGACAATTGACCGGCGGCCTCGCGCACGATTTCAACAATCTGCTGACCGGCATCTCGGGCGCGCTGGAGCTGATGCAGCTTCGCCTGAACCAGGGGCGGATCGACGATCTGCCGCGCTATATCGGCGCGGCGCAATCGGGAGCCGCGCGCGCGGCTGCACTGACGCATCGGTTGCTCGCCTTCTCGCGCCGTCAACCGCTCGACCCCCGACCGACCGATGTGGCGAAGCTGATTGCGGGGATGGAAGATCTGGTGCGCGGGACGCTGGGCCCCAGCATCGTGCTCGACGTGGTGACGCCCGCCGATAGCTGGCCGATCCTGGCCGACGCCAACCAGCTTGAGAACGCCTTGCTCAACCTGTGCATCAACGCGCGCGATGCCATGCCCGATGGCGGCATGGTGACGATCGCCACGCACAATGTCGTGCTAGACGAGAAAGCGGCGGGCGAGCGTGACGTGCCGCCAGGCCCCTATCTCGCGCTCAGCGTCGCCGACACCGGCACGGGCATGAGCCCTGAAGTGATCGCGCGGGCGTTCGATCCGTTCTTTACGACCAAGCCGATGGGGCAGGGAACGGGACTTGGCCTGTCGATGATCTATGGCTTTGTGCGACAATCGGGCGGGCATGTGCAGATCGATTCCGTGCGCGACCAGGGCACGACTATGACGCTTCTGCTGCCGCGCCATATCGGCGAGGCGGCGGACTTGATCGCCGCCGGGGCCGGGACCGCGATCCCGGTCGGTGCGGGCGAAACGGTGCTGGTGGTCGATGACGAGCCGACCGTGCGGATGCTCGTCATGGAGTTGCTCGGAGAACTCGGTTATTCGGCGATCGAGACCGAAACCGGCGAGCAGGCACTTAAGGTGCTGAAATCGCAGGGACGAATCGATTTGCTCATCACCGATGTCGGCTTGCCCGGCGGCATGAATGGGCGACAGGTCGCCGATGCCGCCCGCGCGCACCGCCCAGACCTGCCGGTGCTGTTCATCACGGGCTTTGCCGAAAATGCGGTGGTCGGGGATGGTCCGCTCGAACCGGGCATGGCGTTGATCGCCAAGCCGTTCGCGATGGACACGCTCGCCGCGCGGATTCGCGCGATGTTGGCGGGGGCTTAGGCGGCGCGCTCGCGCGGCAGAGCGATTTCATCCTTGCGCCGCAAATAGGGCGCGACGAGGTTGCGCGCGCGGAACCATTCCTGCCGCTCGGGCGACAGTGTGGAGAAATTGCCGATCACGCGGCGGCATTCCGGGCTGCGGCACTGGCAGATCATGTGCCAGTTCGATTCGGCGAGCGTGGTCGAATAATCCCAGGCGATTTCTTCGCCGGGCGCGATGTTGCGGGTCGCGACCAGCACGACGCTGGTGCCGCCAAAGCGCAGCCCGGCATTGGGCGAACAGCTATGGTTGATGAGATCGTCGATACGGCCAGAGGGACCCATATAATGTTCGGGGGTTACCTGGACGAAGCGGTCGCTCGATCCGCGCATCAGGCTCGGCACGCGATCTGCGCGGAAGCGGCGACCGGTGAAGCGGATGATCTCGTCGCCTTCGGCAAAGCCTTGCGCGGCATAGACCGCCTTGCCCAGATGCGTCTCGCCGACCGCGAACAGATTGGCGGTGGGGGCATAAGCGTCCAGCACGTAGAAGCGCCCGTCGCGGAAACCGAGCGAGCGCAGCGGGTTGATCGTCGCCAGCCCGACCATGAACCACACGCTGGCGTGGCAGAGCAGTTCGACCAGGATATAGACATATTCCCCGGCATGTTGGTCGCCATTGCGCGTCGCCACCAGCAAGGTCGCCAGATCGCCGATCGTCCACAGTCCCCATGCGGGTGAGCGTTCGCGCGTGCGGTCTTCCATCACGCTTTGCCAGGTCGGCCAGAAGCTGACGGGGACGGCGGCGACCACCAACATGTGCGCCCAAAAGGCATTGCGCGACACGATCCACACTAGCAGCGCGGCGAGGCACGCGGCGGTGCAGGCCACTTCGCCGCGCGACGGCGCGCTCCACACCGAACGCCGCCAGATCCCGATCGTCACCACCAGACACGCGAGCGTGGAGAGCGCGAACACCCAGCCTTGCAGCGCCGCTGGGTTGACTGCCGCATAGGTGGCGGCCTCGACCGCCGTCGCTGCCGTCCAGATCAGCCAGGAGGCGCGATTGGGTTGTACCAATTGCCGTCGCAGCCCGGCGAGATACGATCCGTATCCTGCCAGGCTGCAGACGATTGCAATTGGGAACCAGGGGTCGATCGCCATGCCCGCGTGCCGTTATGGTTAAGCCCGAGCTTACCCATTCTGCGGACTCGCGTCCACACAAACCGAGGACTCACCACGAGTCGCGGGGAATTTTGAGTCGTTTGAATCGCTTAGAGCGCGGCGACGCGCACGATTATGTCGCGGTAGATTCGGCTCAGCGCGAGCAGATCGTCGAGTGCTACCGCTTCATCGAGTTTGTGCATCGTCGCGTTGAGCAGGCCGAATTCCACCGTCGGGCACAGCGCCGACAGGAAGCGCGCGTCGGAGGTGCCGCCGGTGGTGGAAAGTTCGGGGCGGGCACCGGTATGCGCCGCGATCGCATCGCCGATCAGGTCTGAGAAGGGGCCGGGCGCGGTGAGGAACGCTTCGCCCGAAATGCGTGCAACCATCGTGGCGGCGGGATCGTGGCGCTTGACGATCGCCTCGATCCGGTCGGCGAGATCGACGCCGCGCTGTTCGTCGTTGAAGCGGATGCTGAGCCGCGCCTCGGCCCGCGCCGGGATGACGTTGGTGGCGGGGTTGCCGACGGTGATGTCGGTCACCTCGATGTTGGAAGGCTGAAACCACGCGTTACCGGCATCGAGCACGATCGCGTCGATTTCCGCGAGCATCGCGACCAGGCGCGGGATCGGATTGTCGGCCAGGTGCGGATAGGCGACATGGCCTTGCTTGCCCGGCACCCCGATCCAGATGTTGACTGATCCGCGTCGCCCGATCTTAAGGGTATCGCCCAGCCGCGCGGTCGAGGTCGGCTCGCCGACCAAGCACAAATCGGGCCGGACGCCGTTTTCCGCCATTCGTTCGATCAGTGCGCGCGTGCCGAAAATGGCGGGCCCTTCCTCATCGCCGGTGATGATGAGACTGAGCGGAATGCCGGGCTCGACCGGGATTGCTGCGACGAAGGCTGCGATCGCCCCCTTCATGTCGACCGCGCCGCGCCCGTGCAGCAGCCCGCCGCGCACTTCAGGAGCGAACGCGCCGCTGGTCCACCCTTCGCCCGGCGGCACGACGTCGAGATGCCCGGCAAAGGCCAGGTGCGTGCCACGCCCGCCGCGCGTCGCCAGCAGGTTTTCGACCGGTCCGTCGGGCGCGGAACCAACGATGGAGCGGTCAACCGTGAAACCGAGCGGCAGCAACGCTGCCTCCAGCACATCGAACACCGCGCCGTGGGCGGGCGTAATGCTTTCGCAAGCGAGCAGCGCCTTGGCGAGGTCGAGCGGATCGGGCAAAAGACTATCGTTCATGGGAGGCGACATTGCCCAAGCTCGATCTCGACACAATCCCGCAAACCAATGCGACCGGCTATCCGCCACCGTTTGATGCGCCGGTGGCGGAGCGCTGGTATCGTCGGCTCGCGCCGGTGGCGGGATTGAAAAGCTTCGGGGCGAGTCATGTTACACTCAAACCCGGTGCCTGGTCATCGCAGCGCCACTGGCATGATGACGAGGACGAGATGGTGGTGATGCTGTCGGGCGAGGCGGTGCTGATCGAGGATGGCGGCGAGACGCTACTGCGCGCCGGCGACATCGCGACTTTCCCGGCCGGGGTGCACGACGGGCATCATTTGCAGAACCGAACCGAGCACGATTGCGTGTTCGTCGCGATCGGGGTGGGTGAGCGGCTGCTCGGCGGCGAGTATCCCGATATCGACCTGCGCTTCACCGCCCAGGGCTATGAGCATAAGGACGGCACGCCCTACCCGACGACGCGCGTGCCGTGATCGTCAGGCCCGGGTTGCGGGTTGTTCGAACTGCTCGATCACCCATTCCTCTTCCTGCGCCGAGGCGATCCAGTCCTGCATAAAGGGGTGATGCAGCACCGCGTCCATATAGGACGTCGCAAAGCGTGCGACGGGGAGCGAATAGGTGACGATTCGGGTGACGACAGGCGCGTACATGATGTCCGCTGCCCCGAACGCGCCGAAGAGGAAATCGCCGTCGCCACCAAAGCGCGCGCGGGCCTGCGCCCATAGCTCCATGATCCGCCCGAGATCGGCCAGAACGTCCTCATCCGGGCGTTGCGGCGGGAAGATCTGGCGGACGTTCATGCTGTGCTTGCGGCGCAGCGCGGTGAAGCTGGAGTGCATTTCCGCCGCCATCGACCGCGCCATCGCGCGCGCGGCGGTGTCCTCCGGCCAGAACAGGTCGCGGCTGGTCTTTTCCGCGAGATATTCGACGATGGCGAGGCTGTCCCACACCACCGCATCGCCATCCCACAGGATCGGCACCTTGCCCGAGGAGGGCGCGAATTCGTCGCCCTCGCGGCGCTTGTCCCATTCGGCATCGTACAGCGGCACGACCGCTTCCTCGAACAGCAGGCCCGATTGCTTGCACGCAAGCCAGCCGCGCAGCGACCAGGAGGAATAGGCCTTGTTGCCGATGATCAGTTTCATGGGGCCCTGCCTAAGCGAGGCGCGCGCGGGGTGCAACATGGCGACGGGAACCCGGGCGATGGTGATGCCGATCGCCCGGGCTGACTCCGGAGACGAGGGGCAAATATTGTTCGGCCGTACCGAAGATCCGTCGTCGAATTTCCTATGATAGAACTGACGTTTCGCTTTGTCGTGCCGCGTCTCCTGTCGCTTGGCGTTAATTCGTCGCAAATTGGAAGACGCAATGAATTTGATGAAAACGCCTCGACTCGATTCGTTCCTTACAGCGAAAGATCGCGACAATCTCCGGGCTGTGTTTGGGAATAACTGTCATAATTCTTGTTGCGATCAGCGCGATTTCATCGCTCACCTCGCATCTGTATGTCAGCAGCGAAGTGGGCGGGATTGTCAGCAGCCAGGCCAAGGATACGCTGCAAAATCGAGCGGCGGTCGAGGCGGACACCGTGAAGGGCGCATTGAACGTTGCATTCGATGCGGCCCGAACGACTGCTCAGTCCTTCGCGGTACTGGTTGGCAGCACGCCGAGCGGCGCGCGGCGCGACCAGTTCAACGCGATCATGCGGAGGGTTCTGGAACAAAACCCCGGCTTCAACGGCACCTATTCGGCATGGGAGCCGAATGCGATCGACGGCGCGGACGCAGCGTTCGTCAATAATCGCGCCAAGGGGTCGGACGATAGCGGACGCTATCTGCCCTATTGGACGCGTGCGGCCAATGGCAGCGTCGCGATCCAGCCGCTGGTCGAATATAACAGCGCCGAGCGCCATCCCAACGGGCTGGTCAAAGGTGGCTGGTATCTTGGGCCGCGCACCAACAATCAGGAAAGCATCCTTGGCCCGTTGCCCTATACGGTGCAGGGCAAGCGCGTATTTCTGGCGACGATGTCGGTGCCGATCTCGGTCGGCGGCAAGTTCGTGGGCGTTGCCGGTGCGGATTACGATCTCGATTTTCTGCAGAAATTGGCGATCAAGACCAATAGCTCGCTGTTTTCGGGCAAGGGCGTGATGCTGATTGTCAGCGATACCGGCCTGATCGCCGCAAACAGCGCCGACCCGTCCTCGATCGGAAAGCCGGCCGCGTCGGTCGATCCGCGTTGGTCGCAATTGGAAGGGATCGTACGATCGGGTGAGGCCAAGGTGCTTGACGACGCGAAGCAGACCAATATCGACGTCTATTCGCCGATCCATCTCGGGCGCAGTACGACCCCATGGTCGGTGGTCATCTCGGTGCCACGTGCTCTGGTTCTGGCGCAGGCCGATACGCTTAGCGCTACGCTCGGTTCACGTGCGATCTCGGGGGTCGTCTGGCAGCTTGTGCTTGGCCTCGGCGTAGCCGTCGCTGCGATCTTCGCGATTTCCCTGGCCGCTGCCCGTATTGCCCGCCCGATCCGCGAATGCGCCGAGTTTGCCGATGGCATCGCGCGAGAACAGCTCGATCAAACGCTGCACATCCAACAGGTCGATGAGGTTGGCACCCTGGCCGAATCCTTGCGGAAGATGCAGGGCGATCTCAAAACCAGCATCACGCGGCGCGCAGAGGAGCAAGCGAAATCGCTTCTGGTCGTCGACACGCTATTAACCAACCTTGGAGGTTTGTCGCGCGGCGATTTGACGGTCGACATTACCACAACGTTCGCCCCGGAATTTGACGAGTTGAAGAACAACTTCAATTCGGCCCTGTTGAATCTGCGTACGCTGATCGGCGCGGTGGGGGAAAGCACGGCGGGCATCCTGACGGGATCGGGCGAGATTGCTCAGGCATCGGAAGACCTGGCGCGGCGTACCGAAAGCAATGCGGCAAGCTTGAGGAAACCTCTGCCGCGATTGCCCAGATGGACAATCGTCTCAAGGCGACCGCGGTCGCCTCCGGACAGACGGTCGCGCGGGCCGATCAAGCGATTGCGACGGTCGGCGGTGGCCGCGAAACCGCAGACGAGGCGGTGCAGGCGATGGGCCGGGTGAGCCATAGCGCGGAGGGAATCGACAGCGTCATTGAGGGCCTCGACAAGATCGCTTTCCAGACGCGGGTGCTGGCGATGAACGCAGCGGTTGAGGCGGGGCGTGCCGGCGACGCGGGCCGGGGCTTCGCCGTCGTTGCCGATCTGGTGAGCGCGCTCGCCATGCGTGCCGAGGAGGAAGCGAAGCGCGCGCGTGACCAACTGACCGTGACGCAAACCGAGATTGTGACGGCGGTGAAGGCGGTCGAGCGGGTCGATGTGGCGCTGGCGAACATCGCTGGCGATGTCGATGCGGTGCATAAGCTGCTCGGCTCGATGGCATCGGACAGCCAGGCGCAATCGTCGGCGATCACCGAGATCAGCGCGGCAATCAACGAAATGGACCGTTCGACTCAACAGAATGCGGCGATGGTTGAGGAAACGTCGGCCGCCGCGCGCAACCTGTCGACCGAAGTGGTGTCGCTGAGTGCGCAAGCGTCGCAGTTCAAGGTCGACACGTCCGCAAAACCGGGGGCAGGATCGCGCGCACTCACCAACGGTCAGCGTCGTCCGGTGGCGACGCAAGCCGCATTGCAACAGGGGGCGTGGGTCCGTCACTAAGACGGCTTGAAGACCAGGAAGAGCCCCGTATCGGTGGTGTCGCACGATCTGCGATGCCGCCGATAGGGGTGGTATCACGCAAAGTGATCGCGCATGAACGCGGGCATGAATCGCAATGCCCCCTATCTCGTCCGGCTGGTTTCGATCGTGTGGCGACGGCGCGGTGCGCGCCATGCCGGTGCGGAATTGCTGCGGGCGCGACGGCGGTTGGCGACGGGTGTGGGCGCGGTGCTGCTGGGGCTGGTGGCGCTCGCTTTCGCCGCGATCAGCGATCGTGCGCAGGGGGCCTTTGCGACGCTGATCGCGCACTGGCCTTATGCACCGCTGCTGCTGACCCCGGCGCTGTTCGCCGCGGTGGTGTGGGTGACGCGGCGGAGCGCGCCTTATGCGCGCGGATCGGGCATTCCGCAGGTGATCGCCGCCAGTCGCGCGCCCGATACACCGCCGAGCAACGCGCTGGTGTCGCTGTGGACGGCGAGCGTCAAATTCGTGCTGACGGTGGTGATGCTGCTCGGCGGGGCCTCGGTCGGGCGCGAGGGGCCGACGGTGCAGATCAGCGCGGCGATCATGGTCAAGGTGCATCGCTATCTGCGCGTGCCGATCACCGCGGGCGTGCTGATCGCGGGCGGCGCGGCGGGCGTGGCGGCGGCGTTCAATACGCCGCTCGCCGGCGTCGCCTTTGCGATCGAGGAACTGGCGGCGGCTTATGAACAGCGCGTCGCGGTGCTGGTGATGGGCGCGGTGATGATCGCCGGGCTGGTCAGCCTCGGCATTGCTGGGGACTATGTCTATTTCGGCGCGATGCGCGAGACGCTGGGCGTGTCGGCGGTGCTGATGATCACGCCCGTGGCGGGCGTGCTGGGCGGCGCTGCGGGGCGGGCT
>NZ_JSBN01000025.1 GCF_000797515.1 Sphingomonas sp. Ant H11
TGCCCAACGGGGCGCCCCGGCCTGCGCCGGGGCGACGGTTTGGGCTTTATCCATACAACGCCTCCTTGAAGGGTTCCATGCCGACGCGACGATAGGTGTCGAGGAAGCGCTCGCCCTCCGCGCGTTTGGCGAGATAGACGTTGGTCACGGTTTCGACCGCGTCGACGATGCCGTCCTCGTCAAAGCCGGGGCCGGTGATTTTGGCGAGGCTGGTATCCTCCGCGCCCGATCCGCCGAGCAGCAACTGGTAATTTTCGGTGCCCTTCTTGTCGACGCCGAGGATGCCGATGTGCCCGGCATGGTGATGCCCGCAGGCATTGATGCAGCCGCTGATCTTGAGTTTCAGTTCGCCCAGATCGCGCTGGCGGTTCTGGTCGGCGAAGCGCGTGGCGATCTTCTGCGCGACCGGGATCGAGCGTGCATTGGCAAGGCTGCAATAATCGAGACCGGGGCAGGCGATGATGTCGCTGATCAGGTCGAGATTGGCAGGGGCGAGCCCGGCACCGTCGAGCGCCTGCCAAATGGCGTAAAGATCGGCCTTGCGGACGTGCGGCAGCACGATGTTCTGCGCGTGGGTCACGCGCAGTTCGTCGAAGCTGTAGCGCTCGGCGAGATCGGCCATCAGGTCGATCTGCTCGGCGGTGGCGTCGCCGGGGATGCCGCCGGTCGGCTTGAGACTGATCGTGACGATCGCATAGCCCGGTTGCTTGTGCGCGGCGGTGTTCTGATCGACCCACACCGCGAAATCGGGATCTCTGCGGTCGATCGTTTCCGGCGCATCGGTAGAAAATGCCGGGGGCGCAAAGAAGGCGGTGATGCGGTCGAATTCGGCCTTGGGTGGATCGAGCCCGAGCGATTTGACGTGCGCGAACTCTTCCTCGACCTGGCGGCGATATTCGTCGGCACCCAGCTCATGGATCAGGATCTTGATCCGCGCCTTGTAGATATTGTCGCGTCGGCCATAGCGATTGTAGACGCGCAGGCACGCCTCGACATAGCTCAGCAAATCGTCGGCGGTCACGAAATCCTTGATCTCGGGCGCGATCATCGGGGTGCGGCCCATGCCGCCGCCGACATAAATGCGCCCGCCGAGCACGCCATCCCGTTCCAGCAATTGAATGCCGATGTCGTGCAGCCGCATCGCCGCGCGATCTTCCTCGGCCCCGATCACCGCGATCTTGAACTTGCGCGGAAGGTAGCTGAATTCCGGGTGGAAGGTGCTCCACTGGCGCAGCAATTCCGCCCAGATGCGCGGATCGGCGACCTCGTCGGCGGCAGCCCCGGCATATTGGTCGGACGAGATATTTCGGATGCAATTGCCGCTGGTCTGGATCGCGTGCATCTCGACCGTCGCCAGATCGGCAAGGATGTCGGGCGCGTCGGACAGCTTGATCCAGTTATACTGGATGTTCTGACGCGTGGTGAAATGGCCGTAGCCGCGATCGTACTTGCGCGCGATCGTCGCCAGCATCCGCATCTGGCGGCTGTCGAGCGTGCCATAGGGGATGGCGACGCGCAGCATATAGGCGTGGAGCTGCAGATACAGGCCGTTCATCAGCCGCAGCGGCTTGAACTGGTCCTCGGTGATCTGTCCCGCCAGACGGCGCCTTACCTGATCGCGAAACTCCTCGACGCGGGCATCGACGATCTGCTGGTCATATTGGTCGTATTTATACATGTCAGATTACCCAGCTTCCGGCCGCAGGATCCGCAGGCTTCAAGGTCAGATCGGGCCGCACCGTCGGACCGAGCGCGCGGACGCGGTCCTTTATGTGTGCTGGGCGCGGGCCTTCCGGCGTGGCGGTGGCGTCGATCACATAGGCACCGTTGACCCGGCGCGCGCCTTCCTCGCGCGGGCGATGCTTTCGCCCTGGTCGCCGACATCGGCGGCGTCCTCGACATGGCGGGACCAGCTTGAGCCCGTCCACCACAGCACATCACCCGTCGGCAAATCGTTTCCGGTCAGCAGTTTCAAGCAACAGACTCCGCAATTCTGGCCCAGCGACCGAGCTTATCCTCGGCGTCGGACAGATCGACAACTTCGCCGACGACGATGATCGCCGGGGACGCGACCTTTTCGCGCTCGACCATCGACCCGAGATCGGCGAGCAGAGTGCGGATCGCGCGGTGCCCGTCGAGCGTGCCGCGCTCGAGCACCGCGACCGGCATTTCGGGGGCGACGCCGTCGCGCATCAATTTGTCGGCAATGTCGCTGGCGGTGGCGACGCCCATATAAATGACGAGCGTGCGGCCCTTGCCGGCCAGCCCCGACCAGTCCTGATCGGTCAGTCCCTTGCATTGCCCGGCAACGAAGCTGACCGCGCTGCTATGGTCGCGGTGGGTCAGCGGCAGCATCGCCTCCGCCGCGCAGCCCAACGCTGCCGACACGCCGGGGATTACCTCGACCGGCAGACCGGCGGCGCGCACCGCTTCAACCTCTTCGCCGCCACGCCCGAAGATGAACGGATCGCCGCCCTTCAGCCGCACCACGATCGCGCCGGTCTTCACATGCGCGATGATGAGGGTGTTGATCGCCTCCTGCGGCAAGGTGTGCCGGGCTCGCTGCTTTGCCACGGAGATTCGCTGTGCGGTCGCGGGGGCGAGGTCGAGCACGCGCGGATCAATCAAACCGTCATGTACCACGACATCAGCGCTTTCGAGCGCCGCGACCGCGCGCACCGTCAGCAAGCCGGGGTCGCCCGGGCCCGCACCGACGAGAATGACGCGCCCGCGCGCGGTGGGATCGAGAAGCGTTGCCATCGTTATGCGATGGGCTGGACCTGCGCCCGGGGCAATTCACGGTTGCTTGGGGGCTGGGTAGACCAGCTTTTTCCCACTTACTTGATAGGGGATCAGTCCTTGTTCGCCAATTCCCTCGATCGCCGCGCCAATTTGGCGGCTTCGTCGATCAGCAAGGCAGCGACCTCGCTGTCGCGTTCGCGGATCGCAATGGCGAGGCAATTGTCCGATTCGGTTTTCAGCTTGCGGGCGCGGGGCGGTTCGCAATCGGCGGTGTCAGCGTTTTTCACGAACACGCAAAAGCCTGGAATGCGCGTAAGTTCCTGAATTCGCGGCCAGCGGTTGGCCGAAACCCAATAAGTCGACCGCCAACCGCGTTACGCGTCGCGCAAACCGACACCGATCGAAGCGCGCGCCTGGTCGGCCTCGCTTGAAACGACGGGATAGCGCAATAGTCCGCCGCGTAATAGGCGCTTGGCCGATGATTGCCCGACCAGCCGATGCCGCCGAACGGGGCTCCGGAGGAGGCACCGTTGGTCGGCTTGTTCCAATTGACGATTCCGGCGCGCGCATTGGCCCAGAACTGGTCGTACAAAGCCGGGTTCTGGCTGAGCAACGATGCCGACAGGCCGTAGCGCGTGTTGTTCGCTTCGGTAATGGCATCTTCGAAGCTGGATTTGCGGATGACCTGCAGGATCGGGCCGAACAGCTCGATGTCGGGCCGGTCGTTCATTTCGGTGGTGTCGATCAAGGCGGGGCGCAGGAACGGGCGGTCCGCAATCGGGCGTTCGAGATGGCGGATCGGCCGCCCGCCACGCATCATCAGTTCGAGGAAGCTCTCGCTGAGCAAATCGGCGCTCTCATTGTCGATCACCGGCCCCATGAACGGCGACGGGGTGGCATGAGGTTCGTCGACGATGATGCGGTTGACCAGCTTGGTCACTTCCCCAAGCAGCGGCTCGAACAGCTTTTCGTCGACGATCAGGCGGCGCGCGGCGGTGCAGCGCTGACCGGCACTGGTGAAGGCCGATTGCACGATGACGATCGCGGCGGAATGCAAATCGGGCGAATCCCACACCACGATCGGGTTATTGCCGCCCATTTCGAGGGCAAGAATTTTCTCTGGTCGGCTCGCGAACGCGCGGTTGAGCGCGATGCCGGTGTGCGCCGATCCGGTGAACAGCAGACCATCAATGCCGTCATGCGCGGCGAGCGCCTTGCCCTCGGCGGCACCCCCGATCAACAGGCGGACGCACCCCTCGGGCACGCCGCCGGCATGGAAACATTCGACCAGAAAAGCGCCCGAGGCCGGGGTCTTTTCCGACGGCTTGAACACCACTGCGTTGCCTGCGAGCAAGGCGGGCACGATATGGCCGTTGGGCAAATGCGCCGGGAAATTATAGGGGCCCAGCACCGCGAGCACGCCGTGCGGCTTGTGCCGCAAGGCCATCCGTCCGCCCATTTGCGAATCGAGCCGTCGCTGCGGTGTGCGTTCGGCATAGGCCGTCACGGAAATGTCGACCTTGGCGATCACGGTTTCGACTTCGGTGCGGGCTTCCCACAGCGGTTTTCCGGTTTCGCGCGCGATCAGATCGGCAAAGGCATCGGCACGCGCACGCACGACATTGGCGAAGCGGCGCAGGGCCTCGATGCGATAGGCGAGGGGCTGTGCCGCCCAGCTCGCCCAGCTTGCCCGGGCAGTGGCCACCTCGGCGTCGACATCGCCAATCGAGCCACGCCACAAGGTGGCACCGGTCGCGGGTTCGAAGGAAAGAAGTTCGGAAGACATTTACAACGGTCTCTGCCTCAGAATCGTGCGCAAATCCACTCTGCTCGCGGCGGTTCGCTCACTATGGGTTACGTCATCGCCTCACCCATCTCGCGGATGCGCGCGATTTTGGCATGAAAGGGCTGCCAATCGTCCTTCTGGTCGATCGCCGCCCAGATCGTCTCGACTTCGTCGATCAACATCGAACAGGGCGTGCCCTGCCAATAATGATGGTCGCGGGGCTTGCGGGCGACGTAAGGCGTAAGCGCAGCGCGCACCTCGGCGAAGGCCTCGCCTTCGGGCGCGACGCCGCCGAACGTGTCGAAGAAAAAACCATCAAGGCCGCTTTCGCTCGTCCGCAGCGCGCGTTCGACCGTCTGCACCAAGCCACGGTCCTGCTGCGGATCGCGTGGCGTGACGCCCAGTCGCCACAAGATCGCGTGGGACACCGCAAGCTGGTAGCGCTCTGCGAAGCTTTCCAGCACTGCGATCAGCGGTTCGGCCGCGCTGATCGTGCGCAGGCTGACCGCGAGCTGCATCACGTCCCAGTGAATCGCCTCGGGCTGGCGGCCGAAGGCATAGAGTCCGGCATGATCGAAATAGGCGGCGGTGAAACCTGGGTCCCAGGTCGGCGCGAATCGCCACGGGCCGTAATCGAAACTCTCGCCCGTCACGTTGATATTGTCCGAATTGAGTACGCCGTGGACGAACCCCGCTGCCATATAGCTGGCGGCGAGCGTCGCGGCGCGACCGACCACAAGATCGAGCAGACGCTCGGCGGCATTCTCGCCGGGCACCTCGTCATACAGGTTGCGCAGGACATATTCGACGAGCCGCGTCATGTTCTCGGCATCGCGCAGATAGGCGATGCGCTGGAAGGTGCCGATGCGGATGTGGCCGTGGCTGAGCCGCACCAGCACCGCCGAACGGGTGGGGGAGGGCTCGTCGCCGCGCTCCAGCGCCTCGCCGGTTTCGATCAGCGAGAAGCTGCGCGAGGTTTCGACGCCCAGCGCTTCCAGCATTTCGGTGGCGAGCACTTCGCGCATGCCACCTTTCAGCGTCAGTCGCCCGTCGCCAAAGCGGCTCCAGGGTGTCGTGCCGGACCCCTTGGTGGCAAGGTCCATCAGCCGCCCGCGCGTGTCGCGCAATTGCGCGAACAGAAAGCCGCGCCCGTCGCCAATCTCGGGATTGTACACGCGGAACTGGTGGCCATGGTAGCGCAGTGCCAGCGGCTCCGCGAGACTGCCCGGCAGGCTCTCGAACCGCCCGAAATGCCGCAGCCATTCGTCGTCGCCCATCGTATCAAGTCCGACCTCCCGCGCCGCGCGATCGTTACGAAAGCGCAAGCGGGTTTCGGGAAAGTCGGCGGCGGCGACGGGATCGTAAAAGGCATCCCCCAGTTCGAGGATCGCGCTGTGCGGCGCATATGCTTGCGGGGTGATGCTCATGCGTGGATATGGAGGGTGCCGACCGCAGGACGCAACCCCAGGATCTGACCATGTCGCCTTATGAAAATCGATATTGGTGGTCGAATGACGGGGTGCGGCTGCACTATCGCGAGTATCCGGGCCCCGACGATCGCCCGCCGATCCTGTGCCTGCCCGGCCTGACGCGTAACGCGCGCGATTATGACGACCTCGCGCGGCGGCTGTCGCCACAGTGGCGCGTGATCGCAGTCGATCTGCGCGGGCGCGGCGAGAGCGGCTACGCCAAGGACCCGATGACCTATGTCCCGCTTACCTATGTGCAGGATATTGAGGGGCTGCTCGGCGAACTGGGCGTGGCGCGCTACGTCGCGATCGGCACCTCGCTTGGCGGAATCGTGACGATGTTGCTGGCGGGGACGGCGCGCGAAACGCTGGTGGGGGCCGTGCTCAACGACGTCGGCCCGGAGATCCGGCCCGAAGGGCTTTCGCGTATCCGCAGTTATGTCGGCAAATCCAGTAGCTGGCCCACCTGGATCCATGCCGCGCGCGCGGTGGCGGAGGCGAATGGCGACGTCTATCCCACCTATGGCCTCGAAGACTGGCTGGCGATGGCCAAGCGCTTGTATCGGCTCAACAGTGCGGGGCGGATCGTGCTCGACTACGATATGAAGATCGCGGAGCCGTTCCGCGTGCCGGGCAATGAGGCCGGACCCGATATGTGGCGCGCGCTCGACCGCTTGAAGGACGTCCCCACGCTGATCGTGCGCGGGGGCAAGTCCGATATCCTTGCCGCGAGTGTCGCCGAGCGGATGGTCGCCGGGCTCACCGTTGGCGAATTGGTTACGGTCCCCGGGATCGGTCATGCCCCGACGCTTGGCGAACCGGAGGCGCTCGCCGGGATCGATCGCCTGCTCGCGCGGATTGCGGCGGAACCGGCACCGGGCTGACGCGTCTCCCGGCAGTATAACCGGGAGCTTTGCATGACTGACCTTTCCGATGCGTATACCGCAATGCCCAGTTTGAAGGGCAAGCGCGTGATCATCACCGGCGGCACGACCGGGATCGGTCGTGCTATCGCCGTGCTGCTGGCGAGTGAGGGCGCGCGCGTGTTTATCTGCGGCCGCAGCGCGGCGCACCTGGCCGACGCGCTTACGCGCATTCGCGAGGTTGGCGAGGGCGACGGCATCACGCTCGACCTTGCCGAGCCTGCGAGCCCGAAAGCGTTCGTCGAGGCCGGCCGGGCGTATCTCGGCGGCGTCGACGTGTCGGTCATCAACGCCGCTGTCGCTGCCGAGGGGCTGAGCGAAATGTCCGAGGAGGACGTGCGCTATGCCATCGCGACCGATTTTACCGGTTATCTGATGACTGCCCACGCCTCGATCGCGGCGCTTGGCGACGCGGGCGATATCGTGTTGATCGGCTCGATGAGCGCGCATGTGCTGGGCCCCAATTCGACCGTGTATGCCGGAATCAAATACGGCATTCAGGGTTTTGCCGAGGCGTTCCGTAGGGAAATGGGACCCAAGGGCATTCGCGTCGCTTTGGTCGAGCCGGGCCTGACCGGATCGACCATGCAGGAGCCAGAGATGCCGCCGGAAAAACAACGCGAGAAGATCCGCGACGAAACCGCACTGCGCGCCGAGGACATTGCGGTCGGCGTCCAGTATATCCTGACGCAACCGCGTCGCGCGGTCGTGCAACAATTGACCATCACGCCTCGAAACGAGAATTCGGAATGAGCTTTTCCCATGATGCGCTGATCTTCGGTCCCGCCGATGTCGACCTGGCGCGGTCGCCGCTTGCAGGCAAGGTGGATGCCGAAACCTATGTGCTGGGCGCGTTCAACCCCGGCATGACGCGGCTGGCGAATGGCAATCTGCTGCTGATGGTGCGCGTGGCGGAGGCGTTGCGGGCACCGATGACGGATCAGCATATCAACGCCCTGCGTTGGTTCGACGGGGGGTATTGTCTCGATGCCTGGCCGCTCGATTTTGTCGATACCTCCGATCCGCGCAAGTTCATGATGCGGGGCGGCGGATGGAAGGTGATGGCGCTGACCTCGCTGTCGTGGTTGCTGCCGGTCGAACTTACCGCCGACGGCACCCGCGTTGAGGCGGTGCATTACGACAAGGCCGTCACCCCGCGCGCCTCATACCAATGCTACGGCGTCGAGGATGCGCGGATCAGCAAGGTCGGCGATCGTTATCTGATGACGACGTGCTCGGTCAGCCCGGAGCGGCATTCGACCACGCTCTACACCTCCGACAACGCGCTCGACTGGAGACTGGAGGGTATCGTGCTGGATCACCAGAACAAGGACATGCTGATCTTTGAGGGGCAGATCGGCGAGAAATACTGGGCGCAGACCCGGCCGCTCGGCGATTTGTATTTCGCTTATCCACCGGGCAGCGAATGGCGCGCGGGGCCGTCGATCAACCTCGCCAGTTCGCCCGATGCGCTGCACTGGAAGCCGTATGACAAGCCGGGCATCCGCCCCCACGCAGCGACGATGGCGACGGCGCGGATGGGTGGCGGTGCCCCGCCGATCGCGACGCCCGAAGGCTGGCTGACCTTGTGGCACGGCGTGGAGCGTCGGGCGTGGTCGGGATTTACCGGACCTATTGGTCGATCCTTGATCGTGACGATCCCAGCATCGTCCTGCGGACCAGCCATAATCCGCTGATCGAGGCCAATCCGGCGCTGACCGATCCTATCAAGGAGCTGATGTACATCGACAATGTTGTGTTCACGACGGGCATTGTCGACGCCGGCGACCACTATGTGGTGGCCAGCGGCGAGGCCGATCTCGCCTGTCGCATCACGCATATCCCGAAATCGGCCTTCGCCTGAACGAGCCCCTCCCGCGGTAGCGGGAGGGGGTAAGGCCTTATTCCTCGCGCTGGCCCATCAGGCCCAGCAGCAGCTGAAACAGGTTGATGACGTTCAGGTACAGCGACAGCGCGCCCATGATCGCGAGTTTTTCGGCAGCTTGGGTGCCGGCGTACGCGAAATATTCGCTCTTCAGGCGCTGCGTGTCCCAGGCGGTGAGTCCGGTGAACACGACGACACCGGCGACCGAGACGACCGTCTGCAGCACCGACGAGCCGATGAACAGATTGACCAGGCTGGCGCCGATCACGCCGATCAGGCCGACCATCAGGAAGGTCGACATCTTGGTCAAGTCGCGCCCGGTGGTGTAGCCCCACAGGCTCATGCCAGCGAACAGCGCGGCGGCGGTGAAGAACGCCTGCGCGATGCTGGTGCCGGTGAACACCAGGAAGATGCTCGCCATCGACACGCCCATTACCGCTGCGAAGGCGAAGAAGGCGGTGCGGGCACCCGACGTCGTCATCCGGTCGATGCGGAACGAGAAGAACATCACGAAGGCGAGCGGCGCGAACATCGCCACCCATTTGAGCGGGGTGCCGAAGATCAGCGCCACCAGCGCGGGCGTCGAGGCAACGCCCAGCGCGACCAGCCCGGTCAGCGCCAGGCCGATCCCCATGTTGCGATAAATGCCGAGCATGTAGCTGCGAAGCCCCTCGTCGCGCGCGGCGACGGTATTGGGGATGGTGCGATAGACATTGGGTTGCACGGGTGTGGGTCCTTTATGCGGTAGCGGTGACGCGCCGGGTCAGCGCGCGGTGAAGATGGTCCTTGATCGCGAGGCGGCGCTTCTTCAGCGCGGCGATGTGCACAGGATCGGGGGCCAAACGCGCGCGCTCGCGCGCCACGGCGGAGTCGATTGCGCGGTGGAGGGCGGTCAGGCGGTCGATCATTTTGGTCATGGCAGCAGCCTCTTCTTCGATGGTGAAATCGATCGGGCTGTTTCGGGGCGGGGACGGTGTCATGGGCCGTCCAGCACCGAGCGAGCTCGATGCGGTCCGACATCACGAGGGCTTGTTCAGCCCTCGCCAGAGGGGCCCGGTCCGCATCCCGAAAATATGGAGCGTTGCGCGCGCTTTCAAGAGGCGGGCGAGATGACTGGGGAGATGACGTGGCATTCATTTGCCGCTAACGCCCGGCCAAATGGCGCGCCCGGTCAACATTCTGCATCTGCACTCCACCTTCTCGCTGGGCGGAAAGGAGGCGCGCGCGGTACGCCTGATGAACGCCTTTGGCGACCGTGCGCGGCACACGATCGTGTCGAGCATGGACGGCCAGTATGGCGCGCGCGATGCGATCGCCAAGGGCATCGATTACGAGATCGCGCAGAACCCGCCGCCGCTGACCGGCGGCCCTTCGGTCAAGCGTTACGAAGCGATCGCGGCCTATATGCGCCGCTTCGATTTGGTGCTGACCTATAATTGGGGCGCGATCGACGGGGCGATGGCGCGGCGCGTGTCGTCCGCCGGGGTGCCGCCGCTGGTGCATCATGAGGACGGTTTCAACGCCGATGAAGCCGATGGGCTGAAGCCGACGCGCAACCTCTATCGCCGCTTCGCGCTGACCAAGGCGGCGGCGTTGGTGGTGCCGTCCGAGACGCTGGAAGACATTGCGCTGAAAACGTGGAAGCAGCCGCGCGCGCGCGTCCACCGGATCGCCAATGGCATCGACACTGCGCTGTATGCGCAAAAACCCAAGCCCGATGCGATCCCCGGCTTCAAGCGCAAGCCGGGCGAAATCGTGATCGGCACGCTTGCCGGGCTGCGCGAGGTGAAGGACCTGCCGATGCTGGTCCGGGCGGTGGGCGGCATGTCGGCGCGCGTGCGGCTGGTGATCGTGGGCGAGGGGCCCGAGCGGCAGGCGATCCTCGACACCGCCGAGCGGATGGGGATGCTCGACCAGTTGGTGATGCCCGGCTTCCTGCCGCGCCCGCACGAATATATCGGGCTGTTCGATATTCTGGCGCTATCGTCCAAATCCGAGCAATTCCCGATCTGCGTGATCGAGGGGATGGCGGCGGGCTTGCCGATCGTGTCCACACCGGTCGGTGACGTGCTGCGCATGGTCGTGCCCGAAAACAGCAGCTTCATCGAAAAGCGCGGGCATGAGGTCTTGATCCGCGATGCGCTGGAGGCGCTGGCCAAATCGGACCCGGAAGGGCGGCGCTGGCTCGGCGAACTCAACCGGCGCAAGGCGGTGGCCGAGTATGACGAGGCCACCATGATCGCCCGCTATGCCGGGCTCTACGGCGCGGTGATCGGGCGGCCGGAGGCCTTCGTCTAATTGACGATTTGCCCGTCGGTGCATCCAAAGCGTATATCATACGTAAGTTTAAGTCGGAGGCTGTCACGTTGTTCAAAGGTTTGAAGCCCATCGTCTATGGCGGCCGTGAGGTCTGGCCCCTGGTCGAGGGTGGCAAAGGCGTCGCCGCGACCAACCACGCAAGCGCGGGGGCATGGGCGGCGGCGGGCGGCATCGGCACGGTTTCGGCCGTCAATGCCGACAGTTACGATCCCGACGGCAAGATCATCCCGCAAGTCTATAAGGCGCTCACCCGCCGCGAACGGCATGAGGAACTGATCGACTATGCGATCGAGGGGGCGGTGCAGCAGGTGCGCCGCGCGTTCGACATTGCCGGTGGCAAGGCGCGATCAACATCAACGTGCTATGGGAAATGGGCGGTGCGCAGCGCATCCTGCACGGTGTGCTGGAACGCACGCGCGGGCTTGTCTCCGGAGTCACGTGCGGCGCGGGCATGCCCTACAAGTTGAGCGAGATCGCGGCGTCCTATGAAGTCAGCTATCTGCCGATCGTCAGCTCGGGCCGCGCCTTCCGCGCGCTGTGGAAGCGCGCATATTCGAAGGCGGCGGAATGGCTGTCGGCGGTGGTGTATGAGGATCCGTGGCTGGCGGGCGGCCATAACGGCCTGTCCAATGCCGAGGACCCGCTCGTCCCGCAGGACCCGTATCCACGCGTGAAGGCGCTGCGCGAGACGATGCGCGAGGGCGGCATTGCCGACAGCGTGCCGATCGTGATGGCAGGCGGCGTCTGGTATCTCCGCGACTGGTCCGACTGGATCGACAATCCCGAACTGGGCACGATCGCTTTCCAGTTCGGCACGCGCCCGCTGCTGACGCAGGAAAGCCCGATTCCCGATGCGTGGAAGGCACGCCTCACCAATATCGAGGAAGGCGAGGTGCTGCTGCACCGCTTCTCGCCCACCGGTTTCTATTCGAGCGCGGTGCTCAACCCGTTCCTGCGGCATTTGCAGGCGCGTTCCGAACGGCAGATCGCCTTTTCGACGCAAAGTGCCGGCGACCATGTGTTCCAGCTCGACGTGGGAGTGAAGGGCAAGAACTTCTGGGTGACGCGCAACGACCTGCTGCGCGCGCGGCAGTGGTTCGGCGATGGCTTTACCGACGCGCTGAAAACGCCCGACAACACGCTCGTCTTCGTCACGCCACAGGACAAGGGCGTGATTCGCAAGGACCAGGCCGATTGCATGGGTTGCCTCAGCCAGTGCGCTTTCTCATCCTGGTCCGACACCGAGACCAATTCGACCGGCCGCCTGGCCGACCCGCGCAGCTTCTGTATCCAGAAGACACTGCAGGACATCGCGCATGGTGGCGATGTCGAACAGAATCTGATGTTCGCTGGGCACGGTGCTTATCAGTTCAAGCGCGATCCGTTTTATTCCAACGGGTTTGTGCCGACGGTGAAACAATTGGTTGACCGTATTTTGACCGGAGACTGATGTCTTAGCGCTGTCGCAATGTTTGTTGGGTTGGTGAAATCTTCATCCCGTCGCATTAGGTGCCGACGGGATGACTTCTCCCGTTTTCCTGACCGTCGATACGGAATTGATGTGGCGCCATCACAGCGATGGCCTGGCCGGGGCGGAGATTTTCGCGCGTTCGCTGGAACCGGCGGGCGTCGGGGTGTCGTATCAGCTTGAGGTGCTCGCGCGGCATGGGCTGAAGGCATGCTTCTTCGTCGATCCGATGCCGGCGTTGACCTTTGGCCTCGCGCCCGTCCGGGCGATTGTGGAAACGATTTTGGCGGCCGGGCAGGAGGTGCAACTCCATTTGCATCCGAACTGGACCGCCGCTGTGGCAGGCGACAAGGGCGTAAGCGCCGCGCGATTCGAACTCATCGAATATAGCCTGGCCGAACAGCGCGCGCTGATTCGCGGGGCGACCGAGTTGCTTGTCGCGACCGGCGCGCCGCATCCGATCGCGTTTCGCGCGGGATCGTATAGCGCCAATGCGGATACGCTTTGCGCCCTTGCCGAGCTCGGCTTCGTCTATGACGCCAGCCACAATGGCGGCGAGCATCCTTGGCCGAGCGCGATCGACCTCCCCGCCGCGCAGATCGCACCGCTGCGCCATCGCGGTGTGATCGAGGTGCCGGTGACGCTGATCGAGGAGAAAGCGGGTGCTCTGCGCAACTTCCAGATCTGCGCGCTGTCGGCGGGCGAAATGCGCGCAGCCCTCGACCATGCGCTCGACCGGCACCATGCGGCGGTGACGATCGTCAGCCACGGCTTCGAGCTCGCCAACCGCGCGGGCACGCGGCCCAATGCGGTGCATGTCCGCCGCTTCGAAGCGTTGTGCGCGTTGCTCGCCGAACGCGCGACCGAACTGCGACGATGCATTTCGCGGATCGCCCGGCGCTGCGGCTTGGGCAATATGACGTTCCGCTCGGCCCCGATCCACTGCGCACGCGCTGGCGTCAGGCCGAGCAATTATGGTCCAACATGGTCGCGGAACGGGCGGCGTGAACGGGGCGGAACCGCTGCCCCTGCGGTTCCAGATCGGCGCGCGGACGCTGGCCGCGGTGGAGCGGTACCTGGTGCGCGTGCCGCTGTCGCTGGGGCAGGTGCTGGATGGGCAACCGCCGGTATTGCCGCCGCTGGCTGCCCAGGCGCACGGCTATCTCATCACCTCCGTGCCCGCTGCGCAGTGCGATGTCGTAATGGCGGCAGCACCCGGCATGATCGCGCAGGTGCGGCAACGCTATACGCGGCATTATGCCGATCTCGGCATCGGGTTCGACGCGTATCAGGCCGCGCTGTCGGGCAACACGCGCTCGGGCCTGAAGCGCAAGACGCGGCGCGTGATGGAGGTGTCGGGCGGCCTGCTCGACGTGCGGCGGTTCCGCACGCCCGAGGAGATGCAGCGCTTCCACGACATTGCGCGCGGCATTTCGCGGCGCACCTATCAGGAGCGTTTGCTGGGCGGCGGTCTGCCCGACGACGCGCCGTTTCTGCAAAGCCTGCGCGCGCTGGCGGCGGCGGATTCGGTACGCGCGTGGCTGCTTTATATTGCCGGGGAGCCTGCCGCCTATCTCTATTGCCCGGTCGTGGCGGGGACGGTGCGCTATGACCATGTCGGGCACGATCCGGCGTTCAACGATCTGTCGCCGGGCGGGGTGCTGATGCTGGAAGCGATGCGCGATCTTTATGCGGAGCCGGGCCTCACGCAGTTCGATTTCACCGAGGGCGACGGCCAGCACAAGCGCAGCTTCGCCACGGATGGGGTCGCTTGTCTTGACCTGCTGCTGCTGCGCCCCTCGCTCGCCAATCGCGCGACGATGCTGGCGCTCGGTGTGTTCGACCGCAGTGCGGCGTGGGGCAAGCGCGCCGTCGCGCGGCTGGGGCTGGAGGCGCTGGCGAAGCGGGTGCGGCGGTAGGGGGTGGTGTGCAGCGATTGAGGGACGGGATGAGCCGACAGAATATGGCATGTAGGGGTGATGCCGGACTGCGGAATTTCTGGTTCCGTCCAATAGCGGACGTGCGACGTATGTGCTCCAAGGCTCTCATGCGCAGATCAACATATGTAACAGTCACGTCCGCGACGTTAGTGATAATGTCGCTGATTGGTGGCTGTAACCGGCCCATTTCAGATGCAGAGAAGCTCAGAGCGATCCGAGCTGAGGCTTATGGGTTGATGAAAACGGACCCGCCCGAAAAGCCGAGAAGCTGGAAAAAAGTCCCGAAAGAACAATGGCCGCTGGCTATTGCAGGTCTTCACCCGGCCGATGTCACGGTTCACACGTGGGGCGTCGATATTATGACCAACGCATATTTTGATGGCGGCTACGGCTATCAGGTGCCGCTCAGCAAGGCCGACCTCCCAATGCCTCCAGCCTGCTATTCGGAGCCTGCGCGAGGTGTGTTCTGGCATAATCCGTGCTGACGGCAGCTAACCACCAATCTAAGCCAAATCCCCAATCACCAATCCCCCATTGCCACACCAAAGCTGGCGAAAACCCGCCCCCGCGTTACACCGCCGCCATGCATCTCCGCGTCGAAGCCCTGATCCTCACCATCCGCCATCATGGCGAGCATGGCGCGATTGTGCGGGCGCTGACCGCCGAGCATGGCTTGCAGGCGGGCTATGTGCGGGGTGGGCGCTCCAGTCGTAATCGGCCGATTCTGCAACCGGCCAATCGCGTGATCGGCGAATGGCGCGCGCGCACCGATGACCAGCTTGCCAGCCTGAGCGTGGAACTCGTCACCAGCCGCGCGCCGCTTTATGCCGAGCCGCTGCCCGCCGCCGCGCTCGATTGGGTGACGACGCTGACCGCCGCCGCCTTGCCCGAGGCGCAACCCTATCCACGGCTCTATGCAGCGCTCGACGGGACGATCGTGGCGGTCGAATCCGCGCCCGCCGCGCGCGGCTGGGCGCTGGCGCTGGCGCGGTATGAACTGCTGCTGCTGGCGGAGCTTGGCTATGGGCTGGAGCGCGATATGCTGCCGACCGCGCTGACCACGGGTGTTGCGCCCGATTGGGACGATATTCTTGCCGCACTGGCGCTCACTGGCGACGCGCTGGAGCGGCAAATCCTGGTCGATCGGCGCGCCGCGACGCTCGATGCGCGGGCGCGGCTGGTCGATCGGTTGAAAAGGGCGGTTGCGTGAGGCGCTTCGCCTCGGCATTGCCCTGCGCAGCATAAGGGAGCACGCCTGTGGCACTGATCGCACTTCTCGCCGGAGACGGCATCGGCCCCGAAGTCACGCATGAGGCGCGCCGCGTGCTCGAAGCGCTCGACCTCGGCCATGAATTCGAGAGCGCGCCGATCGGTGGTGCGGCCTATCGCCAGACCAGCCACCCGCTACCGCCCGAAACGCTCGCGCTGGCCAAACGCGCCGACGCGATCCTGTTCGGCGCGGTCGGCGATCCCGAGATGGACGGGCTGGAGCGCGCGCTTCGGCCCGAACAGGCGATCCTGGGCCTGCGCAAGGCGCTCGGCCTGTTCGCCAATTTGCGCCCGGCCAAGATGTTTCCGGGGCTGGAGGACGCCTCTGCACTCCGCCCGGAAGTGGCGCGTGCGATCGATCTGGTGATTGTGCGCGAGCTGACCGGCGACGTCTATTTCGGCGATAAGGGCCGCAGCATCACGCATACCGGCCTGCGCGAAGGCCATGACCTGATGCGCTATGACGAGGTCGAGGTCGCCCGCATCGTCCGCGTCGGTTTCGAGATGGCGCAGCGCCGCAAGCGCATCCTCACTTCGGTCGACAAGGCCAATGTGCTGGAAACTTCGCAACTGTGGCGCGAAGTCGTCAATGAGATCGCGCTCGATTATCCCGATGTGAAGCTGACGCACATGTATGTCGACAATGCCGCGATGCAGCTGGTGCGCAACCCCGGCGCGTTCGACGTGATCGTGACGGGCAATCTGTTCGGCGACATCCTGTCCGACCAGGCGAGCATGTGCGTCGGCTCGATCGGGATGCTGCCCTCGGCCTCGCTCAATGAGTGGCAGGGGACGTGCGGGCTGTATGAGCCGATCCACGGCTCGGCACCCGACATTGCGGGGCAGGGCAAGGCCAATCCGTGCGCGGCGATCCTGTCGGCGGCGATGCTGCTGCGGCACTCGCTGGCGGATGAAGCCTCGGCGCAGCGGATCGAGGCGGCGGTGATCGCGGCGATCGCGGACGGTGCGCGCACGCCCGATCTGGGCGGAACGCATTCGACAGCGGCGATGGGCGACGCAGTACTGGCTGCGCTCAAATGAACGAAGCGCTGGAACTCGCAGTGGTCATCCCGACCTTCAATGAACTGCGCAACGTTCCAGTGTTGATCGCCAAGCTCGACGCGGCGCTGGCCGGTCGACGCTGGGAAGCGATCTTCGTCGATGACGACAGCCCCGATGGCACCGCGCAGGCGGCGCGCGATCTTGCCCTGCGCGATGCGCGGGTACGCGTGATCCAGCGGATCGGGCGGCGCGGCCTGTCCTCGGCGTGCATCGAGGGGATTTGCGCGACTGCGGCACCGGCGGTCGCGGTGATCGATGGCGATTTGCAGCATGACGAGACGCTGCTGCCGCAGATGCTCGATGCCTTGCAGGCGGATGGCGCGCTCGATCTGGTGATCGGATCGCGCTTCGTCGCGGGCGGGGGTACGGGCGATTGGGATCAGGATCGCGTGGCCAAATCGGCGCTGGCGACGCGGCTGTCCCGCTATGTGCTGAAGGCCGACCTTAGCGATCCGATGAGCGGTTTCTTCATGATCCGCACCGCTGTGGCGCGCGCGCTGGTGCCGGGCCTGTCGGCGATCGGCTTCAAGATCCTGCTCGACATCATGACCGCGAGCCCGCGTCCGCTGAAATTCCTCGAATTGCCTTATACTTTCCGCCTGCGCAGCGAGGGGGAGAGCAAGCTCGACCATGTCGTGGCGATGGAGTTTCTGATCGCTTTGTACGATCGGCTGTTCGGGCGGATCGTGCCGGTGCGGTTCGTGATGTTTTCAGGGATTGGAGCGCTGGGCGCGCTGGTCCACCTGACGGTGTTATGGGCGCTGTTCCGCGCGGAGGGGCTGAACTTCCTGGCCGCGACGATCGTCGCGACGGGCGTTGCGATGACCTTCAACTTCTTCCTCAACAATGCGCTGACCTATCGCGAGCGGCGGCTGAAGGGCGTGCGGCAATTGTTCGATGGCTGGGTGTCGTTCTGCCTCGTCTGCGCGGTTGGCGCGGCGGCCAATGTCGGGGTCGCGGCGTTCCTGTTCAGCGTGCAGCACGGAGCGTGGGCGGCCCCCGCGCTGGCGGGAATCGTGGTGGCGGCGGTGTGGAATTATGCGCTGTCGTCGCGCTTCGTGTGGGGGCGGTATTAAAGTCGTTTTCGCCCAAGCACGATCATCCATGGTCCGTTCGGGCTGAGCTCGTCGAAGCCCCGCCGCACAAGCAACGGTGCCCCTGCGGAGGCGGCCCTTCGACAGGCTCAGGGCGAACGGGGAAAGGGACAGCCTCTAAACCCAGCTCGGAAACCACGTCCAGAAATGGAAGGCGTTGGGCCCCCATAACGGCATTGCCGATAACACCGGATAGAAGAGCGCGAACAGCGCGACGACCAGCAGCAGGAAGCGCGCATCCCAGCGCTTGCCGCGCGCGAAATGATCGAGTGACACCGCCAGCGCGACGCACAGGAAGATGCTCGGCAGATAGTAATAATAGAAAAAGCCAAGCGATTTCGGGATGATCGCCCAGATCACATAGCTGCCCAGCCATAGCCCCGTCGCCGCCAGTAGCGCGGGCGCGCGTGTCCGCCACCAGCCGTACAGGCACGCCGCTACCGCAACCAGCCCGCCCCACAGCACCGCCGGATTGCCGACCAGCAGCACCCCGCGCTGCGCGCTATCCACGCGTTCGTACAGATACCAGATCGGTCGGACCATCACTGGCCACGTCCACCACGCCGATTGATAGGGGTGGTGCGGCAGGACTTGCGTTTGCTGGCCGTACATTTGCATTTGAAAGGGCAGCAGCTTGGCGACCGTCATCGGCTGCACCGTGTAGAAAAAGGCAGGGGCGAAGGTCGCGAAATAGGTCGCGATGCTGACCGTTCCCAGCACCAGAATCGCCGGGATCGCCGCCATCCCCGGCCAGTGTCGATGGACGCCGCCGATCGGGCGGGCGTTGAGCGCGGCATAAACCGATCGCCCCCCACGCCGCGCATCGCTCAGCCGCACCATAACAAAGGCAATCGCGGCATAAGCAACGAACGGTGCGGCGATCCATTTCGCGGCAACGGCGAGACCGAGCAGCACGCTCCCCAAGATCCAGCGCGACCATGCCGTCCCGCTCGACTCGGCGCGCATCGCCCACAGCAAGGCGGCGATGCCGAGCACGGTGAACGCGGCCATATAGCCATCGAGCATCGCGATCCGCGCCTGGATGAACACCGTGCCGTTGAACAGGACGAACAACGCGCCGAACAGTGCCGGGCGCACCCGCCCAAGCATCAGCCACAGAATCGCGAACACGCCGAGCACCGTCGCTGTGCCCGCCAGCGTCGAGAAGAAGCGCCATCCCAGACTATTGTCGCCGAACAGCAAAATACCGCTCGCGATGATCTCCTTGGCGAGCAGGGGGTGTTCGATATTCACTGGCCCGCTCAGCGCGATCAATTGCCGTGCGGCGGGCACGTAATGCACCTCGTCGAACATCACTTTGGTCGGCACGGTCAGGCGAAAGCAGAACAGCGCTTGCGACAGAACCGCCAGCAACGCGGCGGCACGATAGGGACTGGGTTGGTTGGCGTTCACGCGCGCCTCTATCCGTCTTCGCTACGGTGCTTTCAAGGGAGTGCGGATTGCTCCCACGCGAATCGCCCCATTGACGCGCGCCCCCCGCGCCCGGCAAAGCGTGCCCCATGAAACGTCGCACCGGCCAGGACCAAAGCATCACGCGCCAGTGGCGCCCCGCAACGCAAGCCGTGCGTGGCGGCACCGCGCGGAGCGAATGGGGGGAAACCTCCGAGGCGCTGTTCCTCACCTCGGGCTATGCCTATGACTGCGCGGCCGATGCGGCGGCGCGCTTCGCCGGTGATCAGGTCGGCATGACCTATTCGCGGCTGCAGAACCCGACGGTCGAGATGCTCGAAGCGCGCATCGCCTTGCTTGAAGGGGCCGAGGCGTGCCGCACGATGGCGACCGGCATGGCGGCGATGACCGCAGTGTTGCTGTGCCAGCTCCAGACCGGTGACCATGTCGTGGCCGGGCGCGCGGCGTTCGGATCGTGCCGCTGGCTGGTCGATACGCTGCTGCCCAAATTCGGCATCGAGACGACCGTCGTCGATGCGCGCGACCCGCAGGCTTTTGAGGATGCGGCCAAGGCCAACACCAAGGTGTTCTTCTTCGAAACCCCCGCCAATCCGACGATGGACATTGCCGATCTGAGCGCGATTTGCGGCATCGCCCGCGCGCGCGGCATCACCAGCGTGGTCGACAATGCCTTTGCCACGCCCGCGCTACAGCGGCCGATGGAGTTCGGGGCCGACGTCACCGCTTACAGCGCGACCAAGATGATGGACGGGCAGGGGCGCGTGCTGGCAGGTGCGGTGTGTGGCACCGAGGATTTCATCACCAACACGTTGTTGCCCTTCACGCGCAACACCGGGCCGACGCTCAGTGCGTTCAATGCCTGGGTGGTGTTGAAGGGGCTGGAGACGCTCGACCTGCGCATCCGCCGCCAATCGGAAAATGCGCTGAAGGTCGGTCGCTTCCTCGAGCCGCGCGTGCCGCGTATCCTGCATCCGGGCTTGCCGAGCCACCCGCAGCACAATCTGGCGATGCGCCAGATGGACGCGTGCGGGCCGATCTTCGCGTTCGAGGTCGAAGGGCGCCAGCAGGCGCATGGCCTGCTCGATGCGCTTCAACTGGTCGATATTTCCAACAATATCGGCGATTCGCGCTCGCTGATGACGCACCCCTCCTCCACCACCCATTCCGGCGTCGCCGAAGACAAGCGGCTGGAAATGGGCGTGACCGAGGGGCTGCTGCGGCTGAACGTTGGTCTCGAAGACGCTGACGACGTGATCGAGGATCTCGATCGCGCGCTGACGGCGGTGGGCTTATGACGGGGCGGCGGTCGTGAAGGCGCTGTTCCCGTACGTCGCGGAGACGCGCGGGGTGATCGTGCGCGTCGCGGTCAGCTTCCTGCCCGAACAATCCGAGCCCGAGCGTGGCCGGTGGTTCTGGGCCTATCATATCCGGCTCGAAAATGCCGGCCCGCAAGCGGTGCAATTGCTGACGCGGCACTGGATCATCACCGACGGTCGCGGGGCGCGGCATTCGGTCGAAGGCGAGGGCGTGATCGGCGAACAGCCCTTGCTCGCCCCCGGCGAAAGTTTCGATTACGTCTCGGGCTGCCCGCTCTCGACCTCGACCGGGTCGATGTTGGGGAGCTATCACATGATGGGCGAGGACGGCTCGGGCTTCGATGTCGAAATCCCCAAATTCGCGCTGATCGCGCCGGCGGTGGGGGCATGAAGCGCACGCACCTCCCGCTCAACGGCATGCGCGTGCTCGATGCCGCCGCGCGGCACCTGAGCTTTACGCGCGCCGCCGACGAACTGGCGGTGACGCCGGCTGCCGTGGGCCAGCAGATCCGCGCGCTGGAGGATACGCTGGGCGTGGTGCTGTTCCGCCGGACGACCAAGGGGCTTGAGCTGACCCCCGAGGGCGAGGGCGGGCTGGCCGCGCTGCGCGAGGGCTTTTTGCAGTTTGAGGAAGCCGTGCGTGCGATGCAGGCCGGGCAGACGAGCAAGTCGCTGACCATCGCCGCACCGCGCGATTTGACCGAAAAGTGGCTGATGCCGCGTCTGGCGGACATTGCGCGCAGCGACGCCGAAATGCGCTTCGTGCTGATCTCGTCCGACACCTTCGGGACCAGCGGCGCGATCGATTTCACCGAGGCCAATCTCGATCTGGCGATTCGCTGGGGCGATGGCCCGGGGGAGCATGAGGGCGAGCCGATCGCCTCGGCGGGTATGATTACTGTCGAGCGTGCGGGCGGCGGGATCGACACGCGCATCGCCTGGCCCGGCTGTGTCGACGATGCCGCCGAATCGCTGGTGCATGTCGGTGATGCCGGGCTGGCGCTCGATGCTGCGGCGCAGGGGCTGGGGCGGGCGACCGTGCCCGAATTGCTGGCAGCAGGCGATCTGGCCTCGGGCCGTGTGGTCGCCGTCGGCGAGGCGCGTCCGTATCGGCTGGGCTATTGGCTGGTCGCGCCGCTGCCGCAGTGGCGGCAGAAAAAGGTCAAGACGCTGGTCGAGGCGCTGACGGCATGAGGCCGATCCCGGTGCTCGACACCGGTCGGTTGCGCCTGCGCGAACGGACTGTGGAGGACGCGGAGGCGCTGTTCCCCAGCTATGCCGATGTGGAGGCGATGACCTATTGGTCGCACGCGCCGCACATTTCGGTCGAGCAGACCCGCGCGAAATTTGCAGAGCCGTCTGTCGAGTGGCGCGCCTGGGCGATCACGCTTGCGGGCGAGGATCGCGCGATCGGTTTCGTCGCAGTCGGCGAGAAGCGGCCCGGCGTTTCCGAGATCGGCTATATGGTAGCGCGCGCGCAGTGGGGCCGCGGCATCGCACGCGAAGCGGTGAGCGCGGTGCTCGATCAGCTGCTCCGCGTCGAAGGGCAGCGCCGTGTCTTTGCCGATACCGACCCCGAGAATGCTGCGTCGAACGGCTTGCTGAAGGCGCTTGGCTTCACGCTGGAAGGTCGGCTGCGCGAAGAGTGGGAAACGCATCTCGGCGTGCGCGACACCTTTTTGTGGGGCTTGCTCGCCAGCGATTGGACCGCGCGATGACCCCGGCTCTGCCACCCCCCCAACCTCAACGACCCCGCCGAGCGCGCCGCCTATCAAAAGGAACTGCGCATGGTCACGCGACCGATCCGCTGGATGGGTGTCGCGCTGGCGATTGTCGGCGCAGTGCTAGCGGGCCTACGCGCGCGGTACTGGCCGCAAATGCCGATGATCCTGCCGCTGTTCCTGATCGGCATGGCGGTGTTGCATGTGCTGGCGGGGGTGGTGGTGCGGATGAAATACCACCAAGCGCGGATGGGCAGATAACGCGCTTCAACCGCCTTTGGCGTCATCGCGAGACAGGTCAACCATTTCAATTTTTTGGAGCAGGCGAGCGTACCCGCATCCGCGATCCGGTGACTGTGGTCCAGGCCGCAGTGAAGGAATACCGTTCGACTCTGAAGAAGCCTGGACTGTCGGGCGCGAGCGGGGCGTAACGTCGTCCCGCTATCGCTGTGAGGATCGGCTTGACCCAATCTCCCGAGAGCGCGGAGCTCTTGCGCAGTACCTCGGTCTCGCTGACTTTTCCGTCGGCACTGATGAGGAAACTCACGTCAACCCACTGATTATCGAAGTCATCCATGGCGAGTTTGTTGAGGGTGGTGCCGCTTGCGCCCTCGCGGCCCGAGAGCTGGCGCTGCTCGATCTTCGGCGCATACAGCAGGACGGGGACGGCACCACCTGTGGCGACGGCGCGATATTCCGCGACAAGGCGGTCTACAGCCCCGGTATCGCCATGCTGGACTGCAATATTTGCCTTGAGCAGCTTTGCCGCTTGTACGAACGGAGCAAGCTCCGGCTCACCCCGCGCGATGAGTCGATTGGTGGCGTTTAGCGCGTCTGAATAATAGGGGCTCGATTTGCCTTTGGACAAAGCGGCGTACAGGCGTGCCTCCCTGAGGAGAGCAAATCCCTCGCTGTTTGACTGATGAACCGCATGGGCATGTTTGGCCACGTCTTGATAAAGATTGATAGCGTCATCGGTATCGCCGGTCTTGGCGTAGCTATCGCCCAGCTCGAGCTGGGCGTTTAACACGCGCGGATCGGATGGAGGCAGTCCCGCTTTCAGCGCGGTCACCACTTGGATGGCACCACTGCGATATGCGGTTTCCTCGCCTAGATGCGCCGCCACTCGGGAATTGGCGCGCAGTAGGTCGGAGACGGGAACCGGATATTGCTTGGCGAAGCGGCGGTTGCGCCCGATCGAAGAGAGCATCGTCGCGCGGGCCGATTTGTAGTCCCCCGCCACGAACTCGGTCTCCGCGAGGGCCAAGGTCGCGGCGATATCCTTGTCCGGCGGGCAGTGTTGATCGAGGCAGGCCCGCAGCGAAGCCTTTGCGTCATTCAGGGAGATGCCGGTCACGACAATGTCGGGTCCGGTGGTGGCCGCCGTCGTTGAGTCCTTCGTTTGTGCGAATGCCGGAGTGCCTATTACGGCCAATAGCAGGCACACTGTATCAAGACGGGGCATGAAAAACTCCGACGCAGATTCTATATGCTCAAAGCTTACGCGTCGATCGCGTCTTCGTCCATCCGTGCGGCATTTTCCTGAATGAAGGCAAAGCGGTGCGCGGGGTTGGTGCCCATCAGCCGGTCGACCAGGTCTTTTACCACCGCGCGTTCTTCATATTCCTGCGGCAAGGTGATGCGCAGCATCGCCCGCGACTTCGGGTCCATCGTCGTTTCACGCAGCTGCATCGGGTTCATTTCGCCGAGACCCTTGAAGCGCCCGATTTCGACCTTCTTGCCCTTGAACTCGGTCGCCTCCAGATGCGCGCGGTGGGCGTCGTCCATCGCGTACAGGCTCTTGGTGCCTGCCGTCAGGCGGTAGAGCGGCGGCTGCGCCAGATAGACGTGGCCCGCGCGCACGATTTCGGGCATTTCCTGGAAGAAGAAGGTCATCAGCAGCGTGGCGATATGCGCGCCGTCCACGTCTGCGTCGGTCATGATGACGACGCGTTCGTAGCGCAAATTGTCCGCCACACAGTCCTTGCGCGTGCCGCAGCCGAGCGCCTGGATAAGGTCGGCGATTTCCTGGTTGGCATGGATCTTGGCCGAGGTGGCCGAGGCAACGTTGAGGATCTTGCCGCGAATCGGCAGGATCGCCTGCGTCTTGCGGTCGCGTGCCTGCTTGGCCGAGCCACCGGCCGAATCGCCTTCGACGATGAAGATTTCGGTGCCCTCGGGGCCGTTGGACGAACAATCGGTGAGCTTGCCGGGCAGGCGCAGCTTGCGCGCGCTGGTCGCGGTTTTGCGCTTCACTTCGCGCTCGGCCTTGCGCGCAAGGCGTTCGTCCATGCGCTCGATGACATAAGACAGCAGCGCCTTGCCGCGCTCCATATTGTCGCTGAGGAAATGGTCGAAATGGTCGCGCACCGCGCGCTCGACCAGCGTCGCGGCCTCGGGCGACGTCAGGCGGTCCTTGGTCTGGCTCTGGAATTGCGGGTCGCGGATGAAGACCGAGAGCATCAGCTCGCTGCCGGTCATGATATCCTCGGGCGAAATGTCCTTGGCTTTTTTCTGGCCGACCAGATCGCCAAAGGCGCGGATGCCCTTCACCAGCGCGGCGCGCAGCCCCGCTTCGTGCGTGCCGCCATCGGGGGTGGGGATGGTGTTGCAATACCAGCTATACGATCCGTCGCTCCACAGCGGCCAGGCGACGGCGCATTCGACGCGGCCCGCTTCGCCGGGGAAATCCTGGCGGGTGACGAAGAAATCGGTGGTCGCGCACTCACGCCCCGCAATCTGTTCGCGCAGATGATCAGCCAGGCCGCCGGGGAATTGGAACACGGCCTCTGGCGGGGTGTCGTCGGTGATGATGCCGGGCGCGCATTTCCAGCGGATTTCGACGCCCGCAAACAGATACGCCTTGGAACGGGCGAGCTTGTACAGCCGCGCGGGCTTGAAGTGCATGTCCGCGCCGAAAAATTTCGGCATCGGGCACGAAGCTGACCGAGGTGCCGCGCCGGTTGGGGGCGGCGCCGACATGCTCCAGCGGCCCGAGCGTCTCGCCGCGCGCGAAACGCTGGCGATACAGTTCGCGGTTGCGCGCGACCTCGACGATCGTGTCGGAGGACAAAGCGTTGACCACGCTGACGCCGACGCCGTGCAGGCCGCCCGAGGTCGCATAGGCCTTGCCATCGAACTTGCCGCCCGAGTGCAGCGTCGAGAGGATCACTTCCAGCGCCGATTTGCCCGGGAATTTCGGGTGCGGATCGACCGGGATGCCGCGGCCATTGTCGATGATCACCAGTCGGTTGCCGGGGTGCAGCTCGATCTCGATGCGCGTGGCATGGCCCGCCACGGCCTCGTCCATCGCATTGTCGAGCACTTCTGCGGCGAGGTGATGATAGGCGCGCTCGTCGGTGCCGCCGATATACATGCCCGGCCGCCGCCGGACGGGCTCCAGCCCCTCCAGCACCTCGATCGACGAGGCATCGTAATCGGTCATCGGCTTGGGCGTGGCGGCGAACAGGTCTTCTGGCATGAGGCGGCTATACGGCGCGGGCGGGGATACTGCCAAGCACCATCGCGGATGGCTCTGTTAGGATTGGTTCAGCATCCGGAGGGGCAGGGCGGCTTTCCCTCACCCCCGTTCGTTTCGAGCGAAGTCGAGAAACCGCAAAATACGCTGTGCCAGGTTTCTCGACTACGCTCGAAACGAACGGAATGGGTACGCATACCAAAAAAAGGGCGATATTATACTTGACGTACCCAAGGCGAGAACGTAGGGTGAATCCTGTTGGAGAAACCCTATGTCGTCGGCCCTTTCCGCCCCGCACTTTCACAGCGAAGAAGCCGCTTTCGCCTACGTCGAAGCGCGCATCTGGCCGGAAGGCCCTGTATGCCCGCACTGCGGCGGCGTGGAACGCATCGGCAAACTTCAGGGCAAGTCCACCCGTGTAGGCGTCTGGAAGTGCTACCAGTGCCGCAAGCCCTTCACCGTGAAGATCGGCACCATCTTTGAGAGCAGCCACGTTGCCCTGCATATCTGGCTTCAGGCGATGTACCTGATCGCTGGCAGCAAGAAGGGCATCAGCAGCAACCAACTTCACCGCGTTCTGGGCGTCACCCTCAAGACCGCTTGGTTCATGTCGCACCGTATCCGCGAAGCCATGCGGGACGGTGGGCTCGACCAGTTCGGTTCGGGTGGTGGCATTGTCGAGATCGACGAAACCTTCATCGGCTACGACAAGACCATTAAGCCGGAAGGCGAGAAGAAGGGCCGTGGTTTCGCGCACAAGTACAAGGTGCTGTCGCTGATCGACCGCGACACTGGCCGCGCCCGTTCGATGGTTGTGGACAGCCTCAAGGCCGCTGATCTGCTGCCGATTCTTGAAGCGAACATCGCCCGCGAGGCCCGCGTGATGACCGACGAAGCGGGCCAGTACCGCCACCTGTCGCGCACTTTCGCCAGCCACGATTTCACCCGTCACAGCGCGGGCGAGTACGGTCGCGGCGAGGTCCACACCAACACCATCGAAGGCTACTTCTCGATCTTCAAGCGCGGCATGAAGGGTGTCTATCAGCACTGCGGCAAGCAGCACCTGCACCGCTATGCCGCCGAGTTCGAGTTCCGCTATAACAACCGCGTGGCGCTTGGTTGCAATGATGCCGACCGTGCCGACGCGATGCTCAAGGGTATCGTCGGCAAGCGGCTCACTTATGAAACGATTGGTGCGCGGTGATGCCGAAGAAGAAGGAACCAGAGTGCCAGGAAGCCCAAAGCGCGAGGTTTCGCGCCGAGGTCGAAAGGCTAATCGCCGCTGGCGAACTAAACCCCACCGAGGCCGATAAGACGCTTGATCGTCTGGTGCGAAAAAGTGAGATGCCAAAGAAGCCATGAGGGATAAAATCCTACGAGAGTTTGAGACTGTCGAGGAATCGATCGGATGGGCAGAAGAAGCATTCTCTGAACTTCAAGCCGTGATGTCTGATTTTTTCAAAGGTGACATTGCAACCATTTTCAATGAATTCGACCCTGACACTGGCGAGAATGTTCAGAAAATCAAATTCACTGGCCAGATACCAAAGAGCTTCAGGCGCAAAGCCACAGAGGCTCTTACCAGTGCGCGGCACAGCTTTGATCAGGCCATCTATGCTAGCAGCGTGATAGTGCCCAGACGCCCCTCCAAAAGCGTCTACTATCCATGGGCGCAAACGCCCACTGATGTTGACCGTCTGTTGAATAGCCGCCCTATCGATCAAAGACTCTGGGATACGATCAGGCTGCATCAACCATACGGAACTTCTGATGCTTACCCCGGCGGAAACGACCTGATCCGATCGCTCGCTACCATCGCAAACAATAAGCACACGGTCGGACTCTCCATCCAAGCGCATATTGCATCGACCAAGTTCCCCGATATCACTGCGGAGCACGTCGAAAGCTTCGCGATGCTTACCCCCCGATGGGACCCTCGCAAAAACGAGGCAGAACTTATGAGGTGGAAGGGGGATGTCAAAACTAACGGCGAGTACGATTTTTCCTTCGTAATATGCCTTAAGGACCCCAAGCTTACGGAGCTTGTGGAAATTGGGTTCGCGCTCAATTCCTTCATGAGCAAGGCGAAGGAAGTTTGCGAAAGTCTGAAAGCGCGCTGCCTTGAAATCGCGGGATAGATTAAGGGCGCTCATTCAGCACCCCTTGCCCGTTTGGGTACGCGAAATATAACAACGTCAAAAAAAGGGGCCGCCGATGGCGTGTCGGCGACCCCTTTTCTTTGTCCTGTCGCGCAGATCAGCGGGCGCGGGGGCCGCCGAACGGGAGCGGCGGGGCCGGGCGACGATCGCGGCGCGGCAGCTGTGCCTGATAAGCGTGGCCGCAATGTCCGACGCAATAAGGGAAACCGGGGTTCACCTTCTCGCCGCAGAAATGGAAGTCGGGCTCGCCCGGATGGCCGATCGGCCATTTGCAGATCTTGTCGCTGAGATCGAGCAGCGTGGTCTTGCCCGCCATTTCGGGCGAGGGCTTGGCGGGAACCAGACGGCGCGGCGGCGCGGGGGTGATCGGTGCTTGTTGTTCGCCAGGGGCCTGACGCAGGAAGCCGCCGGGGCCGACCGAGCGCAGGAT
>NZ_JSBN01000026.1 GCF_000797515.1 Sphingomonas sp. Ant H11
CAACTGCTCATCCACGAACAGGCTGTTTCCCCGCCGACGGGCGTGCCCCTGCAGCGGCAGCGCGATCAGATTGCCGAACCCGCCGAGCGGCATGGTGTCCTGGCTCGGGAAGAAGCGATCATAGGAGCCGAACCCGATCTCCGGACGTCGCTCCATCGTGTCAGTCAACAGCGATGCGCCAAGAGCGCGGGCGGTTCGTGCCGGCACGGCGTCGGCGAAGAAGATCCAGACATGCCCGCCATTGCCGGAACGGGATCGCTCAAGTGCCGCAGGCACCCCTCGCAGGCGGCAGGTTTCCATCATGGCCAGCGCGTCCTCGGCCCAGCTTGCCTTGTCAAAGTCGGCTGCGAGGAACCGGCAACTCTCATCGGAAAGCAGCGGGTAAACGCCTGCCACGAAGTCGCCGGCATCCGATCGCGAGGATGCGCCGCCGCGCAGATGCTTGTCGATCACCTCGTTCGTCACGGGCAGGAAAGCCTGGTGCGCGCACTCGCCGCATTTGACCTGTGGCTTGTCGCAGAGTCCGCGTTTCCATTCGTTGCCGCAGGCGGGTGCATAGCCACCGCGCCCGGTCTTGCGATTGTCCCAGCGCAGTGGGAAGACATCCTCGCGACCGGCGAACAGCCTGCGGAACAACGCGACCTTCTTATCTGTCGGCGATGTCGCGGTCACCGGAGCGTCGGAGAACAGGGAGATCGCATCAGCTTTTCGGTGCTCGGTCGATTGTTGCGTCGCGACGGCGTCCAGCGCTGCGATCACCGCTGCCCGCTCGTCATCCAGCGCCTTGAGCCGGGCCCGCAGCCGCGCCGCTTCATCCGTGCCGGCAGATCCGTTCACATTGCTGCAGTCGTTTCGGGCAACCGATCACGGTAGACTCCGCGGATCACTTTTTCGGCGCTCTCGCGGTGATAGAAGGGCTGCAGCTTTCGGCTTCCAGCGATCGCCGGCACCAGACCGGCGCTCCGCAGATGTTGATGAACCCTCACGCATGCGTAGCTTTGCCGGGGATGCGCGCCAACTCGGCAGCGCTGACGAAGCGCGCGCCGAACGCTTCGACCTCTGCTCGCCGTAAGGCGGGCATGATCCTGAGGGGTGTCTGTTTCCTGTCGATTGTCAGCCATCCCATTTGCTTGAGCTTTGCGACCGTCGGGATGGTCACGCCGAGGTGCCGCGCAGCTTGCGCCATGAGCATGAACATCGGATCGTCCTCATATTCGAGGCCGGTGATCACTGCGTCGGTATCGACCAGTATCTGCGCAAAGCCCCGTTCGCCGCGCAAGCGGCCCGTAGCCCTGATCTGGCCACGCAGCAGCCCGCCGATAATCGCCTCCGAAGAGCGATAACAGATGCGCACGGCCCGCAGGATCGTCTCGCTGCCTGGCGGCGGCGCTGTGACGAACGGCGCATCGCCGTGCAAAGCCATAAGGAAGCGGTCGAGATCTGCCAGACGATACTGCGCCGGGATCGACGCTCCACCAAGCGGGAAGGCGCGGGGAAGATAATGTCGCGCTATGAGCGCCTTGAACAGCCCGAGACCGACGCCGAGATAACGCCGTGCGTCCTCGGGAGAACAGGACTCGCGGAAGAAGGCCGTCAACGGCTCCTCGAGGGATTTCGGCACGACCATACCCCGGGCGTTGCTCGGCAGCGAGTCGATCAACCTCAATGCCGCAGCTACGGTCGCGACCCGTTCAGCGGATACGCCGCAGAGCTTCGCCAGACCGCCTAGCGTGGTGAGATCGCCTTCTGTTGCGGGTTGGCGGAACAACATCGTGCCTGCTGTTATCGGCACATTCTTCACCACATGATTCCTGACGACCTCCCGGATCGGGTCGAGAGTCGGATTGGTGGACAGGCCGAGCCAGTATTGCAGACGCCCATAGACACCCACAGGCGTCAGACGCTTGAGCGGACATGCCGCCAGCATCCCGTCCAGCATCTTTTCGAACTGGTTGGGGAAGTCCTCGCAGACCGCAAAGCCCGCCGCCATGGTGCGGGCACGTTCCGCCGGCTCCTGCCGGCGCCAGCTGATGATCGATCTGCCCCAGCGTGCGACCGAGCCCACCCATTGCATGATCTCGGCGCGTCCGCGAACGCCAGGCTGTCGAGGAACGCGTGGGAGATACGGGGTCCATCACCAACCTGCCGACAAGATAGGCATCGCCGATCTTGCCGTCCGACGTGATCGCTTCAGTATATTCCTGCGTCAGATCGTGCCCACATGTGCAACGCGCTGGTGAGAGGTCCGAACGGCGGAACACGTGCCGACAGGCAGGACATATCGCCAGCAGCGCCCGACCGTGATGAGGACAACTCGATACCTTCGCCAGGTCCCACCAGGAGCGCCGCCACGGCCGACAGGCGACCGGCCCGTGACCCCGCTCGATATCCGATCGCATGCAGTCCGGGCAGATACGGGCGAAGTGACAACTATAGCTGATATTGCCGCTGCGGCTCACAAGCTCACCTGCAAGGACGCTCCCACCCTCGGTCTGCAGTATCGAGTTACGGAGCAATGTTTCGAGCGGGACGCCGCTGAGCCGCGCGATATCGTGAAAGCGTCGCCCACGCTCCATATCCCGAACGAAGTCGGTCCGGTCGACCAGCGGCACTTGACGCGCAAATTCCAGCTGGGTTTCACAGCCATGCCGCAGGGCAAGCCGGTTGAACAGTGCCCAGCCTGGCTCGAACGTTGCCGGCCGCACCCGCAACGCAAGTCGAGTTGCCGATGCTGTCATAATCCCTCGCGCACGAAGGGCCGCAGGGGTTGCGCGCCCCTTCCGCGCAGCTTTGTGACGCGGCTCATGTTCTTGGGCGACGGAGGTACGGCGTCGCGCAGCCAGATCTCGCGCAGGCGTTCGGCCGAACACAGGAAGGGGTTGTCGTGGTGAGCCGGGCCGCCGCTCGGAACTGACGGTACATCCTCAAGGATCGCATCGAAGTCCAGCATATCCCTGACGTCGGGCTCATAAATCGGATGCCAGCCCGCATGAACCTCTCCCAACAGGTTCAGATCGATCGACCGCTGGCTGATCGCCAGTGCCACGCTCAGCGCCTGGCTCAGATATTTGGAGACGATCCCGATCTCGCCGCCCGTCGCGACGTAGATGCGTTTTGCCATCTCGTGCTTCGCGAGGCCGGACGCATCCGGCAACCCCATCATCTTCTCCATGACGCCGAGCACGCCAGAGAACATCGTGCGGCCGCTCCGCGTCGCCCAGTCATAGGGCTTGAGGATGATCGTCGGTTGCAACCGGCGGCGCAGTTGCATCGTCTTCTCGCCCGCCACGGAGATGTCGAGCAACCGGGGAAGACCCGCGATCACGATCTGGACTTTTACCCGGTTGAGCAACGACTTGATGAACTCGGTCACTTCCGCCGTCATGTCGGGATTATTCTCGTTCACCATGTGATGCCCTTCGTCGATGAAGATCATCTCGGTGCCCGTCTCCTCGGCATAGAAGGCGATCTTCTCGATCACCTCGCTGGCGTTCCAATGGTCCCGCGCACGATAGCCGTAGGCGCCGAGGATCGCCCCCACCAGCGCCCGTCGCGTCGTCCGTTCCGGTGCTTCAACATAAACGATGCGGCGGATATCGGCATCCTCCGTCGCGCTATCGGGATAGTCGGCCATATAGTCCTCGAGCGCCGTCGTCTTGCCGGACCCAGCAGAGCCGATGATGAGCAGGGCCCGGGCCTTGAAGCGTCGGCCGTCCTCGCGCGGGCGGTATCGGCCATGTAACTCGCGGATCGCCGCCTTCGCGCCCATGTGCCGCGTATGCGGGATCACCGTGGTCTCGAACGCAAGCACGGCGTCGGGCACCGCTGGCCGTGCCGGTAACGTCGCGGCGCGACGACGATGTGTCATCGCCTCGGGTCCGACCATTGTGCAACCAGAGCCTCGATGTCCGCGTCGAGATCGATGACGGGAGGCGACGGCACCGGTGCCTGTTTCGCCGCACGTGGTGCGGTTTCTACCGCCGGTGCCGGCGTTTCTATTTCAGGCGGTCGCTCTTGGCCTTCGATCGGCGTGAAGTAGCGACCGTCGGTCTCATACCGCGCCGCCCGCGTCTTGCTGCGGACTTTACTCGCCTCACTTTGCAGATCTCCCGCCGTCTGTTCGGCAAGGCTGCGCGCCGCTTCGAGATCGGCGACCGTCACCGGCGCATTCTTCGGCAGGCTTCGCTTTGCGATCGAGCGATGGATCTTGTGCTGATATTTGGAGACGCCCCGCGATATGCACTGGTCGACACACGGGATCATCAGCCATTCGCCACGCTCGTCGTCGAGCAGCCAGACCTCACCCAGATCATAGGGATCGTAGCGTAACTCCCAGTCCTTCTCCAACCCGCCGCGCGCGCCAGCAGGGGTTCGAGCTTCTCCCGATCAGCATAGAGTAGCCCCTCATATTGGATGCCGATGTTGGAGATGCGCCGGAAGAAGGTCTCTCCGGTCAGCCGTACAATATGGTCGAAGTCGGGAACCGGGCGCACTGGGTAAAGTGCGCTGAGTTCTCGCCAGCGCTCATAGGGCGTGCATTTCAACGTATCGTGGACGCTGTGATGATAGTCGTCGACGATCCACTTGAGGATACGACTGCGCACATCCTCGAGCGACAGCCTTGCCCGCGCCACCGGATCATAGAGATCCATGGTCCGCGACGATGTCGTGCCTTCCTCATGGCTGAACACCTGCACGCCGATGGTCTGGAACACGCGCTCGACCGCGCCCTTCAACCATGGCATTTTCACCGGCAGATTGACGATGCCGATGTCGAGCATCCTGGCGGCCGTCTGCAGCGATTGCGACCGGAACTCCTTGCCGTTGTCGCAGATCAGCCATTCGGGCACGCCGTGGCACGGCCAGTCATGCTCGATATCGGCGAACCCGGAGAGATCCTTCTTCCACAAGGAATGGGCAAGCGCTCTCTGGAGTGAGGCATAGGACGGCGCCTCGAAGCTCAGATGGACCCCTATGATCATGCGGGTGGCGCGATCGAGAAGCGCGGTGAGCCAGGGCCGCCCCAAGGCGCGGCCGCTCTCCGGATGCACCACCACCAGATCGATCAGACAATGATCCACCTCCACTTCTTCGAGCGGCCGTTCTGGCGGGCGCCGCCGCTCGAAGATGCCGAACTTCAGCCAGGCGGCACGCCGGCCGAAGCGACGCTCATATTCCTGTCGCTCGGTATAATTGTCGCGGATAAACACCCGGAAGGTGCGGTCGCTGACCGCAGGAACATCCTGTTCGCGGCACAGATCGACATAGCGGCGATAGGCATAGTTCTTCCGCCGCCGCGGCATGCCCAGATACCAGACTTCGACGGCTTGCCGCATGAGCTTGTAGGTATCGGGATAATCGCCGTTCGCGCGCGCATAGCGGGGTTGGCGTGCCCCGCGCCGATGATAGTGCGGGATCAGGAGCCGGATATCGCGACCGTGCCGACTCCATATGCCATACCACGCCCGTACTGTATAAGGATTGGGCCGGGCCACTGCCTTGGTGCGGCGCGGTTCGCCGTTCCCTTTTCGCCGCTCCGCGACCATCCGGGCCGCAAGCGCGGTATCCTCGCGTTCCCATTGTTCATGATGCGCGTCGAACACGGCCTCAGCAGCAGCGGCATAGGCGCCCATAAGTGTTGGGTGCTCGCCGCGAATCGCGTCGACCATGCGTACATAGGTGTCCCTGCGCTCGCTCGCGCGCTCGGCGGATTTCTTCGGGCCAGAACTCCCAGGTTTTCTCCAGCGTCTCGGCGATGGCCTTGGGCAGGCCGTCCGCATTGCAAGGATGATGCGTCAGCCGCCGGGCACCATAGACGATGTCGATTTCATCGTCGCTCCATGTTCGCGCATCGCTGCCGCTCTGCGGTCGCATCAGATAGCCACGGCGCTTGCGCTCAATCACCAACCAGAGCGCCACCTGACCTTGATCGTCTCGGATCGAGAGCGTGTCGCCTTGCTGGAAGCGCATCGGCGTTGCGTTCATTTCGCATTCCTCCCCCCGCATGAGGACGGTATCGTCATCGAGCGGTCGCTCGAGATCCATCGCAAACTCGCCGACTGCCACGAGGCCGAGCACGATGTTGACATGCACGGGGCGGCCGCCGAGCGCCTCGGCGGCTGCGCCCAGGTTCGACGGAAAGGGGAGGCGGGTGATTGTGGTGTGGATCGCGTGGAGGTTTTCTGCCGCTAGCACCGCCACCGTTGCGCGCAGGCGTCGCGCATTCGACAAGCGTGGCTGTCGCCGGATATCGGTATCGAGCCACATCTCGTGCCGGGCCCCACGCGCGGCGCACTCGGCTTCGATTGCTGGCAACCGTCCGCCCAATGTCGGGTCAGCCGCCAATCGCGTGGCCAGTTTCACCTGCCGGTAGATGACCTCGCCGCCCACCGTCTCCAGCCGGATATCGGGGGTGTAACGCCGCTGTCGGCCCGCATCCGTCCAAACGAAGGTTTCCCGTTGCACCCCGAACTGCGCAACATCGGGATCGAAGTCGAGAAGTAACAGCGCATCGCGCTCGAGCAGGCTCTCATAAGGCAGCGCATCGCCAGCCTTGATCGACTGATACCAACCCGTGCACGATCTTCGGCCTGGCCGGTCTGCCGGGTTTCGGGCGAACCGCACCGTTGCGTCAGAACGCAAACGGGCTGATTTGTCGGTCACGCCGACATTCGCTATTCTCCTTATGGGAACGACTCGAATTGCCGGATCAGTATAACTGCTTCCGCAAAGGGCGTTAATCGGTTCCGCTCAGACGCTGCTTGTCGAGCTGTCAGCGCGCGGCGAGCCGCCGGATCTGGTCCTGACGGCTGACCCCGGGGCCGAGAAACCAGAGACCTATGAATATCAAAAGCTGATCGCCGCCTGGATGGCGGCGCGGCGCATTCCCTATGAGGTTGTCCGCTACGTGCCCCGACGCTTCAAGCACTGGCCTCCATATTATTCGATCCTCGCCAACGTGCTCACCAATGCGACGCTCCCCAGCATCAGTCTGGGACGCCACAGCTGCTCGCTCAAATGGAAGGTCGCGCCACAGGATGCCTTCCTCAAGCGATGGGCGCCAGCTCAGGCCGCATGGGCGCGCGGGCAGAAGGTGACACGCCTGATCGGCTATGACGCATCCCCTGCCGACACGCGCCGCTATGCCCACGCCTCAGCTATCGACGACCCGCTTTTCAATTGTCGTTATCCGCTTCGCGAGTGGAACTGGACGCGCGACCGTTGCATCGCTCGCATCGAAGCGGCCGGTCTGCCGGTCCCGCCCAAATCGAGCTGCTTTTTCTGCGGCGCGATCCGGCCCGATGAGGTGCGTGCGTTGCCGCAATGGTGCCTGCGCCTGATCGTCCTCATCGAAGCGCGGGCCGAACCGCGCCTTCGCACCGTCGAAGGTCTCTGGCGCCGGTCGACCAAAACCAAGCCCGGCAGGATCACCGATTTCATTCGCGCGGAGCGCCTTCTTTCCGAGGCCGAGGTCGACGCGATCCGCCGCGACGCGCCGACCGAGCTTGTCCGCTTCCAGGACGCCGCCGGCCTCGTGCCAGTGAGCGAGCGTCCGACGATGGAGGAATGGCTCGAGAGCTTCAACGCCGGCCTGATGGAGGCAGCATGACCGACCGAATGTTACGGATCGCCGCGCTCAACGACCGTTGCCGCCAGGGTCTGGATCCGACCGGCCGCATCGTCATCACCGCCGCCTGTCTCGCGACCTTAGCAGAGGAGAGGGGCAAGGTTGCTCAGATTTTGGCCCAGGCCGATTTGATGGCCGCAATTCGGCGATACGTCTTCAGGCCCGAAGAATCTCGCGAGCGGGCGCGCGGCGACCTCGTCGTCGCCGGCCACGCCGTCCGCTTCACGATCGATTATTATGACCTCACGCTCGAATGGGGGTCCGAGGACCCGGCTGACCCGCTGGTCACGGTGAGAGTCATGACGATCATGCTCCCCAGCGACGACTGAGCGTCGCGCAACTTTCCGACACCCAATCCGGAGACCAGCCATGCGGCGAATTACACCGGCCGGGCCCGAACATGGGCAGGCGATAGCAATAGCAGTTGAGCGTCTGCGCGAAGCCCGTACTCTGCTTCGGCAGGCCGGCGCGCGCCAGGCAGCCTCGGCGGCCGGCAAGGCGATCAGCAGCGCCGAGGGCGCTGCCCGGCACGTACAACACAGGATCCGGAGGACGACCCAATGAGCCGGCATGACCTTCAGCCCAAGGCCGATCAGCCGCATGTCGTGCGCGCGACCGTCGGTTGGGACCGTCCACTGCAGACGTTCTTCGCACAGGTGTTCTTCCGCACCGAGGACGAGCCCGATGAAGGTGAAGCCCTGATCTGGCTCGGCACCGAACCCGGCGAAATGCTGACGCCCGAGGCCGTGATCGCCGTGGTCGCGCCCCATGTCGAAATGCCCCCTGACCTCGCCGAGCGGCTCAACGCTGAAATGCGTCAGACAACCGGCATGAAAGACGGCCGCCATCAGGCCGCGGCCAAGCGGTCGCTCTTCGGCTCGATCCACTGATGCGTTGACGCGCTCCCGCTCGCGGCCACGCTCGCGTCGAGCCGTCTTCACTCATCCACACGCGTCGCCGGCATTGCCGGCAGCGCCCACCATCGCGTGCCCGGCGCACCGATGATCTAGGAGCCGTTTGGTAACACCACTCCGCCTCCGATCGACTTCGCGGTTGCGCCACAGATGCAGACCTATAGCTTCGTCGCCCGGAGACAGACGATGACCTCGATTCCGACCGATTATGATGCGGCGCGCGCGGCGCTGACGCGCTCTTACCGATCGCGATGTCCGACACCGGCCAGGCGCGTCGCGTTGCCAACTTCCTGATGGCCTGGTGGAACGGCCCGGACCTGGGCCATTTCGAGATCGCCGATATGTTCGGCCTCGACGTTGCTATCGCCAACGACATCACGACGGTCATCGGCTTTCTCGGTCAGAACGACCGCGGCGCCGTCTATATCGACAGCCTGGGGTTCGCCGAAGAGATGCAGGACATTATCGCGCTGTGGCGCAAGCCGGCAACGCCGCTCACAAACTGACGTCTTCTTACGCCCCTGAGACGATCAGGAACGACCCGACGGCGCCGAAGAGGCGTCCGTCGGAGCGGCGCTGGCGCGCCTTACTCGGCCGAACGGCCGAGGAGCTGAGTGGGTGAGAGAGTGTGTTCGGACAAGGGGTTCGAGCAACACAACTCAAGGAGACTTCCCATGAACATCGGCACCATCACCCAGAACGCCAGCGGCACCTACACCGGCAAGATCTCGACGCTCACCGTCGCGATCGTGATCGCACTGCGCACCGTCCAGTCCGCCAACCCGCGCGCGCCAAAGTTCGAGATCCTTGCGCTTTCGGCCGCCCGCCAATGGGTTCAGGTCGGCGCGCTGTTCGAGCTATCGTCCAACTCGACCGGCGAAAGCTTCCTCAACGGCAAGATCGAGGATCCGAGCCTCGACAAGCCGCTCTACGTCTCGGCATTCCGCCAGGAGGACGGCTCGTACAACATCGTCTGGTCGCGCCCGACCCGCCGCCGCGACGCACCGACTGACACGGTCGCGGCCGACGACGGCCTGCCGCCGCTGCCGGGCGCCGACGAGCCAGCTGCTCCTGCGGGTGGCGACGGTCTGGGTGAATCTTCGGCCGACGGCGCGTTCGGAAGCGAGCCCGCGACGCCCGGTGGCCGCAAGCGCCGCACGCCCGAAATGGCCGACTGACCGGTCACAACCCGTCCTCTGACGCGCTCCATACCCAGCGCGTAGATCCTGGCAGGGCTCGCTTCGCTCACCTGGCGAAGCGGGCCCTGTTTTTCGTTCGCCCGAATCCGTCATCCTGCGCGGTCGGCGCACTTGCATGCTCGCCAACCATGTATATGTTGATGTATATGCAAAGGAGGCCGTCGTGGCAGCTAATCATCCTCAGGCTTCAGTCTCGCGTGAAGTGAAGCTTTTTCGAAACAATAAAAGTCAGGCGGTGCGTATTCCCGCCGACTTCGAGCTGCCCGGCGACCGAGTGATGATACACCGCGAAGGCGACCGACTGGTGCTCGAGCCGATCAGGCGCAAAGACATCCTCGAAGTGCTCGCAAGCCTTGAGCCGCTCGGACCCGACGACCAATTTCCTGATATCGACGATACGCTCCTGCCAGCCAGGGCAATCGACCTGTGAGCAAACTCTACATGCTCGACACCAACATCGTGTCTGAGCTTGCGCGAAATCCTCACGGTATCGTCGCCTCGCGCATCGCCGAGGTCGGGCCAGACGCGATATGCGTCAGCATCATCACCGCGGCGGAATTGCGGTATGGCTGCGCGAAGAAGGGATCGCCCAGACTGCTGGCACAGATCGAAGCAATCCTCGGAAGCGTTCAGGTGCTCGCCCTCGATGTACCCGCCGACACCGAATATGGCGGGATCCGTGCCGAGTTGGAGAGCGCGGGGAAACCGATCGGTCCGAACGACCTCTTCATTGCTGCCCATGCCTATGCACTAGATGCGACGTTGGTGACGGCCAACGTCGGCGAATTTTCCCGCATCCGCGCGCTCACCGTCGAAAACTGGCTCACCGACCGCCCCTGAATCGGCGACTGGCCTGCCAAACCTGATGTCGCCTTCCGGCTTCTCCCGGTGAACGAGACTGCGACGCACAGCGGGACGGACTATCGCCGAGACCGTAGTGGACTGATGGTGCAAAGCTATCCTCGTCAGGTTCGCCGGCCTTCCTTCGCCTTTGACTGACACCTGCGGCGGACGGTCTCGCATCACAACCCCATCCAGTCGCCCGTGTTGCCGCTTCGCGGCTGCCCGCGCCAGCTCCCTCCAGGGGTTTCCCTCCGCATAGCGCTCCGGTGCGATGCGATCCCGCACGCCGCTCTTCGGTGTCACCGGCGGGAAGGCCGTCGGACCCAACAAGGAGCACGTCCATGAACATCGTCAACATCACCGGCCGCGTCGCCAAGGATCCCGAGACCCGCAGCACCGTCACCACCCTCATCGTCGCGACCGACCGCGTGAAGCTCAAGGACGGCAAGACCTACGTCGACGAAGCCACCGGCTACACGGCCAAGGAGACCGAATTCCACAAGGTCACCTGCTTCAACGGCCTCGGCAAATCCGCCGCAACCCGCGAGAAGGGCAACGTCGTCGCGATCTCCGGCCGGATCCACTATTCGAGCTGGGAAGACCGTGACGGCGTGAGCCGCTACGGCTGCGAGATCATCGCCAACAGCATCGACTTCTTCTGACCAACCCGGGGCGGCGCCTTACGGCGCCGCCTCTCGTTCGCTTTAAGCCGGCCGCGCCAGCAGCTCGGCAACGCTTTCGGCGAACCCCTGGGCAAGCAAGGCTTCGTCGCCCGTGAGCCGAATTTCGTCCGCCATGCTTTTGTCGAGGAGCGCCTTCAGCCTGTCGGCCAATGCCCGCGCCGCGTCCCTGATCATCGCTTCATCCATGCTGAACCTCGTGGGATCGACATCTCGCCACGCGCGATTCCGCGTGATCAACTGGGCGGCTGTTCGCCGACTCCGACTATAGCGCAAGTGAAGGCGGCCGACATGCCGGCAACAGCTTCGACAGTCGTAAAGTTCAATCGAGCTGTCCCGGAAAATTCTCGCGGCGTCCGGCCTCCAGATTGCGGACCATATTATCGATCCCAATCTCCAGGAACTCGGCGACGTGAAAGTTTGCCGTCTCCCTGAGCTTCCATTGATGCTCGGTGACGATCGCGATCACGACGTTGACCAGTTCGATGACGGCCGAATCCTCCAGCGGGAAATCGACGTAAATCCGCTCAGGCTCGCGAAAATAGCGCTTGTCGAGGTGCGCGAAGAACTTGTCCCGGCGGCCCATGATCGCGGTGATGGTCGCGCGTTGCGCCTCCAACCGCGCGACCTGCTCGTCGAACGTCTCGGCGGGCGGGGTTCCGGCCTTCCACGTGATGTGCGTACGGTTGGTCACGCAGAATTTGAGGAAAGCGAAGATGCTTCCTTCCGATCGGCCCGGATCTTCGAGCAGACGCGCCGCTGCTAGATGGAGATCGATCTCGGCCGAGTGCATCAGCGGATAGAGCATCGGCTCGATCTTCCAGAGCTTCTCGCCATGGATCTCGCGCTGGCGAAGGAGCTGGCGGTATATGGCGAGCTTTGCGACGAGCCCCGGCGGCTCGTTCGCATGGAGCAGTGTCGCATAGCGCGACAGTCGCGCCTCGTAATTTGTCTGGAGCTCGGCCTTCATATTTCGTCCTTCCTCCGCCGGGGCGGCATATGTCGGCGCATCCCGGCCGCGGCCGGGACCGGCGCTCTACTCGGCTAACGCCTCCCGAAGCCCCGGTGCCCGGGTCTTCGTAGGGTCGACGCGGAACGCCTCTTTCGAGGATGTTCCAGCGCCTCCCCCCGAACCGTGCTTGCACCTTTCAATGCACACGGCTCTCCATTCCGCTGGTCAACCGACCGCCGTGGAGATGGACGTGGCATGAGCGACACAGAACGACAGTTCCGCGCCGCCGAGCCGATTGTTTCCACGCCGTCATCGGGCTGCGCCGCTTGTCCTTCAGTCTGTTGGGATGATGCGCTTCGAACGGACCATCGACGTCGCCACAGCTCTCGCATTCGCGGGCGCTGAGGCGCGTGATGATATCGTTCGTGCTCAACGCGAGGCGTGACCCGACCGTGGTGTTGTCCACGACCGCCTGTTGCCAAGGCCGAACATTCAGGTGCTTCAACCGCCAGAGCATCTGGACCCGCAGTTCACCCCGAACCATGGTTTTCACGCCATAGTCCGTCCCCAGTTTCAGATTTGCCATGGCCCGCGCCGCGTTATGCGCTGCCGTGCCGCGATGGTCGCCAGCAGGCTCCTGAACATGACGAGTTCAAGGCCATCGAGCGAGCTTTTCACGCCGTCTGCAATCGCATAATAATTGGCGAGGCCACGTAGCTCCGAGTTGTAGGCAATGACCATTTCCGCAACACTGGAGTCGAGGAACTGTGGACGCACCCGGCCATTCCTCAGATCGAGGTTGCCGAGTTTCTTGCGCCTGCAAAACCCATAGACCCGCGACCTTGGCACCCACAGCTTGATATTGCCCCGCGTTGGTCGGCGACGGACACGACGTGATCCGCCACCGACCTTCGACCGGTCTGCCATTGACCCGGCAGATCGCAACGTGAAGGCGCAAACATGGAAGCCAAGGAACGGCGATCCCTTCGATGCATCACTGACCCGCGTCTTTTCGGGTGACACCTCAAGGTTGAGCCGATCACGAAGGAACGCTTCGATTTCAGCCCTGATCCTTTTTGCATCAGCCTTGCTGCCGATTACACCGACGAGGAAGTCGTCGGCGTAGCGACAATAGCGAAGGCGCCGGAAGTCCGGGTCCATCGGATCGACAGACGAACATGCCTGCCTTTCCTTCGTGACTGCCTTGATCCGCTTCAACAGGTTACGGACCTCGGCATCGTCCGCGCCACCGGCGCGGAGCGCATCGATCTCGGCACGATAATCGGCGATCTGGCGAGATAGACGCGTATAGGCGGGATTTGCCCTGCGCGTTTTTTTCCCTGATCGAAGCCGACCCGCATTTCCTCCATGAACTCATCAAGCTCATGGAGATATATGTTGGCCAGCAAGGGCGAGATTACGCCGCCCTGCGGAGTGCCGCTATAGGTCCGCTCGAACGTCCAGTCGTCCATGACGCCCGCCTTCAGCATCTTTTCGATCAGACCGATGAACCGTGGATCATCGATGCGTTTCGAGAGAAGCCTGAGCAGGATGTCATGGTCGATGTTGTCGAAGAACCCGCGAACATCCACCTCGATCAGCCATTTCATGCCTGTCCAGGTATTACGGATCTCTTCGAGCGCCGTATGGCACGAGCGCCCCGTGCGGAACCCATGGCTATGTCTTGAGAACACAGGATCATAGATTTGCGCGAGGACGATTCGAGCCGCTTCCTGAACAATGCGATCATCGACCGTAGGGATGCCCAATGGGCGCATTTTGCCATTGCCCTTGGGGATATAGACCCGTCTGACCGGTCGGGGGCGGTAAGTGCCATCGGCCACCTGCCGGGCGAGATTGGCTAACCTCTCAAGCGTCATGCCGTCGAAGCTTTGCCCGTCAACGCCCGGTGTCGCCGCACCCCGGTTCCGGGACACTTTGACATAGGCCCGTTCATAGAGATGCGATGATCTCAAGAGACGGTGAAGACCATTGACCCGCTTTCCCGCCCGCGACAGGGCCGGAAGAGTCTCGAGCCTTCTCAGGATCATAGCGGTCTGCATCAGCAGTTCCTTTCCATCGATTGGTCGAGTTACGCAGAACTGCCGTCCTTCCCCCGCACCGGGCGGATTTCACGGGCGATCACTCGCCGCTTGTACCGCCGGTCCGTCCACCTCGCGGTGGCTGTCCCGGCCATTGCACCGGGCATTTGAGTACTATGACGGCTCCGTCGCCATGCAGGTCCGTTACGCTGGCCTGTTTAGGCGATCCCGTAGTTGCACGAGGAGGAGTCGCGATGCGTTTAGGTGCCCCGTTCGTTTCCTTGATCCCCTGACCGGGGCCGCGCCGTGCAGACTGGCGGCGATTCGCTAGGCCGCGCTCCTCGCCCTGCACGAAATGGCGTGTCATCCGCGTTCGCCATCGCTCACCTATTAACCGCTGGAAACTGGGATTCAGACAATCCAGTCTTCACCATGCGCACCTTGCCCGGAGGTCAGCCGCCCGACTGCGGAGTCAGGCTTCGATCCCTTCACCGACATGCTATGGTCCCGTTTCCCTTTCGGAATCTCAGCCGGCTCATCACCGACACCGGTAAGTCGGTCAGGCAGAAACTGTGCCAGTAAGTTTCGTTCGGTAGAACACTCCTTTCTTCTCGCGCCACAACGGCGCACGCCCTGCGGGTAACGATCACCTTGCGGTGGCCCTTGGGGCGAGGGGGTACCTTAAAAAATCTCTCTCTCTGAATGCCTAGATATGACGTGCGGGGATCCGAGCCCGTCAAGGATGAGCGGTTCCCCCAATTTTCGCGCGGCCCGCCACTCTCGCTTCGCTTCGTTCTGGGCCCCGATAAAATCGGCTCCCCCACTCCCCGCTGGCGCGGCGTTAACCGGGGTCCGGCTGCGCCGGCTTCCCGGTTAACGTCCCTGACTGCCACGACCGCCGCACGTCGAATGAGAAGCCTCATCGAATGGATGAGATTCATGGAGGCTATCATGACCAACTTCACCAACTTTGCCGACCTCGCCAGCCACATTGCGGCCGCGCGCGAAAATGAAGACCTGACCCAGACCTATGAGGGAGCGTTCATCGAGCATAGCGAGATGGCGAAACTGAGCATTGTCGAAGCGCCCGAGGCGCTGGACATGCCCGATCCGGAGCAGGTGCGAGCGGCTGTCGAAATGATGATGCAGACGATGTTCGATGTGCTGCGCGACACGCGCATGGAGCCGTTTGCCACCGATCTGGTCTGGGGGTTCGCCAACAGCTTCCATGTCGTCGCCAAGCGGATCGAAGGGCGGGAGGACGACGCTGCGAAGAAGCTGGGAGAACTCGCCCGTGCTTACGATCCGTCAGAAATCTACGCGACCGAATTGGAGGACACGCAGCTGCTCTGCCAGACGCTGCAGGGGTGCCGCGAGGCCATGGAGTGCATGCGCGACCACGCCGCCGAAATGTACCGCGTCGAGACCGGCAAACCATTCTCCCCGGTCCGGGGAAGCCGGGGTGTCGAGCGCGCTCAACGCCTCGATGATCGATGCCCGCGACTATCTGGCCTCGCGTGCCCGGGAGCGGCGCGAGCAGTTCGCCCCCGAGGGACCGGTGGTGGCATTCTCCGGAGGACAGGCATGGGAAGATGCCGATCTGCTCTGGAACGGACTCGATGGCATCAAGGCGCGCATCCCGGAAATGATCCTTGCGACCACGGCTCAGGCCAAGGGCTGCGATGCCGTGGCGCACGCTTGGGCGGCCTCGCGCGGCGTGAAGGTCATACAGTTCCGGCTTGACCGGAGCCAGGGCAACCGCGCCGCCTTTGTCCGCAACGACCGCATCCTCAACCTCAAGCCGGTTGAAGCCGTCATCTGCGAAGGGTCAGGCATCCAGCAGAACCTCGCACAGAAGCTGCGGCAGGCCGGCGTCCCGCTGCACATCGTCCGCCTCGCGCATCAGCGCACCGCACAGCGGGCGTGAGCCCCTTGTGGAGAGGTCCTGGCTGCGGCCGGGGGCCTCTCCTCTTTTTCTTTGCGTCGGCATGCGGCGCTCAGGGGCATCGAGCCCCTTCGCGCCGCCCGGGACTGACCTTCGGTCGTGGAACAACCTTTCGTTTCGCCGGCGCAGCAGTCACGATAGGAGGGAGGGATGTTCACGATCCATCCCGACGAAATCAAAGACTTTACGGGCGACCAGCTCGTCGGGCTGCTGCGCCGCCTGCTCTATGCGGAAGCCCGCAAGGCTGGCGTTCCGCTGCGGGGCGTCGAGGTTCCTCTCCAGATCACGGTGGCCGATGGCGGCCAGGACGGAAGCATCTTTTGGGAGGGCGGCAAGGATTCGACCGACTATTTCCCGGGCCGCGACATCGTCTTCCAGTGCAAAGCCAAGGACAGCGGCGACGCACAATGGAAGCGCGAGGTCTGGACGAAGCCGACCCAACCGCCGCGCATCGAGAAAAAGGCGCTGAGCGACGCCGTCCAGGGCGCGCTCGACCGCGGCGGCAGCTATATCGGGATAACCGCCAAGCCGCTTGTGAACCCCAAGCCCGATGACCGCGTCGAGGCGATCCGGCAGGGTATCATCTTGGCCGGTGGCAATCCCGACAAGCTCGCGGCGATCAAGGTCTATGAGGGCAACGCGCTTGCCGCCTGGGCCAGTACACACCCCGCCGTCGCGGTCTGGATCAAGCAGATCAACGCCAGGATCGACCTCGCCGGTTTCTCCACGCTCGATCATTGGGGGACGCGCGCCGACATAACGACGCCGCCCTTCGTCGACAGCCCCGACCGCCGGTTCTCGCTGGGGCCTCAAACCGCCGATGCGATCGACTTCTCGCAGCTCGCCGAGCGCCTGGCGGACGAACTGGACCAGCCTCGGACATCGGCTCGCATCTGGGGCGCCTCGGGTATCGGCAAGACGCGGTCGCTCTATCACGCCCTCAGCACCAGCACCGGCCTGCGCGGGGGCTCGACCGCCGCCAATTTTATCTTCTGCGACTATCGTGAGGTGCGCGACGACCTGTGGAAGGTCGCCAACCAGATCGTCAAGGAGCGCTCCGTCGCAGTCCTCGTCGTCGATGGCTGCCCGCTCGAAGAGGCGCGCCGCCTCAACGAGATCGCGCGCGCGGCCGACAGCGAGCTTCGCATCATCACCCTCGGCGCCGATGGCATCGACCATGACGATCAGTGCGTGATGATCCGGCCCAACCAGGCCGATCGTTCCACCATTCGCGCCATCCTGAAGGCCGGCCTTCCCAAAGCAAAAGGCGACGAACTCGATTATCTTACAGACTTCTGCGACGGCTTCCCCAGGATCGCCGTGCTGGCGATCGAAACCTATGGGAAGAGGAGCATCCTCAAGTCGGCCGACGATGTCGCCCAGCAGATGCTTCACGCCGCCGGTGCCCACCGCGAGACCATCCGCGCTCTGGAATGCCTCTCGCTCTTCGAAAAGCTCTCGCCCGACGACAATCCGGCAGATTTCGACGACATCGCCGAGACGCTCGTCCACATGAAGGGCGAGCTGATGTACGAGAATCTCGTCATCGCCGCAGGGCAGCATCTGGTCGGTCGCAACTATGGCGCGATGAACGCTCAGCCCCGGCCGATCGCCGATTTCCTCGGTCGAAGGCGGCTTGAGTATCTGCGATCTTCGACTCTAGTCGACTTTCTCGATCGGGCGATGCCGCACCACCGCGATGCGACGCTCGCAAGGTGGCGCTATCTCAGGCCGTCGCCGACGTTGAGCGCGGTCATCAACATTCTCCTGCGCGGCATCCTCGCCGACGACAAGATCGTGCATCCCGACGCGGCGGCCTATCTTTCGGCCGTCGTCCGCGTCGAGCCCGATCGCATCGCCAGAGCACTTTTCGACGCCATTGGCCGACCGCCGCTCGACGATCTTGCCGCGATCCCCGTCACCGACGCGCTGATCGACGCCCTGCGGTTTCTCGCGGGCCGAGAGGACAGCTTCTGGGCTGCCGCTCGAATGATCTTGCGCCTCGCTGCCGTCGCCGAGACCGAAGGTTCGCCGCCGATCGTCAGTCTTTTACGCCAGATCTTCCAGGTCGCGGCGGCCGGAACACAGGCTGACGATCGTCATCGCCGTGAGGCGCTGGAGGAGGCGCTGGAAGAAGACGACCCACGCATTCGGCGCGCCGGCGTCGAGGCGCTCGGCGGCATGATCCAGACCTATCTCACCCGCTCTGCGGAGTTCGAGCAGACCGGCGCCGAGCCCTTTCGTCCCGAATGGAGGCCGCCCGACCAGAGCACGATGTACGCCTATTTCAACTGGGCGCTGGAGCGTCTGCGCGAAATCTGGGGCAAAGCCCCGGAACTGCGCGCGGCGATCGAGGAGCATGTCGCGGGCGACTTGCGCAACCTGCTCGCGCCTGAGCTTCTCCCGGCGATCGACGCTTTCGTGCGCGAGGTCGTCGCGGGCGCCGGCCATTATTTCCGCGCCACGAAGAGCATCGGCGACTGGCTCTATTTCGACAGCACGGAAAAGCCGACCAAGTTCTCGCGCGCGGTGCGCGCCCTTTACGACGCGACGCTCCCCAGAGATCCCGTCGACCAGGCCCTGCTCCATAGCCGTTTCTGGATGTCCGACCTCCACGATCCCGACAAGCGCTACGCACAGGACCAGGAGAGACCCGATTATGATCGGTCCGCCAGAATTGTGGCCACGCTCGCGCCCGGCATTGCCGGAGATGATGACCAACGCTTCCGCGCGATCGAGGCGTTCGCCACTCAAAAGCTGAACACGCCTGGCCCCTTTGCTGTCGCCCTTGCCGACCATCTGCCCGATCCGGTGTCTGCGTTCGAGCACGCGGTCCGCGCGCTCGATGCCAGCGGCAACCATGAAGGCGTGAACTTCGTCGGGACGCTCCTCTCAGCGCTCGACAAGCGGCTCACCGAACGGCCTGACGATGTCAAAAAGCTCGTCGGCATGGCGCGAGCATCCGAGATCTTCGCGGCGAACCCGATCTATATACCAACGTCGCTGCGGGTCACCGACGACCGGCTGGACGAGTTCGCCACGGATGTCCGCGAGGGCAAGGTCTCGCCCCGCCAAAGCACGGTGATTTCCCATGGCAGGCGCCTCGAGCAGGTCTCCATGGCCGCGCTCGAGCGGTTCATTGCCGCGTTGCTCGATCGAGGTGAAGACGGCGGCGGATGGGCGGCGCTCGAAATCCTCTCGCTCCTCCTGCACGACAACAAGGCACCGTCGGCCGAGATGATCGAACTGGTGAAGCTCGCCTTGCTTTCGCCCTCGATCGCCGATGATAGCGACGGCCATGCGGCGAACTCGGAGTATAATTACGACCGGCTGTTCCAAGCGCTCGAAGCGTCCGCCGCGATCGACAAGATTTTTGCGCGCGCCGTCGCCCTCCAGATCGAACAGGCCTGCCGCACGACGGGCGCGCGCTACGGCCGTCCTTCGGACGCGCTGCGCGTGGGGCTGGCGATGGTCGTCAGGCACGCACCGGATGAAGTCTGGCCGGTCCTGGCCGGCTTCTACGAGATCGCGACCCGCGTTGAACGCGAGCGCCTGAATGCCATCGTCTCGGCGGCCAAGCCGTTCGCTTATGACGAAACGCGTACCGGCGCCGGCGCACTGTTCGAGGTACCGCTAAAGCTCATGCTCGATTGGGTGAAGGCCGATCCGGATGCCCGAATCGGGTTCCTCCTCACCTTCTTCCCGATCCTTGAGCAAAATGGCGAAGTCTTCGCCTGGCATCCTGCCTTGCAACAGCTCGCCAAGCTCTATGGCGGCCGCAAGCGTTTCCGCGAGGCCCTTCGCGAACGCATCTATCCCAGCTCTTGGGGCGGGTCGCTCAATCCGCATCTCAGCAGCTTCAAGGCGCCGCTCAAGGCCTGGACCGCCGACTGCGTCATTGGTGATTGGGCGACCGGCATGCTCGCTAGTGTGGAGCGGTCGCTGGAGAATGATTTCTACGGGCGCTGAAGTGCCCGGACCCCCCGAGACGGATAAAGAAGAGGAGGAGCGAGCGAGCGGTTCCAACGAGGGAGGACGAGATGTCCATCACGTTCCGCATAGCTACCGCCGCCGACGATCAGCCGCGTCCGATCGCCGCCATCAACGCCCGCCAACTGGCTGCCTTCAGAGCGTTCCTTCGCGAGGAAAGCGAGCGAACCGGCACCACGCTTCTCGATCCTGACTCGGCCGAAGACGCGTTCCTGTCTTATCATTTCGAAGCGCGGGTCTGCCCGTTGGCGCTCGCTGCGGTGACCGTTATCTTCGACTTCCAGACCGACGTCATCAGCGTTGTCGAGGAAGCGCAGTTTCGTTGCCGACGGGTGAGCGTCTACCGCGTCGACGAGAGCGGCACGATCAACTTGGCGGTCGCCTTGACATCAGACATGGGCCTCGAGCTTGACCTGGCCTCTGCCAATGCGTTCGCACTGCTCGAAGGCCTTGGCCTTCGCCCCGACAGCGTCGGCGAAATCCCGATCGATACGGTGCGCGCCCGGCTCGCCAATCCGGCCGTCCGCGCCGCGCCGCCGAGCACGGCGTGACGGCCTATCTCGACCAGCTCGATCAGCTGCTCGCGACCGCAGATGCCGACGACACTTCGCGGCTGGAATGGGCCTAGCCTCCGTCCAAACCCGCCGACGAGGAGGGCGCGCCGCTAACGCTGGCGCGCCCCTTTTTTTGCCCGCCTGTCTCAAGCCTTGAAATCGACCCGACCTGTCCCGATCTTCCCTATAAGGGCGTGGCCACGCCCTTCCATGGACAGCGAATCAGAACCAGCGACACCGAAAACTCGAAACCAGCAAAACTCAGCAAACCGAAAAACAGCCAGCAAAACTCAGATCCAAACAGCGAACCCGAAAAACCAGCAAACAGCGAACCCAGATCCAAAAGCGAAACATGGAAACATAGAGGTTCGGCCTCTCAAAACACCGAGCAAGCGCGTTGCAACGTATTACCCCTTCAATCTGGGGGCGCGTCCCCATCGCTGGAAGTCAAAGCGATGGAATGGCACAATTTCGCAGAGATCCTGTTTGGACTCGCGGCTGTAATCACTGCCCTCAAACAGGGCGGCAAAAAGAAATGAACGACGGGGCGGCAGGTGCGAACCTGCCGCCCTTTCGCGTTCTGGAAAATCCGGCCTGGCGCGCGCTTCAAGATGCGCCGGGAGCTTGATCCGGACGCTTCCGCAGAAGCGTGTCGATCGCGCGTTGAAGCTGCGTGACGCTCGCTTCTTCTTTTACGTCCTGAAGCAGATTTTGAGCCTGCCGCATCAGCGCCAGTGCCACCGCCCGGGTGACGGCCGAGTCCTTCTCGTGATGTTCCATATCGCCAACTCGGAGGCACGCTCATGTCGCAACAGTGCTGGTGCGCCTTCCCAGACAACTCCCGCGCGCTGGGCGCGGGAGCCGGGGCTGGTAACACGTCGAGACATGCGCCTACGCTTTTAGTGCCGAGGCACCTGGACATATGCGCAGGCACCCCGGCGTGAAGACCACACCGAGTTGCCGTACTCGACGGGATTACCAGTCCCGGCGCCGCCGTCCGCAGCGCCTCTCGGGCCTAACACAGCGCCTTGGTTGAACCAACCAGAAGGTCACTTCTCACCATCTCCAATCCCGCGCGCGGGCCTCATCGAGCCGCAACCGCTACCGGCCGGAGTGCGTTCGTTATTCGGGGATAGGAGGGCGAGCTTGGACTGGAGGCGCTGCGCGTCAGCATGAATTCGGTCGGCCAGGTGGCGCGCTTCTTCTTCCTCCCAGACGAACATGGTCCGCTCCGCACGCCGATTTTTGAACGACGTCATCCGCACGACCAAAGTCCAACGACCGGCCTGATCGACGCTGATCTTGCCCAGGCCGTGGCAAAGCGGCGCGCGCACGCTGTCATGGTCACGGAATGCCTGGAGCGTCTTGAGAACCGTGGCCGCGCCGTCACCGAACGGGCCGTCCGGGGCGATCGCAGCAGCCAATGCCTCGAAGCGCTGGCCTACCAGATGAGGGAGTTTTACCAGGCTCCTCGCTCCGCGTCCTGAGCCAACCGGTCCAGCGCCTCGGACACGGCATATTCGGCGCGCGAAAACGCGTTCAGGCAGCGGCCGCGCCATGCATTGACCGCCTCATGGACACTCGCCCACACGACGGTGTCGCCGGCGGCAATAGAAACCTGTTCGTTCACGGCGCTACCGTAGGTGTCGCACCTTAAGTTCAGGTTGCCACGCGCAAATGGCAGCCGGTGCGCCCCCATCAGAGGATAAAATCTCTCACAGAATTCCGAACATGTCGTTGAGGGAGCCACCGCGTCAAGGACGGCGGGGCCCCACCATTTTCTTCGGCGGAGCGAGCGGCAGTGCTTCCTTTCGGCGGCGGTGGCCGCCGAAGAAAATCGTGACCCCCACCGCCGCTACGCGGCGCCGGCTGTGCCGGCGTCCCTGACCCGGCGGCTCCCTCAACGACGACCTTTCCCCTGTCATTCAAGACGACAGGAGGACAACATGCAGATCATCACGACCGCCGCCCATGCCGACACCGCCAACTATCTCGCCGCGCTGGCCTTCGCCGAGCGTCGCGCTCTGCACAGTTTCTTCGATCAGCACGTCATCGAGGACGCGCCCGGGCGCTACGTCGCCATCGACGAAGGCGACTACAATGCGCTGCCGATGACGCTCATCGACCGGGTGGTCCACACGGTCCCGGGCCGGATGTCCGACGAGTTCTAAAGGATCAGGGGAGGGGCTCCGGCCTCTCCCTTTTTTTTGCTGGGAGAGGTACGGACATGGGGGGCATCGAACCCCCCATGTCCGTGCCGCGCCATTGGCGCGGCGGGTCAGGGTCAGGCTGCCAGCCGCTTCTCGACTGCCTCGATTCCGAGGGTCTTGATCCGGTCGGTGAGGGCCGCCAGCCGTTTGGCCTCGAGCTTGAGCAAGCCTGATCTTTCGACCGTCAAAATGGCCTGCTCGCGCTCTTTTTCTTCGAGCCTTCTGCGCCGCTCTTCCAGCCGACGCGCATCCTCTTCGAACGCCAAACGCTCCTGTTCCAGTGTCTTTGCCATATGGGCCTCGTGTTCAACGCTAATCGGGCTGTGAACACCGTGACTATAACGGCGATTACAGCGCGCCGGAAGAAGCAGGTGAAGGTGGGGGCGCATCGGGCTCATCGCCCGATGACGGCTCTATTCGCTAGAGATCCCGTCGTCCTGGACGGACGCCGGGATCAAAGCTCACGGAGCCAAGGCGTTTGCCTTGTCTCCGCCCTGCCGGGTTACGATCCTCGCCTGGCCAATGGGGCCGGTGGCCCCTATTGATGCGCGCTTCGGGACCAAAGTCCCGGCGCGCATGGGGGAGGGCATCGCTCGCTTGCCCGTCCCCGATCGCGCAGCCTGACTGCTTCGCAGCAGACGCTATGCACGTTCCGCCCGTAGGCGGAGCGGTCCCCAGCCGGCCCCGGTAACGGGCACCCCAGCAGACATCGCCAGACAGCCCAGGGACAGGGTATCGGTCTCTGAGGATATGCACACCCTACGCACCAAGGTGCATTCCTTAGAAACAGAATGCAGCAATAACAACGGCATAGGGCCTCGCGATACAACAGACGATACCGCGAAATGCCCGAAACGTAGTGGCCATTTGCTTCCAGATCTGACCCCTTTGCTGGGCGAATCCAGCGCCTTTGCGTCAGACGATAAGCGCCCTCCGGACGGCAATCTCGCCCGCCGGGCAGCGGTGGCCGAAGGGTTCTACTGGGATCGGGAACTGCCGGGCTTCGGCCTCCGCGTGTACCCGTCAGGCCGCAAACGTTGGATCGTTCAGCTACGGCAGCGCAAGGCCACGCGGCGGATCACCCTTGGTGATCCCGAGGGAATGAGCGCGCCAGACGCGCGACGCGCCGCCCGTGTCATCCTCGCGCAGAATGCGCTGGACGGCCTCCCCACGAGGCAGTCTCGCGCCGAGCGTAACGTTCCGCGTTTCTCCGCTTATGTCTCCGAGTTCTGGAAGGATTATTCAGGACACTGGAAAAGCTCGACCCAGAGGCGCAACCGGCAGGCAATAGACGGCACACTCGTTCCCTATTTCGGCCGCCGTTACATGGGCACCATCACGCGAGTGGACGTTGTGGCGTGGAAGGACTCGCTTCGCGAGAGGCAGGGCACCTTCAATCGCGACTTGCCTGTCTTGGCCGCGATGCTCGGTTATGCCGAGAAACTCGGCTATCGTCAGAAAGGTTCGAACCCGTGCCGGGGTATCCCGCGCTACAAGCGGCAGCTTTCCGAACGCTACCTCACACCCAAGGAGTTTCGTCGCCTCGGAACGGTCCTTGCCGATTATGAGACCGTCCATTCTGAAGCTGTCGCCGTGATCCGAATGCTGATCTTCACGGGGGCCCGCTGCTCGGAGATCATCGGTCTGCAATGGGACTGGATCGACCCTCCCTACGCGCATCTGCCGGACAGCAAGACCGGCCCGAAGCGGCTCTATCTCAACCGGCAGGCCATGAGCGTCCTTGATGCGAGGAAGGGGGAGGGAGGAGGGGACGTCTTCCCTGGGGCAATCAGACGGAAAAATCTGTTGCCGAAGGCTTGGGAGACGATCCGACGAAGAGCTGCAATCCCCGACGTGCGCGTGCATGACTTGCGGCATAGCTTCGCCTCGACCGGGATCATGAACGGTGTTTCGCTCGCCCGCGTAGGAAAGCTACTCGGCCACGCGCTTCCGGAGACCACGGCGCGTTATGCCCATCTCGCCGACACGGCTATAGCCGACGCTGCCTCGCGCGTTTCCGGCTCGATTGCATCCGCCTTGGGGCTGCGGTCGTGAACGCTGTTACGCTACGCGCGATCCTCGCGCAGGAACTGGCTGCGGTCGGCGTTGACCATCCCGGCGAGCGATCGCGGCTCGGCCGGCAGCGCTTCACCGAGTGGTCAGCCAAGCAGCCTGGGTTTGGGACGCGCTGCTATCCCTCCGGTAGGCGCGTCTATATCGTGCAGATGCGGATGCACGGCACGTTGCGGACCATTACCATCTGCAATGCGGCATTCGTTTCCTATAGCGTCGCGCTCGGCGTCGCCCGTCGTGTGATCTTGAGAGCCCAAGTCGGCGAAAACCCCGCCGACGATCGTAAGCGGGTCCGCTCGCTGCCGCCATTCGACCGTTTTCTCAATCTGTACTGGCAGCGAGTCGCAGCTTCGTGGAAGCCGTCCACTCGCATCGCGCACGACAAGTACCGGCGCTATCATCTCGACGGCGCTTTCCCCGGCAAGACCATCGACACCATCGACGAAAGCGACGTGACGGCCTGGTATGCCTCCGTCGCCGACAGCGCAGGCCCGGGCGCAGCTAATCGTGTGCTCGACATCCTGCGAACGATGCTGAACCGAGCGGAAGAATGGGAACAGCGCCCGGCAGGTTCAAACCCGTGCCGGGCGATCCACCGATTTCGGGGGCGCAAAGTAGAGCGCCATTTGAGCCAGGCCGAGCTTGAGCGCCTTGGGCGGGCGATCGAGGGCAGGCGCGAGGCCAGCCCCGTTCACGCGTCGGCGCTTACGATGCTGCTGCTTACCGGATGCCGCTATTCAGAGATCGTCGGCCTGACATGGGGCGAGGTCAAAGGGCAACGTTTGAAGCTTGCTGATAGCAAGACCGGCGCGCGCACCGTTTGGCTCGGCGAAGAAGCGCGATCGGTCTTGGATCGCTTCCCTCGTGGAAAGTCCGACGAACTTGTGTTCCGTGGCCTGAAAACCGGCAAACGCATCGACCTGACAGGTTTTTGGCGATCAGTGAGGCAGGAGGCCGGTCTCGGCGCGATGCGGCTCCACGACCTTCGGCACAGCTTCGCGAGCCGCGCTGCCGCGATGTCCGAAACGCTGCCGATGATCGGTAAGCTACTCGGACATAGCTCTGTCAAAAGCACCGCGCGCTACGCCCACCTTGACGACGCGGATGCCGTGGAAGCCGCTCAGCGGATTGGCGATCTCATTGCTTCACTGTTGGGCAATCCAGAGCACGAGGATTACCCGGTCAACAGCTGACCGACTCGTTTCGTCGCCAAAACGAGGCAAACCGTCGGCAAAATGCATTTTTTGGGTTGTCTTCGGAACAGATGTGGAACACCAAGGCGGTCGCTGATGAGCACGACGATGCTTCGCGGGTTGATTCCAACCCGGAGCTGTATTCCGTGCCAAGGTAGGGGTAGAGTGTTATGACGAAAACGGTTAGCGGGCCGCACGGAGACGGTGTGCCCACAGTTCTTGATCTGTTCTGCGGTGCCGGTGGGCTCGCGGAAGGTTTCCGACAAGCCGGGTATCGCATCTTGGGGGGTGTGGATTATTCAGCACCCGCCATCGAAACGTTCGAGGCAAATATTCCAGGGGCAGTCGGCGTTCTAGCCGATCTCCGGAATCCCGATCTCGACGATTTTGAGAAGCGCTTTGCCGGTGTGGATGTGATCGTCGGCGGCCCCTCATGTCAGGGGTTCAGCACATCGGGCGGCCTTAGCAAGTCGTCCGGTCGCGATCATTCCGATCCGCGCAACCGGCTTTTCATCAATTATACCGATATCGTTGATCGCCTTCAGCCGAGCTGGATCGTGTTCGAGAACGTTCCGGGCCTCCTCCTTTACGAGAACGGAAAGGTTGCGCTTCAGATCGTGCAAGCGTTCCGCGAGATCGGCTACGAGCTCGTTCCGATGATCTTGCTCGCCGCCGACTACGGCGTGCCGCAGCTCCGGCGGCGGTTGGTGTTTGTGGGTAATCGGACCAATTCCGACATCTCTCTTCCTGCTCCGACGCATGGCGATGTGAATCTCTGGAAAGGATTCTCGCTGCCATTCGCGCACCTTTCGCGCATAGGCCACGGACGGGAAGAAGGCCTCCTTTCTCACGTGACATTCGCTGATGCCTGCTCCGATTTGCCCAAGGTGGCTGAGGGGAAGGAGATCGATAGCAAGGCATACAGGGCCAAGCCCAAAACCGATTATCAGCGGGAAATGCGCGTCGCTCCGAAGTCGTGCGCCAGCACGCCGCCGCCGATTTGTCTGTACTCGATCGCGTAGCGTCGCAGACACTGAAGCCAGGGCAGAATTGGCGCGACCTATCGGATGACGTGCTACCGGATCGCTTTAAAAAGATAAGGCGTTACGATGCCACGACCTTGTTGAAGAGGCTGCGGGACGATCTGCCGACCTATACGATAACGACCAAATTCAACGAGGCGACGACGGGCGCGTTCATTCACCCTTCGCAGGCTCGAACGATCACTTTGAGAGAGGCGGCTCGGCTTCAGTCGTTTCCAGACCGGTTCGTATTTTCGGGTTCTCATGCACAGATCCGACAGCAAATCGGCAATGCGGTGCCCCCGCTCTTAGCGAAGGCGATTGCCGAGGCAATCTATCCCGCCGTTATGCAAGACGCCTTCGGGATCGAGGTTGAGCCTGTGAGAGATTCCGTCGTCGTCGATCACGGCGTTTCCGAGGCAGAAATTTTGAAGCTTCACGGCGCGCGAAAAAAGCCCAAAGGTCAGCCGACCGAAGCGTTAGCTGCATGAGGCCCGATGCCGTACTTTTCACCTGACCAGATCGAGCGCGGCTTAGCGTACCTCGCCGAGACGGGCCATCAGTCGCTCGTCAGCCTTTTGGCGATGCTCAGGGCGGACGTTCCGGTCAGCGACGATGGGGCGGGCGCGGTCCAGTTCGGGTCGAAGCAGGAAAAACGCCTTAATGGCGAACTTCTTCCGGCCCGAACTCGGACCCAGTGAAAAACCGTACTTTATCCCGTTCGGCGACGCAGGGGGAAAGCCTCGCTGGCATGACGACGGCTATGCCGGCAGTAGCCTCCAACGCCAGCGCAAGGACCGCTCAACGGTGTTCGCCCAGCCGTCTGGCGATAAAATGCGGTGGTTCTTCCGCCCAGACTATGTAGCTCAAATAATATCCAACCCGGCGACGGCCGGTAAAACCGCGATTTCGCTGCCTGCGCTGGCTTCTTGGCTCTTTCGGCGCGATCAGATCGATAGCGTGTCGGACGCGGTGGAACGGGCGATCGACGCCCTGAAGTTGGATCGTGACGGCCTGATTGGCCCAAACTCTGTCTTCACGCGGGACGATGTCGCGCACATCGGAGACCTACCGCTTTCGGACGCTCCGATCGAGAACGAAGCCTTACTTGCGTTACTCGCGAAGTTCTCTCCTGCCCCGAAATCGAAGGGGGACGCGCTTGAGAATGATGGCGATCAAGCGACCGGCATTCTCCATGAAATCGCCGCCCCAGGGAGTTGGGAGGTTCCGGAAGAGTCGCTCGACGATTTCGCCGGTTTGCGCGGCCTAAGAGAGCCGGTAATGCGAGCTATCGCCGCCCTCCATTCCGGTATGCACGTTATTTTCACCGGGCCTCCCGGCACCGGCAAGACGACGCTTGCCGAAGCAGTCTGCAAGCTCGCCGGGTTCCCATCTTGGACAGTGCCGGCGACCGATCAATGGACGACGTTTGAGACGATCGGCGGCTATTTTCCCGTGCCGTCCGAGACGTCGGCGGAGGACCGATTAGACTTTCTGCCCGGAGCGGTCGTCGGGGCGATTGAGCAGCAACGCTGCCTCATCATTGACGAAATCAATCGCGCAGATATCGATAAGGCGTTCGGTGAGCTTTTCACACTTTTGACCGGCAAGTCCGTTACCCTCCCTTACCGCCGTCGCTCTGAGTCTGGTTTTCGCCGGGTCCGCCTGCAGATCGGGACCGGCTTGGTCGAAGAAGACATCGATGCCATCCAAGTGCCCGACTGGTGGCGTCTCATCGGTGCGATGAACGATGCCGATAAAGCCAGCCTAAAGCGCCTTTCTCTAGCGTTCATTCGGCGTTTCGCTTTTATCCCGATCGACCTGCCAGAGAAGGAAATTTACATTTCCATTCTCAAGGCGGAATTGGATCGAGCGGAACCGAGCGTGCGGGCGCGGCTGAGCCATTTGGAAAACTGCCTTGTCGAGCTGTTTCCGGATCGGGCAGCCGGCCTCGGTTCGATCGGATTGCCGCTCGGACCCGGTATTCCGCTCGCAATGATACGGCACGGTGTCTCAGAAGCAATATCTTGGCCGACCAGAGGCAGCGAAGAGATTACCGCCTCGGCGATCGAGTCGTATCTGGTTCCGCAGTTCCAGGGACGTCCTGACAAGCACTCTGACATCTTGGCGGTGCTTACATCCTACGTTCCGGACGCGGACGGCTTGGCCGCGGTGCTCGGCGTTTGGACGGGCGTTTCGCCGTGACATTCAGTCGCGCCGAATGGCGCGATTTTGTTTGCGCACCTGACCATCCCTACCGGCATCTGGCCAGCTTGGGCGCATCGGTCAAAGGGGCGAGTTCGGACGCGATCGATCTCGCCGGCCTCACGGATTTCCTGCAAAAACTGCGCGGCGATCATGAGATTGGCTTGCTTGCCGATATGGTCGATCTTTTGTCGGGCGGTTACACTGAATTTGCGCAGACCCAATTACCTCGACTTCTCGATTCCCTGGCCAACGAGATGGAGAGCCGGGACGAGATTGTCGGCCCCGGATTGAGGGGCAATCCGCGATGGGACCGTACTGTTGTTTCACGAATGGCAGGCATGCTGCCGATCGGCCGGTACCATTCTCGGACGTCGCATCGATCGTTCTCGCTGCCGGAAAACGAACTGCTACGCTGGTTCGTCAATGATCTGATTGGTTCGGTTAGAGATCTGGCACGCCGCTCCAGCAGCGCCTCTCCTCATGCCGCACTGGTCACCCTTCTTCAGCGATGCGAAGAGGCGGCCGCGCATCATTGGCTGTCACAGCTTGCGGTCCCGCCGTACCTTACTTCCGCGATGATCTCCGCAGCGCGCAGGAGCCGCCATCCGGAGTACCGAAAGGCGGCCGAACTCGCGGAAGCGAGAGCCCGACTGAAATCAAGTTCCGAGGAGTCGCGATGGTACGCGACACTGATGCTGCTGGCCGTTGGCTGGCTGGAGCCGGTGTCCGACGACGACATGTTCGAACTCTATTCCTTGACGCTCGTCATCGATGTCATCGCCCAGGAACTGGGTTTCGGAGAACCCGAGGAATACGGGCTAGTCACGTCCGGGCGTGGGCACGTTGCCGCCTTTAGAAATGAGCACGGAAGACTGCGGGTGATCTTCGACCAGAACCCTTCCGCTGCCGTGCGGTCACAGGATCGCTACCGAGGTGTCGTGGCTGCTCATCGCGGCGTGACCGGAACCGCGCGACGGCCCGACATCTCGATCATTTATGACCGGTCCGATGGACAGCGCTTCGTCATTGTGGAGGTTAAAAGGACCGCCAACGAGCGCTATGTCAGCGACAGCATCTATAAGCTGTTTGGGTATCTGTACGACTTCGCTTCCTTCTGGCCGCAAGGGCACCCTAGTCCCCGTTCAGTTTTGCTCGTACCAGAAGGCATATCTCGCCTGCCTGACGAGCCATTCCGCGATGCCGCAATCGTGTCAGGAGATGATCGCGCGGGACTAGCCGCCGCACTCGCAGCGGCGATTCTCTAAGGTGCGAGATTTCCTCGGGAATGACGCCGTGTTGCCCGCTTATTCCTTCGAGGCACTATCTATCTTATGGTCTAGGTCTGATCGATTGAAGGGGGCGGCCTATCCTGGCCGTTAAAAGAGCAATGCTGCAAATAATAAAGAGCGAAAACGTACCAAACTCTTTCCTGCCAGCGCTCAATGGTCGAGAAGTCAGCCTCTGGATTCACCGCACTCCCGATGGTGTCGACGTCGCCGAACTTGTCGACTTCATTGGCTTGCCTTGGCGCGATGTCTTTATAAGCGAGACCGACAAAGCATTCCGGGATGCCCTCTCCGCAATCGACAAGCCCGATATGGTGCGCAAGAGGGGGTATGCGCAAATCATTCGCAGTGACCCAAGCCTCCTATCATTACCTCCCCGGGCATTGCCAATTTATCTCTTAGACGGCGGCGAGGCGCAGGAATCTAACTTTGATAAGACCCTGCGTCGCTTCGCGATGTTGGGGGGACTTCGTCGCTCTGGAGTCCGCCAGCTGCTCGTGATTTCCGACGAAGATGCAACGCTTCCGCCTGAGTTAGCTGATCTGCTGGATGTCCAATTCCGCCCGATCATAACCCAAGTTTCGGAAACGCAATCCGGTGAACAGATCGCTGAGTCTTGGGTCCAGAGCGACGCTACACGACCGACCGTGCAGTTCGTCAAGATTGCGCCCATCGACTTTTATTCATGCGGTAGTTCGCGACTACGCTAAAATATACCCATTCGAATCGACGGTTGTGCGATTCCGTAATGTTGATAGTTCAATGTCCTTGATCGATTTGAGCGAGGTGGATGACGCTGAGCGGCCGATCCTTCGATCTTACGACTTGATCCAAGAACGAGACCTGGCGCCGGTCGCTCCACAAGACCTTTCCGAGGCGGAGTTTATTGAATTTTTCGAAGGTGGGCAGGGCTCCTGGCGACCCTGGGCTGCTGAACTACCTTGGCTTCAGGATCGGAGCGTCCCATCTAAATTGAAGCGCCTTCTCGGCGAGCTAGACAGCGTCGGATCCCCTGAAAATAAAATCGCGTTCATTGCATCTGAGCCCGGTGCAGGTGGCACGACGCTTGCTCGGGCTATCGCACTCGAGGCAGCACGGGCAGGCTATCCAACACTTGTAGCGAAGTCGATCCCGTTCACTCCCGAAGCGCTGCCCCTCGTCGGCTTTCTGACGCGGGCACACCATGTCGCACTCGAACAAGCTGGAAGCGAGGCAAACTCGGAAGCGCGCACGTTATATGAAACGCCGTGGGTGATTGTTTTCGATCGCGCCCATTTTGATCGGCGGGAAGGTGAGCTTCGCCACTTTTTTGAATGAACTTACGCGCTCAGGTCGCCCTGCGATCCTGTTGGCGGTAACAGGTCCAACCAAACCGCTAGAGTTTTATGACTCCGTGGCAAAGGAGGTCGCGACGCCGACCCACTTTCTGGATAGCAAAGACGCCGAGGCGCTCGGTCGACATCTGAATATCTTTCTCAAAAACTACGATAAGGCGCGGGCACCGGAAGCGTGGTCTCAATTCTACAACGATCACGGCGTTGATCATATGCACGGTGTCGCTGCATTCTGGGTTACGCTTTCGTTCTGGTTGAGGATGAGTCGGGACATATCTGGCTCGGTGCAAGACTGGGTGTACGCGGCATTCAAAGAACAGACAGACTCCGAGGCTGTCAGACTAGCCTTGATCGAGATCGCCGCTCTTAGCTCGGAGAGGCTGCCCCTTAACGAAGCGCTATTGCCAGCGTCCGACAACCAGTGGCCGTTAGCGCTCCGATTGGAGGACCAGCGGAGGAGCCTTGCGGCGCTGGGGTTAATGACTGTCAAGGCAGATGGGGAGCGGTACTGGGGATTGGCCCATGATATCCTTGGGCGCCTTTTGCTGAACGCGCTTTTTTACGACTTTGAGACCCGCAGTGAACTAGGCTTCGGAAGTGCGCGCGACCCCGAGCATCTGCGATTTCTTGCTCTCAAGCGAGTAGCAGTAAAGCCCGCGATGGCTGAGATTCGCCATCGAGCTTTGGCCGAGCAGTTTTTGACCACGATCTTCAAAATCGATCCGGACCACGGCGCTCGAGCGTTCGCTGGAATGTGGCGGGAAGTTCTCGACGCTTTCGATGAGATGCCGAAGCTTTTCCGAGACTCGAGTCGCGTGTTTCGTCATCACTCTGCGATCTCCCGCCGACGCATTTCTGCGCTCGATCCGCGCATTTTTTGGAGTGTCCTTGGAGGATAGAGAGTCCCTCCTAGAGAGGGCCATTAATGACATTCGGTATGCGCTGTTTTCGATCGACAAGGGGCCTGGCGATGAGCCAGATTTAAACCTCTATAACTCGCTGGCAAATGCGTATCTGAACCTTGCTGATGTGTTGGCGAGCAACCAAGGCAATCGCGAACGCGTAGCCGACCTGCGTGATCTCGCAAGCGATGCAACGCATCGAGCTTATAGCGATAATCCAACGAACCCGTGGGTTGTCGAAACCCATATAAAGAACCTGCTTAGCATAGCCAGGGCGGAACCCGAACGGTCTGTTCAATCCGCGTTGGAGGCGCTGTTAGCGGTGTACGACGCGATCAGGGCGTCAGACGCAAATTTGCGGGGAGCACAGCTGGGTCGCCTTGCAGAGGATGCACTCGCGATACTCTTCTCTAATTCTACTGCGGGAGGGGATGTCACCGATCTTCAAACGCCTGTGGACGTACTCGTCGCCACTTGGCGGGTATTGTCGAGCGCGGGCGTGTCGGCCTTTGACGAAACGCTTTCTCGCTTGCCGCCTGCTGAGGCAGAGCGTGCGCTGCGTGTACTCGCCGATCCTGCGGGGAGCGGTGACATCCAAGTGCTGAAATTGAGATACGGAATCCTCAGTTCTGCTCGTCCATTTGCCTTTGCAGAACGCCTCGGATTGGTTGAAAATCTTGACGCCACGGACGGGCGTTTATCGCCTCAACTACGCCTCGAATATGCTCTGCTGCTTTACCAAGTCGGGCGTGCTCGCGAAGCAGACCGCGCGTTCCGTGATTTGCGGCGGATCTGGCGAGACGGCGAGCATTTTGTGAACATATCCGAGCCGCTGAATTGGTTGCGCGAGGGAGAGGGTGAGAGCCTCAGGACGGTCCAAGCTAGAGTGAGTTCGGATCAGGGCTTCCGACCCCAGGCCCGCGTATCAGACTTCGCGGACGTTTTGGTTCCGTTCCGGCCGGAAGAGTTTGGCGTTCGAAATTTGAGGCCCGGTTCATCTTTCCGCGCCCGCGTCTCATTCGGACATAACGGCCCATTTCTTCGGCCAGCGCTTGCTGGCCCGAAGCGCGGTTGACGGTATGGACATGTTGGCAGCCTATGTGGCCTCCAAACCCTGGGTTCTGCGGCCCAATATCGTCTTGGTCGAGGGCACGACGGATGAGGCCCTTTTTCAACGTGCAGACGAGCTGTCTATTCAGGCAGGCGGGACGCTGCTTGGTAACGAACTAAGTATCGTCGCAGCCGGGCAGCGAGACCGAGGCGGGACGTTCGGGGTGGCACGAGAACTGATCACATTGCGTTCGATGGTCCCCCTCGTCTTGGATCGGCAGGGACGCCCCGCTTATCGCGTGATCGGTTTGGTAGACAACGATCACGCTGGGCGGCAGATCATCAAAGACGTATTGAAGCTAGACCGAGCCGCCGCTGAATTTCGGGACATAGTAGCAATGCGGCCCGTAAGCCTTAACTTTGCTAGCCGCTTCCCGGCAGATCGGAAGCGCGAGTCCGAGCTTGCAAACGGCCCTTACCGCACGCTCGATTGGGAGATCGAGGACGCCGTCTCGGCCCGCGTGATCCGGCTCTTCGAGCAGCGCCATAGCAATCTGAAGCCCCGCAAAGTTCGCGCGGCGGACAAGACGCATCATGAGTTCTCGAAGGACGGCAAAACGGCATTTCATCGCGTGGCGCAGGCTGAAGCAACGCTCGATGACCTGAAGGAAGTGGTTTCGATCGTTGCAATGATCAAGGCGGTTATGGGTTTGCGTTGATCCCCTGAAACCGTGACCGTTGCTGCAATTGGTCATCGAATGTGCTGGCCATTTGCTTCCGGATTTCCGAATCTAGGCTGTCATCTCGCTGTTTTTCAAACGCCGGATCGGCTATGAAATGCCTAGCCGGAGCCCGGATTTCCGGCGTTATCGACAGTCGAACAGCCTCGACGTGACCGTCACAAGAGCAGGAGCATTGCATGCACACCCTACGCACCTGAAGGTGCAAGATTTCCGTTGCTGCGCAACGGTTTAGCGCGGATGGAAAGGCGACTACATTGTAGTACGGTTCTTGCGGCGCGTAAAAGCCACGCAAATCCGCCACTTGGCCGTAGTACGGACGACTACGATGGTTTGGCGCTCGACGATCAACTTGCCGCGTGCCAGCCTCTAGGCTATAAGTCAGGCCTTCTTCAGTCCCCACCAGCCTCCCTGCTAGGAGGTTGGTCTTGGCTACCAGTTACCGGCACTATAATGTGCGGCTCGAGCGGACCCAGTGGGATCGGCTGAGCACCATAGCTGCGGAGCGCAAGCTCAGCGTCGCCGACATCATCCGGTCGGCGCTCGACGTCTTCCTTTCCTCGTCCGATCTGCTGACCGCCAGCCACCGCCGTCTCGCCCGCATCAGCGAGTTCCAGCAGCTCGCCTTGGACATCATCATCCGCGAGCAATATCCCGAGCTTCGCGAACGGCTCGTCGCCGAAACCGACAAGCGCCTGGTTCAATATCATGGCGCGTGAGGACATCCGCTCGAACGGGAAGAACATCCCGCTGACCCATCATTCCGCGCGGGGCCGGGTTCAGCGCAACTCAGGCAATTTCACACGCGGCAGCCAGCTCCTCACCCATGAGATGCTGATGTGGTTTTCGGGCGCGAAGCTGCCCATCATCGCCTGGTTCTTCGCCTTCCTCGCCGCTTGGTTCATCATCCTTTCGCTGCGCCTCGACGAGCATGGATTCCAGCTCGTCTGCATGAAGCTCTATTCGGCGCTTTGGAACTGGGTCGATCTCAATCCCAACAAGCGCGTCAACGTCACGCTGCCGAACGGCGAGATCTACAAAACGATCATGCCGGCCGTGCCCTATATCCCCGCCGTCCAGAAGGCGTGGGCAACCACGGTCCACGCGTTTATCGGCTCGATCCTCGTCTCGGTTTTCGTCATCGCGCCGATCACGATCTGGTTCGTCGATATCTCCCGGCGGCGCGGCAAGACCATCCTCCAGGAACGCCACGAACGCGGCGCGATGCTGGTCGAGCGCGATGTCCTCTTCGCCGAAATCGCCCAGCATAACGCCGCCAAATTCGAGGAAGATGCGCGTCAATTCTTCCCGCGGCTAAGCCCTTCGGCCGTGCTTCGGCTGCCCTTCGCCGAGCGAAAAGCCGGCGGCATCCATCACCCTTATTCGCTCGCCGGCGTCCCCTATCCGCACCGCATGGAGCAGTCGCATACGATGCTCATCGGCACGACCGGATCGGGCAAGACTACCGAGCTTCGCAGCCTCGTGGCGCAGATGCGCGAGCGTCAGGACAACGCCGTCATCTTCGACCTGACCGGCGCCTATGTCGAAGCCTTCTACGATCCGGAGCGCGATACGATCCTCAATCCGATGGACCAACGCTGCCCGGCCTGGTCAATCTTCAACGATTGCCGCACGCACAGCGAATTCACAGCCGCCGCCGCAGCCCTGATCCCGTCGGACGGTGGATCCTCGGAGCCCTTCTGGGCGCTGGCGGCGCGCACGCTGTTCATCGAAATGTGCGTCCGCCTCCAGGAGCGCGGCCAGACCACCAATCTGGCGCTCAGCGAAAACCTGATGACGGCCGATCTGAAGCGCGTTCACCGTTTCCTCGCTAACACCATCGCCGACCCGCTGACCGCCCCGGAAGCCGCCCGCATGGCGGAATCGATCCGTGCCGTCTTCAACACAAATGCGCAGGTACTGCGCTTCCTGCCCGACGAAGGGGAACAGTTCTCGATCCGCGACTGGATCACCGGCGACAAGCAGCCCGGCGCGATTCTCTTCATCACCTCAAACTATGTCGATCTGGCGATGAACCGGGCGCTCCTGACGCTCTGGATGGACCTGTGCATCAACCGGCTCATGACCATGCCGCGCACCCGCTCCTTGCGCATGTGGTTCATGTTCGACGAGCTCGGCGCGCTCCACAAATTGCCCGCGATCGAGAATGGCCTCCAGACCGCGCGCGCGTTCGGCGGCGCCATGATCCTGGGCATCCACAGCTTCGAAAAACTGGTCGAGGTTTATGGCGAACAGGGCGCTCGCAACCTTGCCTCGCTCGCCCGCTCAAAGCTCATCCTGGCTACCGCCGATCTCGACACGGCCGAGCAGTGCGCGCGCTACATCGGCAACCGCGAGGTGCGCCAGATGGATGAGGCCTACAGCTATGGTTATAACAACAATCGCGACGCCTCGACCCTGACCCCGCGCAAGCAGGTCGAACCGCTCGTCATCGCCGACGACATCACCAACCTGCCCTCGATGCATGGCTTCGTGAAGTTCCCCGACGGCTTTCCGGCGGCCCGCATTCTGCTCGAATGGCAAGACTATCCCCAGGTCGCCCAGGGCTTCATCGCGCGGCCCACCATGAGCCCGGTGCGGTCGAGGCGCGGAGAGGAAGTGTTCGCCGAAGAGGACGGCGCGGGAGGCGAGGCGGGCGGGCGTGATGGCGCCGTCCAGATCGTCGAGGAGGTCGTCGAGGCGACCAATCTCGCAAAGGAGATGGCAGCGCGGATCCTCAGCACCCCGACCGAGGAGGAGAATGCCGAAACGATGCGCGCGGCGCAGCGCAGCGACGATCGGAACGAGCAGACGGCGCCTGCAATCCATGCGGCCGACAAGGCGCAGGCGGCGCGCGACAAGCCCGAGGACCAGACCGCCGGCACCCGCACCAGCGAGGAGCGCCGCGACGGTCGCGACGCGCAACCGCGCGGGACGCAGGTCGAGGATCAAACCCTGGTCGAGCTGAGGGAAGGCTTTGCCAGCGGACGGGATTCCGATGGCATGGACATGGGGATCTAGGGCGTGCTCTCGGTCGCTCGGTCCGCTCCGCCTCGGGTGCGGCGAACTATTTCGCGAAGGACGACTTCAAGGACAATTACTACACCGCCGACGGCTCGGCCGAGCAGAGCGCTTGGGGCGGGGAAGGGGCCGGGGGCTCTCGGCCTCGAAGGCGAGGTTTCGAAACAGGCCTTCGAGGAAATCCTGGGCGGGACGCTGCCGTCAGGCGAGGGCGTCGCCCAAGTGGAAAACCGCCGCAACGGCGTCGATCTCACCTTCTCGGCGCCTAAGTCGGTGTCACTCATGGCCTATGTCGCCGGCGACAAACGCGTGCTCTCGGCCAACATGGCTGCCGTTCAGAAGACCATGGCCTGGGTCGAGAAGAATCTCGCTGAAGGTCGCAAGGATGTGGAGGGCCGCAAGGTCCCGGTCCAGACCGGCAATCTGGTCTATGCGCTGTTCCAGCACGACACGAGCCGCGCGCTCGACCCGCAGGCCCATGTCCATGCCGTCGTCGCCAATCTGACGCAGATGCCAGACGGCAAATGGCAGGCGCTCCACGCCGACAAGATCTGGAGCAGCAACACGACGATCGGCGCCGTCTACCACGCCTATCTGAGGGCCGGCCTCGAGAAGCTTGGCTACAGCGTAGAGCTCAAGGGTAAGCACGGCACGTTCGAGATAGCGGGCGTGCCCAAGGCGGTGATCGACGCCTTCAGCCAGCGCCGCGAGGCGATCCTGGAAAAGGCGGCGGAACTCGGCATCGTCTCGGCCAAGGCCGTGACGGGATCACCACCAACACCCGTGATCCCAAGCTCAATGTCGATGACCGCGACGGCCTGCTGAAAGGCTGGATCGACAAGCTGCGGCGCTCGGCTTCGACGGCAGGGGCCTGCTCGCGTCGGCCGAGGCACGCTCAGGTCTGAGCGCCGTCGACAGCCGGCTCGATCGCGGGTTCCGCGCGGTCGGCGAGGCAATAGCCGGCGCGCGCGACCTGGTCGGTGGTTTCCTTCGCCCGCACGATCCGCTGGTTGATTCAGCCTTGCACGCGTCACCCAATCCCCCGCGACCGCCCGCTCGCAGCTCGCCGTCGCCTCCGCCGTCCGGATCCTTTCCGAACGCGAGGCGGCGTTCAACGTCCACCTCCTGGCGAAGACCGCGCTCGATCTCGGATTGAAGGGCGTGACGATCGACACGGTCGAACAGCGCATCGGCCAGTTGGTCGAGAACCGACAGCTTATCCCCCGGCGTCGCCCGTGCCGGCGACAAAGGCGTGAGCATGGTCACCACCCAGGAAGCGCTACGCACTGAAGAGAGCATCCTGAAGGCAGTCGAAGTAGGGGCAGGAAGGGCCGCACCGATCGTACCGGCCGCCGATGCGCCCACACGGCTACAGGCGGCCGCTGACCGCCCGCTCAATGCAGGCCAACTGGCGGCAGCCACGCTGATCCTGTCGTCAGACGATCGCACGGTCACCGTCCAGGGCGTCGCCGGCGCGGGCAAGTCTACCATGTTGCAGGCCGTCGCGCGCGTCGCGGCAAGCGAAGGGGGACAAATCCTCGGCCTCGCATTCCAGAACAAGATGGTGGCCGACCTTTCGGAAGGCGCCGGCATCAAGAGCCAGACGATCGCTTCCTTCGTGCTCGCCAACGAGCGGTTCGTGACCGAGCGCGACACGCCGAGGTTCGAGGCTGCGCAGGCGAAGTTCGCAGGGGCCATGCTTGTGGTCGATGAAACGTCGATGGTCTCGAGCGACGATATGCTCAAGCTGCACCGGATTACCGAGGCGCTCGGCGTCGATAAACTCGTGCTGGTCGGCGATCGCCAGCAGCTCTCCTCGATCGACGCCGGCAAATCCTTTGCGATGATCCAAGCGGCCGGCGGGACCATGGCGCGGATGGACGAGAATATCCGCCAGCGTACCGATATGCTGCGGACCGTCGCGGCTCTCGCCAATGTCGGCAAGGCAGGCGAGGCGATGAAAGTGCTGGGCGACAACGTCCATGAGAGTGCCAGCGCGCCAGAAACAGCCGCCGATATGTGGCTCGCTTTGCCGGGAGGTGACCGCGAGGCGACTGCGGTCTTCGCGTCCGGCCGGGAATCTCGCGCGATCATCAATCAACGCATCCAGGACGGCTTGGCGGCAGAGGGGACTGTGCGAGGGGAGGGGATCCACCTCACCGTCTATGAGCGCGTCAATCTGACTCGCGAGGAGCTGCGCTACGCGTCGACTTACCAGCCCGGCCAGACGCTCGATGTCGGCCGCGGCGGCGCGCAGGACATCGGCCTCGAGAAGGGGCGGTACGACGTCACGCGCGTAATGCCGAACGGCAAAGTCGAGCTCAGCGACGGCCGCCGGAAGATCCGCTTCGATCCGCAGAAGCTATCGCCCACCGAAAAAACGCGACAGACTCGAGCTCACCCATAAGAAAGACCTCCATGTCCGGGAGGGCGACCGCGTCCGCTGGACCGCCAACGACAAGCCCCGCGACCTCCACAACGCCGCCTTGGCGCGCGTGCTGACGGTCGATGCCAATGGCGTGACCGTCGAGACCGCCGGGCAGCAGCGGCTGACCCTGGATCTGGGCGATCCGATGCTGTCGCGTCTCGACCTTGCCTACGCGCTCAACATGCACATGGCGCAGGGCATCACGACCGACAAAGCCATCACGGTCATGGACAGTCATGAGCGCAATCTGTCCAACCAGCGCCTGTTCAATGTCGGCGTGACCCGCGTCCGCGACGAGCTGACGATGGTGGTGGACAACCGGGAAAAGCTGGAGCGCCAGCTCGATCTGAACCCCGGCAACAAGACCTCAGCCCTCGAGACGGTCGGCCGCCTCGACATTGACGGCAAAAAGGGATCGCCGCCGCCGGTGAAGTTCGATCCAGGTCCGATCGACGGCATCAACTTTGCCGATCACCCCGATATGCTCGCTGACCTGCCACCGGTTCCGGACGGACCGATCGCGCCGGCGGCCGCAGCGACCAAGGCGAGTGACCTCAAGGCGCCGCCCGAGCTCAAACCCGACAAGGGCGACCTTCTTCCACCGCTGCCCGAACGCAGCCTGGGCCTCGATTTGTGAGAGTGAACCGCCGGCGCGGTGCCGGTCCAACCAAGGAGACGAAACATGGCATGGGATTTTGACGAGGGCGGCAAGTTCGGCAGCGAAAAAGCGGCCGAGGATTATGCACGGCGCAACGGCCTCAACGACGCCGATTTCCGCACCCGTCGCAAGGGCGACCAGGTTGAGCTCGAGATTCGCCGCTCAGCGATCGACGGCCGTAGCCTCAAAGACAGCAACGAGGGCCGTCGCGACGGCTGGAATTGAAAGGCGCTCCGGCATGGGGCGCGAGCCTCGTGCCCTAACCGGGAGAGGTTCAATGTCAGAGTATTTCGGCCGGCTCGGCCAACAACCGATCGGCAACCTATTGCTCGCCATGGGCGCGCTGATCGTGCTCTGTTTGGCGATATGGATCGCGCCACGCATCCGCCAAGGCATGAGGGATAGGCCTTTACCGGTGCCGTGCCGCGCCGGTAGCGAAGCCCTTTCTGACAAACCGGAAGCACGCGATGCTCTCCGCTCTCGAGCGGGTCCTGCCGATGTATCGGATCCATGCCCAAGTCTCGATGGGTGCGCTTCTCGCGCCGGGTGGTCGCCTGGGCCCGTGGCAGCGCGGGACGGATGGCGGCGCATTCCTTTGGAGGATTGTCGACTTCGTCGTTGTCGATCCCACCTCGAGTTCGATCGTCGCTTTGATAGAGATGGACGAGCGCTTCGCCGAACCTGACGAAAATCGGCAGCGTGAGGCGCTGACGACCCAGGCGGGGTATCAGACGATCCGCATTCCTGCGTCAGACCGCGCGACGATGGCTACCGCGCAGGCCGCGGTAGGGCATTTGCGGGACGCCGCGCTGAAGGCAGCGCCCGCTGTGACGCGCTTGCCAATGCCTGTGCGCACATGGCCACTCGAGGGGCGCTTCAATGGGACTCGATGATCGGGACTATATGCGCGATCGTCGGCGCGCTGAGCGCGAGGCAGCGCGGCTGGGCAGTGCGTCCTGGATCGACAGGAACGGGCGGGTGGAGCACCACGGACTCTGGTTCGACGGTCGGTATCGCTCCGGTCCGCGCGTCGTGCCGCACCCATGGCAGAAGTGGCTCTTCCTGCTCATGGCCCTGTCGATCCTGATCCCAATGTACGGTGAAATAAAGCGCGAAGGATGGCTGCCCGACTTCGACACGGCGGTGAGGTTTCCCGAAACGGGGTCGGTGACGGTGGCGAGAACCATCCGACGCGCCGATATTGAAAGCAGGCTGACGGTAGAGGCCAGCGAAGCAAACGCTGTCGTGCAGCTATTCGACCCAGCGACCAACCGGCATATCTTCTCACTCTATGTGGCGCGCAATGATCGCATCACCGTCCCCGCTCCGACCGGCACTTTCCTGATGCGGCTGATCGAGGGGCAGAAGTGGCATGGAACCACGCGATATTTCGGGCCGAACACATCTTACGAGACGGTTGCCGAACTGATGACATTCGAGCCGCGCAGTGGCCACATTATCGATCTGCATCGAAGGCCCGGCGGCAACCTCAAGACGCAGCTAATGCTATCGCGACCATTGAGCCTGTGATCCCCAGTGCCATCCGTGACACTTTACCCGAAAACGCTGGGTAAAGTGTCATTGCTGACAATTACTTGGCTGAAGGAGGGGCCTGTCCCGTAACTGCTGCCCGAACGATGAAGGCGTGTTAGCTAGGGTTCCCTGAGCAAATAGCGAGAATCGCCACCTGAATGCCGCACCATATCTTCTACTCCTGGCAGAGCGACACCGATAATCGAATTGGCCGCGGCTTCATCCAGCATGCATTGGATCGCGCCATCCGCGCAGTGAATGCGGACGCGGACGTCGATCCTGCCGATCGCAACGTGCAAGCCGACCGTGACACGGTCGGGATATCAGGTATGCCGCCGCTCGCCGATACTATCTTCGGCAAGATCGACCGTGCTGTCGCCTTCCTCTCCGACCTCACCCATGTCGCCAAACGGGCCAAGGGGCAGCTTTCGCCCAATCCCAATGTCCTGCTCGAGCACGGCTGGGCGTTGAAGTCTCGCGGCTGGGCCAGGATGATCGGCGTGATGAACACGGCCATGGGTCACCCGGATGAGCATCCTCTCCCGTTCGACCTTACCCATTTCAAGCGGCCGATCCTCTTTCACTGCCCGCCAGATTCGACCGACGAGGATCGTCAGGCGGCCCGGCTCGGACTGCAGAAGGATCTGGAGAGCGCGCTTCGCCTGATCCTTGATGACGAGGTTCTTCGCGCGGCTCAGCCGCCGGAGCAGCCACATCCTCACGATATCGCATTGCTCCAGCGGTTCCGGACCCAGATCCCGGAGCGGCTGCGCCAGTTCCTGCGCGAGCATAACTTCGGTGAGCCCTATCCGCGAAAGGCGCTCGATCCGCTCGATGATATCGCTTCCACCTGGGCAGGAGCTGAGTTCGATTTCGAGGATAAGGCGCTGCAGGAAGCGTCTACGGCGCTGCGCGCAGCCAATAGCTCGCTGATGGAGCTGGTCTACGAACGCACCCATGTCATGGATCGCAATCCCAACATGGCGTGGGCGAAGACGGGCTATGATGTCAGTCATGGCCTTCAGCAGGGAACCCTGGACGCAATCCGGGATCTCAATGCGCGGTCGACGACTCTGATCGACTCGATCGACGCCTTCGAGAAGGTTGGCCGGTCACGGATCCGTGTCGCGGCACCGGCACCTACCGCGCCGCAGGTCGATCCCAGGTGGGAAGCCGCGAGGCAGGCGGTAGGCGAGCTTGCCGCCGATCGCATGCGGGGCGGGCTCCCAGAGATCGTCGCCGTGCCGAGCATGACCCTTCGCCTCGTTCCTCTTGTTGCGATGGATCGGCCATCCCTCGACCCGAAGGTCGTGCTGGCCGCCGCATTGCGTTTTCCACCGGACATGCAGGTCAGGGTCCAGTCGGATTCCGATGAGCGCCAGTGGTGGAGTTTCGGGCTGCCGCTGATCCGCACAGAGAACAATCCCGAAACCAGATGGCGGACCCGTTTCGTCCGTCCAGGTGTCATCGAATATGAAGCAACCATTGGTGGCCGCGTTGATGATGGGGACGAGCAAATCCTCGTTGATGGCCGCGCGCTTGAGGGATCGATCGTGGCGCATGTTGAACGGCTAGCCGGCGTCCTCGCGGCGATCGGGCTAACCGGACCAGGTCTCGTTTCCATCGCCTTTCGTGGCGTTGAGGATGTTGAGCTCACGCGGTCCCGCGGGGGCGGCAGGACGATACGAAAGCCGGAGCTGTTCCTGCCCGAGTTGCGGGCAGACGATCTTTCCGCCGCCATGCAGCCTCAGCTGCGCGACCAGCTCAATATCCTGTGGCAGGCGTCCGGCTGGGCGGATGGCTCGCCGTCGTTCGGCTGACGAGTGACACCATGATCCTCAAGCCTCCTCCGCCTGAAACGGGAGACGTCGGACTCGCGGAGTTTCGTGCGGCGGCCAAGCTGTATGAGGACACGTTGCGCAATCGGACCTTTCGCGAGCTCTACCGAAAGGATCTCGCCAAGTGGCGGAAACTCTATGGGACGCTTGCCGGGAAGCGCGAGCCGGGTTCGGCCGCAGCGACGCATTTTACAAGGCTATCGGCGCTCTGCGGTGAGTTGCTCGCGGAATATGGCCCGGAAGCCCCGCCGAAGAAGCGACCTTCCAAGGCTGTCGCGCCTGTTCCGTTGACCTATCCCGATTTCCCCGAGGAGCTCACGCACCGGATCCACTTCCTGGAGGGACCGGGTATCCGCCGGCAGCGCGCCGTCGAGCTGGCCACCTATGCGCCGGCCGTGTCGCGCCAAACCTCGACGCGTGGGCGCGTGCTCGTCTCGATCGGAGTGCGCATGGATCAGGTCCGGTTGTTCGAGCGCATTGTGGAATCGATAGGTGACCTCGCCATGGGTGACTATCCCGCCGCCGGCTTCGATATCGGCTATGTCATGCGGCCCGACGGAATCCCGCAGGGTCAATCTTGGACGTCCAATCCGCTCGACCCGATGTTGCCGATCGCGCGCATCTGGAACGACAATGAAAGGGCAAGGGGTTACGGCTTTCAGGCCCGCCTGCTTGGCGACCAATGGCGGGGCGTCGACGGCGAGGGCCTTCCCGAAGACCTGCCCGACCTGACCGGCGGACCATGGGACCCAGATCCCCACTGGCAGCGTGTGCTCGAGCTTACTGAGGCTGATTGCCTCGACGAAGCCCTCGTCTTGGTGGAGGCTATTCCCGGCCGCGACCGCGAGCCGATGTTCGACGAGGTCATCTACCTTCGGTTTCTTACGAAGACGCCGCTGCAGGCTCAGGATATCCGCGTTCTTGCCCGCAAGCACGTAGTGAACTCGCTGATCGCTGGGCGATTGCTCGAGGAATTCGATGCTTTCCTCGACCATCTCGACGCTCAGTTCGCCCTAGAGCCGCCGGTCCTTGAGGAGATGACCCGGTTGCGGCCGGATTTTGGATCGTCGATGATCCCGCCGCTCCCATCCGCTGCCGATTGGGCGACATACCGGCGCCACATGGGTCAGTTCTCAAACCCGAGCGGGCGGCGCGGCCGGATCTTTTCGAGGAATATTGGCGTCGCCGATACTGGCGCGTCGGAGTTTTTTGCGAGCGCCTTTGTGGCGGCCGAGGAAGCGTTCCGCCGGGAGCGTTCCATCCCTGAGATTGGGCGTGGCTGGGTTTCAGAGGTTACGCTTTTTGACCTGGTCCGCTCGATTTGGCCCTCAGCGGTCCACCAATGGCGGCCGGCGTTCCTCGGCATGCAGTCCATCGACATCCATGTACCGGAGCTGCGGCTCGCGATCGAGTATCAGGGGCAGCAGCACTACGAGCCGATCGCGCTCTTTGGCGGACAGGAAGGCTTCGAGCTTACCTGCGCGCGGGACGCGAAGAAGCGGATGTTGCTCGCGCGTCACGGCACGCGTTTGCTCGAATGGCGCTTCGACGTCCCTATAACCAGGGCGGCCTTGGTTAGTCAGCTCTCCGCGATGGCGATCGTCGTTCCCAACTAGAGCGCGAGTGCCTTTTGCCGCGGGCCGCTGGTGATCTCTTCGACGACGAAGGTCCGCGTCGGCGGCGTTTCCAGTAGCTCGATTTCCGGGATCGTGTGATCGAGCCACTGCATCCGCTGTCGGCGCAGGATGATCGCGCCATGGCGATCCTGATACCGGCTGATCTCTGGATTGGCGGCGACCGTGATGACCCGGAACGACAACGGCCACTCGGCCATCGCCGGCTCCAAGACCGCCGCCAGGTAGAAGAAGTTGCCGTCGTCGAGCTTCACTCGATATTGCTTGTCGCCCACGGTCATGTGAAATTCGGACGCCGGCACGAGGCAACGGTGGTTGGGAAAGGTCTTCCCCTCCGATCGCACGAACCGATACGAGGTGCCGTCGCTAAAGCGGGGATTGGAGCCCCACCTCGCTTCGACCATTTCCACTTCTTGCATATCGTCCGGATTTCGCCGGATGATGGGCAAGAGCTTCTCGAGTGGAGCCTCGGAGTCGAAGGCTGTTGGCGTAGCCATGAATAGAACATATATGGAACGAACTTGAGTCGCAAGGGCGAGCCGAACGGATGACCGATGTGCAATGACTATCGCCTCGAGGTCGACATAGCCTCGATTGTCGAGGACTTCGAGGACCTCAAGATCAGGATCAAAATGCCCGAAGGCACGCCCAACGTGGCTGCCCGCGCGGACATCAACATCAGCGATGTCGCGCCCATCGTGCGCAGCGGCGAGGGCAGAGGATCGGGCGAGGTGATCAATCGGCGATGGAGCTGGCCGGGCCAGAACGGGCGACCGGTATATAATTTCCGTTCGGAAGGCCGCACATTCACCTCGCATCGCTGCCTCATCCTGGCCGATGGCTTCTACGAATTTACGGCGCCGACCGATCCCGGTCAGAAGCGCAAGACTAAATGGCTGTTCACATTGAAAGATCATGCGTGGTTCTGCATCGCCGGCATCTGGCGGTCGCACCCAGAAATCGGGGAAGCATTCACGATGCTGACGATGGATCCTGGCGACGACATCGCTCCCTACCATTCCCGGCAGATCGTCCCGCTTCCGCGTGATCGCTGGGCCGACTGGCTGGATCCCTCAGTGCCTGCCGAGAACGTGCTTGGTTTATTGCCGAAGGGCAGCCTGATACCACAGCAAGTCTATCCGCCGATCGCCGCGCAGGCATCGCTGCTTTGAGGCCGCAAAGACGACGCTCTCGATCTCATTCACCCGGCGGCTCGACGTCTGGCGGGTTCATATATGCCCTGAACCCTGCGAGATCCTCATCACTTGGGTTCTCCAGCTCGGGAATGTAGCGGATGGTCTCAGCCACATCCCGGCGCGAAATATAGCCAATGATGGAGCCGCCGTTGCTCAGCTCATATTGCATCGCGCCGCAATGCCGGTCGACGGTCGCCAGCCCGGGCGCGAACGCGATCGGCTTTTTGCTCCCCTTCTTGCTCACCTCATGTTTGGCCAGCGCGACGCGCAGAAATTCCAGCCTGGTGAACCCCATTTCCGTCCGCCGCAGATCGACCCGCATCTGATCGACAAGTTCGGGTCGCTCCAGCGCGTCGCGGAGCTGCTGGGCGCGCAGCTCCCGGTCGTAGTGCCGGTAGCCCAATTCCCGTTCGAGGTTCGTGGCCTTCAGGTTGATCCCGCCATTCTCAGCGAGCTTGATGACCTCCTCGCATCGCTGACGCCAAGTGCGCAGCAGTTCATAGGCGGCATAGATCCACATAGGCGTTAGGGCGGAGAGCTGCGCGATCCGGCCGCGTGGTGGCTCATCATCGAGCTGGCGTTCCAAGATCTCCTGCTCGATCCGGTTGAGCATATTATCGACCAGGCAAAGCTGGCTTGCCTGCATGGCCAGAAACGGGTTCTCGCCAAACCCCGCGAGGGTCATCAGGGCTTCATGGAGCTCGGCGTGACCGATATCCGCCAGTGGGCGGTATCTGGGCTCGTCATCCAACTCCTCGGGATGAGGCTCGCCGTCCACGTTCAACCCCTCCGGGCCGCCCGAGGCAGTTGCTGCGCCCAGATGCGGGGCCTCATCATGAAACCTTCTCCCTCAGCCATGACGACAATCCAGCGTCTAGGACCATCCGCGCGAGCCGCTGTGGTCCGAGCAGAATCACGCCTTCCGGCCCTTCATTTTCCGGAATGTTGCCGGTGTGCCAGACGAAGAACATGCGGTCATAGGCTTCTGCCTCGGCAAGCCGGCCGGCATAATCGTCGAGCGACGCGCGCGTGGCTTGCGATTTCACCTGCACGAAGGCCCGTTCGGCGGTGCTCGGAAGCAGCAGTTCGAGATCTATCGTCTTCTGGGTTCGGCCGACCTGGCTGAGCCGGCGCCACCCGCTGCTCGAGAAGACGAGATCGACCAGCAATTCAAAATCTTGCCACGTCAGTAGGCGCATCAGCGGTATGATAGCGGTGGTGAGGGCGCGTTCGGCCTCTTCGGCAGCCGCGACTTCCGGCGACAACTCGTCGCTCAGCCTGCGCAGTAGATAGTCGGCCGCACCGACGTCGCAAATCGTCCCGCGAAACATCTGCACCTTGAGCAGTCGCCCCGACAGTCTATCGGCGGTCAACAAGCTCCCGCCAATCGACGCGTTGTGCCACCCGTGGAGGGTTGAGCGGCGGTGGCTGCTGTCCGCCAGGATCTCGATCTTGCCCGTCGGTCGGCACCAATAGAGCATGCCGCCGACAAAGGTGATGAAGATGGTGTCTTCGCCGCTCTCATAGAACGCCCGGATCTGCTTCACGTCGCGGGTCGCGGCACCGGCGTCCCCTCGGCGCGTCTTCATGGCGTCCCACACACCCGCCCAGTCGCCCGCGACGCACAGGTCGTGCGGCGCCTCGCGGTAGCCGAAGCGAAGCACGCCGTCGCGAATGCTCTCAGCTTCCCAATCGCCGCCCCGACCCAGCTTGATGTAATAGACCTTGGCAGCCGTGACTGCGGTCATTGGTTTCCCCCGTTTGGGCGAGCGCACCCCGGATCTTCACGCCGGCCCATCGCACGCTATACGTTAGACAAAGAAAAGATAATGAAGACGTTGCCCTTATCAGACTGAGGGCGAGATCGAGGGGGCAATGGGAAAGTCGAACGGCAACGCGCAGCGCAAGAAATCATCGAAACCCTACAATGAGCGCACCGACCTCGAGAAATTGCAGTCACAATGGACCAAACTGTCCGGCTTGCACCTTCGCGAGGAGCCATCCGCAGCGATAGTCCGATGCGCGACCGCGGCAGAGATCGCGGCGAACTATGCGATTCGGGCTGAATGGGCTCGCAAGACCGAGTTCGACGATACGATCATCGATATGTTTCTGCGCTGGGCGAACGGCCTTCCACTAAAGGTAACCCGATTGTTCGTCCCGATTTATTTTGCGACGCCGGACAAGAGTCCCATCGGGAAAGCGCTCAAGGCGTCGGCCGAGAAGATCAACACGGTCCGCAATGCCGTGGTCCATCAAGGGGCGTTCAGCAATCCCGATGAGGCCGAAGCCGTCATCGCCGAGGCGAAAACTTTCATCAACACGATCGTCGGTTTGTCGATTCCCAACTTCGACATCGAGGTGGCCGCACGCGAGTGGCAGGCCTCCCGTGAGACCGAGGCGGGCGAATGACTTCCACGCTCGGCGGCCTGACGGTGACCCTCGGCAAGAAGCTCACACAGTCTGACGACTACCTGAAGGGGAAGCATAACCTGTTGACCCAGTTTGACAGCATCGACGACTTGGTCACGGATGAGACGAAGCTGACTGCCAAGGATCGTCAGGCAATCGAGCATCATATCCTGCAGCTCCGTGCGGCGATCGCGCGCACCCTCTGGTCGAACGAATTCTATATCGGTCGCTCCCTGCTCGACGACTACATCCTTCACACTACGAAAGATGGTGGCGGGAATGTGCCGGTGCGCGTCATCGCGGCGCTCGCGGCCGCCGGCGCTGACCGCCCCGGTTTCGTCCTCTACCCACTGACCGGGTTCGGCATGGAGATGCCGCGGATTTTCGCGAAAGACAGCAAGCTCCGTTCCGAGGCGATTTTCAGGAAGGCTGGCTTCGCGGTCAGCACCCAAAGCAATTCGTTCGATGCGGCCGTTGCCAGCGTTGAACGGATGGCCCGGGGCCTGGGCGTGAAACAGCGCATCGACAAATCGGATTTTCGCCACTTTGCCTACACGGCGAAATGGTTCGGAAAAAACCCCCTCATGCTGGTCCGGATCACGTCGTTCACCGGCGACATGTACGAGAACCAGTTCGTTTATTCGCTCAAGATCCGGGTGGCGGCGGCGCATCTTCTGATGCTGCATTGTCTGTCGCAGGAAACGGTCGGGCCGCTCGACCGGCATCGCAACTCGTCTTTCGTCAACAATTTCGAAACGCTCGACATTGCCCACTATCTGATTGGCGAAGCGATCCGCGGACGCCCTATGTCGACCCGCCGCGTGCCAATGAACGTCTCGCAGTTGGAATTGGCGAAGCTCTCCGACGTAGCCGCGACGCTTTCCACTAGCGCTCTTGCAACGGCGCGGATGAAGAGGCTTGCACCCAGGGTGACGCAAGCCCTGAACACGGTCGAGCGGGGCTACTTCCGTCACGTCAACCTGGCCACTCGCTCAAAACCTGAGAACCGCCTCTATCGGCGCCTGCTCACCGCCTTGGACTGGTTTCGACAGTCTTTCAGCGCCCGCGCAAATGAGGCCGAGGCCATCGTTGCGCTCGCGGTCGCTTTCGAAACGCTGCTCACGGATCAATATGCCCCCGCAATCGCGGAGCGGCTGCGACGCCGGATCGGTATCTGCATGAAGGGCGTGCCTGGCCTTGCGAGTTATCAGGACAGCGTCGAAGCTATCTACTATGCTCGCAGTTCGATCGTGCACACTGGCGAGCCCGACCATTCGGTCGACATTCATCGAGGCCAGGTCGCTTTCACCCGATGCTTTTGTGCGATCGCCGACCGACTGACGGCCTGGGTGCCGACCGCGAACAACGCTATGGGCGATCTGCTAGGCGACGTCGGTTGAGCCTGTGATCGGTACGCCCCCGCGCTAGATCGCTATCTTGCGATAGCCGTTCCCTTGCACAAAACCCTGCTCGAGGCACCATCTCCTGGTCAGGCCGGCGCCGGTATCATTCGAATAGGCGTGCCCGTTTGCACGAAAGCGAAGGAATGAGGGCCACGCATCCGGAACAGGATGGTTGGTTGTGACATGGACGAGCACTTTCTCGCCGTTCCTGATGTCCGTGGGCTTTCTGACCGCGTAATATTCGCCCCAATCGCTCGTCTTCTCGAGGACCGCCTGCGTTATGGTGTGGCGTGCTTCGGGGCGGCCGGGCTTGGTCGCCGCGGCCTGCGTCGCGACTTGGTCGCGACCATCCCACTCCCGAAAATAAATGTTGGCCCAGCAACCGAGTATCTGGTGCACGTTAAGGGCTTCTATGTCCTGGCGCCGGTCGACTTCGATCCAATGGGCCCGGTGATCGGAGCTATAGACAGCTCCGTCGTACAGGATCGCGCAAAGCGTGGGCGAGAGCGGTAACAGGAAGACTGCTCCTGCCGTGTTCACGCCGAAGCTCGATCCGACTCTGCGCGGGCGTTGAATGTGCAGGCGGTTTGTCAGAATAGCCGGATCGTCGGAGGTGAAGAACGGTAGGCCAGTCCGATTGCGCACGATACACAGCGTCAGGTCATCGACGATCCGCATCGTATCCTTGTAGTGCAGCATCGCCGCCTGGACGGCCTCTTTCGATGCCTCGCGGACCGTCGGGACGGGGAGATCGGAACCGGGAACATCGTGGATGGCGAGTGCCATTTCGCTCGCTTTCCGCGACGCGGCCTCCGTTCGCATATACTGGAGATAGACGAAACGCTTCAGGACGATCTTGACCGCGGAGCCCACGGCGCTGCCCTCGGATAGGTGGCGAACGATCGGCCCATAGGGATCCTCGATGAAGTTGATCGCGTTCTCGAGAAGCCGGTTTTGGCCGTAGAAATAGTCGCCTGAGCACTGGTTCCTCACCGGCGCGTTGGGAATGGCCTTCATGCGATCGAGATTGAACAGGTTGATGGCCAATCCTTCCCCATTGACCGTGAATGGTCGGAGATGAATTCGCGGGACGAAGTGCTGATTCTTGTTTTCGGCCATCTACGAGTCTGTCCGCTAGTTGTTCGAACGGCGTTGTAGCGCCTCAACGGAAATTGCGCGGCCTGATCTTGATCCCCTCGGTCTGCTGGCCTGGAACGATGCCCGAGCCTAGCCGTAGATCAGGAATGAAGATGTCGCGCGGCTGCCGACCGAGTGGCGATTCCGCGTCGCGTGGATCAGGTCGCATCGGGCTCTTGACCACGTCGGCGCGACTTACTCGGTAGATATCGGCGACATCCTCCCCGGTTGCCGACGCTCGCGAGCAGGGGCGACAGGTCGTCGAGCCGCTGCGCGATCACATGGATCACCTCGCCCTCACGTTGGACCTGTCCCCGCACACCCATCATTGACGAACCCAGCACAGTACGGCGGTGCTTCTCAAAGACATTCGTCCAGACGACGAGGTTGGCGACATTCGTCTCGTCTTCGAGGGTGATGAACATGACCCCCTTCGCTGAGCCCGGCTTCTGCCTGACCAGCACGATCCCGGCGAGATTGATGCAACGGCCGTCCTTTACGGTCTGTAACTCTGCGCAAGTGATCATCTTGCGCGCCCGCAGCTCGTCGCGCAGGAAGGCGAGAGGGTGGGCGCGCAGCGACAGGCCTGAGGCACGATAGTCTTCCACCACCTCCGCACCCTCGCCCATCGGCGCGAGAATGACCGTGGGCTCGATGGCTTCCTGCCGTAACTTGCCCTCTCGCTCGTCCGCCGCCGCGAACAATGGCAGCGCCGCGGTGCCGAGGCCTTTCACGCTCCACAGACCCTCGCGTCGGTTGCCTCCTAGCGACCCGAACCCATCGGCCTCACCGATCCGGTCAAGCGCGCCGCGGCCGACGCCAGAGCGGCGCTGGATCTCCTCGATACTCTCGTAAGGTGTGTCCGCCCGTGAGCTCACGATCGATGCTGCGTCCCCGTTCGCCAGGTCACGGACCATGCGAAGACCAATGCCTTACGGCGAGATATTTGCCTCTTCCGGGCTCCAGCGTGCAGTCCCATCGGCTGTGGTTCACGTCGATTGGGCGGATCTCTACACCGTGCTGGCGCGCGTCACGCACAATCTGCGCCGGCGCGTAAAAACCCATCGGCTGCGCGTTCAACAACGCTGCGCAAAAGGCATCCGGATGATGACACTTCACCCAGCTGCTCGCGTAGGCGATCAGCGCGAAGCTCGCGGCATGGCTTTCCGGGAAACCGTAGGAGCCAAAGCCCTCGATTTGTTTGAACGTCCGCTCTGCAAATTCGTGGTCGTATCCGCGGCTCACCATCCATCGATCAGCTTGTCGCGGAAATGGGAGACGCCGCCGGTGAGCTTGAAGGTAGCCATTGCCCGGCGGAGGAGGTCGGCTTCGCTCGCCGTGAAGCCGGCGCACTCGATCGCGACGCGCATCGCCTGCTCTTGGAACAGCGGTACGCCCAAGGTCTTCTCGAGCACCCGTCGAAGCTCTTCGGTGGGGTAGGTAACCTCCTCCTCACCGTTTCGCCGCCGGCGGTAAGGGTGGACCATATCGCCCTGAATCGGTCCCGGGCGGACGATCGCCACCTGAATTACCAAATCATAGAAGGTACGCGGCGCCATCAGCGGAATGGAAGCCATCTGCGCGCGACTCTCGATCTGGAAAACGCCCAAAGTGTCTGCTTTGCGGATCATCGCGTAGGTCGCCGGATCCTCTGCCGGTATCGTGGCGAGATCGAGTTTCACCCCTTTGTCAGCCTCAAGGAATTCAAACGCCCTCCGCATGCATGACAGCATGCCGAGGGCTAGGACATCGACCTTCATGAACCCTAATAGGTCGATATCGTCCTTGTCCCACTCGATGACCTGTCGGTCTTCCATCGCCGCTGGCTCGATCGGAACGAGCTCGTCGAGCCGATCGCGGGAGAGCACGAATCCGCCTGGGTGCTGCGATAGATGTCGCGGGGTATTGATGAGCTGCCGCGCCAGCTCCAGCGTCAGCGCGAGCCGCCGATCGCTGAGGTCCATGTTGAGCTCCTCGGCATGCTTTTCCTCCACGCCCTCGCGGCTCCAGCTCCAGACCGCACCGGCGAGGCCGGCCGTCATGTCCTCGCTGAGACCCAGCGCCTTTCCGACGTCGCGGACCGCGCCGCGTGCACGATAGCGGGTCACGACCGCCGTCAACGCAGACCGCGTCCGGCCATAGGTCTCATAAATCCACTGGACCACTTCTCGCGGCGCTCATGCTCGAAATCGACATCGATATCGGGCGGCTCGCGCCGCTCGGCCGAAACGAAGCGCTCGAACAGAAGCTCAGATCGGACGGGATCGATCGACGTGATGCCGAGCACGTAGCAAACCGCGCTGTTCGCCGCCGACCCTCGCCCCTGACAAATGATCTCACGCCGCCGCGCCTCGGCGACGATCGAATGAACCGTCAGAAAATACGGTGCGTATTCCAGATCTGCGATCAGCTTCAATTCGTGCTCGAGCTGGGTGCGGACCTTGCCTTCGATCCCTTCAGGATAGCGCTCGGGCGCTTTTCCCAGGTGAGCCGTTCCAGCTCTACCTGCGGCGTTCGACCAGGAACGCTGATCTCGTCCGGGTATTGGTAGCGCAGCTCCTCAAGGCTGAACGTGCAGCGTTTTTGCCACCTCCAGCGTGCGCGAGACCGGGGGTGGCGTCCTTGAGGTAACGGCGGAAGAGTCGCTCCATTTCCTCGCCCGTCTTCAGGTGGCGGTCTGCAAATCGCTCCCGCCGATCGCCAAGCTCGTCGATCGTGCATCGCTCCCGGACGCAGGTCACGACATCCTGCAGCATCCGCCGATCTGGCGAATGGTAGAGAACATCATTGGTGGCGACGGTCGGCACGTGCGCGGCGGCCGCCATGTTCGCGAGATCGCGCAGTCGGATCGCGTCCTTCGGCCGGCGGCGAATGGATAGCGCCAGATATAGGCGATCTCGGAAGATCCTCCTGGCGCGCGCGAGCGCCCCTTCGGCCACTGTATCCGCGCGGTCCGGAACGAGGATCGCAATGAGGCCCTCATGCCATTGCTCGAGGTCGGACCAGTCAAGGTGGCACGCACCCTTTCCAGCGCGCTCTTTGCCGATGCTCAGTAAGCGGCACATATGCCCATAAGCGGTGCGATCAGTCGGGTAGACGAGAAAGGCGGTGCCATCCACGAGATCGAGGCGGCAACCGATGATCGAACGCACGCCTGTCGTCTTCTCGGCGTCCCAGGCGCGCACGACGCCCGCCACGGAACTGCGATCGACGATGCCGAGCGCGGGCAGTCCCAGCAAAGCCGCGGCGGCGAACAGCTCTTCGGGCGATGACGCGCCGCGCAGGAAGCTGAAATGCGTCGTCACCTGCAGCTCGACATAGCGAGCATCGCTTGTCATGCGAATGCGCCATGGATGAACCAGCGCATGTTGCCGGTGGCATGGCTGGTCCCGTCGCCTAAGCGAAACAGCCAGTAGCGGCCACCCGTCTGGGTCTCGACCTGATAATAGTCGCGGACGGTGAGGGCCTTTTCAGCTTCAATCCCGCTCTCACGCCACCATTCGCCATGGAGGCGTTCCGGGCCGTCTCCCTGGGTCACACGGTATCGTTTTCGCCGCCAGATGAACATGCGCGGAGCATCGTCCGGCAGAAGCGCAATCACTTCGATCTGCTCGGGCCGATGCAGCATCCGAGCGGGGCGGGGCAGGTCATCATCCCATCCCGCATCGGTGATTTTGCTCAGGGCCGGCAGCATGGTCGTGGAGCGCTCTGGCATCGCGCTCGCTTGTGGACTGACCCGATGAAGGCTGCGTTGGCCGAACCGATTGGCGAGAGCATCGACCAGAGCCGCGAGGTCTGGACCCTGACGCCCGAGGCTCTCGAGCCCTTCGCCCTGTGTTGAGCCCAGAGCTTCGGCTAGCGGGGTGACCAACGTCATGGCTTCGATGCCTTCGCCCGGCTCGATCGTCTCGATTTTGGCGCAGAGCAGCTTGGCGAGATGGCGCGCAGCTGTTCCGACCCGGACCGCCTGATTGTGCCCGTCGACCCTATGGAAATAGCAATCCAGGCGGCGTGCGCCCTTGCCGATGTGGCTGAGCTGATCGACGACATCGGACACGAGGTCGCCAATTACCAACGCGAAGGCTTCCGGTGTCGCGATAGGCTCCATGAAACCCCGCCGAGCCTTTGGAAGATGTTCGGGGAAGACCGGATCAATCGGCTCATGGAGCGTCCCCAACGCCTGGTCGAGACGTCGATGCAGCTCACGACCAAACCGCTTGGCAAGCGGTGGCCGCGGCGCGTCGATGAGCTGCTCAATGCGCTCGAACCCCAATTTTTCGCAGGGCTTCGACATCGCCTCCGGGAAGTCGGAGCGCCGATATCGGCAGAATCGCGATCGCTTTGCGGTGACCTCCGGGCTCGATTGTGACGGGCCGACCCGCAGGGACATGCCGCGCAACGGCGTGAGCACAGCCCGCAGTGTCGGCAACCGCGATTTGCACCGAGAGCCCGGACGCCGCGGTGCGACGATGAAGATCCTTCAGGAGCTCCTTCTCCGTCCCGAACAGCGACGCGCAACCCGTGATGTCGAGCCAGAGCCCGTCCGGTGCATCGGGGGACACAAACGGTGAGTAGCGCCGACCTGCCCAGAGCGCGAGACGGCGCAGGCCCTCGAGATCCGCATCGGGCTCCGCGTCGACCACCCGGAGTTCTGGCGCCAGCGAGCGCGCTTTTGTGACTGTCATTCCTGGTTTGATGCCGAGAGCGCGAGCGCCAGCATCGATCGCTGCGATGACGCGGCGACCGTGGTCCGGGATGGCCGTCACCAGCGGCGCATCGCAGGCGATTGGATCGTGCCGCTCAGGCGACGAATTTGCGTTCTTCCTGCGCAGCCGGTCGGTCGACCAGTGCGGCAGGAAGAGCGATACGACCCGTCGCATCGCAGCCCTCCACAATCCAGCTGTGCGGATTTCCGCCGCGCACGCGTTCCAGCTCAACCCGCCAGCGTGGTCGCCCCAGGCTCGGAATGCCGAGATCTTCACTTGGGTGAGCCGTTACTCGCCAACGCGTTGCGGCCGCCGTTCCCTCGACGGCCTGTTTAACCCTGGAAGCGCGCCGGAAGACGAAGGCGGCAACGCCCGAACCTTCTGCTGCAAGCTGCAGGCGCTTGGAGGCAGTAGTCGAATATTTCGCCACCTCCCCGACCACCCCGGCAAGGCCTGGTTGGCGCAAACATTCCTCCATCGCGAGGAGCACGTTGGTGTCGCTGCCAGCCTCGACGTGAATTACGCGGTCCGGATGCAGCCCTGCCAGGTGAAGGGCAGGGGCGAAGAGGTCGCGCCAGCGGAGGCACCAAAAAACCGGGCCCTCTACACGCGCGAGAATTCCGGCGAGAAATACGGTAGCGCTCGCCTCATCAGCCAGATCGGTACTGCCCGCGATCTCGTGAAGGGTGCCGGTGGCTATGCCACCGCCTGGCAGGCGACAATCAATGCTCTCGATCCCGAATGGAATGGCGTCGTGTCGCCCATCAGTGCCCTCGATCTGCGCGATGCGCGCACGTAGATCATCAAGGACGGCTGACTCGCGCATAGCATCACAGAGACTCGGAAGGTGATTGACTCGTTCCCTCTTTGTTCTGATGAAGCGCGCCAGAGTCAAGCGTGATGGAGATCGCCTCTCGCGCCGTCGCCGCAACGACCGGCGGAAAGGGGCACATTTCCGACGCGAAAAAATTGTGGAGGTCTCTTGGATAGCGGCCGACGTTGGAATCCGGCAGATTGCTCTGATGAACGATCTTAACGGCAAGTCTATCGCGGAGATGCTCGCGCTCCATGCCGCAATCAACGAGGAACTACGATCGCGCGACGTCTTGCGGTCTGCCAACAATCCGACGGGAGACCTGGCCGAATATCTCTTTTGCACAGCTTTCGGTTGGGAGCAGGAGGCCAATTCGAAGAAGGGGTTCGACGCGGTGGACTCGGACGGCGTCCGCTATCAGATCAAGGGCCGTCGGCTGCACAGGCGCAACAAGTCGCGTCAGATGTCGGCGATCCGGTCGACGGACGGTTTCGATATATTGGCCGGCGTTCTCTTCAACGACGACTTCTGCGTCATTCGCGCGGCGCTGATCCCTGCAAGCGTGGTGTTCGAGAGAACGAGCTTCGTCGATTATACGAAGAGCCATAAATTTTTACCTTCGCGATGATGTGTGGGATGCAGCAGGAGTCAGCGACGTTACCGAGCGCCTCCGTGCCGTCGAGCAAGCCTAGAGACCAAGTGTGGCTAACCTACGTGCCGCCGCGCGAGCGGCCAAGCGGGCCAGAAGTGTCACAGCAGAAAAAACTGACGAAAGACGCACGAACGGGATTCACATTGCCGCAAGCGATGCTAAGATTCATCTTATGTTCCACCAAGCCGACCTTTTTGATGCCGTTGAAGTCGGCCAGGGAGCGCCTGCCAAGAGCCTGAATTTGCCGGCGCTGATCGAACGGATCGCGGATTTCTCGCCGCGACCGCGCTACGCGTTCATGGTCCTCAACCTCATTGCCAAAGCCGCCGGGGGGAACAGCGGTTCAGCGGGCCCCTATGTCGATACCGAGGACGAGTTCGCGTGCCGCTCCGCGATTGGCTGTGCGATTCACTCGTTCCGATGGCAAAGCGCGATGCGCGTCGCCTGATCATCGTCGAAGAGGTCAAAGCATCGCTCGCTGCGCAGGACGCCTTGCCAGAGGACCCAGGGGAGGCAGCAAAGGCGATCGACAACGAGGTTCGTGAGCGGGTCCGGCGCTCTGGTCGGTGCAATGTCAGTCGCGCCGTCTCCGATCTCGTCCGCGCCGGTCTGGTCCGGCGACACTATCAGGGCTACCGTGTAGACCACCATAATCGTGGCGCTCAACGTGAGGCGGTGTACACGATCACTGAGGCAGCCGCGCGGGCCTTTGGTCTCAAAGGGCCTGATACCCCCATCGGATGGGCCTTGTTTCACAGATTTCTCATTTTCAACGGTTTGTTGAAAAGCCCGTTTCAGTGAAATTATTTGCTATTTCAGCCGAATCGTGGTTTCAACGGTTCGGTGAAAGACCCTGTTGGCATCGAACGGCGGGCGGCAGAAGCGCTCGAGGCCTTTCTAGGCTCAATCCCTCAATTCGCCGTCGGCCCAATGACGCTGACTGGCAAGCCAGGCGAGGCTGATCGAGGCGTAGACATCGTCGCTGAAACCGAATTCGCCGGCCGACCGCTCAGGCTCGTGGTCGAGGTCAAAAGCAACGGGCAACCCCGGATTGCGCACCAAGTAGCCTACCAGCTCAAACGGTATCTGGATCAGACTGGCCAAGAGGGCGTGCCGATGTTCATCGCGCCCTATTTATCTGAACAGGCGCAGGCGGCATGTCGCGAGGAAGACATCGCCTATCTTGATTTCCAGGGCAACGCGCGCCTCGTTGTCGATACCATCTTCATCGAGCGCAAGGTCGAAGGGAAACCCGATCCCGAACGACGTTCCCTGCGGACCCTGTTCAAGCCAAAGTCGACCCGGATCCTGCGCGTACTACTGAACGAGCCGCATCGGCCCTGGCGCGTGACCGAGCTTGCTGAAGAAGCCAAGGTCAGTCTCGGGTTGGTCAGCACGATCGGAACCGCCCTGCGCGAACGGGAATGGGCCGACCAGACCGAACAGGGGCTGCGGCTCGTCGATCCTTCCGGTTTGCTGGACGAATGGGCCCGCAACTATGAGCGGCCCAGAGGGGAGGAGGTCCGCCTCTATACCCACCTTCATGGCAAAGCCCTGGTGGAGCGGCTGCGTGATTTAGCGACCGAGCAGGGAAGGGTGGCGCTGGCCTCGTTCAGCGCGGCCGATTGGTACGCGCCCTTCGTTCGCCAGAGCACCAGCTATTTCTACGCAGACGAGAAGGGCCTTGGCACCTTGCAAACAATCCTAAATCTGACTGCACCCGCGAAGGGGGCGAACATTGTCGTGCGCGTCCCCGATGAGGATGGCGTGCTCGAGACGCGCGGACCGTCGCACCGGGGGTCATCGCGACCAGCCCGGTTCAGACCTATCTCGATCTCATGGCGGGCGGCGAGCGCGGCGTCGAAGGGGCAGAACATCTGAAGGACAAGCTTTTGCGGTGGCCTTCATGAACGACGAACCGCAATCGGCCAGAGACTATGACGACCGCACCAGCGCCGCGGTGAAGTCGGTGCTCGTTGAGATCGGCCAGACGCTGGGCAGCTTTCGCGGGAAGTTCGCGGTTATCGGCGGCGCCGTGCCTTGGCTGCTGCTCGAGGACAGCGAGATGCGCCACGTCGGCACCCTCGACATCGATCTCAGTCTCGACGCGCAGGCCTTGGCCGCCGGCGAGGAGTATGTCGCTCTCGTCGATGCCCTCCACGAACAGGGGTACGCACCCCGCGACACGCTCAAATATTTCCAGATGGTCCGGACGGTCCAGCCGAAGGATGACGGACCGCCGATCGATGTGATCGTCGAGTTCCTGCGGCCCTATGACGCCGTGCTGGAAAAGAACCGGCCGCCGCTCACCACCGAATTCGCGACCCAGCGTGCGTCGGGCGCGGAGCTTGCCATTCACTTCCACGAGCTCGTCGCGATCGAAGGCGATATGCCCAAGGGCGGGACCAACAAGGTGATGATCGCTGTCGCCTCGATTCCGGCGCTTCTCGCCATGAAAGGCTTCGCGCTCGACGGCCGATACAAACAAAAAGACGCCTATGACGTCTACTACTCGATCCGGAATTATCCCGGCGGGATCGACGCGCTCGCCGACGATTGCCGCCCGTTGCTCGATCATCAAAGCGGCAAAGACGGCTTTTCGCATGTCGTAGCGAAATTCGACGATCCGGACGCTACGGCCCGACGTGCGTGCGCAATTTCGTCGAAGGCTCCGATATCCTGGACGGCCGAACGCCGGACGAGTGGCAGCAGGATGCCTTTGGTCAGGTCGATGCCTGGGCCCGTGCGATGGGATTGCGATGACACACCGATCTGCGAAGCCACGATGAAGCTCATTCACACAGCCGACTGGCAGCTCGGAAAGCCTTATGGGCGGTTTGAGCCGGAGGTCCGCGCCGCACTTACCGAGGCACGCTTCGATGCCATTGATGCGATTGGCAAGGAGGCAGTTCGCCACGGCGCGGATCACGTCCTGGTCGCCGGCGACGTCTTCGACACCGAGGGACCAGACGACCGCACGATCGTTCAAGCGATCTCCCGAATGGAGCGCCATGCATGCCGGTGGTGGCTCTTGCCCGGCAATCACGATTTTGCGCGTAACGGTGGCCTCTGGGACCGCGTGCGTCACCGCGCAGGTAGCAGCATTACCGTCTTGGCAGAAGCGCAGCCTCACGAGATTGAGCCAGGAATCTGGCTCCTGCCGGCGCCCCTTACGCATCGCCACAATCTCGATGATCCTACCGAGCTCTTCGACAGCATGAAGACACCCGGCAGTCGCATTCGCATTGGCCTCGCGCATGGATCGATCCGCGACTTCGGCACCCAAGGCGAAACCAAGAACCAGATCGCGCCCGACCGCGCCCGTCGCTCGTCCCTCGATTATCTTGCGCTTGGAGACTGGCACGGGACGCTCAATATCGATCCGCGTACCTGGTACGCGGGCACTCCCGAAACCGATCGCTTCCAGCGCGATGAGCCAGGCCAAGTGCTGCTCGTTGATATTGCCGAGGGTCGCGATCCGTCGGTCATCCCGACCCGCACGGGGCGTTTCCAGTGGATCAGGCGAAGCTGGACGGTGAACGACCAAGCCGGTTTCGATGCCGAGTGCGATCAATTGCTGGGATCGATCGATCCCGCGTCCACCCTCCTCGAACTATCGCTGGCCGGAATCACCAGCCTTACGGATCGGGTCGGGATGCTGGGCAGGCTGGAAAACGATGTCGGGCACCGTGTCCGTTATCTCGACGTCCGGTCTGGCGACCTTGTCGGCCGCCCGAGCGAAGACGACCTCGCAAGCCTTTCGGTAGAAGGCATGCTCGGTGTCGCCGCGGCGAAGCTTTCCGCCTCAATCGAAACGGGCGGGCCTGACGGTTTGATTGCCAAGCGTGCCCTGGAGCGCCTCTTCGTCGAATACGGTCGGGAGGACAGAGCATGAGCCTGTACCTGCGCCGTATCGCCATCGACGGCTTCCGCAAGTTTCGGGAGCCGATGGCGATCGAAGGGCTCACCGACGGCCTCAACATTGTCATCGAACCCAATGAGACCGGCAAGTCGACAGTGCTCGAGGCGCTTCGCGCGGCATTTTTCGTTCGCCACGGTACGAAGAACCAGCTTGCCCAATCGTTCGCGCCTTATGGCGAAGCTGTCGGACCGGAGATTCAGGTTTCGTTCGATGCCGATGGCGCACCATGGACGGTAACCAAGCGCTTCCTGCGCGGCGCATCGATCGAGGTCACCGGTCCACAGGGCAAGGCACAGGGCGAAGAAGCAGAAGCTCGCCTGCACGCGCTTCTGGGCTCGGTGCGCGACACCAGTCAAAAGGGCGACGCCGGCACATACGGCGCGCTCGGACTTCTTTGGGTCGCACAAACGGAGGCGCTCGCGGTCACCGGACCAGGGCAGATCGTGCGTGACACAGTCCGATCGACCCTGGAAGCGGAGGTTGGCTCGATCATGGGAGGCCCCGCGTACGCGCGCGTCCGATCAAGGATCGACGAGCAATACGGGCGATACTGGTCCCCCACGGGACAAAAAACGCGGGCGACAAAACGAAGCCCGAGAGCGCGTCGAACAGGCCGAAGCGGCCGCTCGCGACGCCGCCGAACGTCTCGCTGGGCTTGAGAGGACGTTCTCCGAACTCGAAAGTGCGCGCTCCAGACTGAAGATCGTTCACCGCGAGATCGCGGACGACACAGACGTGCAAGCGCGGAAGGATCTCACTGCCTCTCTCGAGACGGCGCGCGCAGCTGCGCAAATCCTCGCGACGCGGCGGGCCGAGCATGAGGCCATCAGCGCGAAGACGCGCAACCTTGAAGATCTCGTCGATCGTCATCGGAAGGCGACCGACGAACGCACCAGCGCTGAACTCGCGCTTGAGGCTGCGCGCTCACGCCGCGCCGAAGTCCGCGAGGGCTTGGCCACGGCGCAGCAACGGCTTGCTGATGCGCGCAGCGCCTTAGAAGCCGCGCGCACCTCCCGCCAGGAAGCCCGCCGTGCCCTCAGCGCGGGCGAGGAGCTCTTGCGCGCGTCGCGCCGTCGAAGCGCGGTGTCGGCGGCACGCGCGCGGCACGCCGAGTTGGTTGACCTAGAGCGGCTTCAGGTAGAGGCCGCAGCACTCACTGCGACGCTGATTCCCGCCAAGGCGATGGAAGCGATCGAGGCCAACGAACGGCTCGTAGCTGAGGCGCGCGCGGCGCTCGCCGCAGGTGCGACGCGGATTGCCTTGTCGGGGACGCTGACGGCATATCGATCGATGGCGAACCGATGACGCTCGGCGAGCGAACTCTGTCGGGTGAGACCCGCCTCCGGTTCGGCAATGCCGAGCTGATTATCACGCCGCCGGCCGGGGCGGCGAGCGCGAGGGAGCGCTCTCCTCGGCGCTGGAGCGACAAAAGTCTGCGTTGGGAGAGCTCGGGCTGGCGAGCTTGGAGGAGGCGCGCTCGCGCAACGATACCGCGCGAGATGCCGTAGCCGAGTTACGCACGATCGCGGCGCGCATCTCGGCCGTGACGCCGGCCGATGACGTTATCGGGCTCGCTGCCGGCCCCGATGCGCTCAAGCTCTTCATCGCTGAAATGAACGACGAGAGTGAGACCGTCGAAGCCGACATCCCGGATATCACGCTCCTCACTGCCCGGCTCGAAGATGCCGACACCGCTTTAGCGCGGGCCGAAGGTTCGCAGGAAGGCGCAGTTGAGGCTCTCCGCCGGGTCGAACAAGAGGATGCGCCGCTCGCTGGCGCGGAAGCGGGCGCGACCAGCACGCTCGCCAACGCAAACAACCAGATCGAGACGATCGAGAGCCGCCCGGAATTCCCGACCCTGACGGCAGACGTCGCTCGGGCCCGCGAGCAGACGGCTGAAGCAGCAGTGAAGCTTGAGGATGCCACCCGGGACGCGACCGCGCACGATCCTGCGGCGATCACGCGCAGGATCGAGACAATCGATGCGCGGCTGAAGGCGGCGGGGGAGGCTCGTGCAAAACTCGAGATGGACGTCGCGCGGCTGGAGGGGACCATCGAGAGTGAGGGCGGGAAGGGACTTGCTGACAGAGAGGCAGGGGCCCGGGAAGAGGCAGAGGCGGCACGTGCGGCTCTTCAGCGGATCACCGAGGAGGCCGACACGCTGAAGCTCTTACGCGACACCCTCGACGAAGCGCGCGATGAGACATCGGCGAAATTCGTGGGGCCGGTCGCGAAGCGAGCGAAACGCCATATCGAGCGGCTGTTGCCTGGCTGCGATCTGAGCTTTTCTGAAGACCTCACCCTGGAAGCCATCGTACGCGGCGGGATCAGCGAAGGGTGCGGCGATCTGTCGCGCGGCACACAGGAACAACTGGCGGTGCTGACGCGGATCGCATTTGCGGACATGCTATTGGAGCAAGGCCGCCCGGTATCCCTGATCTTGGACGACCCGCTCGTCTATGCCGATGATGCGCGGCTCGACCTAATGGTCGAGATTTTGATCGAGGCGGCCGAGAGGATGCAGGTCGTTATACTGACCTGCCGCGATCGCGCGTTTCGCCATGTCCCCGGCAATCGGGTGAGCATGGTAAGCTCCGGATAGGCCTGGGCATCGACGTAACGACCGCGATCCTAAGCGGTGCGCCGGTCATCGGTCAGTGTGTGGTGCTCGTCCCTCGTCGAAAAGACGCTGGATCCGGTCGGGCATCTGCAGCAGCTTCACGGCTGCGGCCAAAATCGCCTCGGGCTCGCTCGGGAAGGCCTCGGCCGAGCTTATCGAAACCCCTCCCGAGAAGGTGATTGTTGCCTGAAACCCATTACCCTTGGGCGTGGCGGTCAACCGAATATCCACGTTTGTCCTCCAAGGCGCTTTACGAGAGCTTGAGGGTTGCGAATCCTGTCACAAAAGAGCACATATCAAACATGGCGACCACAGCTTCCTCATCGACCAGCAAAAGTACCAACACCGGTGCCAAAAAGCTTGGCCGCAGCGCAGTGACTGGCCAATTCGTGCTCGCGCCTGCAAGCAAGGGTGGCAAGATCACGATCGCGAAGGCCCGGTCGGCTGCAAATACTGTCTATAGTTCGAAGAAATAGGCTTGGCACCGGCGCGGCTGTCCACGGACGATGTTTTTATAAACTGTCCCTTCGACCCAGACTTCAAGCCAATTTTCCAAGCCCTGATATTCACAATCTTTGCTTGCGGCTTTCGCCCACGCTCCGCGCGGGAACTCGACGACGGAGGGCAGACCCGTATCGAGAAGCTATACGGTCTCATCCAGGAATGCCGCTACGGGATCCATGATCTCTCACGAACCGAGCTGGATGACGACCACAAGCTTCCGCGCTTCAATATGCCGCTTGAGTTGGGACTCTTCCTCGGCGCCAAGCGCTATGGCAACACCGCTCAGCACGACAAGCGGCTGCTCATCCTCGATATCGAGCGTTTTCGCTATCAGAAGTTCATCTCCGATCTCGCCGGGATGGACATCCACGAGCATGGTGGCAAAGCGGAGGCTGCCATCCGCGAGACGCGAGATTGGCTTGCAAACGTTTCCCGGCGCCAGATCCCTAGCGGCGACAAGATCGTCCGGCTGTACGAGCAATTTACTGCCGATCTTCCTGCGCTCGCCGCAGCGTTGGAGTTTGCTCCCGCCAAGATACCCTATGTCGATTTCGAACGTATCGTTGTCGGCTGGCTGACCCGGGACGCCTGACCGATGAGCTCCATCGTTCCCGCCGAACTGACTATGATCGACGAGGTCCTGCGCGGCGAAAGCAAGGGCTACATTCTCGACTTTTCAAATAGCACTATGCGGGAGTTCTTCACTCTCGAGTTCGACGTCGATCTATATAGCGATGACTACGCGACGGAGGGGACCTCTAAGGCCAGCCGGCTGCGATCGTTTCTGAAGCAAGTTGATGACACTTCCGCCGCGCGAGTCCTGACCCGCCTCTTGGCATATCGGGGGGCGATGCCGGCGCCTATGCGAAGTGAGATCAGACCGCTGGGTGAAGGGCAGCTTCTGGCGCTCATCAAGCGGCTTGAGCGCGGTGACGGCTCGGCCGGCACGGCGCCCAGACCCATCTTCAATCGCAACCAATATGAAGAGCTGCGTGACGAGCTCAACAGGCTTTGGGGTCTTGATCCTCGTCCTCGTGGATATGCGTTCGAGACTTACCTAAAGCGTCTCTTCGACACCTTTCATCTCAACGCCCGCGCCCCTTTCACGCTCGTCGGGGAGCAAATCGACGGCAGCTTCCAGCTCGGTCATGAAACCTACCTTCTGGAGGCGAAGTGGCAGAAGGACCCAATCGGTGTGCTCGAGCTCCACGGCTTCCACGGAAAGGTCGAGCAAAAGGCATCTTGGTCACGCGGGCTCTTTGTCAGCTTCGGGGGCTTCACGAATGTTGGCCTGCAGGCATTCGGGCAGGCTGCGAAACGTGTCATCTGCATGGATGGGCAAGACATTTACGAAGCCCTCGATCGGAATATCCCAATAGACGTGGTGCTTGAACGCAAGGTGCGGCACGCTGCTGAAACTGGGCTCCCGTTCGCGATGCTTCGTCAGCTCTTTCCGCTTCCGCACGGGTAGGTGATCATGCCTAGCGTTTAGATTGGGCCGACTGTGCCGCTGTGGCTAAAACAACAGCAATGATTAGTCTGGGGGACATTGAGTCGTGGATGATTTCGAACAACAGCCGTTTGCCGACGCCGAGTTTGCCGAGAACCCGGAGCAACGCTGCCCCTGCGTCCTCCTGATTGATACTTCGTCCTCGATGCGCGGTGCGCCGATCGACCAGCTCAACCAAGCTCTGATCGAATTTAAGGAAGAGCTGATCGGCGACGCCATGGCGGCGAAGCGGGTTGAGCTTGCCATTGTCACCTTTGGGCCGGTCCAGACGCGAACCGACTTTACGACGGTCGACGGCTGGTATCCGGAGGCATTTGAAGCGAACGGCGTCACGCCGCTCGGAGAGGCCGTGGTTACAGCCCTCGACCTTCTGCGGGCGCGAAAAGATCGGTACCGTGAGAACGGCATCAAATATTACCGGCCTTGGGTGTTCCTTATCACCGATGGCGCTCCCACGGACGATTGGAAGGAAGCAAAGCGCCGCGTCCATGAGGGTGAGGAGCGCAAGGAATTCATGTTTTACTCGGCCGCTGTCGAGGGAGCCGACATGTCAGTCCTGTCCCAGCTCGCCACGCGTGCGCCACTCAAGCTTCGCGGTCTCGCGTTCCGCGAACTTTTCCAGTGGCTCTCGAGCTCGCTGAGCGCCGTGTCGCAGTCCAATCCTGGCGACGCCGTGCCGCTTGCCAACCCTACGGCACCGGACGGCTGGGCCGTTGCCGGCTGATCCAGGACGGTGGCGGTGGGCCGCGGCCTCAAGGATCGGAACGTCGCACCTTAAAGCCGGAACGCGGAAGCAGGACGCCTATACCGTCAAGGTGTCAGGCCCTGATACGTTGTGCGTTGTGGTGTCGGACGGAGCGGGCAGCTCGAGTCACGGCGGCGAGGGCGCTTCCCTCGTCTGCCGCATGCTGTCGACCGCTATCTGCGACTGGACCGCGAACCACGGCGGGCTGCCGCCCGACGATCAAATTCACGAGTGGCTCGATACCGTCAGGGACAGGCTTGCGTCGGTAGCAGAGAAGCGGGGTCTCACGAAGCGCCAGTTCGCATCTACCCTGATTGCCCTTTTGGTCTTTGGCGAAGAACTGCTGGCACTTCAGATCGGGGACAGCGCCTTGGTCGCGCGGAAGGCAGGGCAGTGGGAGGCGATCTGCTGGCCCGAAAATGGCGAGTTTGCCGCCACCACTTACTTCGTGACAGACGATCCGGAACCGCGCCTGCAGATCACTCGCCGGACTGCTGGCGACTACGACGCGTTCGCCGCATTCTCCGACGGCATCGACAGCATAGCGTTGCACCATGCAAACCAGGAGCCGCACGCGCGCTTTTTTTGATCCGATGATCAAACCGGTTGACCAAGCGGCGGAGCGTGGGAGGCTGGCCAGCCTCTCGGCAGCTTTAGGGCGCTACCTCGACGGTCCTGCCATCTGCGATCGCACCGACGACGATAAGACGCTGGTATTGGTATCGCGGCATTGACCCAGCCGGCGATCAAGATTGATGGCCGGCCATTTGCGCTGGGCAAGCGGATCGGGAAAGGGGGCGAAGGCGAAGTCTTTGCTGTCGAGAACAAGCCCGACGGCGCGGTGAAAATCTACAAGGACGAGCTGCGGGCGAAACGCGAACCGAAGGTGCGAGCGATGGTGCTTGCCGACCTTGCCGACACCACGAAATTGGTGGCGTTCCCGGCCGCGATCGCGACCGATGGCAAAGGCGGTTTCCTCGGTTTCCTGATGCGCCTCGTATCTGGCTACCGGCCAATCCATGAACTCTACGGCCCCAAATCTCGCAAGGCTCATTTCCCAAAAGCCGATTACCGCTTCCTCGTGCGCGCGGCCCTCAACGTGTCCAACGCGGTGGTGAAGGTCCATCAGAGCGGCTGCGTCATCGGTGACTTCAACCACTCGGGTGTTCTTGTATCGAACGAGGCGACCGTCTCGCTCATTGACGCCGACAGCTTTCAATACTCCAGAGACGGAAAGCTGTTTCCTTGCGTGGTCGGCGTACCTGATTTCACACCACCCGAACTGCACGGCGCCGACCTTTCGACTATCCGACGCACGGAAGCGCATGACAATTTTGGCTTGGCGGTGGCTATCTTCCACCTCCTCGCAATGGGAAAGCACCCCTACGCCGGCCGCTTCGCTGGCGGTGACATCTCGATGAGCGACGCGATTGCACAGCATCGCTTTGCCTTTTCACAGCTCCGTACGTCCGAGACGCGGACCACACCGCCGCCTGGATCGGTGAGCTTGAAGGACTTCCCGCCGCAGATCGCCGCTGCATTTGAAGCGGCCTTTGGTCGAAATCCGGCGGCGCGGCCAAGCGCGGCAACTTGGGCGACCCTGATGAAGGAACTTGAGCAGGCGTTAAGCCACTGCGGAAAGGTTCGAACCCACTATTATCCTTCAGCGGCGTCATCCTGCCTATGGTGCCGTGTCGCCGGCCGATCCGGGGTCGATATGTTCCCCGACCTGCTTGGCCCCACCCCGCAGATCGCACCCGGTGGGTCGTTCGACATAGAGCGGATCGCGGCGCAGTTTGCGGCGATCAAGCTGCCTGATCCGGCCTCCCTACTCCCAACTTGGTCCGGTCAGATCACGACCGCGAGTGAGGCCGTCGCCGCGGCCAACCGCGCGAGCATGGGCCATCGGGCCTTGGGCGCTATAGCCCTGATCGCCGCCGTCGGCGGCTTTCTGGCAGCCGTCAATTTCGCGATCGTGTGGATCGGCATCGGCATCTTCGGCCTCATCAGGTTCTTCGGCGGCCCTGTTGAACAGGCACCGTTCAAGACGGCATACAGCGACGCGGATAACCGGGTTCGCTCACTGCAGCAGGGGTTCGTCGATCGGCTCGGCCTCAGCGAACTCGTCACGGTCAAAGCCGACGTTGAGACCTGGATCCGAGCGTATCGCAACCTCGACCACGACCTCGCGCAAAATATCCAAAAACTGAAGGCCTCGCGTGAGACGCGGAAGCGGGAGGAGTATCTTGATCGTTTTCTCATCCGGCGTGCCCGCATCGCCGGCATTGGCGCGGCCAAAACGGCGACCCTGGCATCCTATGGGATTGAGACCGCCGCAGACATCAAGTCGAACGCCGTGCGCGCGGTGCCCGGCTTCGGTGAGGCGATGACGGCGAAGCTGCTAGCATGGCGCAAGACGCACGAAGACAGATTTACCTACAACTCGACTCCAGACGCCTCCGACGTACAAGCTGAGAATGCTGTTCGCGCTAATTGGGCTGCAAAGCGCAACGATCTCCAAACCAAGATACGCTCGGCATTAGCCGCGCTTCAGACAGGCCCGCAGCAGATTACGACGCGTGCGCGGAACGGCGATCCTGCTCTGCTCGACGCACTCGCAAAGCGCGCCCAGGCGGCGCACGATCTCAAGACGCTTGGACTTCCCGTACCGGCTGCTGTGCCTTTTACAGTCAAGGCCCGGCAGGCTCCATCCCCGGGTACGCCGCCTCGCCCAGCACCGACAGGGATCGCAGCTGCGCCGAGCTGCCCGCAGTGCGGATCGTCGATGCGGCGACGGACTGCTCGGAAAGGCCATCGCGCGGGCAACCAATTTTGGGGGTGCACCCGCTATCCGACATGCCGGGGCACCCGGAATTGAACGTCATGCAAGCCGTTCAAAATGGTTCGGAGCGAACCTCTTCGATGCGCATCAGCTGGCGTTCGTCCAGAACCGAGACCTTCTCAGCTATTATGATCTCGCCGCGGGACCTCTGATTCGTCGGCCAACGCGAACCTCGTGATCGGACAGATGGTCCAACGACAGATAAGATCGCGAGCCGGTCATGTCACGGCACATGATCGACACGCTGAATCAAGGCGCGTCAGTCGACAATGGCTTCGAACACGCTGGCTCTCTTCACGGTCCCGAAAAGCCCACTCAGCTCGGTCTCCTTGGACTTGACCCGCCGAAAGTCTTCAAGGGTGCGCTTATCGACGAACAGGACGTCGGTGTAGGCGGCCAACACGGCGAGGTGCTGGTCGTGAACGTCGCTGCCGGGCCGAGTGGGGCGCTCCTGCCCGTGGCGCTTCAGCGCATCGGCGATACGCCAGCTCGGGAGTCTCTGCATGCTCACGCGCTTCAGGCGCTCGAAGTGGATGCCCGCCTTCTCCGCGACGAGACGCAGATGCGACCGAAACGTCCCCAGTTCCGACAGTTCCGCGACGGTGCACTCGTCCCGGATTTCGTGCTCGTCGATCCCCTGCCTGCCGTAGGTGTCCACGAGGAGCTGGCGGACCGTCACGTCCTCCGCAGGCATCTCCTGCATGACGCGCAGGACGAAGTCGTTCGCCATCTCGAACGCCTCGGCGTCGCTCCGGCGCGGGTCGGCCGCCTTGGCGCGGAAAAAAGCGTTGCGGTGGGTCATGGCCATTACCTTCTGCCGATCGGCAGGCGCGCGGATCTCCTGCTTGCACAGCTGCCCAACCGTCTGCCCCTCGTCCATCGTCCGCATGCCTGAGAGAGCCGAGACCATTCCTATGTGCTGGCGCCTCTCCCTCATGAGCGGACGCGCGACGTCCCAGACCCAGCCGTCCTCTCCGACGGCAGCGACGCCAGTTCCGGTCGTCAGCAGGCGGGATCGCACGTGATCGCGCACCTCCGCCACGGTCTGGCAGCCGGAATCGTACGCGATTGCCTCGGCCGCTAGGATATCGACGATCCCGCCCAAGCCACGCTCGCCCGGCATCCGCATCCACGCCATCATCGGAAGCGACTGGAGATACGCCACCCGCGCGCTGGCGTTCGCCGGATCGTCTACGACGAGCAGCTCCTCCAGATGATGCCAGGAGAGGAACGGGATGCGCCCCTGCTCGAGCAGACGCTGGTGCAGATCTCGGGCCACCTGGCCCTTGGGCGATGTGGGCCTAATGGCGGCGTCGATCCAATCGGCCCAGTGCGACGTGTCCGGCGCGATGATCGCGGCCGTCAGGAGGGTCATGGGACTTTAGCTCCGTCCTGAGGCACAGGCGCGATCTTAAGGGTCGGAGTGGTTCCGGCAGTGGGACACGACTTCGTCGGCGACGGATCGACGCGTCTACGATCCGTCCGCGGCTTGACCGGCCGGCGTGGCCGCGCCTCGGAGATGACAGTACCATCGGTCGGCCCGCCGGACGGCCTCACGGGCTGAGCGATCGTGCATTTCAGTTCGAACGGAACGCTAGCCGCCGGCTTCTGGACGATGACGACCTTCGGGGCGGGTGGCTCCTGCGCGGCGTTGCGAAAGCCCATCGCGTAGAACAGCGGATCGAGCAGCAGGAGCAGGATGAATATCCCGAACGCCCGGAGCAAGTGCTCGTGCGTGACCAGGATGCGCGTGACCTTCTCGTTGACCACGTCCCGCGAGTTACGTGTCGCCAGCAGTGTGCCGCGGGTCAGCTTGCGAAGGGGATTCGGCGTCTGCCAAGCGGCCACGAGCTCGGGCTCCCCGAGCTTTTGGAAACCCCGGACCTGCAGGGTCTTGAAGGCGTTGAACCCGGCTCCCGCCACGTAGACCGTCGCCAACGCGAGCACGAACAGCCGCGCCGCGTCCGGTGCCGGTCCTGCCTTCTTCTCCCAATTGGCCGCCTGCAGCGTGATGATGACCGGAACCAGCGCCGCCAGCACCGCGAGGTAGGTCGTCGCCTTGCCCTCAGCCGTGCGGACCCTCTCCATCTCGGCCGCCGCTACCTTCTGCGCCTCATCGAGCGCCCGTTCCTCGTTCGAGTTCCAGACGGCCGCCCGGATTGCAGCGCGATCCTGCTGAAGCCGTTGCGCCTCAGCGGTCTTCTGTGCCGGAGTGAGCGGCTCGATGTACGGGAAGACCGCACTGGCAATCGAATGCCAGGTCACGTCGATGAGCCTGCGCAAAGGGCATCGACGATCGCGGCCGACACCGGGGCGCCCGTTCGCTGCTCGATCCAGGCCCACTGCCCGTTCGGGTTGGCCTCCAGGAACCAGAAGCGGCCATCCGGATCTTCGATGAGGTCGATCGCGGCAAACCGCAGGCCGAGGTCGCGTGTGACCGAGATGCAGGCGGAAGCCACATCAACCGGCAGTTCCATGGCCTCGTGGTCAAGATCCCCGCGAACGGCCTTCCGCCAGTCGACCTGTGTCTCGTCATAGGCTTGGGACAGTATGCGGGTCGCGAAGGCTCGGTCGTCCACCACGAGCAATCGGATGTCCGACCGCTTCGAAATCTCCCGCTGCAGGATCATCGGCGCACGCCGAAAACCGTCGGCGTCGGCCGCATCAAGCGCATCCACCCGGCTGGTGAAGACGACACTGCCGATCTCGCCGTCGTTGATGAGGGCGTGCCGAAGAGGCTTCGCCACCATAGGCCCCTCTGCGAGGAAGGCGCGGGCATGCCCGAACGCATTCGTGACGAGTGTGCCAGGGATCTGGAGCCCGACGCGGCGGGCGGCGGCGAGCTGCCTCGGCTTGTCTTCGGCGCGCAGGATAGAGAACGGAGAGTTCAGCCACCGCCCCTCAAGTGCGTTCCAGAGGCTCCGGACTATCGCCGACCATTCCGCAACGACGTACTCGGCGACGGCGTCGCTCCCACTAACCTCGATATTGCCCGGCCGGCGATAGTAGGCGCCCGTCACATCCGCGAGGGACAGGTCACCGCACGGTCCGGTCAGCGTGAGGTTCGAAGGGTCGCCATCCACCATCGCGATCTCATGCTGCGGCAGGTCTTCGGTATTCAGGCGGATGAAGCGCATGCCGCGTCGGCGCATCTCCATGACGACGTAGTCGGTCGTCACGTCGCGCTTGTTGGTTACGAGGAGGATCAATCCGGAAAGCGCGCTCACCAATATGGCGCTACCGCTTCGTCGTCCCGCTCCTGTTGGACCTCGGTCTTTGTTTGCAACTCGGGCAGGCACAGGGACGCGTCCTCGTCGTCCACCTCCTGTCGGACGCGCGTCCCGGTGCTCGTCTCCAGCACCCCGAAGCGCGACGGATCGTCGTCGTCCACCTCGACCTGCGTCATGGTCTTGCTCTGCGTCACGACCAGCCCACCGCCGGCGACCTCGATGATCGGCACGGCACCGTCCTCGCCGTCCACAACCCAGACCCCCAGCTCGGACGAATAGCGACCCGGCATCTCGGCGTCGGCGGACCTCGGCGTGGCGAAGCGAAGCAGGAACGGTTCGGCGGACGTAATTGGAGAATGAACGGTCATCGGCATCGATCCAGTGGCGGTGTCGTGGATCAGGAACATATAGGGAAGATTGAGGACTAGAGGAAGTGTTTCAACAATCATTCCGCAAATGAAACCACCGTTACGGAACTGCCAATATCCGTAAGGATGACAGCACTTGGACATCATCGACTGGCGTGCGGTCAAGTGGAGCGCTAAGTCGAAGCATCAAAAGGTGTCACCCACTATCTGAGCACTGCCCTTCGGCCTACAGCTTTGATAGGGACAGAGCCCATGAGCGACACCGCCCCCGATCTGGCAGATTTGGCCAACCTTCTTAGCGCGAGTGACAACTATCGCGTCCAGCGACGCCTCATGCCGCGCTCGACGGTTACGCCACCTGACGGCACGCCGACCAAGACGGCGCTCCTCATCGATGTGGAGACGACCGGCCTTGATCTCCAGAAGGACGAGATCATCGAGTTGGCGATGATTTCTTTTACTTATTCCCTCGACGGCCGGGTTTTCGAGATCGGCGAGACATTCCAGCGGTTCCAAGAGCCCAGTGCTCCGATCTCTCCTGAGATCACCCGGATCACGGGGATCACCGACGCCATGGTGGCGGGCCATACGATAGACGTGGCTGAGGTCGCCGCCTTCGCCAGGCCGGCCGCGCTCGTGATCGCCCACAATGCCGGATTCGATCGCCGCTTTGCGGAGCGTCTCAGCGACGTTTTCGCTACGAAGGCATGGGCGTGCTCGATGTCCCAAATCGACTGGGCGGCCGAAGGCTTTGAAGGCACTAAGCTCCATTATCTCGCGGCGGGCGCAGGCTTTTTCTACGATCGGCACCGGGCGGAGCATGATTGCCGCGCCGTGATCGAACTGCTCGCCTCGGACCTTCCGGTGTCCAACAGGACGGCGCTTGCGATCCTGCTTGACCGGGCGCGCCAGCCCACCTGGCGCATCTGGGCCGAAAATTCACCCTATGACCTGAAGGATGCGCTCAAAGCGCGCGGATACCGCTGGAACGGTGATGGCAATCCAAATCCGCGCGCTGGTACGTCGATGTCGACGATGCCCGGCGCGAAGCGGAGATCAGCTTCCTGAGAAAGGAGATCTATCTGCGAGACGTCGAGCTGCTCGTGCACAGAATGGATGCCTACAACCGCTTCTCGGACAGGCAGAACTAACAGGCTACAGATCAAACGGGGGACGTCGTTCGTGCACATTTCAAGGCTGCAACTTGTCAATTATCGGAATTTCGAGCGCGCGAACGTAATCTTCAACAAGGGCGTGAACACAATCATCGGCGAGAACGGATCGGGCAAGACCAACCTGTTCCGGGCGCTGCGCCTCCTGCTTGACGACACGCTGCTACGCTCGGCATATCGGCTCGACGAGAAGGATTTCCACCGTGGCCTCGGCGACTGGCGGGGTCACTGGGTGGTCATCAGCCTCGAGTTCGATGATGTATCCCAGGACGAGGCGATTCAGTCCCTCTTCCTGCATGGGACCGGTAACGTCGCCGACGGCGCGATCGGCAAGGCGACCTACAACCTCATCTTTCGCCCCAAGGCGGCAGTTCGGCGGGTGCTGGCCGACCTTGCCGTCGGCGATACCGCCGGCCTCGCCGAGGCACGTTCGAAGATCACCATAGCGGATTATGAAACGATCTTCACCGGCAAGAGCGCCGCCGACTTCATCGAACCCGACACTTACAGGCAGCTGGTCGGCGACTTTGATGCAGTAATATTCCCCCAGGAACTGACTAACCCCGCTATCGGAGGCGTAATCCCAGGCATGCTCTCGATCTCGCGCGAGGTGTGCTTCACCTTCGTGCAAGCACTGCGCGATGTGGTCGCCGACTTCCAGAACAACCGCACCAATCCGCTGCTGACCTTGCTCAAGGGCCGGAGCGGCGAGATCGACCCGCAGAGCTTTGAGCCGATCAGCGCACTCGTTAAAGGGCTCAATGGTGCGATCGAGGGCCTGCCGGATGTCGGCACCATTCGCACCGATATCCGCGATACGATCACCGATGCAGCCGGTGGGACTTATTCGCCGCGATCAATTTCGATACGCTCCGACCTTTCCGACGAGGCCGACCGCCTCTTCCAGTCGCTCAAGCTGTTCGTGGGCGAGAGCGAGGAGCTATATGAGGGCGCGATCCACGAGTTGAGCCTAGGCGGCGCGAACCTCATCTACCTGACGCTGAAGCTGCTCGAGTTCAAATATCAAAAGCAGAAGCAGTCCTTCGCCAACTTCCTCGTGATCGAGGAGCCGGAGGCACACATTCACACCCACATTCAGAAGACGCTGTTCGACCGGCTGAATTATGATGACACCCAGGTCATCTATTCGACCCACTCGACCCACATTTCCGAGGTCAGCAACGTCGAGAACATAAGCATTCTCGGCCGCCAGGGCGGGCGATGCGAAGTTTTCCAGCCGTCCGCTGGACTCGATGTCGGTCAGATCGGCAACATCCAGCGCTACCTTGATGCGGTCCGCAGCAACCTGCTCTTCGCCAAAAGTGTGGTGCTGGTGGAGGGCGACGCGGAGGAGATCCTGATCCCGATCCTCGTCAAGAAAGTCTTCGGGGTCAGCCTGGACGAGTTGGGCATCAGCCTGATCAACATCCGCAGCACAGGCTTCGAGAATGTGGCAATCCTCTTTCACGACGATCGCATCCGCAAGCGCTGCGCAATCATCACAGACCTCGACCGCGCGTTCATCGAAACGGTCGAGGACATGCTCGACGACGACGATGAGATCGCCGCGAAGAAGAAGGCGCTGGCGTCACAGGTCGCAGGGTTTCGGCGCGAGGCGGCGCTCAAGCAGCTGTGCGACGGCAATCGCTGGTTGACGACGCATTTCGCCGATCACACCTTCGAGGTCGATTTCGTCTCCTCCGGCAACGCCGGCACCGTCGTTTCGGTGCTGGGCGACGTCTACAAGGATGCAGCCACCATCGCGACGTCGAAGTCGGAACTGGAATCGGGTGACATCGCGCGCTTCGGCACGCGCGTGCTGACGATGGCGCGCAACGCCGGAAAGGGCTGGTTCGCGATCATACTCGGGCGCATGATCACACCAGAGACCGTCATCCCGGATTATATCCTCGACGCGATCTTCGAGGTGCATATCCCGGTCTCGATCGGGACGTGGGCGAGCGTGCTAGACTATCGGCTGTCGGTGCTCGCAGCATCTCAGCTTCACGCGCCCGCGGACATCGCCGCGATGCGCGCGCAGATTGGCCGCTACCGTCGCAGCGAGATCGACTTTGCCGGGATCCGGGCCGAGATGCTCCAGGCTTTTCCGGCCGACGGCATCAACGCAATCTTGGCGAGCTTCTGAAATGTTTGTCTGGGACAGGAAGGATCTGAACGACGCGCAGGTCGCGGCCATCGAACATCCCGGCAGCGTTTTCCTTGTTGCGTGCCCGGGAAGCGGGAAAACGAGAACCCTCACCTACAAGATCGCCCGCCTGCTATCGCAGCTCAAATCGGACAAGAAGCGCGTTGTGGCGATCACCTACACGCACCGGGCGGCGGACGAGATCCACGAGCGGATCGAACAGCTCGGCGTCGATACGAGCCAGTTGTGGATCGGCACGATACACTCCTTCTGCATTGAGTGGATCCTCAAGCCCTATGGGGTCTACCATCCGGCGCTTAAGCACGGGTTTCGGGTCATCAACGCCCATGACACCGAATGTATGCACGAGGAGCTGTGCAGCGCGGTGCGGGACACTAAGCTCACCAGCTTCGACTGCGCTTATTACTTCAAGCCGAGCGGCTTTGTTCTGACCTGCAACAAGACGGCTAAGCATGAGGCGATAAAGGGGGTCCTGCGAGCCTATTGGCGGAAGCTTCGTGCCGAGCGGCAGGTAGATTTCGAGTTGATCCTCTTCTACGCCTACCAGCTCATCGAGAAGCACCCCTCAATCAGCGTACTCCTCGGTTCGATCTTCGAATGCGTGCTCGTCGATGAGTTTCAGGACACGCGCGAGATACAATATGCGATCTTGGCGTCGATCTTGAAGGGGTCGAAAGGCCAAGCGTCCGCTTTCGTCGTGGGAGACCCCAATCAGGCGATTTATGGTTCGCTTGGGGGCTATGCGATCACTGCAGCGGACTTCGGTACGCGGTGTGGAATCGCGTTCAAGGAAATGGACCTATCGGACAATTACCGCTCGTCCGCCCGCATCGTGAGCTATTTCGGCCTTTACAATGTTTTCCCTGCTAAGATCGAGCCCGTGGGCACGGACAGGAAGTATGCGAGCGTGGTGTCGTTCGACCAGGAGACCCACCGCGACGGACTCGAGGACGAGCTTGTACGGCTTATTAAGTACAACGTCGAAACGCTCGGCATCGCTCCGCAAGAGGTCTGCATCGTTGCCCCCTGGTGGGTTCATCTCGCGAGCATGACGCGGCGGCTGGTCGCAGCCCTTCCGGGCTATTCGTTCGACGGCCCAGGAATGGTGCCCTTCGCGCGCGACGTCGATAATTTTTGGTACAAGCTCGCCCGGATCATCCTGACGGAGGCTTCTCCGCAACTCTACGTGCGCAGAATGCGATGGGCGGGCGAAGTGATCTCGGGCCTGAGCGACGTGGGCATCGACATTCCGGGGCTGGACCGCAAGGCGCTGCTGCGCGCCTGCAATGCCATCACCATCGCCGAGACCGATGGTCTCGTTTTCCTTCGAGCGTTTTTTCGACGAGCTATGCGCCGCTTTTGGCATCGATTACCACGCTTGCGCGTCGCTCCAGGAGCACCACGACGCCTTCTTCGAATGCTCGCAGAAGCGCATCGACCGGCTCGTCAAGGAAGGCTCGGCGGCGATCGCCGAGCTGGCGATGTTCAGGAAGGTCTTTGCGGGCCGGACTGGCATTACTGTGTCGACGATCCATGGGGTCAAGGGCGCCGAATATGACGCGGTGATCGCTTATGGGTTGCTGGAAGGCATGGTCCCACATTTCAGCGACCCAGATCAGGTCGAGACAGCGAAGAAGCTCGTGTACGTGGTGTCGTCGCGGGCCAGAAAGAATCTACATCTGATCTCTGAGCGTGGTCGAAGCCGAGGCTGGAGCGGAGACTATCAACCGACAGATGTCCTTGCCGGATGTGCATTCCAATACGATCACGTACCTACCTAAAGTGGTCTCCTCGTCCGCGCGATCAACGGCTACCTGGCGCTCTCTTACGGTGTGATCCGGTAGGTGGGCTGCTTATCGGGCGGCCCCTGCTCGCGTGCAGGGTCTTAGTTGCGTCCGATAAACGCGATTCTCGGACATAAGAATTGGCTTCGAGAGGGCTGCCGATATCGAGCAATGCGTTCTCACGTCATCGTTGCACTCGCGCCGGCATCGACCGATTGACTCCCGGCCTGCGATCTCGATGATGCTCGCCATGAACGTAACGCCCCTGATCGCACCCGAGGTTCGCGCCGCAGTCGACCGCCTGTTCGATCTCGCAAGCAGCGACACCGGTCAGGCGGGTCGTGTCGCCAATTTCCTTCTCGCATGGCACAATGGAGCGGATTGGGGCGGTTTTGATCTCGCCGATCTCTTTGGCGTCGACCGCGCAATCGCCGCCGACATGGCGACGATCTTCACGTTCCTTGGCCAGTATCCAAGCGGCATCTATCCGGACGCGTTCGGGCATGGTGACGACATTGTCCCGATCCTGCAGCGCTGGCGCGGTTACACGGACGAATAGACACCACGGTAGGCCAGGCCAGGCGGAAGCGCTGTCGTTTCCTCTCCCGGAATGCTCCACATTCTCGCTTGGCGGTCGGTCAAGCGGCAGTTCGAGGCTAGCATTGTCGAAAAACGTCCATTCCGTTCCTACATAAAATTCTTGAAACTTTCACTTTATGCAAGTATCGGGAATTTTATGAGCGCCCTCACCTCCGCCCTGTCTGACGGCAAGCTCGCCGGCCGCGTTTTTCGATGAACGCCAGCTTGGCGAGGCGATCGACGGCGGCGCTGCGCGTCGCTATGCGCTCGTCAACCGCGCGCTGAAGGACGGTTCGCTCGTCCGTCTCAAGCGCGGCACCTATCTTTTGGGCAAATCCTATCGATCGGACGCGATTCATCCCTTCGCCGTGGCCCAGGCCCTCATTCCGGGCAGCTATGTTTCGTTCGAGACCGCCCTCGCTCACCATGGCTGGATTCCCGAGGCAGTCTACGCGACCGCAAGCGTGACGCCCGGACGCAAGACGCTTGAATTCGACACCCCGGTCATGGGCCGGTTCACCTTCCATCCGCTCGCCATCCACGAATATCAGTTCCTGGTGGGCGTGGAGCGGCAGAAATTGGGTGCCCTCACCGCGTTCGTTGCGAGCCCCTTGCGCGCGCTCCTCGACCTCGTCGCATTGCGGAAGCAACGCTGGACGGGTTTCGACTGGCTAACCAGCGGCCTGCGCATCGACGAGGATCATCTCCACACGCTCAAACGCAAGCAATTCGCGTCGCTGAAATCGGTCTACAAGCACAAGGCGGTCAACGACTTCCTCCGTTCCCTCGAGCTTGCTGTCCGCGGCAACCGATCCCCCTCGCTGGATGCATCGCGCGATGATTGAGATGCTCCAGAAGAAACTCCGCGACTATGGCGCGACCAATGCCGTCGAGGAGGAGAACGCGACCAAGGAGATCATCCAGGAGATCGTGCTCTACGCGCTCTGGCGCGCCGATTTCTTCGACGTCGCGCTTTTCCAGGGCGGCACGAGCCTGCGCATCCTGCACGCCCTTCCCCGCTTTTCGGAGGATCTCGACTTCCTGCTGCGCGTGCCGGACCCCGATTTCCAATGGTCCCCGTACCTCTCCGCGCTCGTCGAAATCTTCGCTCAGTTCGGCCTGAAGCTCGAAGCCCAGCCGAAGGACAAGATGGACAGAGCAGTGCGCGAAGCGATCCTCAAGGACGATTCGATCGCAAGCCAGCTCAATCTCAGCTACGCGGGATCGGGCCGCGCCAAGACGATCAGAATCAAGCTCGAGATCGACACCAATCCGCCGGCGGGCTCTGGCGAAGCGACAACCTTCCTCGACTTCCCCGCCGACTACGAGGTGCGGCACCAGGATCTGGAGTCCAATTTCGCGCTCAAGATCCATGCGCTGCTGTGCCGCCCCTATTTGAAGGGCCGCGACTGGTTCGACTTTTCCTGGTACGTCGCGAACGGCGTCTACCCCAACCTCTCGCTTCTTGGCGCAGCGATCCTGCAGGCGGGGCCTTGGCAGGACCAGCGAGACCTGCATGTCGACGGCGAGTGGCTTGTCGCGGCCTTGAAGGCGAGGATCACGTCCATCGATTGGCGCGCGGCAACGGCCGACGTGAACCGGTTCCTGCGGCCGGCCGAGGCGAAGTCGCTCAGCCTATGGAGCGAGCGCTTTTTCCAATCCAAACTCGACCAGCTTGCCAAGGAAGCGTCTAAGTGACGGACATGCTTCCTGCTCTTTCCGATCCGCACGCGGCGCTGTGCGCGAGTAGCGCAACCGGCAAGGGCGCGCGCGACCGGACCCAAGATAGCGCAGGCGTGCGCTGCTGATGGGCCGCGACCTCTTGCCACTATCGGCCGATCTCCCTGCCGACCTGCTCGCCGAGATCGAAAGCGCGCGCGATACGCTCGCGGCCGCCAAGGCTGGCTCAACGCAAAAAGCCTATGCATCCGACTGGCAGCGCTTCTGCGACTTCTGCGATGCCCGCAACGTCGAAGCCCTGCCCGCCCATCCGGACATCGTCGCGCTCTTTGCGCATGTCGAGGCGGAGGCCCGCATCGCACCGGTCACGATCGGCCGCCGCGTCGCGGCGATCAACCATCACCACAAAGAGGCGGGCCTTGCCTCTCCCATGGCGCGCGATGCCGCTGGCGTTATCGCGCAGATGATGGCGGGCGTACGCCGCAAATATGCTCGGAAGAAGGATCAGAAGGCGCCTGCAGCGGCGGACGTGCTCACCGCCATGCTTGCGACGATCACGAACGCAGGCCTGCGCGCCAAGCGCGATCGCGCGATCCTGGCGGTCGGCATGGCGGGCGCGTTTCGCCGTTCCGAAATAGCGGGCATGCAATTGCCCGATCTCGAATTCGAAATCGCGGGCGTGCGGATATCGATCCCCCGTTCGAAAGGCGATCAGGAAGCCGAGGGCCAGGAGATTGCGATCCCCGAAGGCCGTCATATCCGGCCGGTGAGCCTCCTCAACGACTGGCTCGAGGCCGCCGATCTGATCGGCTTGGATCCCGCTATCGGAAAGCCCCGGACAGGCCCGGTGTTTCGTCGGTTGACGCGGGGGGACGTGCTGACGGCCGACCCGATCACCGACAAGACCGTGGCTCGTCTGGTCAAAGCCTGCGCGTCGGCGGCAGGGCTCGACCCAGCCCTGTTCTCCGGGCATTCCCTGCGCGCGGGCTTCCTTACCGAGGCGGCCGCGAAGCGAGCGAACCTGTTCAAGATGAAGGACCACTCGCGCCACAAGTCGCTCGACACAGTCGCCGGCTATGTCCGCGATGCCGCACTGTTCGACGACCATGCAGGTGAGGAGTTTCTGTGATGCCGGGCTGTCCGGCAATTCTGGCTTCGAAGCGAAACTCGAGATCCCGGACGAGCCGGCAATGACGACAGCGCCAGAATGGCAGGCATATGCCATGCCCAATTACGATGCGGCGATGACGCAGGCCTGCACGGCTCTCCAACAGCGTATCCTTGTCGACCCCGCCTATCGTTCTTCCATACTGGCCGATCCCAGAGACCTTCACCGCACCTTGTTCGTCGGATTCACGCCGCCCGGTTACCCCGAATATGCCGGCACCTACCGGGGTGCGGCGGGGACATCGCTCGAGGGACGGCGTTTGGGCGCCCCGCAAGTCTTCAGCCCGAAAAAGAGCTTTTCGTTCGAGGAGCCCGAGAACGTCGTCGCCCGGCTCGATTTCATGCTCTCCGAAGTTCGTCGCGAACTGGTTCCCGCAAGGTCTGCTAAGCCTTTTGTGCAGCTCCTGACCTTGACGCACCTTTTCTGCTGGTTCGGCAAAATCCATCCGTTTCTCGATGGAAACGGTCATATCCAGCGCGCCCTGTTCGCCGCCGCGGCTACCGAACTGGCAATCCCACTTGCCGCCCGTTTCGCCATCCACCCGCGCCCGTTTGATCGCCTGCTTGCCTGGCCGCTGGAGATGTTCACGCGGGCCGTTCCCGACCAGCGCGAGCATTACCTCGCGATGGTGGCCGAATATCTCAGTTCGTGGTTGGCTGGTCCCTTCGATCTGCCCGCGAGCGGCATAGCGCCGTAAGCGGCCGGGCCTGGTTCAAAGCTCGATCAGCGTATAGCCACGATCGGCGAGCAATTTCTGGGTCCAGTCCTTGCCGATGGGCACGCCCTCGGCACCCAACGAGATCGCCGCATCAGCCCGATCGAAAAGTGCGATGCAGAGCTCATCGCTATCGAACCGCGATCGGTACTGAATGCCGTCCAGGCTCGTGCTCTTATAAATCTCTGCGGAAATCTGCTGTGGGACCACATAGGCACCCGGATTGTCGACCGGATCGAAGTCGGCAGAGACACCGGCGGCGGTGGTCTTAAACCAGCCAAGGCCCGGTCCATGGACCTTGGCTAGACGGATTGGCCGCATAATTGTGAAGTTAGCGGCGCGTCTCCTGGCCACCTGATCCCAAAGGACGTCTCTATCCCCCGGTGTTCGCAGCAGTGTTTCCGCAAATGGCCCTACGAGCGTCTTTCCCAGATAGAGAACCCCGAACTTGCCTTCGGGATCATCCCACCGCCAGGTCGCGTCCTTGCGTCCATACCATCTGGCAGCCACCGTCGCGCCGTGAACCCGATGTAGCACTTTTCCCGTAGCGATCGTCGCCACGGGTATCCCCCCTTTCGCTGCCATATGCGTCAGTCTTCGAGCGTATGGGCGAATCGCACGACGCGTTCGACCTCTGCGTCGCTGCCCTTGAGGAGCGTGATGGGACTCAATCCATCAAGACCTTCATCGCCACCAACGAGGAACTGCAGAATGGCCCAGCCGGTCGTGTGCGGAGCGGCACTGAGAACCTTCGAGATTCCTGGGATGATCGCGTTGCCGTCGAACTGGAACACCGGGAACAGCTTGGTCCCATTGTCCTCGACCATAAGCAGTCGGCGATCCTTCACCGCTTTATAGACGGCCTGAATCGTCTTGTGTCCAAGCAGTGCGCGCACCTTCTCCGCAGTCAGCGCCCCGCCCGCGGCGTCGATCATCCGTCGCTTGAAAGCGATGGCGTTCGTGATCCTCTCTGCGGCCTCCGGATTGTCCGTTTCGACCGCCGGAATGCCAAGAGCCAGATGAAAGACCAAGCTGGGCACGTCGATGCTGCTGATAGCGGCCGCCTTTGCCGCCGCCGGCATCATTTTGATGATGCGATCGGTGCTTGCCACTATGCGGTCGTGAAGGACACGGTCCGCATCAACGAATCCCATATTTGCCGGACGAACCATTCGATCATTCCTGTTGAGTCAGTTCCATATAGGCTGAAATCGACACAATTTCAACCGAGCGCTTCGTAAGCTGGTCTCGGCGGCGCGGATCGCCGCTTGAAAAGCACTGGCCGCATCTCTTCGAGGCATTCTCGAGCTGCAAGGAGGGAAGGCAAAAATGCCCAGCCCGAGGGGCTTCATTCGAGCATTCGTAGGGACATAAGCACGATCTGTCGCGCTTCGATAAACCCGATAGCTGGCAAGAGGCCATTGCGAACAAACTTCGAACACTGTACAAAATCGGTGTCCGGAGCTTTCGACATGTACGACCTGAGAACCTACCTCGCAACGAAGGACCTCCCTGGCGGTCCGGTCTACATCGAAGAGCAGTTCACAGCAGAATATCAGCTGATGAACCCTCAGATCACTGATTCAAGCGACGATAGACCGCTCACACCCGGCAGAGCAATCGGAGGCCTCATCTCGCTGGTGTTGCTTGTGGGAACTGGCGTCTATCTGTTCGTGGCCTGGTGATTTGCACATTCATTTCCTAAGATCAGGATCGGTGAAAAATCCGCGATTTTGATCGCGGTTTACTTCCGATTGCAAATCAACGGTTGCGCCAGCTCGATTGGATCGGGCGGCCTCTGCAGCAGCTCTGTCGTCGCTCAGCCTGGCCCGACCCTCGTCGATGATTCTTGCGGCGGCATTTGGATCGCCGCCCCGGCTGCCGCTGCCAAGCCGATCAACCCCGTGCGGGCGATAAGACGCTCGGACATCGCCAGGCCCCCCTACATCCGTGCGGCGCACATCGACCAAATTTGGCTCGGAGATGCTGCCCTGGATTTCATTCCAAAGCGCGTCGCGTTTTTTCCTGAGACCATTGCTGGATCATCTGCGACCTGACAGCACGTTGCTGGTCGGTCAGGTTCGTCGCCCATAGTTCTGGCGCGTCCAGGTTCGGGTGCAGCAGCTGTTGCTGCCGGTACCACTGCGCGAGGTCCTGGCTCAGATTTTCGCTGAGTTGCATCCCGTGCGTTTCGGCGAAGCTGGCGTCGCGCGAAAGCGACTCGGACAGCTCCTCCATCTTGCGTGCCGCTTCCGTGTAGGAGCGCGCCCGTGCAAGGGCATCTTCAGTGCTTTGCGAGGAGGAAGACGTTGCGGAAGACCGGCTGAACACACCAGACCGTTCGTAAGTGCCGTCGGAGGTGGATGCTCCGATGCCGCTCGAGTGTTCATCGCGCACGCCGCTCGACGAGGAGCTAGAAGAGTCAGTAGATTTGCTCGAATCCGTCCCGTACCGCAGGTTATCCGTTTGAGTTCCGGTCTTGTTGACACTGACAGTGCCGCTGACGTTTGGCAGCAGGCTGCCCAATCGGCCCTTCCCGCCAGTAGCTCCCCGCCCAGCCCCACCAAGCGCCCCTCCAAGCGAACCGGCGACTTGATCTGTCGTCCCAGCTTGCCGATCGTGACCTTCGGAGATCCGCTGGCTCTGGCCGGTCGATGAGCGCTCTTCCAGGCCCTGTGAGCTTGAGCCGGTCGTCCGATCAAACTTCTCGACGTTGGTATTTGCGGAACTACCGGCACCAGATTCGAAGCCCGAAGAGCGTTCCGTCGAGGTTCCAAAGGCGCTGCGGTTGGTATGCGTGCTGGTCAGGATCTCTTGGGCGGCATTTTCGAACGCCTGCGCCTGACGATGCGCGTCGCTCGCCATCTCCCGCCACTCCGCCACCGTTCCGGAGTTCATCGTTGGCGTGAACCCTAGCCGCGAGATTGCGCCGCTGGTGTCGAACACCTCCTGACCATTGCCGAAGCCAGACACGACCGCGCCGTTATCCTGCCGCCAGCCGACGCTGGTCGCGCCGCCCATGTAGCTCGGTGCCGTCGTCCACTGATCGCTCTGGCGCATGTTCGACGTGGAATTTGCCCAACTCACATTCCCGTAGGAATAATTGCCTGTCGTCTGCTCGAGTGCGGCCGCCTCCGCCGCATTCTGCGCGGGCGCGAGCATCGACGTCGCCTGCCCCGCAATCGACATGGCTCCACGCGCCAGGCCGGCAGCGAGGAACGGGATGCTCATCAGCATGAAGCCGGCGATCGTCGCCGTCTCACCATTCACTGCACCTATGCCGGCATAGGTGCCAAGCGTCACGCCGCCACTGGCAACACCGGCCGCAGCCGCCTCCGCCCTCGTCATGCAGATCATATGGAGAATGACGTACAGCGGTCCCCATGCGGCGAGGTAGAAGAACCCCATCGCGTAACCCTTCAACGTCGTCAGCCCCGTTTGGGGCATGAGGAACAACGGGAAGATCACCGGGAACATCGCGAAGAAGACAACCGTGAGGACGATATTCAAAATCGGCACCCAGGCCATCGCCTGCTGAGCGATCGAATTGTAGGTGTTGCGCGCCTGTATGTCCGCGCGCGTCTGCGCGAAGGTATCGATCGTCGCCGCGCCGGACCCGCCCGCCATGCTGTTTCGTGCTTGCATGAATGCGTTGATGGCCGTGTTCTGTCGCATCGAGTCAGAATAGTTGCTGCCCGATCCAGTGAAGGCAGCGTTCGCGATCGGCAGATCGTGTTTGAGCTTGTCGGCCGCGAGCGTGTTGCTCAGCTTCGGATAGAGTTCCTTGCCCCAAAGCGGCGTGTTTGCCTCTATCATCGGCGCCCATTGGGCGTTGAGCATATCGTAGGCCTGCCGGCAGGTGACGATCGCGCTGTTCACCGTGCCGTCGCCCTGGCGCTCTAACCACTCCTGCGATCGAGCTTCCGATCCTGGCCCGATGTCCGTCCAGAGGTCCTTCGACTGCGCAAGGACCGTGAGTGATTTGCGGTAAAGCATCACATCGCCAAACAGGCATTTCTTGAAGTGCTCTTCCAGGTTCGTCGAAAACTCAGCGTCGCGGATGACGAAGTTGCGGGTCGCATCGTACAGACGCGCGCCGTAGACCATGCCATTGCTCGAGTAATTGAGTTCGCCCGGCATAACGAAGACAGTCTCGGCGGTACGTGTCAGCCAATCGCCAATCTGAGTCGTGAAACTCGCAAGCACCCCAAGCCCGAGCGGTACGTTCGCAACCGTTGCCGGTGCCAGCGACGGATTGATCCGATCGGTCACCTTCACATCGATCGTCGGTACCATCAGGCAAAGATAAATCAGTGTCGATTGCAGGAACCAGTTCAGCCAGACTCGAAAGTTGAGCGTGAACGCGACGACGAGCAACGAGTAGATCAGGCCCATCACCATCACGACGCGGAGCAAGGATCGATATCCCCCACCCCCGGACCAGGCAGCGACGGCGTTGAAGGTGTTGACGAGATACTCGCCACCCCCAACCGTGAAGACCTCCACCATCCCCGCAGCTCCCCTGCCCTAGTTCAGCCCTTGTGCATTGAGCCCGCGCGAGAAATTGAGCGCGGACGACATCCCCGGCGTCATCGAGTTCTGGAGGGTGGACTCGAGCATGATGCTGCGGTCGATAATCTGCATGGTGACCTGCAGCTTGTTCGAGAGCTTTACATCTCGCTGGGCAAACTTCTGGCGCGTCGCAGAGATCTGCTGCTTCCACTGATTGGCGGTCACCTGGTCAAACGTCTGATAATGCGTCTGAGCCTGCTCGACGCGATCAAGCATGTTGTCGAGCATAGCAGCCAACAGATCGACGGCCACGATCTCCGACAGCGTTTCGATCTCGCCATCGGTCAGCGCGTAGTGTGCGTAGGCCTGAACGGCGAGGATCTTGTAGATCGGGACGGTCGCAATGTTCAGAAGCTGCTTCTCGGCCGCATCAAGCGCGGTATCCGTGCGGATCTTGCTGCTCATGGATTTGATCATGCCGGCAATCCGCGGCCGGAGCGCGGACGACGCCGGAACGGTCAGGGTCTGCTCGCCGACATCGTAGCAGTCGGTATCATTGCATTTGAGCATCTTGACCGCCGGCGCGTCGGCCGTGCCGTCGAGCAGCGCCGTGACAACGGCCTCCTCCGCCGGACCGAACATCACGACCTTGCCGCCCACCGACGGATCCGTGGAAGGCTGGGTCACGACAGTGCCGACCAGCGTCATGATGTATTCGGAAAAGGATTGGTCGAAGGCGCCGAACTTGGCCGATTTCTTCAACGCCTCCCACGTGTAGTTATGGGGTTCACCGACAAGCTGATCCTTCATGTTGGCGTCGGTGTTGCCAGCAATCGTAGCATCCCGCTTGTTGCCGTTGTTGCAGCCTTGGCGGGACGCGGCCCAATCCGAGAAAACGCCCTGGCTGTTGCCGACCGCTTCGCAGATCGTCGAACGGGTGGAGTCCATTTGCGGCCAGATTCCGCCGACCAGCGCTTGCGCGGTTTCGCAGCTCGAGATGTTCATCTGGTTGAGGAGCTGTGCCTTCTGGCTGAACTCATCCATCACCTTCCCGATTTCCGGCGACACGGAATCGATGGCGAGCTTGAAGGCGAAACCGAGCGCATTGTTCGCCGTCGCCTTCAACATGGCGACGATCTCGGAGGCGTTGATGAAGGAAAAGCTGCCGCTGAAGAGGTCAATACCGCCGCAGCCGGCGCGTGCGCTCGGCAGCTGCAGATTGAACGGCGAAACGCTCTTCTGGGGGAAGCGGGTCCAGACATTTCCGAGCGAATAATAGCCTGCCGACTGGCCCTGGAAGGCCGTTGGCCCAGTCACATTCGCGGCACCGCCAGCGTCGTTGAAGAAGCCGTTCATCTCCGAGGCGACGTCGGCCCGGGCCACACCGATCAAGGCGAAATGGGACGCAGCAACCATCGCCAGACACGCCGCTATCTTCCTGTGGAGAGGGGACCGCCGCCCAAGCTCTGGTGTCTGTTCCATCAATAATCGCTCCCCACCTTCGTGTTAGTCAGCATAAAGATGCGGTCCATGATCTCGTCGGCACTGAGCACGCCGTAGCCGACCGGAATCGTCCGCTTCGTCTGCGTGTCAAACAGGACAAGCGCTGGCGTCTCATTGCCGGGCACGCCCATGCGGGCTCGTTGGCCAGAATCGACCACATAGTTGGGAAATTCCCGGTTCGGGCCGCCGTCCATCGAGACGGCCATCACCGTCATCCTGTGGCTGTCGGTGACCGAGCGGAGGATCGGCGCAAACACCTCGCAGGCGCCGCAGCTCTGCGCGTAGAAATAGAACAAGCCATATCGCTGCCCAAGGTTAGTCAAGACCTCATCCCGGTCCGCCTTGCGGTTGTCGAGCCAGAGGCGCTTGCCGACCGTCGAGACAGGTCGTTGAAGCGTGTAGTCGAGATCGGGGTTCTGCCAGAGCGCCCGCTGCCAGGTATCGGAGAAGGTGGACGCGCGATCGAGCTGCTCACGTTGAAAGCGAACATAGGCAATGACGTTGGCCTCGCTCGGCTCGAGGATCGCACGCGCCTTCAATTCGTCGAGCTGCCTGCCGATCGCCGCGATCCGATCGGCCGCGCTCACCTGCGGCTCGGCCGCGGCGCTGAGCGGGGTCTCGGTCGGCTTCGGCTTCGCGCAATAGAACCACTGGCCGAGCCGACGCTCTCCACAATAGAAATCATCGGGCATGTCCTGCTCAATCGCATCGCGAGCGGCGGTAGTTTCTTGGGCTCGGAGCGGAACCGCCGTGCCGACCGGCGGCAGGCCCAGCAGGAGCATCGAAAGCCTAGCGAATCTTGGCATCGCTGGACGTCCTTTCGTTGGATACAGCGGATTGCGTGGAAGGATGCTGTGGGTGCGCAGCTTGGCCGTCCCAGAGCGCAAGGTGGATGCAGCAATCGACATCACTGGGGACGGCAGCGGCTCCACAGCCGCGTGATGTGGCCGGCTTCGCGGGCGGCAAAGCTGACAGAAGTGCGATCAGCGCCGGCAGCTGAACGAACGTCAAAACCATGATCCGATTCCCTTTTTGCGAGCCTCTGCACGATCCACATTGGCGAAGCGCCTTTCAGCAGCATCCGCCTGGTCGACCATCCCGATCACTCCATTGAGCAACACACCGGCGGCGCGGCGGCCTTTCTCCGTCGGCATCAACCGCTCTCCGACCACCGCCAGCCATCCGCTATCGATCATGTTCGAAAGTGCCCGATCGATGTCTTCGACCGCGATCTTGCAGTCGATCCAGCCGGCTAGGAACTCCGACAAGAAGTCAGCGCGCGCGGGCGTCTTGGCGCGATCGGTGCCAACGAAAATCGCCAGCTCGAAGATTGACATGTCCCACTCGTGCCGGGCGCCTGACGCGGCCGGCCGACGGTCATTTGCCGTGAAGATCATAATAGTCCTGAATCTTGTCCTGAATTTCGGACATGGTCTGGACCTCATCGGGCAGCTTCGCTGCATCCATGAAGTCGGAATAAACATCGGTGAAATCCATTACCGACAGGTCGAGCCTCGCGAACTCGTCGACGGTGAAGCCCTGACACTGCTCCTTTTTCGCGCTACCCCAAGGCTTGCCGAGCTGTGGGCGGCCCTGCTCTTGCAGGACGCGCGAAAGCTTGCTCTCGAAACAGCAATAGGCGGTTCGCTTGGTCGAACAGATCCCGAGGAAGCTCGACGAGCAATAGCTGCCGAGATTATGGCAAAGGCCCATCCGATCTTTGATGTCGAGCTTCATCTCGTCCTGGCTACATGCGAACAGGACAAGGAACGGCGTGGCGAAAGCGGCGATCGCGGCCGGCCCGCCGGCGAGCGCGGCTGCACCAGCACCGAGCGGCACGAGACCGGACACCTTTCCCGCGCAACAATTGATTAAGCCGAATACGGGTTTGTGGCAGGTCTCGCGTGTGCCGGTGAAAACCTTGAAATCGGCTTCGTTGAACTCCTTGCCGGCTTGATCGAGTGCATGAAGGCCGACGAGCGCGTCCCTGAACTCGGTCGACGCCTCGCGGACGATCGGCTCGCAATCGCCGTTGATGCAGTAGACGTCGTCCCCGCATATATACTGCTTGTCGCCCCCGACCGTGCTCGATGGGGTCGGGCAGCGATACACTTTCTCCGCGACCTTGCAGGCCCCACTCTGCGGATCATCAAGGCAATCTTCACGAAGGAACGTGCAGGACCGATTGCTCTCCAGATCGCCGCAATCGTTGCCCGCCGACATGACATTGCAAGTGAAGTTGCGCTTCCACGCCCAGCACGATTGCGTGACAGGTACGCCGTCGATCATCCGGGTCTCCGGGCCTTCGGTGCAGACTTCCCCGGCGGCATCGGCCGTGCACATCGTATCGCCGGCCATGGCTCCGCAACCATCGACCCTTTTGGTGGTCACCTGGGTTTCGGTCGTCTTGGCGTGCCAGCCTTGGCCCGTGATCGGGCTTGGAAGAAGGGAGAGATCGGTCAGGTTCTCAGAGCAGACATACTCGGTGGCGTTATAATCGTCGCAGAATTTGTTCGTCGAAACGCCGTAAATCCTGTGAGCCTGACAAGCCTGCATCACGATGCCCGTCGGCCGGCAGACACCAGAAGCCAGGTGCGGCGCCATCGCATCATATCGCGCAAAGGGGGTGCCGTACGCTCCATTAGGCACGACAAAGAACTTGTACGCGTCGACTGTCGTGGTCTCGGGCACCATCGTGATCGAGCACGATCGGGACTCCTGCTCGATCTTAGTTCCTTGGTTGCATGTGGCCTCGTAGTATCCGCTCGTTCCTGAGCCCGGCGGAAGCGGCGTGCAGCTTCCGCTGGTGCTGCTATACGCCTCGCCTGCGAGATAGGCCGACGGGTCGCTTTCGACGGTCGTTGCGCGGTTCGTCGTCGCCAGGATCTCGGCGTTGCTGAATGTCGCGCGGGTGTGATCGGCGTCCGTTGTGACCCGGTAGCTTTGGTCTGATGACTTCAGCGCCTGGGCGTCTGCGACGAGCTTGTCAGGGTCGTCATAATAGGTCGTCTGTGGCTGGCTGGTGCCTGTGTAGCCAGGAACGGCCGCAGCCTGCGCGTCGCTCGAAGGAACCAGCGAGGAGTCGTTCCTCTTCTCCTGGGCCATCGCCCTGCCCTCAGCACGGGCTTGGTCGACCGTCATCTCCTGCGCGGCGACGGGCTCAGTCGTGAGCAGCAGCGCGCACAATCCTCCCAAGAGGCGCCGCGCGATCATTGCCGATCGCGCTTCATGTTCGAGAGCGCCACCGCGGCCACACGCGCGCCGGGGCCACTTCCCTCGGCGAAGGTCGAAAGAGCATATTCAACCGTCACGTTGCCGATCATGCGGTCATAAGGCGGCACCTTGGTCTGACAGGAGAAGCCGGCGCATAGGTCGAAGTCGGACGAGACCGTGATGTAGGTTGGGACGGCTTGAACATCGAACGCGCGGAAGAGTCGGGGATCGATGCCAATACTGGCGAACTGCCCCTTGTCGACAACCTTGCCGAGCCGCGTCACGAACTCCTTCGCCGAATTGTTCGGAAAGCCCCTGAACACGACCACGCCGCCTGCGCTTGAGGTGTCGCGCACGAGCTGTTTCAGCGTCGCGTCGGGCATCGACAGGCTTGCGAAGACGATGAACTGTGGCGCTTCCCCACCCTTTGCGCTCGCATTCTGGGACGCGCCCTTCACGATCTCGTCGAAATCGACCGGTCCTGCCGGACCCTTTGGAAGATCGATCGTCGCAACCTTGCGCATATTTTCGGTGCCGCCCTCGCGAACCTGAGCGGCTTCTTCCCGGAACTGGTCGCCCCTGTCCTTGACCTGGTCGACGAAGGCTTGCGCTTCTGCGGCGAGATCGGTCGAACGCTTCTTGATCGCCTGGACGTCCACGCCGTCGACGGTCTGCGCGAGCAGCGCCGACACGCCAGCGGCACCAAGGACTGCGAGGATGCCGATGGTGAGATAGCGCATCGTCAGACCCCCTAGAGCACGCAGCAATTGCGCTTGCGCCAGACGAGGTAGCCCATGTCCTCGCCGCCGGCGGGATAGGCACGTCCAGCGTCGGGCGGCATGGTGGAAGCACCGATAGCGGAGCAGGCGAAGCGCCCGCTCACGGTCGGGATCGGGTTGACCATCTGGAAGCGATATTGCTGCTTGCGCATGATCGGCATCAGATACTTCTTGCAGAGCCCGGCCGATCCCATCGTCCCCCAGGCAAGCGCCTCACGGTGCATCTTGAAAGCGAACCGCGAGAGCGCGAGCCGCGAGGACTGGACGTGCCCGATCGAGGACGGGATGTTCCCGTTGAGCGGATACATCGAGCCCTGACAGCCGGCGCACCAGAACAGCGGATCGAGTGGCAGATGGACGGTGCCGGCGATGCAATCGCCGGCGCAGGCAGCCTGCGCGATGGGATTGGCGAAGACGATCGCCTCGGGATTGATGAGCGCTGCCAGCGAGTCATCCTGCCAGAGCGGGTCGACTTCGGTCATGTAGGCGATATCGAACGACGCCTGCTCGAAACAGGCGAAGTCGGTCAGGATCTCCATCCAGTAGAGAAGCGGATAGACATACCAGTGGACGTGCCATTTTGCCGTACTTTGAGAGCGGCCGCCGACCATGGACGGCCCGGTCAGATAGCCCTGACCGATATCGAATCCGGGCGCGATCCGGATGCCGCCAAGGTTGGGGAAACACCACGGCTTCATCGTCACATCCGCGAGGCGCGCCGGCTCCCAGAACCCGACCGATATGCCGATGCGAGGGAGCGGGTCGGCGCAGGCGCAGATCGGCGACGCGGGATTGCTGGGATCGGGACGGCTGCTCGGCCAAATCCTCAAGGCGCCGACGGACAGCGGGAAGAGGCAGGACCAGCAGACATCGGTGATCGGATTGACGAACTTGCCACTGCAGGTCGGCCCGGCCGCGGTTGCCGGGGGCGCCAGAGCGATCATCGCAAGCAAGAACGCGAAGAGGCCGAACAGGCGGCGAGGCAGCCCGGTCATTCGCCGCCTCCCACGCTTTCAAGGAAAGCTCGGTCGGCGCGCTGCTTTCGGAGCAGGTAAAGACAGGTGTGTGCGGCGGTCGCGAACAGGATCAGGGCGGCGCCGATTGGCGCCACGCGGCCAATCGCGTGGCGGAGCGGCGAGAAGAGACCAACGACGAGCGCGCTAGTGAGGCATAGCGCCTGCCAGGTGAACCGCATGCGACGAAGCACCGGGGTCTCCGGTGCAGCCATCGGCGTTCGAAGAAGATCGAGCCAAAGCGGCATCAGCCGGCCCTCCCCTTCTTTAGCACCTGCTCGGACACTCGCATCACGCGACCGTTCTGCTGCACGACCGCGGGCGTGTGTTCGATGCCGAAACGTGAGGTGAGCTTGCCCTCCTGGTCGAAGTAGAAGCGGCGTTTCCGGTTCGTCATCTCCTCGATTGGCGAGCCGCTGACGAAAATGATCTTGGCATTGAGATCGGTGTACCGGCTCGTGGCCCAGGCGATCTGATTTGCATCGTCGCCATCGACGAACACGAGCGCCTGTTTGATCGCGACGAAGTCGAGCGGATTGATGCGCTGTCCGGCGCGGCCGATGAGGTTGCCCTTCTGGTCACGAATATCGTGCTCGAGCTGGACAGTCGGGTCATAGGTCCAGTCTCTGGTCTCGGTCGCAGGTGAAAGACCCGCAACGGGAGTGGGTCGCCGAACCTTCGCTTCGACGCGCTTGGCGAACATCTCGTTGGTGCGCGCGAGTTCGCCGGTCGCCTCAGCGCGTTTCAACCGCGCTTCGATCGTCGAAAGCAGATCCGGCTCGATGACCGGGAAGGCCTGGCCAGTCTGCCCATAGTCACGCGCCTCGATGCGCGCAGGGCTCATGGCAAAGGCGGCTATACCGAGGAGCACGGCCGCTCCACCAACGCCGAGCAGCCGCTTCACAGCACGGGCTCCCCGACACCGACAATCTGGCGGCCGCAGACGAAACCGATTTCGGCGTAACGGCTGTCGAACCCATCGCGGTGGGGAGACCCGGCATAATAGCAACCCGAGGGGATCGCGCCCTCCGCGCCCGGCGTCAGTGGCTCGCCAAAGCGCGTGAGCGGTTTCATCTGCCCGATGGGCTTGCCGTTGATCGTCACGACCATTCCGCGGTGCGCGACCACATCGCCCGGCATGCCATAGACGATCTTGCCGAACATCTGAGGTTTCGTCCCAAAATGGCGGCGCAGAAGCGCGCTCTGCGGCGGATCGAAGAACACGTAGTCGCCGCGCGCCGGCGGTTGGTGCCGGCGGATGAGGAAAGCCCAATTGGGGAGGGAATCGCTCGCGTTGATGAGGAAGACGTGGCCGTCGCGCCATGAGCTCATCGCACTAACTAGCCCCGTTCCGACGAGCGCAACGACCAGCATCGCCCACAGGCGCTTGCGCGGCCGCCAGCGTGGGGCGGAGAGCTCACTGACCGCCGTTGCCATCGGGGCCTCCAAAGGTTGAGACCGACGGTCCGGACACCTGCCCAGGCGCCGGCTGCGGCAACGGTTGCGCGAACGAACCGCTGGCGGACGGATCCTGCGGAGAGATCGCCTGCGCACCAGCCATAGGGTCGATCTGTCCCGACGGTGCCAAGGGCGGTTGCCGCGCGGCGATGAGAGCAGCCTGAGCGGCCGACAGCTCCTGCATGCGCTGCAGCTGCTCGACGGAAACGCGTTTCGGCTCCGGAACCCCGGACGCGAACACCGCCTTCTTCAGGCTCTCCGTGATGTCCGGCACATTCTTGGTGAGGACCGCCTCGCCGACCAGCACGACTTGCCCGCCCTCGCTCCGGCGTTGCAGCTCCTTGTCGAGCGAAGACATGAAAGCCCTCATCTCGGCCTGGACCCGATCGGGCGGTGAGCCCGAAAATCGCTGGGCCTCGACATAATCGCCCACCAGCGCCGACAGCCTGGCCGAGACGATGTGATCCTGCTTCGGCGCCGTGAGAGCGCGCGTGACCCACATCCCCCAGATCAACAGCGCCAACATGACCAGGCCGATGATGATCTGCTGTCGCGTGAAGCCTCCAAAGCCAACCCGGCGCTTTGGAAGCGCGGCTTGGGACGCGGGAGGTGCGGGCGGGAGGTCGAGTTCGGGTTGATCAGCCATGATCGCGGGTCCCTTCCTGCGTGCGGTCGGGCAGGATGCGATCCCGGCGGAAGGTGATGATGGCCGCCGAGAGGATCATGTGCGCGATCGCGAAAAATGTTGAGAAATGCGCCGGTCCGGGCCTGATCGGCGGCGACATAGCGCGTGGTGAAATTGTTGAGCTGGTGGATGAAGCCGTCGAAGGAGAAGCCCCCGATCGCGAGGAAGAACAGGAAGAACAGCCCCCAGGTGATCAGCAACGTGCTACCTAAGAATCCAAACCCATGGAGCGTGAAGTAGAGGACGGACCGCCACTCGGCCGCCGTCAACCTGCCCTTGCGCGTAATGGAGGTCGTCACATCGTCAGCGTCCGTCGCCATGATCCTACTCCGCGGCGATCGCGATCTCGTCCGCCTCGACGAGATTGCTCACCCATTTTTCGGGATTGTCGGGAAAGGCGATCCGCTCGATCGCTTCGTCCATGCTCATGCCCTCTGCGATCAGCGCGTCGATCGCAGCGAATGTCCTCGGGCTCGAGGAGAAGAGCGTGGCCGAATAGGGATCGAGCACGAGGCGGCCGACAGCGAGCGTATCGGGCCCTTTGATCATGATGTCCGAATATTCGAAGCCATTGCGCTTCAGCGACCGCAGCAAGGCGTCGGTGTAATCGTCCATCTCGAAGCGATCGTGCTTCTTGAAATCCGCGATCGTCTCCGGCTTTTGCTGGAGGATGACGAACCAGTCCGAGTTCTCGAGCGCGGCGATCGAGCCGGCCGACTTGTAGTAATCATTGAGTGACTGGGTCGCGGTGACCAGCGACGCGCCGTATTTCCGGCAAGTGCGAGCATAGGTCTCGATGAAGTCGGCCATCGCGCCGCCACGGAGCATCTGCCACGCCTCGTCGAGCAGAAGCGCCTTGGGGATCGAGCGATCAAGTTTGCGCATCATCTGCTGCGACATGAACATGATCGCGGTCAGCACGACGCTGCGCAGTTCCTCGCGCGCCGACAGGTCAGACAGTTCGAAGACGGTGAGCTGCGCTTGCAGCTCGAACGAGACTTCACCCTGAAAAAAGCGCCCGTACGTGCCTCCCGACGAGAAGGGCCGCATCGCGATCCCGAGATTGGATGCCAGCACGTTGCCGGTCGCCTCCAGGGCTGCGATCACCAGATCGATCGAGCCCTTGCTGCCATGCTCCTCCCAGACTTGGTTGACCGCACCGTCGATCAGGCCTCGCTCGGTGTCATCGAGCACGTTGATGTGGCGCGACATCTGATTGATGATCGCTTTGAGCATCGCCATGCAGTCGAGGAGATAGTCTTCGTCCTCAGCAGCCTGAGCCTGGTCGATCATCGAGAAGGGATTGAGGCAGAAGCCCGAGCTCATTGTGAATTCGACGAAGGCGCCGCCCTGCAGCTTTGCCGAGTGCTCGAACGAGCGGCCGTCGTCGATCACGACCACCTTCGCACCGGCGCCGCAGAGCGAGCCGCACAGCTCCTGGAGCGCGACCGACTTGCCTGAACCCGACTTGCCGAAGACCGCGACATTGTGGTTGCCGGCGGCATTCTCGAACGGGCTCCAGAAGAAGGGCTGGCCACGCCGGCCGATCAACAGCAAATGGGGTATCTGGCCGCCCAGATATTCGCCCTGAATCGGTGCCAGATTGGCCGCCGTCGTGGTGAGCAGCGTTCGCATCCGCTTCATGCGCTCGAGGTCCTTCGACAGGCCGTTGGCCATCGTCATCGGCATCGCGCAGAGCAGCCCCATGACCTGCAGGTAGCGGTCGTCGAGCAGGTCCCAGCCTGCAGCCCGATATACCGACTTGAGCACGCGCTCGTTGCTGTCACCCCTGCCCTTGGGCGAAAAGGCGGTGACGCTAAAAAATACCCGGACGAGCTTGCGACCCTGCCGGATCTCCTCGTTGACGTAGCGCCACTCCTGAGATTGGTCGCGCAACTGTGGCAGGAATCTCGACGACTTTGAATCGGCGAGGCTCGTCGTCCGCATGAACTTGTAGCTCGCCTTGTTGGTCGAGGCCTGGGCGTCGGGGAAATCGATGCAAAGGTTCGTCGCGACCGGACACGGCATGCGGAGCTTGTCGGTGAACATGTCACCGATCAGACGCGCCACGTCCCACGGCGCCCAGCGCGTCGGCAGATTGCGGACAGAAAACGACCGGACATCGAACACGTCGGGATAGATTTCGCCGATCTCCGGCGCGCCCTTGACCGTCTTTCCGGTCGGCCGGAAGCGCTCGGTCCGTAGCAACATCCGGTCCGGCTCGACCTGCAACTCGATGTCGCGGCGGATCGCCTGGTCCGCGATCGGATCGAGCGGATTGTAGCTGACGGCGTCATCGCCGGCGGCGGTGGTCGGCGACGTGATGTCGTCGATCCATCCGATCAGTGCCACCGGGTCCATCGTGCGCGCCGCGACGTTGATCGACGCAAGCGAAGAGATGATCCCTTCCATCACCGAGACGATCTGCTCGACAGACACGCTCGACGATTCTGGGGTCGAGTAAGAAATTGCGACACGGTGGTTGCGGAGGCAGAATGGCGCGTCGGCCGATAACGAGTCCCAGACACCGTCCGTCAGAAAATCGACGCGGTGCTTGGCCATCCGTTCGTAGACGCCGCGGGCCGAATAGCGCGGCAGATACCATTTCGAGAGCCGCTCGCCGATGCGCGGTGACATCCACTGGTGGAACTGCAAACATCCCGGTGCTGGAATGCCCTCGGATAGGAACTGTGCCAGGATTTCGCCGGTGCGCTCGTCGGCTCCAACCAGTGGCGCCGCCTCGATCACAAATCCGCGCGACGCGCTGTTGTAGAAGATACCCGTCTTCGGATCGTAGCTGCGATAGGGCAGCCAATGCGCGAGCATCGGGACCGCGAGATCCGGCTGCTGCGCGTCGGGACGCTTGCTGTCACCGAACACGCCGGCGAGGAGATCGTCGAAAAAGCGCCGCGCCATCTCAATTCTCCTGCGGCACGGACGCGGGGAATCCTGCGGCTCGGACGACTGGCTTGGCGTCTGGCTTGGCTGCCGGCAGCGTTCCTGCGCCGACCGCGCTTCGTGCCCCGTCTTGAGCCTCGGTTGCCTGCGCTTGATATTGTGGACTCGCTTTCACCCGCGCGATCGCTTCGGCACCGATGGTCGTTTTGGGCGCCATCGCCACACCGGACGGAGTGGCAATTGTCGTTTTCGACAAGGCTGGCGCTGCGCCTGGGTTACCCGTTGGGCCAGCGGCCTCCCGCGCTGGTGTGGGTGCCTTCGCCGGCTGCAACCGGCCCCTTCCCGCGGTCGGTACGGGGCCCGGGGCGTTGCGGCCCGCCTTGGGGGCTAGACGAGCCGCAACGTCGGACTTGATCGCTGCGACCGGATCGGCACTGCGCGCCCGCGCGCGGCCACCGCCGCAGGATCAGGAAGGTCTGGATCGATCGCCGCGACATCGACGATCGCAGGGTCGGCGCGATCGACGGCGTCTGCGAGCGATTCCGGCATCGCGCTCATCGAGGACGCATTGCGATCAGGAATAAGCGTTGCAGATGCCAGCGACTGTTGCTGCCATTCACCGCTCTGCACGACCGCGTGGACCGCGCTCGTCTCGTGCAAGCGCCCGCGTTCATCGATATAGGGCTGGAAGACAATCCGAAGCACCCGCTCCTGGGTACGCCGAGCATCGCGGGGCACGACGGGCACGATCTTCCGGGTCGCAGCCGTCCGCGACGCCCGCGCCTTCGGGCGGGTTTCCATATAAGGTCCGGCGGGCGTTGCGTCCCCGCCTGCACTCTCACCTGCGATCATCGCCAGCGCGCGGTCGTCGATCGATGAAGAGGGCGCGCAGATGCCATCGGGCGCAGCGCAAGAGAAGCTGCCCCGCACATTGCTGCCGAACGTCGCGCAGCCACTGAGCAGAGCCAGCGCTGCCAGAGCGGCCGATCCGAGTAGGAGCGGTGATCGGTGGGATCGACCCAGCCGCCGGCTCACGACTTCGCTCCCCTGAGCCAGGCCTCGAGGAACTCCTTCGGCCGATAGCCTTCGAGGATTGCACCGTCGCTGCGGACGATGATAGGCGTTGCGTTCAGGCCGTGCTTCTGGGCAAACTTCTCATTGGCATCGAGGCCCTTGGTGTCGCAGGCCGCGGGCGCTTTGAACGGCTCTCCCGCGTAAGCGGCATAAAGCGCCTGTTCCTGGTTCTTGGAGCAGTAGACGCGATCGGCAATGTCTCGGCTGCCGAGGACCGAGATCGGTCGCTCCACGACCTTCACGTCCATACCGCGCAAGACGTTGGTGAGCGCGCGGCAATAGCCGCAGCGGAAATCCGTGAAGATGGTGACGCTTTGTTTGGCCGTCTTATTACCCCAGACGATCGCGCCCTCGTTCGGCAAGCCGGTCAGGTTAAGCATGGCAGGGCGCGTGGGGACCGTAGTCCGCCCGGCACTGGCTGAAGCGCTCGTAACTTCCCCCCCGCCCTCCTCGCCGCCGGCAGCTGCCGCGGCATTTGCTTTCGCAGCCCCGCCGACCAACATGTCGGGGTTGATCTCGAGTAGCCGGGCCGCCGTCAGATCCTGGCGCGTCTCCATGTCGTAGACGCGGCCGATGATAAGATAACGAGCACCGTGATTGACGTAGAAGAGGTTCGCGCCCGCGGTGACCTCGCAGAGCCCTTCGATTTTCTCGCAATTGACCTTGGAGACTTCCGTCTTCGGCAGACGCGCCTTCAGGAGACCCGTAACCTTTGCTTCGTCTGGACCCGCCACATCGGCGGCCAGTGCGATGCTAGCCACGCCGATCGCGCCGATCGCCGCCAGGACGGGAGCCCGCCGTGTGAAAAGGCGCAGCTTACGCAGTCGATCAATTGCGGACATACACACCCTCCAGGAAGACGATTTCGACATCGATGCCGGTCGGCATCTCGATCACAGGCTGATATTGCTCGGCGCGCTCGATCAGATATTTCGAGACGTCCTTGCCGGACTCCGCGGCACCGCCGCCGAGCGCGCGCAGGCCGACGCTGCCGAAATTGGGCGTGCGGTTGATGCTGCCCTCGCCATCGCGGGCGATGGTCGCCAAGGGCTGGTTGAAGGCGGTGTTGAGCGCGTTGCCGCCGCCACTGACCAGACCGGCCAGGAAGGCCTGCATCGCGAGAGATCCTTCGCGGCTGACGACGCGGCCGCGGACTCCGGTCTTGCCGCCGAAGGCAATGAAACCTTTGACCTCAGACACCGCGTAGCGACCGCCAGGTTGCGGGCAGGTCATCTTCTGAAGCTTTACGTAGACCTTCTCACTCGACAGATCGCCGCGCGCCGCGCCGTTGATGAGGCAGCCTTCGATCTTGGTCGTGAGCAGCTTGCCATTCTGGTAGACCGAGCGCGCAGGCCCTGTGACGCGGAGAACTACGGGCAACGGATCAGTCTGGCTGTTGACCCCGGCGCTCGCGTCGACGCCGACGATGACCTTGGCGCTCGCGAAGCTGTTCGGCGGCAGATAGTTGATACTATCGCTGTAAGTCGTGGTTCCCTTCGCGACGCGCGTGGCCGTGCCGGTGTCGGCCGTCTGAAAGCTGACCATCTTGACCTCAGCGCCGCTGCCGATGGGCATCGGCCGTCCGGCGGGGCTGGCATCGGGGCGTTGGTAATTCTGGACGCCGTTCGGACCATACATCCCAGAGGGCCCGGGTGCCGGCGGGAGAGCCGTAGTCTTGGAGGCGACCTGCCGCCTCAGTTGGTCATTCTCCGCCTGGTAAGCTGAAAGCACCCGCGCGCCATCGGCGCGCATCGCCTGATTCTCGCCTTTCAGCTGTTCGAGTTGCTGGGCGAGCTGGTCGACCCGTTGCTGCTGCCCGTTGACCGATTTCAGCTGGTTTTCGACCGACTGCATCTGATTTTCCGAGAGCGCCATCCACTCCTGCTGGTTGAGGTTCTTGTTGACCATGTCTTTGGTCGAGACTTCGACCTTGGCGGGATCGCTATCGGTGGAAGCAGATTTTCCGCCGTCGTCGCCGAAGATCCAAAACGAGGAGGCGATGAGCCCGGCGCCAGCGACGCCCGCAAGCAACAGCCGCTGCTTTTTGCGGACGCTCTCGTTCGCGGTCAGATCGCTAGAGACCGGAGAGACGCCCTCCTCCTCTGGTCCTCCATCGAGAGGCGCGCGCTTGCGCCGGAAGATATCGGCCAAAGCCATGTCACTGCCTCCCGTTTTGCGAGACGAGGTAGGCCGTCGTGACCTTCCCTGGATCGAGCTTCGGCTCTGCGATCGACACTGCCAGCGCGCTCGATGGCGCGACCGTCGCTTCGGTCAGCGTCACCGGCGCCGGGCCCTTGTTCTCGATGCGAAGCACGCGGCCGGTGAGATCGGTGCCGCGATATTCGGCGATCATCTGGACTTTAAGCGTGCCGACATAGACCGGCCGAAGCGCCCGTTGGCGCATCTCATAGCCATCGACGACGCTGTTCGAGTACATGGCCTGAACGAGCTCGACGGCCGTTTCCTGCGGATTTGCCGCTGCTAACTGCGGTGTCGCATCGCCCGCCTTGTCCTTCGCGATGGTCGGGTTCGAGATGAATACCTGGACCGCCTGTTCGCCCGCGATGCGGCAGACGAACTTGTAGACATAACCCCGCTTGCTGGTCGCGAAAAAGGAAAGGGCCTGACGGCCGAACCCTTCCGGCACCGACAGATAGATGTCGCCGCGGACCGGCTCGTTCACGACCGAAAAGTCGTCGGCGGGATTGCCCGTCGAGATTTTCGAGACCGAGGCGAATTCATCCTCGACGAGGCTGATCCTGGTGAGGTCTTTTGCCGAGGCGGCGCAGTCGACCTGGCTGCCGTCGGACGCCATTACCGTTTGGTCTGCCCATGCCGGCCCCGCGATGAGGAAGAATGATAACGCGACCAGTGACGCGCCAATGATACGGCTCAGATAGCAGTAATAGCGGGAGAGGAAGACGGCACCGGTCGCGGCGCTGCCAATGGCGTAGACCGACATCACTGATCCTTTTCCTTGCCGGTCGTCACCATTCCAAAGCCGACAAGCTTCAGGGACAGTCCGGAATATTGCCAATCGAAGCGGAAGGTCCGGCGCTCGCTCGAAACGACCTTGTTCCCGACGATCGTGTGCAGATCCCCAGTGACCGTGGACCACAGGTTCTTCGGATCGATTTCCATCGTCTGGATCGTGAAGAACTGCGCGATCGAGGAGCCGCGCTGCTCGTTGACGATCTTCATGAGGTCGCCGCGGATCTTCCCCTGCGCGCTCGGCGCCGTGATCTCGAGGACCGACTTCATCCAATATTCAAGGTTGGCAGGGCTTCGGTCCAGGGTCAGCACCGCTGTGTCGCGGGTTATCAGTTCGAGATACTCGCGAGAGACCCCTGAGCTGCTGACGGCCAAGGGCCGCGCCAGGACAGGCTGCAGCACGATCTCGCGGTCGCGGGTCGCGGTGACCAGCAACAGGATCCCGGCGAGGACTCCCAGGACCACCGACACAATCACGAGGAGATTGCGCTGCCGCAGGACCCGTTGGCTTTGAGCGTGAGTGTGGGAGATCTCCATCTTACCCGGCCATCAATCGGAGATAGGAGGGTGGTGTGGCCCTCATGCCGGTGAAGCCGGCAGGAAGATGCCAATAGGCCAGATGGAGGAGCCAAGACGTCGCCCGCCCTGCCTTAGCCTTCTTCAGTCCCCACCAACCCGCACCCGAAAGAACGACGCCAATGAGAATGTGCTGAGACAGGATTCCCCAGACGAACGGAATAACCATCGCCAGGAATTCATCTAGCGTCCACAGCCCGATTAGCTCAGGGTCGTCTAGATGAGACGGTATGACGTACTTGTCCGCGGCCATTGCACCACCCTCTCCAAAAGCCGGCCGGATCTGCTATTCCGACCGACTGTCGGACCCTTCAGATCGTTGCCGTGACGGTGGAGGTGACGATCGGAATGCCGGTACCCGCGCCGACGCCGACGCCGACCGGGATGGCGATCTGGCCCATCGAGAAACGCCCCGAAGCGAGCGCTACGATGCCGCCGGCGAGCGAGAGGACGGTGATGATCTTGCCGCCCGAGCCCTCGAGGAAGTCGGTGAACTTCGTCAGGGCGGTGTCGAACGTCGTATCGGCGCGGCGAATGCCGGACCGGCGAACAGGAACAGAGCGAGCGCGAGTGCGATGAGGGCGAAGACCGCCAGCTCCGCACGACCGCTGTACTTGAGGACAGACTGCATGAGAGTTTCCCTTCAATTCGAACGCGACGGAACCGCGCCCGATTGAAAGGTGAGGCCAATCAAATCCGGGCGGCAACGATGCCCTCGGACCGAGGCGGGGATTCCGGGAGGAATGATGGTTGAGCCTGCGACTCCGAGACGCGCCGACCCCGCAACGGGACGCGCGTCCCAGATCCCGGGACGTCCTGTCCAGCTTTCCAGGAAGCCATGTCCCGATGCAGGGACGGCCGAACGGACGATCATTTGGTGTCCACTTCACCGAGTCGCTGTTTGGACTCGATGCTGCGCGCGTTTCTGCGTATCATTCACGGTGGGGGCGCTGGACGGGTTCGCGTTAGCGCGGGGATCGAACGTCATGGGTGAGAACATGAGTGCGGACAACCGCAACTACGTTCTGGATATTTCCATCGATCTCTTCCGTTTGACGACTGAGAGCCTGCGCCTTCATTCGAACGAGACACGCCAGTACCAGACGCTGGCGAACCTCGTGAACTGTCGCGCTGAAACGAAAAATTGCGGGGAGGAACACAGGCCCGACACGCTGCGAAAGCACTTTCATGCCATACCGACCGATGGGGATATTCACATCAGCCTCGACATCCTGAAGACCAGCGCCGAGAGTCTGGATCAAACGCGCGAGCATCTCTGCCGGAAGCTCGGATCAGACATGACGGTCGGCGACGCATTGTCAGTCTTGCTCTTCGACTATGTCGCCGAGAGAAAGGCCGCTGAAGTGCTCGATCGCATGGGTCTTGGCGAATTCAACCAGAATGGAGACGATAAGCATTCCGGCCAATCCCGAGAAGGAAATGTTTTACCTTTCAAATAGTTAATTTATAGAAACCACAATTTCTCACGTCCACCACGCCTTGCTAATGCTGGGGTGCTATGATTTGCTCACTTGATCCCAAGCACTTGGATCGGGGGGGCAGTGTGAAGTCGTCACTTGCCACGGACGCGGTTTCCGACAGTTCTGATCGTCTCGAGGATAAGGAGCCGCGCGACTATGTCATGATGATCCGGAAGGCGATGGCTGAGCGAGGCCTGCATATCCGTGAGCTCTCGTTAAGGGCGGGCATCAGCAAAAGCAGGCTTGGATTGCTGTTGCATAGCGATCCCAGAAAGCGGCCGAACATTTCCCTGGTGGAATTTCAAAAGATCCTTGCGGCGATGGGCATCAGTATCATCCAAGCGATTATCAGCGTCGAATCGCAAATCGATCCAGATATGCTCTACGACGAACGCTTTACGACGCTCCTCCTGATGCTGTCTGAACTCTTCAGTGGCTTGCCTTCCAGGCTTATCCAGGCTCTTGACGAGATCGAGGGCATCGATGGCACCGAAATCCGACGCGAATGGGCGACTCCCCTCAAGGAGGCCGTGGTCGAAAAGCTGGTAAAGGAAGTCACGAGGATTCTGGCCCGCAGGGCGGAGCTGACCGAGACCAGCCGTATCGGACTATAGCGCGCATGGTCTTCAAAAGGTCGAAACTCTGACGGCACGACCAACTGCGGGCATCGGGCGCCTGGATTGTTGCGAGGCGTCCATCCCAAGATTTGCCGCTTCTGGAACGCCGGCCAAACGGCGCCAGTTCAGCAGCACGCTTTCGACATAGGCTTGGGTCTCGGCGATGCGCGGCACGAAGCCGTTGCGCACGCGCCCGGGACCAGCATTGTAGGCGGCCAACGCCAAGTGCACCTGACCGAAGCGGTCGAGTTGCTGCTTCAGATATTTGGCTCCGCCGCGCAGATTCTGCTCGAGATCGTAGCGATCGACACCCAGGCCCTGCGCCGTATCCGGCATCAGCTGCGTCAATCCAAATGCGTTCTTCGAGGAGTAGATGGATGCTTGGTAGCCGCTTTCCCTAATAATCATCGCGTCGAACAGGCCCGTCGGAATCCCATACTCGCATGCGATACTGCTCATCAGCGCATAGTAGCCGAACCGCCGGTTTTCGGCCGCGGTGCTCAGGAAGCCAGCCGGGCGATACGCGCTCACACCACATCCTGGTGCGTATTGCGTCGCAGCGGCAGCAAAGGCCATTCCGCTCCGCATCCACGGAGGAATTGGAATTGCTGGCGGTGCTGGTGCGGCCGTCTGCAGCGATGCAACTCCGACCCGGGCGACGCCCACATGCGCAAAGGGGTCAATTTCGGTATCAGCGGGCACCGCTGACAGGCCAGCGGACGCAAAGCTGTTCCTCATCTCGAATTCGACCCATCCGCGGCTCAGATCATGGACCTAAAGGGAGCATTGGACTCCGAAATGCCTGTTGACCTCGCCCCGCCGCCTTTCTCTTCACTCGCGAGCGCTGCTGGCCTTCTGCGACCTCTGTCGGTGGCGGCCGGCCGGCCGACATCACGATGAGCTGCGCCGTTCTTGTCGGCTTCACCGGCTCTGCGGAAGCATAAGAGGCAACCATGCTACCGACCAAAGCACCACGCATCTCAGTAGAAGTGATCGCATCTCAACCTCCAAAACCGCGATTTTGAAAAGTTGAGATCCGGCGAATGGGGTTGTCAATGCATCCCGGCTCGGCAAGCATCACCGAAACCCGTACCGACAGGCGCGTCCATGTGGTTGATCGATCGCCATAGCGACGGGCTTAGCAAGGCCCGTATCCCCCTCCCCGGCCCGCTTCGGAAAGCGCTAGTCCGGTGGTATGCCGGCGAGGCTCCCGGCCTGACGAAGAGGCCGGCATCATGCTTGTCCAGCAGGCGCGCATCGGCGAGAAATGGCTCGCATGCGACTGCCTTGGCAGCGATCGCGAGCCCCCGATGCTCACGCCTGCATTCCTTTCAGAGGCCGAAACCTACTATCTGCGCCGGCTTACCGGCTCGAAGCGCGCCGAACACCTTCCAACCTGCCCCTTCTTTCGTGACCAGGCGACCAACCGCATCAGCGAAGTCCGCAATCCCGAAACACCGGTCGACCCGCCCGTCGGCTACTTCGAGGTCCTGCGGCCCGCTCCCGAGAAGCTTGCTCAACGGCCGGACGAGGAGAGCAGTGACGATCGTACCCGGAACGCCTCCATGCCCAGGTTGGCGCGCCTGCTCTGGCGCCTTTTTGAACGTCTCCGGCCTCAACTTCTCCGCCCCGATCTCAGAGGAGTCGACGGAACGCTCGATCACGCATGAATTCGAAGCACTGACCGCGGCGGCGGGAAAGGTCGAGATCGCGCCAGGCATCGAACTCGGCCGGGCACTGTGGACACACGCCAAGGCTCTTCACAGCAAGCGCGCATACGCTGGCATCCGCGAGCTCGCCCGAACATGGCCTCGCGGGCATGCACCCCAAGGCTTTCTGACGGTCTTCGCAAAAGGGTTTCGGGGATCGACCATCTTTCCAGCTGGGTCGGATCCGATTTCCGTTGCAAACCGAATTCAGTCACCGTCGGTACGTGGCAATCACATCAAGGGCCCTTTTCTCATCATCGTGGTGATCGGCGAATATCCCGAGGCCCATGGCTATGCGCCTTTGAGAGCCTATGCTCAGCCCGTTTTCTCCGGCAACCGCTTCATCCCCGTCGATTCAGAATTTGAGCGAAGCATGTTGCGGGCGCTTCTTGGTGCGCGCTACGCCTTGGACCGTGAAGGCATCGACATTGCGATCGAGAAGCCGGTATTCGACAGACTAACACCGCTCGGCTCTTGCCGGCCTGATTTCATGCTTGAGGCGCGCTCGCGACGCACAGGCGAAATCCGGACGCTCATCGTTGAGGCGATGGGATTTTCCAACGAGGAATATCTGGCCTCCAAGGCCGCCACCCACCCGAGAATGGCGCAGATCGCCCCCGTCGTCTGTATCACGCCGGAGGATCTGGAAGCCGGACACGTCGGAAGTATTCTGGCCTACGCGCTGTTAGGTTGAAGCGAGGACGGCCGCGGCCTTCAGTTCCAAGTCAGCGTCGCGGCGAATGATCCGACGATGAGCAGCGTCACGGGCGTCGATAACAAGTAGCTCTTCTGCCAACGCCACCAGGTTCTTGGCAGAAAGCGCAGCACATCGCCGGTCGACTTCAGCCCGAGCCAGGCCCGCTCGCGATACAGATCATAGATTGACGTTGCGACAGACAGCATCACGGCCAGGCCGCAACACACACCTGCCGCCGCGTAAAGCGCGAGCCAGTTGGCGATCTCTGCTTGAGACAGAGTTGTCATAAGCAAAACTCCAATCTCCACACGCGTAATGCCTCGACGTTCTCATTCGAGGATCGATTCCGCCGAAGGCGATCGTCGAGACGGCAACATCTCGGCTAGCCTGACCGATGTAACAACCTCATTTTAGCAACGCGCTGGCCACGTCACCATAGCGAAGGGGGTGAACCCGATCTCGCGTTGGGAAGCGACCCAGATCCAACGTCTCGTCGCCGAATATGAGTGCTACCGAAGTCACCGCATAATACCAAATCTCGTGATCGGTGACTCATAGGGGATTCCCAAACGGTCTGAAGTTCGATTCAATGGTCGCGAACCTGAGGGAGGTTTGCGATGGCAGCGGCAGTGGCGCTTCGGGCTGATTTTACGGCGACAAGGATGCGCGCGCTGGCGCGATCGAGCGGTGACGCGAACCAGGTGCGTCGGCTGCTGGCGCTGGCGACGATTTACGAGGGCGGGACGCGCAGCGATGCGGCGCAGCTTGGCGGCGTTGGTCTTCAGACGGTTCGCGATTGGGTGCTGCGGTTCAACGCCGCCGGGCCTGATGGCCTGATCGATGCGGTGCCACCTGGTGGTGTGCCGCTGCTCGATAACGCGCAGCGTCGGGCCCTGGCGCAGATCGTCGAGAGTGGTCCGATCCCGGCATCGCACGGTGTCGTGCGTTGGCGCTTGATCGATCTGGCGCAGTGGGTGTGGGACGAGTTCGCCATCAGCGTCAGCAAGCAGACATTGAGCCGGGAGTTGCGCGCCATGGGGTATCGCAAGCTGTCGGCGCGCCCGCGGCATCATGCGCAGGACGATGATGCCATCCCGACGTTTAAAAAAACTTCTCCGCCGAGGTGGCGACGATCCGGGCAACGCTCCCGCGCGGCACGGCAATAGAGCTTTGGTGGCAGGACGAGGCGCGGGTCGGCCAAGAACGGGATCACGCGGCGCTGGGCACGTCGCGGAACCCGGCCCTCGGCACCGAAGGACCAGCGCACGGCATCAGCCTATATCTACGGAGCGATCTGCCCGGCCGAGGGCAAGGGCGCGGCGCTCGTGCTGCCGCGATGCAACACCCAGGGGAGTGGCCTTGCATCTGGCGGAAATCTCCGCCGCCGTCGCGCCGGGCGCACACGCCATACTGCTCCTCGACCAGGCGGGATGGCATGGCTCTGGCGCGCTCATCGTCCCCTCCAACATCACCTTGCTGCCGCTGCCGTCGAAATGCCCCGAACTCAACCCGGTTGAAAATGTCTGGCAGTTCATGCGCGACAACTGGCTCTCGAACAGGATCTTCAAATCTTACGCCGACATCCTCGATCACTGCTGCTTTGCATGGAACCGTCTCGTCGATCAGCCGTGGCTCATCATGTCCATCGGCCTGCGATCATGGGCACATGGGTGACCGTCCGTGGGACTTGGTATAACCTCTCTTATTCGTGAGGGTGCGCTGACTGGTTCGGTCTGGCTTTCGGCAGGGACATAGGCCCAAGCAGGCTGTACTCCGTCGTTGCGTCTATTTCATCGCGGCGGATCGACAGGTTTGCAGGTTTTACGGACAGGGTTCGAGTGTTCGGCGGCACCGCCGCGTCGACTATGTGGCGCAGGTTTAAGCGCGTTGGCGATGGTGCGGAACAAGTCGGCATCTGGGCAGGCGGAAGCGAACGCGACTCGGATGCGGGTGGATGTTTCGATGACGCGGGCGGCGATTTTGAGGAGACGCACGCGCATTGTGGCGAACTCGGCCGTGGCGAGCGCGGCTTTTTTGCGGATGGCTTGCTGTACGCGCCACATCAGCCAGTAGGCAGCGGTGTGCAGGATTAGGCGCATCTGGTTGGCGTTGGCCGACCGGCACGAGGTCCGGTCGCTGGAAAGCTGGCTCTTGTGCAGCTTGATCAGGTTTTCTGCATTGCCACGTGCGCAGTAATAGACCTCGTACAGGTTCTCCGGGCCGGGCGCGGTCAACGAGGTGACGACGGTGCGGATGTCCATGCCCATGGTGCGGGCTTCGATCCGGGCGACAACGCGGCGCTCGTGCTTCCAGCTTTTCGCGGCGTAGCGGGTCTCGGCAGAGAGGCGCAGGACCGGGCGATCTTCTTCGGCGCGCTGGGTTGCGCAGGCATCGGCCACTGTCACGATTATGGGATCGGCACGCAGCACCGCGTTTGTGGGCATCCCCGATGGCCTGAGCTTGAACTTCGGCCGCGGCGGCAACCCCTTCAGCCGCGCTATCTCGTCCTTCAACGCCTCGTTCTCGGCCTTCAGCGCCGCATTCTCCGCCGTCAGCGTCGCGACCGCTTCCTGAAGAGCCCCAAGTTGATCCGACATAGCCGAAATGACCCGCCGAACATCCGACAACGTGACATCATCGAAAGGGCCAGAACGTCCACGAGTCATCGACAGTGAATCACACCGCCGTCCGTTTGAAAAGACCCCCGCCCGGAAATATGCCCCGGTTACCTGCCGTAGTGCCCGTCACCCCGGATCGTGATGTGGGTGCTGGGCAAGTGACGGCGGATATGGCGAAACAGCCGTCGAATGTGCCCAGCCGCCTCAGCACCCGATGGCGTCTTGCCTGTACGCAACAGCATGGCGACTGGTCGTCCGGTCGCGGTATCGTAGACATGGATCGGCATGAAACAGCGCTCACCATGATGGCCATTCCAGAACGACAATTGCTGGTATCCGTGGACGACATCACAGGTATCATCGATATCCAACGTCACCGCCGCAGGCGGGGTCGGATGGCTGGCGCAATATATGCCGACCATCTCCCCCATCATGCGCGCCAGTTCGCGCGTGGTCGGCGCATTCTCCCACCTGCTCATGGTCGGTTGGCTGGCAAGTCCTGCGCCCGATCCGGGCAGTTTGCCGAGCGCCAGGCGAAAGCCCGGATCGTCACGCAGCGTGTCGAGGTCGTCCGCGTCTTCATAGCCACAGCAGATCGCCAGAATGCGTGCCCGCAGGATGTCGTCCAGCTTGTGGGTGACCCGGGCGGGATCTCGCCGGTCGGCAATGCAGGCAGCCAGTTGCGCACAGATCCCCATCGCACGTTCAGCCCGCGCCAGCAGCAATACACCACCATCAGAGGTCAGCCGACCACCGTCAAACGCGGCTGTGACTTTCTTGCGTCCGACCGCTGGAAACGAAATCGGAGCGGCGCTATCACCGATCTTGGCGGGTGTGGCCTGTGGCATTTTATGCCTCGTTGCAGGTTGGTCTAGACACCCAATTCCCTACAGCAAGTCAGTGCTTTATGCCATTCCCGCCAACCGATCAGATGGCCCCCCATGAATAAGACGGGCTAATCTTGCTCGATGCTCCAACCGGCAAGCAGCGCGCGCAAGGCGGCGACGAACGCCAGCGGCTGATCGAGCATCAGATGATGCCGTGCTTCGGGTACAGCGATAATCGGAATGTTGATGCCGCCGAGTTCGCGGACGTAATCACTGGAATCACTAGTAAAAAGCAGGCTTTGCTCGCCGTGTACTATTGCCTTGCGGCCTGGCGCCTCGACCAGCGTTTGGCCCATTTCAAGCCATTCGCTCGGCACATTATCTCGCTTGAACACCGACGGCGAAAACTTCCAGGTCCACGCTTCGCCTTCGCGTCGAAGTGAGTGGTAGGCCATGTAATCCATCAGGAACGCCTGACCAACGGGCTGTGGCGGAGATAGAACATACCGCTCGCGGGCACTTGCGTAATCGGGGTAACGCTTATGCGGGCGATCGGGGTCGCCCGATCCCGGGCCGGTGCGGCCGCCCCCCCAAACGGCGTCAAAGCTGGACGGACGCAGCACCATCAGATCGCAGATCACCGTGCCGGCAAAGGCATCCGGCGCCAGGGTGATCGCCTTGAGCGCGACTGCCGCGCCAAAGCTGTGTGCGACGATGATCGGCTTGTGCTCATGGCGAAAAAGTCCAAGGGCCTCCGCGACCCCGATCATCTCCCGTCCTCGCGCGACCATGTCACAATTCTCGCGAACGTCGCTGTCCCCCATTCCTGAATGGTCGTAGGCGATCACATGGTAATTTTCAGCGAGGTAAGGCGCGACGAACGCCAGGCACCGTGCATGAGAGAGAAAGCCATGGGTCATCAATAAAGGAGGCGCGGAACGATCTCCCCAGCGGAAGTAATGCATTCTCACACCAGAAACCTCGACGAAGCCCTCCTCCCGCGGCACGGATAGCGCGCCGACAAACCAATCGGGCAGGCATGCAGGATCTGGCGCCCACGTCTGTACGATATCGGACGGGATTTCACGCATGGTGCTCGGTGCCCTTCTCAGACTGGATCAATTATGTGGCCTTGGTCCGGCGTGACGCGATTGGGACCGAAGTGTCCAGGCTGCGACGTATTCATCCGATTATTCTCGAACCAGATCTTTTCCAGTTTCGGTATACGTTCGCATCGCTTGTTTCAGAAGCTTCGCCCGCGGGCGCGGGGAGAGTCCGCCGCCTTTTGCCGGTACGATCGGGAACGGCTGCCCCTCTCGCGCCGCGAGCACTGGGTCGCGATTGTTGTCGCCGCTCAGGCTCAGTTTTGCCGATCCATCAAATAACGATCGTTCGATCGACGCTGTCACACCGCGATGAAGAATCGTGTCACTGGTCAGCGCGAACCGGACGGTGATGAAATCTTGATTCCTGGGCTGAACCTGGATCTCAGTTACGCGGCCGATGGAAACACCGAGAAGGTTCACGGCTGACCCTGGTTGCAGGCCATCGACAGATTGTTCAAATCGAATCTCGTACGTCGGCCCCTTGGCATCGCTCTCCTGGAGAAGCCATAAAGCGAATCCGATCGCAGTGATCATGAGCATGCCCACGATCAGGCTTACCTTCAACCAGTTTGAATGCGTTTCCATCGGGAGCTAGGAATCCCGAGGCCCGTCGCGCCAGGAGCGATGCTTCGCGGTCGGCTCTGCGTGCGCCGCGCTCATCGCCGCCTCACACCTTCGAAAACGGCCAGTGCAACAGCACCGAGAGCCAACAGTCCCGCCAGGAGAGGCTGCGAGGAAAACACTATCGCCGCGCAGATCGCGAGGGTGGCAGGATAGAGCTGCGGAGTAACCCTGCCGGCACGCTCTCTTCCGCGTAAACGCTCAAGGTCCTTGGGCGCGATACTGACGGTGATCGAGCCGGTTCGCGCAATCTTCTCGATCTGTCCGACGAGGTTCGGCGTTGACAGAACCACTCGTCCGAGCGCTGCGAGCAGCTTGCCTGCCTCGCCGCGCAGCCGGGCAGGGCTAGCCCGCTCCCGCATCATTTCCTTTGCTATCGGAGCAAGCTCTCGAGCAATGTCGAATGCCGGATCGATGCGCCGGACGAACCCCTCGGCGGTCAGCAAGGTCCGGAGCACCAGGGCAAGGTCCGGTGGAAGCGCGAGATGAAAGTCGCGCAGAATCGCGAATACCATCTGAAAAATGTCGGCGAGGTCAATCTGATCGAGCAGGACGTTGCTGAAGCGGTCGATCAGTTCGGCCATTGCCTCTTCGAGCCGGACCCGGTCCACGTCCGGATCACCGGCCCAGAGCATAAGGATATCGACGATACCGCCGGTGTCCTCCGAAGCGATCGCGAGGCCAAGCCGAACGAGTTCCTCCCGGCGTCTCGGCAGGAGGGTGCCCACAGCGCCGAAATCGATCAGGCCAAGCGTCCCGTCTTCAAGGAAGAAGACGTTGCCGGGATGCGGATCGGCGTGGAAGTGACCGTTTATGATGATCATGCGCAGGATCGCCTGCGCATAGGTGCGGGCAAGCGCAGCCAGATCGAGATCGCTTCGGCGTGCCGCGTCCAGATCGCTTGCGGGAAATCCGCGGAGCCGCTCCTGGATGTTCACTCGCCTTCCCGAAAGCTCCCAATCGAAGCGTGCGGTTCGAACCCCGTAGTTTTTAAGATATTCACCGATCGCGTCGCTGGCGCGCGCTTCTGCGCTGAGGTCCATCTCCCGGGCGAGGCTCTCGGCGAAATGGCGCAGCAACTCGTCCGGCTTCAGTCTTGCGATCTCGGGGATACGGCGCTCCGCAACCCGGGCCAGTCTTCGCAAGAGCCGAAGATCGGCATCGACGATCCGCTCGATGCCTGGGCGGCGAATCTTGACGATAACGTCACGCCCGTCGAGCAGCGTCGCCGCATGCGCCTGAGCGATCGAACCCGCCGCAAGCGCTTCGGTGTCGAAGTGACTAAAACTCGTTTCGATTGGGCCGCCGATCGCCTCCTCGATCAGCGGCTGCACGGCCGCGAATGGAAGCGGAGGAACGCGGTCCTGCAGTTTTGAAAGTGCATCGACCCATGCCGGCTCCAGAAGGTCGCTTCGCATCGCGAGGATCTGTCCGAATTTGACCGCGACAGGGCCGATATCCCGCAAAAGCGCGACGATCGCTTCCGGCCGGGTATCTTCAATCGGCTCGCCCCCCCCCCGCCCCCCAGACCCAACCGAGCGGCCAGCCCCTTGAGACCGTGCCGGCCGAACAGGACGAGAATCTGCGCGAACCGCTCCCTTTCTTTTAGAGCAGTCGTATCGGCTTCATCGGTAGGAGCTAGATCAATCATGCGCCCGGCTTTTCGGGGCGGGAACTTGGGTCTCGGGAACGCTGGCCTTCGTCTCCAGATGGTCGACGAGCCGGTTCAAATGTTTGATCGCTGCGTCGAGACCCTCGAGTTCATCCGCTGTCAGGCTTCCGAAGGTCTGCCCTACGATGTCGTCGTAGAGCGGCATGGCCAGTCCCAACGTGGCCCGGCCGGCGTCTGTTATCTGCACCAGTTTGGACCGGCGATCGTCCGGAGCAGGCGATCGGAACACGAGACCATTTTGCTCGAGCGCGTCGATCGCCTGAGTAACAGTGCGGGGCGCCTGATCGAAAAAGCTCGCAATGTCGGTGGAGCGGCGCGGTTGTTCCGCGAGATACGCGAGCAGTTTTAGTTGGGCCATCGATGCACCCTGACAGGCAAGATAGGCGTCGATCAGCCGCCGCATCCTGTACCAGGTCCAGCCGAAGGTGGTTGCGATCCCACGTATACCCGATTGGTGAGGTTCCATATAATGTGGTATTGCCGAAGCTTGGCCGCCGTGGCAAGTCCCCCGGCTCTTTGAATCGATAGTTGATCGGGAATAGAATGGTGGAAGATCCCACAGTCGGTTCAGGCGACCATGACGATGTCGGCGAGCGGCCCGCTGGTCCGCTCAAGTCGGTACGGGTTCGGCTGGCGCTGTTGGTTGTCGCGGTCGCGATCGTGGGAGCGGGGTTGGTATGGTATTTTGACCATCAGAACCGCGGCAAGTTCATGCAGAAAACCGACAACGCTTATGTGGCGGCGGACTCTGTCGTGGTGGCCCCGAAAGTTGCCGGATATGTCGAGCGCGTGTTTGTCAGCGCGAACCAAGCGGTCCGCAAAGGGCAGCAGTTGGCAGAACTAGACCCTCGCGAATATCGAGCCCAAAGCGAGCAGATCACCAGCCAGATCGACACAGCGAAAGCTGCGGTCGAGACGAGCCGTTCGCAGATCGCTGAACAGCTGGCGACAATCGTCCAGGCGCGTGCTCAGGCGGCCTCGGCGCGCGCCGAGGCCGCCTTCGCGCGGCAGCAGGTTGCGCGCTATCAGCCGCTGGCGGCGTCTGGCGCAGAGCCAGGCGAGCGATTTGCCCAGCTTCAGACGCAGGCACGACAGGCAGATGAGCGCGCCAATGCTGCTCAGGCCGGCCTTACCGCAGCAGAAAGGCGCGTTGGCACGCTTGGTGCCCAGGTACGACAGGCGCAATCGCAGGCCGAAGCTGCTCGTGCTCAGCTCTCAGCCGCGCGTGTGAACACCGAAGCGACGTTGCTCAAGGCAGCGATCGATGGTCGCGTCGGCGATCTCGCTGTCCGGGTAGGGCAGTTCGTACAGCCCGGAACGCGCCTGATGACGCTGGTGCCGGTGGAGCGCCTCTTCATCGAGGCCAATTTTAAAGAGACGCAGCTAGGTCTCATGCGAGTCGGCCAGCCCGTCAGTATCGACGTCGACGCGCTCCCCGGGGTCGAGCTGAAAGGGCGGGTTGCCAGCTTCGCACCGGGCACAGGTGCCCAGTTCTCCGTGCTCCCGCCGCAGAACGCGACCGGCAACTTCACGAAGATCGTTCAGCGCGTGCCCGTCCGTATCGCGATCGATGCGCCGCCCGAAGTCAGGCCCCTTCTGGTTCCCGGAATGTCGGTCGGCATTACTGTCGATACCCGTTCGGCCAAAGGCGACCTGGAGAGAATCCGGCAGGCCGTAAGTCGGAAGCGCTGAGCGTGGCGACGGTTGCTGCATCTCCGGGGACGTTACGCGCCGAGCGAGCCGACTCGACGGCCTGGATCGCGGTCGCGGCCGGCGCGCTGGGCGCGCTGCTCGCGACGCTCGACATCTCGATCGTCAACTCGGCGCTGCCGACTATCCAAGGGGAGATCGGAGCGACCGGCACGGAAGGAACGTGGATCGCCACGGCTTTTCTCGTTGCCGAGATCATCATCATACCGCTGAGCGCGTGGCTGGAACGGCTTTTGGGGTTGAGGACACTTCTCCTCATCTCGGTGACCTCTTTTACAGGATTCTCGGTCCTGTGCGGCACCGCTACGGATCTGATGACAATGATCGTCGGAAGGGCGGGTCAGGGGTTCACGGGCGGCGTGCTCATCCCGACAGCGATGACGATCGTCGCAAAGCGCCTCCCGCCATCGCAACAGCCGATCGGCATGGCCCTTTTTGGAATGACCGTCATCCTGGGTCCGGTTCTTGGCCCCCTGCTCGGAGGCTGGCTCACGGAAAATCTGAGCTGGCATTATGCCTTCTTCGTCAACGTGCCGGTCTGCGGTCTGCTCTTGCTGCTGCTGCTTCTCGGCCTGCCGCACGAGAAAACGAACTGGGTCTATTTCCGCGAGGCGGACTGGTTCGGGATCGTCGGCATGATCCTCGGCCTGGGAGGACTGACGGTCGTGCTTGAGGAAGGGCACCGTGAAGAATGGTTTGAATCGACGTACATCGTCCGGCTGACGATCATGACCCTGATTGGTTTTGTCATGTTGGGTATCGGACAATTCAGGGCCGCCAAGCCTGTGCTTAAGCTGCGGATCGTGATGAATCGACAATTCGGCAGCGTCGTCGTCATGGCGCTGGCGCTGGGCATGGTGATGTACGGCTCGACCTTCGTCATCCCGCAATTCCTCGCGCTGATCGCTGACTATAACGCCCTTGAGACGGGTCAGGTGATTTTCCTCATGGGTGTGCCTGCCTTCTTGCTGATGCCCGTCATCCCGCTGCTTATACGCGTCGTCGATATCAGGCTCGCCGTCGGCACAGGCCTTGCGCTCATGGCCGCCAGCTGCCTCGTCAACACCAGCCTCACCGCGGAATCTGCCGGAGAAGCCTTTACCGCCGGACAGTTACTGCGTGGTGTCGGCATGATCCTCACCATGCTGTTCCTGAACCAGGCCACCATCGCTTCGGTCAGCAAGGAGGATGCCGGTGATGCATCAGGCATCTTCAATGCCGCACGAAATCTCGGCGGGTCGTTCGCTTTGGCCGCCCTGGCCTCCTTTCAGGACCAGCGAATGTCGCTCCATAGCCGGCGGATGGAAGAGACCCTTTGGGCAAACGACCCAAGGTTGCAGGATTATCTCGCCGGCATGGCCAGGACGTTCGGCCAGATGGACGCCGCCCTTCAGTCGCTTGCCGGGACCATTCAGCAGCAGGCCTTCATCATGACGTACAATGACATTTTCCTGGCGATGGCGCTTGCGACACTGGCCACGCTTCCACTCGTTTTGTTCCTGCGCCCGCTGCCCAAAGGGCAGTCCATGGCGATGCATTGAGGCTGCGATGACAAACTTCAGAGGTCTCGTTCTCGCCCCCTTGCTGCTCGGCGGATGTGTCGTTGGCCCGGACTACGCCGGACCGCCGGGATTGGGTCGCGCCGCCCCCCCAATCCAAGTTCGTGCGCCAGACCGCGAGTACGAGCACCAATGACCCCGCAGTTGCTGAGTGGTGGACGGCTCTTCAAGATCCGGTCCTGAACGAGCTTGAGCGACGCGCACTTGCAGCGAATCCGTCGATCGATGTCGCCCAGGCGCGACTCCGTCAGGCGCGTGCATCCGTGCGCCAGGAGCGCGCTAACCGCTTTCCGAAAGCTGGGGCACAAGCGACCGGAATCTTCGCCGACCTTCCCGGGATCGATCTGCAGTCGGCTCAGGGGAACGGCGCAACGCCCCCTTCCCAGGACGCGGATTCCTCTCTCCAGTTTTTCAATCTCGGCCTGAACGCAAATTGGGAAATCGATCTTGCAGGAGGCCAGATCCGAAAAATAGAATCCGCTAACGCACTAGCCGCAGCGGCTTCCTACAACGCGGCAGATGCACACGTTCAACTCGCAGCCGACGTTGCGCAAAGTTATACGAATCTGCGGGACCGGCAGCAGCGCGCCGCTGCACTTCGTGGGGGGCTGGACCTGCAGAAGCAGCAGCTAGGCCTCGCTCGGCAACGCTTTCAGCAGGGCACGGTGCCGGCCTTTGCCATTGGTCAGGCGAACCGCGCCATTCAGGCTACCAACGGCGATCTCGCTACGGCTGAGGCGGAGATCGGAATTTATCTCAATGCGCTCGCCGTGCTTGCAGGGGAGGCGCCAGGGAGGCTCGATTCCTTGCTGGCTGTCCCGCGTGACGTCCCCTTGCCGCCACAGGTCGTCGCCATCGGCGATCCCGCCTCTCTCCTTCGCCGTCGACCCGACATACGCGCCGCCGAGCGCAATCTGGCGGCCACGACCGCCCGGATTGGCGTCGCTGAAGCAGCGCGTTTTCCCAAGATCAGCTTTATGGGGATCCTAGGCATCGGCGGAACGTCTGTCGGAGACCTGGTCGATCTGGGAAATATCTCCAACATTGCCGTGCCCCAGCTACAATGGGGGCTGCTCGATTTTGGACGAACTTCGGCCCAGATAACGCAAGCGCGCGCTGGACGAGACGAAGCCGAGGCACAGTATCGACAGTTAGTTCTAGGTGCGCTTCAGGACGCCGAGAATTCGCTTGCGCGCTTTGCACAGCAACGTCGCAATGTCGCAGCGCTCGCCGAGATCAAGCGATCGGCCGACGAGTCAGACATTTTGACACAACAACGCTTCCAGCGACAGGTCATTACCCGCAGTGACGCACTTGCGTCCGGTCGTCAGAAAGTGCTTGCTGCATCAAACCTTCAAAGTGCTGTTGCGGCTCTTACGGCAAGTTATGTCGCCATTCAAAAGTCGCTAGGGCTTGGGTGGGGGGAACCCACCGATTCAAGCCTGGGTTCTACTCCCTTGAATACTTCTGAAATAATTTCGAAAAACTGATGGTAATCGCTTAGTCCAAGATGGTTATTATTAGTGACTACCCAAATTAACTTAATACGGTTGTGCACAAAGCCTCGCCGCTGTTGAAGTATCATTGAGGCTTTTCTCCAAGATGTGATATCATCAATAGTTCATACCCAAGCGGATCGAATCTAACACTTGGTGCCCGCGCCTGACGGCGGCGATGATTTTATCAGGATCGGCGGTCCAGACGAAGGGTTTTGGGCTCTCGTTGTGCTCGGCGAGGAAGCGGTTGATGGCGGCCTGAAGATCGACGAGCGAGTGGAATACGCCTCGTTTGAGGCGTCGTGAGCCTGGCGAAGAAGCCCTCGACGGCGTTGAGCCACGAACAGGACGTTGGCGTAAAGTGGAAGGTGAAGCGCGGGTGCCGCTCGAGCCACTCGCGGACCTTGGGGTGCTTGTGGGCGGCATAGTTGTCGAGGATCACGTGGATCGCCTTACCGGCGGGGACTTGCGCCTCGATCAGATTGAGAAAGCGGATGAATTCCTGGTGCCGATGCCGATGCCGCTGCATGTTGCGGCCGATCACGGTCCCGTCGAGTATGTTGAGCGCCGCAAACAGCGTGGTGGTGCCGTTGCGCTTGTAATCATGGGTCATGGTGCCGGCTCGCCCCTTCTTGAGCGGCATGCCGGGCTGGGATCGGTCGAGGGCCTGGATCTGGCTCTTCTCGTCGAACGACAGGACGATCGCGTGGGCGGGTGGCGCGATATAAAGGCCGACAACGTCGCGCAGCTTGTCGATGAACTCGGGATCATTGGAAAGCTTGAACTGCCGAACGCGGTGAGGCTGCAGGCCATGGGCGCGCCAGATCCGGTGAACCGAACTGGCGCTGATCCCCGCTTCGCGGGCCATCAGCGCGGCCGTCCAATGGGTCGTCTCACCCGGCGGTTCCTCACGCGTCCCGGTGGCAACCCAAACGAGCACCTCCGGGGTCAGCGGAGGGATGCGCGAAGGGCGGGTCTTGTCACGCAACAGACCTTCAACCCCTTCCTGCATGAACCGCTCCTGCCAGCGCCACACGCACGTCTTGGACGTGTCCGTCCGGCGCATGATCTCGCTGGTGCCGACCCCATCGGCGCTCAGAAGAACGATCTCGGCACGCCAGACGTGCTTCTGAGGGGCGTTACGATCCTTGCAGATCCGTTCGAGACGTTCGCGGTCCGCGGACGTGAGGTCGATGACGATACCACTGCGCATGCCCGCTGACTCGCACGGCCGCAGCCGACTGGGAATCCCTAATCGGACTCAACCGTCAGGCGAGAACCACTAGTCCGCCCTGGTGAGGACCGCGCAAGCGAATTACCGTACTGATCATTGCGATCAGACCATCGGGGCGACCTTCATCGCTGGCTCTCTAGCGATCCACTCGGAGTTACCCGAGCGTTACCCGAGAATCTACCAAATCCCAACTCGCCTCGTCGGCCAAGGTTCTAAGTGATTATTTTCACTGTATAACCTTGGAGCTGCGAAGGGAATCATTCGTTACCGTCGTTTTTCAAGGCGCGCGTTTGAGGTCGGAGGCCGACGTCTGGCCCTCCGCCTTGACCGACGGCGGACTTAGGACACAGTATCGCCGATGGATCGTCCCCGCAGGTCGACCACGTTCCGCAGTCTGTCCACCCGCAGCCGCTCCGCCCTGGCTCCTGCGGACGGGGCGCGCTGAATGGCGCAGGCCACCGCCACCGATGTCCTGATCAAGCGGCTCGGTTGAGTCTGCATTCGGTTTTCGTGGGAGGGCGACAATTCCCGCCGTGCAGCATCGGCAGCCGGCGAACCCTTGTTCCATACTTGACCGCATGGTACGCGAGAATCCGGTATGAGAGGGATAGCATGTCATACGAAGTGGCGCTGAGCGACAAATACATGCTGGATCAGGGGCGCGTGTTCCTGTCCGGCACGCAGGCGCTGACCCGCGTACTCCTGTCCCAGCGGCGATCGGATGCGGCGCAGGGACTCAACACCGGCGGCTTTGTCTCGGGCTATCGCGGCTCGCCGCTGGGCTCGCTCGACACTGCCCTCTGGGCGGCGCGGGGCGCGCTGAAGGACGGGGGGATCGTCTTCCAGCCCGGCGTGAACGAGGAACTGGCCGCGACCGCCGTCTATGGTTCCCAGCAACTCGGCTTCTTTCCCGGCGCGCGCCATGACGGCGTGTTCGCCGCCTGGTACGGCAAGGGGCCCGGGGTCGACCGGGCCGGCGATGCGCTCAAGCACGGCAATCTCGCGGGGACTGCCGCGCTTGGCGGGGTGCTGGTCCTGGCCGGGGACGACCATTCGGCCAAGTCGTCGACGACCGCGCACCAGTCCGAACAGGCGCTCGTCGCCTCGCTAATCCCGGTGCTTTATCCCGCATCGGTTGCCGAATTCCTGGAATTTGGGGCTTTCGGTATCGCGCTGTCGCGCTTTTCGGGGCTGTGGGCCGGCTTCAAGTGCATCAACGACACCGCCGACGCGACCGCGACCGCGTCGCTGGGCGATCCGCTGCGCCGCTGGCTCTGCCCCGAAGTGGAGATGCCCCCCCGAGGGCCTCAACATCTTCCAGGGCGAAACGCAATTGTCGATGGAACGCCGGACGACCGATTTCCGACTGCCGGCGGCACAGGCGTTCATTCGCGCGAACCGGCTCGACCGGGTGCTGCGCGACGGTGATCGCCGGACGCTCGGCATTGTCACCGCCGGGAAGGCCGCGCTCGATGTGATCGAGGCGCTGAATCAGCTCGGCCTGAACGACGCGCGCTGCCGCGCGCTCGGCATCCGCGTGCTGAAGCTGGCGATGACCTGGCCCGTCGAGCCGGACGTGACCAGGGCCTTCGCGCGCGGGCATCGCCAAGTGCTGGTGGTGGAGGAGAAGCGCGCGTTCATCGAACCGCAGGTCGCCTCGCTGCTGTATCACCTCGATGCCGGCGAGCGCCCGGTGCTGACCGGAAAGGCCGATGCGACCGGCCGCCCGTTGCTTCCTCAGAACGGGGAACTCGGACCCACCGAGATCGGCGCGGTCCTGTTCGGCCAGCTCGAGGCGCTCGGCCTTGTCGACGAGCCACTGCGCACGCGCCGCGCGGAGATTGAGGCAAGGCTCGCGGCGGGGAGTGCGGCGTTGACCCCTTTCAACCGCATGCCGTTCTTCTGTTCTGGGTGTCCGCACAACACGTCGACCGTCGTGCCCGACGGATCGGTTGCGCTGTCCGGGATCGGCTGTCACGTGATGGCGGCGATGATGCCGCATCGCAAGCACGTCTGGCCGGTGCAGATGGGGGGCGAGGGGGCCAATTGGATCGGCGTCGCCCCGTTCACGGACACCAGGCATATTTTCCAGAATCTGGGCGACGGGACCTACCATCACTCCGGTTCGCTGGCTGTCCGGGCCGCGGTGTCGGCGGGTATCGGCATCACCTACAAGCTGTTGTTCAACGATGCGGTGGCGATGACGGGCGGCCAGCCCGTCGAGGGGCAAATGACGCGTGGCAGATCGCGTCCGAGCTGTTGCAGGAGGGGGTGCGCAAGGTCGTGGTCGTCGCCGACGATCCCGACAAATATCCGTCCACAGTGCGTTTCCCGGACGGCGTCGCGATCCGCCCGCGCGAGGAGCTGGACGCCGTGCAGCGCGACCTCGCCACGATCGACGGCGTGACCGTGCTGATCTATGATCAGGTGTGCGCGGCGGAGAAGCGCCGTCGCAGAAAGAAGGGGACCTTCCCCGACCCGGCAAAGCGGATCTTCATCAACGACCTAGTGTGCGAGGGATGCGGCGACTGTTCGGTCAAGTCGAACTGTGTCAGCGTACAGCCCCTCGAAACCGAATTCGGCCGCAAGCGTCAGATCGACCAGTCGAACTGCAACAAGGATTTCAGCTGCATCAACGGGTTCTGCCCGTCCTTCGTGACGGTCAGCGGCGGCAACCTGAAGGGGCGTGCAGCCGCCGCCCCGGCGGCTGCGATTCCGCCGCTGCCCGCCCCGCCGCCGCCCGTCGAAGGCGCGCTCGCGATTCTGATCGCGGGGATCGGCGGCACCGGCGTCGTCACCATCGGCGCCGTGCTGGGGATGGCGGCGCATCTCGACGGCAAGTCCGCAAGCATCATCGACGTGACCGGCTTGTCGCAGAAGAACGGGGCGGTGTTCAGCCATCTGCGGATCGCGCCGAGCGATGACGCCATCGCGGCGGCGCGCATTCCGATCGCCGGCGCGGAGTTGCTGCTCGGTTGCGACATGATCACCGCGGGCGGGGCCGAGGCGATGGCGCTGGTTCAGCCCGGGCACACGCGCGGCGTCATTAACGAAAATCTTACTCCCACGGCGGCCTTCACGATCGACACCGGCATAGACTTTGCCGGCGCGCAGACGCTGCGACGGTTGCGCGAAGTGCTGGCCGCGGATTCCGCGTTCGTCGACGCCACGCGGGTCGCGGCCCGCCTGATGGGAGACGCCATCGGCGCGAACATGTTCGTCGTCGGGGTCGCGCTGCAGCGTGGCCTGCTGCCGGTATCGCTGGCGGCGGTGGAACGCGCGATCACGCTGAACGGCGTCGCGGTCGACTTCAACCTGCGCGCCTTCGCGCTGGGCCGGCTGGCCGTGGTCGAGCCCGGCGCCATCGAGGCGCAGCTCGGCGACCAAGTTGCCGCGGTTGCAGAAGGATCGCTCCGGCTGTCGACGGATACCGGCGACGCGATCGAGCGGCGAGCTGCGCTTCTCGCCGACTATCAGAATGCGGCCTATGCCGCGCGTTTTGGTCGGAAGATCGCGGCGATCGCCGCGGCAGAGGCCAGGGTGGCGCCAGGCCGCACCGAGCTCAGCGACGCGGTGGCGCGAAACCTGTTCAAGCTGATGGCATACAAGGACGAATATGAGGTCGCCCGGCTCTATACGTCCGGTGAATTCCGCGCGAAGCTGGGCGAGCAGTTCACCGGCGATTACCGCGTGTCCGTCCATCTCGCGCCGCCATTGTTCGCGCGCAAGGATCCGTTGACGGGGTTGCCGCGAAAGCGAGAGTTCGGGCCGTGGATGCTGGCCGCCTTCGGCCTGCTGGCGCGGGCGAAGCGGCTGCGTGGAACCGCGTTCGACCCGTTCGGCCGTACCGCCGAACGGCGGATGGAACGCCAGTTGGTTCGCGATTATGAGGCGGTGCTCGACAGCATCGCGACCCATCTCGACCCCGTGAAGTACGACGCGGCGGTGGCGCTGGCCCGTTATCCGGACAAGATCCGCGGCTATGGCCATATCAAGGACCGGTCGGTACCCGGCGCCCTCGCCGAGCGCGACAGCCGGCTCGCCGCGTTCCTCGTACCGATCGAGGAACTCCAGGCGGCCGAATGATCGGCCGCCGGACATCGCCGATCTTAAAGTCGGGGCCACTGTAGTTGAGGCGCCGGCGGCCCGCACTCGTCGTCCGGTGCATCGGAGACGAAGCGCGCTTCGATCGCGGCGGCGCAGGACAGGATATCCGCCAAATGCCGCTCGGCGATTTCTCCGGGCACCACTACGCGCCGAAAGAAGATGATATTGATGGCGCCCAGGACCCGCCCGTCGCTGCGGATCGGAACCGCGATCGCGCCGACGTCGGAATCGGCCTGCCCGACCGCTCATGCATAGCCCCGGCGGCGGAAATCCTCGACCAGCGCCGCGACCGCTTCAGGCCGGTGCGGCTCTGCCCCCGGCAGGGCATCGACGAGCTGCAACATCATCGCGCGCGTGCCTGGATCGGCCCCGGCCAGCGTGGCCCGCCCAAGCGCGCTTCCAGCATCGTCCGCCGTCGCCCGACCATGGCGCGGTGAATCGACAGGCGGCTGAACCGGTGCGTACTCTCCTGGATCGTCATCGTGCCGCGATCGAAGGTCGCGAAGTCGCTGGGCCACTGGACGCTGGGGTAGCATCCTGCCCAATTCGACCGCCGCGATATGAACCAGCCGGTCGGTGGGCAGGTAGCCGTCCGACAGCCGCCGAACATCGGGCCGCAACAGCCAGCTGCCGTCACCGGTCGCCTGGACGACCAGATCGCGCGCGGCGAGCGTGTGCAGCAGCCGGTGCACGGTCGTGCGGTCGATGCCGGTACACGGGCCAGTGCGGCGGCGCCCGCGCGGCCGAGGCGGTCAAGCGCCCGCACCGGCTTGTAGGCGGTCCCCATCGGCCTGCGGTGTGCACCAGATGCACCGATCGCGCAACGCGATTGTGGCCCCACCGCGCCCGCCTATCGTTCGCGAACGGATCGTGACCCGTCGCGCGAGCCGCCTCGCCACGCCCTTCAAGCCACGCCTCGGGACAAGGAAACGCCAATGCCGCTCAAGCTCGCCTGCGCCTCCCATTCGCCGCTGATGCGGGATGGGCCTTGTTCCGACGAAGTCCGCAGCGGCGTGTCTCGAGGATTCGCCGCGCTCGCCGCCACGATCCGCGACTTCGATCCCCATTATGTGATCCAGTTCTCGCCGGATCACTTCAGCGGCTTCTTCTACGAGCTGATGCCCGCATTCTGTGTCGGCACGAAGGCGGACGCGATCGGCGACTGGGATACGACGGCCGGACCACTCGACGTCCCGCATGACGAGGCGGTCGCGCTCTCCAGGCACCTGCTGCGCGCCGACTTTGACGTGGCGCAGAGTCATCACATGCGGCTCGATCATGGTTTCGTCCAGATCTGGGAGAGTCTGTTCGGCACCGCCACGGGCCTGCCGATCATCCCGATCTTCATCAATTGCGCCGCGCCGCCGCTTCCGTCCTTCCGTCGGGCTAGGCAGTTGGGCGAAGCGGTGGGCCGGTTCGCCCTGCAGAGCGGAAAGCGAGTGCTCCTCGCCACCTCGGGCGGGCTCAGCCATGATCCGCCCATCCCCAGCTTCTGGAAATCGCCGCCAGAGGTCGCCTCGCGATTGCTCGATCCCCAAAACCCCACTGCCGGGGAGCGGGCAGCGCGCGAGGAGCGCACCAAGGTGGCAGGGCGTGAGGCCCATGCCGGCGGAGGCGCAATCCTGCCCGTCTCCGGCAAATGGGATCGGGGCTTTCTCGATCGCCTCAGCGCGGGACTGACCGGCGAGTTCGACGATCTACACCCCGAGGATATGATCGCGGCCGCCGGTCGGGGCGGCCCTGGAGTGCTGTGCTGGATGGCCGCGATGGCAGCCTTGGCCACCGCGGGACCGACCGAATCCCGGCTGCATTTCTATGAGGCCATCCAGGGTTGGGTCGCAGGCATGGCGATATTCTCCGCAAGGACCGTCTCGCCCGCGTCCAGCCCCGAACAGGCATAACGAGGATTCAGATGAGCGGCATTCCAGGAATATGGAGCGATGTGCGAGGGTTCTGATATTGCGCGGTTTGGAGGCAGCCGGCGGAGCGATTAATCGGCGCAGTCGACGACGAGGTCGGCGAAACCGGACATGGCGAGCCGGTAATGGCGGCCGGCCGTCATCGGCGCCAGCGGTCCGAACGCGCCCGACAGCACGATGTCGCCGGCGGCAAGGGGACGGCCGACCTCGACCATCTTGCGCGCCAGCCATGCCAGCGCCGTCACCGGGCTGCCCAGGCAGGCGGTTGCCGGACCATGCGACACCCGCACGGCGTCCTCGAAGAGTTCCATCGTCAGGGCGTCGATCACGGCGCGGTCGAAGGGGCGGCGGTCGTCGCCGATGGCGTAGCACGCGGAGGATGCGTTGTCGGCGACGGTGTCGGCGATCCTGATCTGCCAGTCTCGGACGCGGCTGCCGACGATCTCGATCGCGGGCGCCATCCACTCGACCGCATCGCCCACCGCGGCTTCGTCGACCGCGGGATCGGTCAGCGCGCGGCGGATGCCGAAGGCCAGTTCGCCCTCCGCGCGCGGCTGCGACACGCTCGCCGCCGCGAAGGCGCCGCCGGGCGCGACCGCCATGTCGGCGAACAGCATGCCGAAATCGGGCTCGCCAACCCCGAGCTGGGCCTGGACCGCGGGTGAGGTAAGGCCGATCTTGCGGCCGACCAGTTGCCGGCCCTCGGCGATCCAGTGGGCTGTGTTGATCTCCTGGATTCGATAGGCAATCAGGGGGTCGTTGGGCACCAGCCGGTCGACGACTGGGTCGATTGCGCCTGTGTGATAGGCCTCGCGCAGCTCCAGCGCGGCACGGTGGACAGCATCCTCGGTCATTCTTCCTCCTGTCAGATCCTCGCCAGCAACCCGCCATCGCTGACGATGACGGTGCCGGTCATGCCGCGCGAGTTATCCGCCGATGCGAGCAGCACGTAGGCGCCGGCATGGTCCTCCGGGGCGGCCGCGAATCCCAGTGGGGTGGCCGCTCCAACTGCCGCGACGATGCGATCGTCATCTTCCAGCCGGCGTCCGGCGCTGCCCAACGAATCGATCCCTGACAGGCCGGTCACGGTGCCGCCCGGTGCGACGGCGTTGACCCGTACGTCGGGTGCCCATTCATGGGCAAGCTGATAGACGAGGCCGCGCACCGCGAACTTGCTTGCGGTATACAGCGCGCCGCCACCACCTCCGCGGAAACTGGCCGTGGAGCAGGTCATCACGAGGCTGCCTCGGACCTCCTTCAAATGCGGGTAGGCTTCGCGAGCCATCAACGCGTGCGACCGCACGTTAATTGCGAACATCTCGTCGTGCGCGGCCATGCAGTCCTCGGGCGAAAGACGGTCGAGCCGCTTGTGCCAATCGAATACTCCGACGTTCGAGATGACGGTGTCGAGGCGCCCGAAGCTGGTGATTGCGGCGGCTACGGCGCGAGCGTTGGCGTCCGGGAGCGAGGCGTCGCCCGCCACCGACGTGCAGGCCGAACCGAGCTCTGCCCGCAGCGTCGCGAGCCCTCTCTCGGCGCGGTCAACAGCGACTACACGCGCTCCCTCGGCCACAAATCGCACAGCGACCGCTCGACCGATGCCAGACGCGGCACCGGTGACGATCGCCACCTGTCCTTCAAGCCACCCCATGCGCATCCTCCCGCCGATCAACATACGCATTGGTATTGTCTGTGGCAATGTCCGTCACTGCGAATGAAACCCTGTCAGTCAGATTGACTTGGAAATTTGGCGATGCTAGGCACAATACCATAAAGTATGGAGAGGCGTTGCCATGGTACTTCCCGACATCGGCCGCACCATTACAATTGGTGGCGTGACCACCAACTATCACGAAGCAGGCGCCGGCCGCGCGGTCGTGTTGCTGCACGGCTCCGGGCCGGGTGTGACGGCCTGGCAGAACTGGCAGCGAATCATTCCCCGACTGGCGGAGCGCTATCGTGTCATAGCTCCCGACATTGTAGGTTTCGGCTTCAGCCCCAAGCCTGAGGGTGAGAAGCCTGGCATCAAACTATGGCTGGCGCACCTCGAGGGCATCCTTGATGCGCTCGAGATCGAGGAGGCGACGCTGGTTGGCAACAGCTTCGGCGGCGCCCTGTCGCTGGCCATGATGGCGCGCCATGCGGATCGTGTCCGCGCTTTGGTGCTTATGGGGACGCCCGCAGGCGAGTTCGAGCAAACCGGGGGCCTGGCGGACAGCTACGCTTTCGAACCCAGCTTAGAGAATATGGGCGCAATGATGCGCCGCTTTCCCTTCGATCCCGCGATCGTGAGCGACGAAATGATCGCTGCGCGTTTCGCAGTGGCTCAGCACAACACCGGGCTTGAGACGATACGCGAGCTTCAGCCCCGTCCGACGGACGGGAGACCTGCGACGGTACGCGGTGTCCCGCTCGATCAACTGGAAGCCATCGATGTGCCGACGCTGATTCTGCACGGTCGAGAGGATCGCATGATCCCGCTCGACGTCGCGGTCCGGGCACATCGCCACATTGCCAATTCGCAGCTGCATGTGTTCGGCCAGTGCGGCCACTGGGTGCAGTTGGAGCGCGAGGAGGAATTTCTGGCGCAGGTCTTCATGTTCCTTGCAGCAACGGAGTCGCCGCGATGAGCCTCAACGCTGTCGAGCAATGTGTATTCGACCTTGGTAATTCGGGGCGGGTGCGCAAGGGTTATTCCGCCGAGCCTGAGGCCTTCCTGGCGCGCTACGCGCTGAGCGACGAGGAGAAGGCCCTTATTCGTGAGATGGAAGTCGCTGAACTCTTCCGGCGCGGCTTGAACCCGATGTTGCTGATGGGATTCTATATGGGTTTTCATGGGCCCGCGTCGATGGCTGACTATCTGAGCAAGATGCCGACCCTTGCATCGACGCTCGGCACGGGAGAGTAATGATGGGCAAGATAGTGGGCGGCTTCATGATGCCGCACGATCCAACGGTCTTCATTAATCCCAAAAAGCTGGACAACAGCCACCTGATGGACGCGTATGCCGAAATCCGGCGCCGTATCGTTGCGCTCGGGGCGACCTCCGCAGTGATCGTCGGCGCCGATCATTACATCCTGTTCACCCCGAAATGCCTGCCGCAGATCCTGATCTGCCTGGGTGAGCTCAATGGGCCTGTGGACCAACTGCCGGGACTGCCCGGCCGTCCGATCCCGCACAATGCCGCGCTTGCCGGGTACATCTTCGATCATGCCCAGGATGTCGGGTTCGATCTGGCGGTCGCGCGGTCGCTCGGCGTGGATCACGCCATCGGGGCGCCGGCTCACCTCTGCCTGCCGGAGGACGGCTCGGTGAAGACGGTGGCGGTTTATATGGCAAGCGGCGTCGCGCCCTACCTGCGGCTGCGCCGCGCGCACGCATTCGGCGCGATGGTGAAGGCTGCTGTCGAGGCCGCGAACGACGAAGAGCGCGTCGTGGTGCTGGGTAGCGGCGGCATCAGCCACTGGGTCGGCACGGGCGAGATGGGACGTACCAACCCGGCGTTCGATCGAATGGTGCTCGATGCCATAGTCGCGGGCGACGCGGACTCGCTGCTCGCTCTGACCGACGAGGGAATCCTGCGCGAAGGAGGCAATGGCGCGATGGAGATACGGCATTTCCTGGCCGTGATGGGCGCGATGCCCGGCGGCTCGGGCGAGGTGATCGCCTATGACGCGTGGGAGGGTGCAGTGACCGGCCTGGGTTTCGCTCAGATGAGACCGGCGGCATGACCACGCCGCTAGGGCAGGGCATTACGCCGGCGGAGCTGCCGCGCGACCGGGCGCCGGCCCCGGATTCCGCACCGCTCGATGCCGCGACGATACGGGCGATGGTCGACGGCGAACAGGGCTGGATCGATCGGCGGATCTTCTGGGATCCCCAGGTCTATGCGCTGGAGATGGAACGTATCTTCGCGCGCTGCTGGATCTTCGTGGCGCATGACAGCCAGATCCCGGAGGTCGGCGATTTCGTCACGACCTATGTGGGTGAGGACGCCGTCATCGTCGCGCGGGCCCGCGACCGCCGGGTGCATGCCTTCATCAATTCGTGCAGCCACCGCGGCAACCGCGTGTGCTTCGCCGAGGCAGGCAGCGCGCGACGGTTCACCTGCAACTTCCATGGCTGGTCCTATGCGCTGGACGGGTCGCTGTCCGGGGTGACGGCCGAGGAACTTTACAAGGACAACCCCAGCTTCGACCGCAGCAAGCTCGGGCTGCATAATGCGCGGGTCGAGAGCTATGGGGGCATGCACTTTGCCTGTTTCGATCCGGAGGCGCCTTCGCTCGCGGATTATCTTGGCGACTTTCGCTGGTATCTCGACGTGCTGCTCGACAACGATGAGGGCGGGATCGAGTTCATCGACGGCAACATCAAGTCGCGGCTCAAATGTAACTGGAAGTTCCCGGCCGAAAACTTCGTCGGCGACGCGTACCATGCGACCTGGACGCACAGCTCCGCATTGCAGGCGCTGTTCGGCGGCGCGCCGACAATGAAGGCGGATCGATCGTTCCAGGTCAACGCCAATGGGCATGGCTGGGAGTTCGGACTCGACTTCATCGGCAACGCCGCGACTCTGTGCGAGCCGGAGATCGTAGACTATCTGCGCGAGAACGAAGCAAAGTTCGCCGAACGCCTCGGCAAGATGCGGAGCCGAATGGTTGCCTCGCTGAGCTCCGCGACGGTATTCCCCAACCTGTCCTTCCTTGCCGGGCACAACACCTTCCGCACCTGGAATCCGAAAGGCCCGAGCGAGACCGAGCTTCACACCTGGGTGTTCCTCAATCGCAACGCGCCGGACAGCCTGAGGGAAAAATACCGGCGTGGCGTCATGCTAACGTTCTCGCCGGCGGGGATCTTCGAGATGGATGACGGGGAGAATTTCGAGCATTGCACCGCGTCGAACGCGGGCGTGGTCACGCGCCGTCGCAAGCTGCATACCGGCCTTGGCCTCGGATCGGAGGTCGACCACCCCGAACTGAAGGGGCATGTGCACCGCAATCAGGTGAACGAGGCCAATCACCGCGCTTTCTATCAGCGCTGGAGTGACCTTATGACCGCACCCCGCTGGTCGGACGTGCCGGCACGATGAGCGGCATCGAAGGCAATGCGGGGGCCGCCCGCGTCGACCGCGACCTGGCGTTCGAGATCGAGCAGTTCCTCTATCGCGAGGCGCGGCTTCTCGACGCGGAGCGCTATGACGAGTGGCTGGCGATGATGGCGCCCGACATCCATTACTGGATGCCCGGGATCCAGGCCCGCTACCGCGCAGACAGGGCGGACGTGCTCAGCCGGACGCGGATGGCGTTTTTCGACGACGACCTGGATTATCTGACCAAGCGCGTCGATCGCGCCAAGCAGACCACCGCCTGGGCGGAGGACCCGCCCACCCGGCACTTCCACATGGTCGGCAACGTCGAGGTGGAGGCGACGGCGCTGCCGAACGAATGGGTGGTCCACTCGCTCGTCCACAATCTACGGCACCGCAACGAGACAGAAGAGCAGACGCTGACAGCCCGCCGCCAGGACCTCGTCCGCCGTGACGGGACCGGAGCGTTGAAACTCGCGCGTCGGCTCATCCGCCTGCAACAGACGGTGTTGCAGGCAAAGAACATCAATACGTTCTTATGAACGGCGTGACGCAGGCGGGTGGCGGGCCGTCGCCGGCGGATGACGACGCGGCGTTCGACCGCGCCGACTTCGCGACGGTCGTCGACATGTTCTGGGAGGCGGTCGACGCGGCGGGCGACCGCATCGCCCTGATCGATGGCGAGCGGACGCTGAGCTACCGCGACTATGGCGCCGCGGTCGCGGCCCTGGCGGCGCGGCTGGTGGCGATCGGCGTGGGGGGGGAGCGGGTCGCGATCCAGGTGCCGAATTCGATCGAGGCGAACGTCGCGATCTACGCGGCGCTGGCCGCCGGCGCGCAGGTCGCGCTGCTCAATCCGGGCTATGGCGCGGATGAACTGGCGCCGCTCTTCGACATCGCCCGGCCCAAGGTCATCATTGCCGGGGGTCGACGGCGCGCGGGCGGCGCGCGGGATCGCCGCTGCGCACAGCATTGACCACCTGCTGGCGGTCGGCGAAGGCGACCTGTCAACACCGGCGCTGGTGGCGCAGGCCGCCACGCGGCCGGCGGTGAGGATCGACCGCGGCGATCTGGCCACCTTGCTTTTCACCGGCGGCACCACTGGCGTGCCGAAGGGCGTCGATCGCCCCCACGGCACCCTGGTCGAGATAGTCCACGGGATGCATCAGGCGTGGCCGACCCGCATCGACCAAGAGGTGTGGCTGAATGTCGCGCCGGTGTTCCACGTCTGGGGTTCGCTGATGGGGTGTCTCAATCCCGTCTATTGCCGCAGCCCCGTGGTGATCATATCCCGCTACCAGCCCGATCTGGTCCTTGCCGCGCTGGAACGGCACCGGGTGACGGTGTTCAGCGGCGGGCCTGCCGCGATCTATGTCGGCCTCCTTGCCGCAGCGGGAATCGATCGCACCGACCTGTCGTCGCTGCGCATCTGTCCCGGCGGCGGATCGCCGTTCCTGATGGAGACGCTGACCACCTGGTATGCGCGGACTGGGGTTCCGATCCTCGAAGCCTTCGGCATGACCGAAGGCGGGCCAATCTGCGCCAACCCGACCGACGGCACCCATAGGTTCGGCACCGTCGGGCGGCCGCTGCCAGGGCTCGAGGTTTCGATCGCGGCGCTCGACGATCCGGAGCGCGCGGTGCGACGGGCCAACTGGGCGAGATCCGCATCCGTGGATCGCGCGTCGTCCACGCCTATCGCGGGCAGGGCGCGGGGCGGGCGGATGGCTGGCTGTACACCGGAGATGTCGGCGTGTTCGACGCCGACGGCTATCTCCGGCTGGTCGACCGGACCAAGGACATGCTGATCGTCGGTGGCTTCAACGTCTACCCGCGCGAGATAGAGGAAGTGCTGGCGCGCCATCCCGCTGTCGCCGAAGCGGCGGTGGTGGGGACGCCCGACGCGCGCAAGGGCGAGGTGCCCGTGGCCTTCGCGCGGCTGCGCGACGGGGCAACGGCCAGCCCCACCGCCCTCGCGGATTACTGCGCCGCCCATCTGGTCGCGTACAAGCGTCCGCGTTCGGTGACGCTGATGGACGCGATCCCCAAGACTCCTGCGAACAAGATCTGCCGCAAGACGCTCGCAGGCCTTGCGGCGGAGCAGCAGCCACCAGGAGAGAACGAGTGAGTAGAATCAAGGCAGCCATCATCGGCTCGGGCAATATCGGCACCGATCTGATGATCAAGATGCTGAAACGGCCGGGAAATATGGAACTGGTCGCTATGGTGGGCATCGATGCCGGCTCGGAAGGGCTCGCGATGGCAAGGGAACGAGGCGTGGCGACCACGCACGACGGGATCGACGGACTGGTAGGGATGGACGCCTACCCGGACATCGGGATCGTGTTCGATGCGACCTCCGCCTATGCGCACCGCCATCACGACGCGGTTCTGCGCCGTGACGGCAAGCAGGTGATCGATCTGACGCCGGCAGCAATCGGTCCGTTCACGGTGCCGCCGGTCAACATCGACGAGCACCAGGACGCACCGAACGTCAACATGGTGACCTGCGGTGGTCAGGCGACAATCCCGATGGTCGCCGCGGTCAGCCGGGTCGCGCGGGTTCGCTACGCCGAAATCGTCGCGTCCGTATCGTCTCGCTCGGCGGGGCCGGGAACGCGCGCCAATATTGACGAATTCACGCGCACAACCGCACGCGCCATCGAAGTCGTCGGCGGGGCCGAGCGCGGGAAGGCGATTATCATTTTGAACCCCGCGGAGCCACCTATGATCATGCGCGACACAGTGTTCACCTTATCGGACATGGCGAACGAGGATGCGGTGCGCCGTTCGGTCGCGACGATGGTTTCGGCGGTGCAGCGCTACGTCCCCGGCTACCGGCTCAAACAGGAATTGCAGTTCGAACGGTACGGCGCGAACCGGCCGCTAGTGATCCCAGGACAGGAGGATTTCGTGGGTCTGAAGACGGCGATCTATCTGGAGGTCGAGGGCGCGGGTGATTATCTCCCCAGCTACTCGGGCAATCTCGACATCATGACCGCATCGGCCCAGGCCACCGGCGACGCAATCGCCGCACGCAAGCTTCGGGCGGCAGCGGCATGACCCGCGATCCCGATCGGCGGCTCTATATCCAGGACGTGACGCTGCGCGACGGCATGCACGCCGTGCGCCACATGTACACGCTCGATCATGTCCGCGCGATCGGCCGGGCGCTCGACGAAGCGGGGGGTCGATGCGATCGAGATTGCGCATGGCGACGGTCTTTCGGGCGCTTCCCTGAACTATGGGTTCGGCGCGCAGACCGATTGGGAATGGATCGCAGCGGTCGCCGACGTGGTGGAGCGTGCCGTGCTGACCACGCTGATCCTGCCCGGCATCGCGACGGTGGACGAACTGCGGCGGGCCTACGAACTCGGCGTCCGTTCGGTGCGGGTGGCGACGCATTGCACCGAGGCGGACGTCGCCCGGCAGCATATGCGGATCGCGCGCGACCTCGGCATGGACGTGTCGGGCTTTCTGATGATGAGCCACATGATCGATGCGGAGGCGCTCGCGCAGCAGGCGCTGGTGATGGAAAGCTGCGGCGCGCACTGCGTATATGTCACCGATTCCGGCGGTGCGTTGGACATGGACGGGGTGGCCGACCGGCTCCGCGCCTATGATCGCGTGCTCAAGCCGGAGACCGAGCGCGGGATGCACGCGCACCACAATCTCGCGTTGGGCGTCGCCAATTCGATCGTCGCTGCCCAGGAAGGCGCGGTGCGGATCGACGCCAGCCTGGCCGGGATGGGCGCTGGTGCCGGCAACGCGCCCTTGGAAGTGTTCATCGCTGCGATCGATCGTAAGGGATGGCAACACGGCTGCGACGTGATGAAGCTGATGGATGCCGCAGAGGAACTGGTCCGCCCGCTCCAGGATCGGCCGGTTCGGGTCGACCGCGAAACCCTGACGCTGGGATATGCGGGGGTCTATTCCAGCTTCCTGCGTCATGCCGAAAAAGCGGCTCTCGAATATGGCCTCGATACCCGCGAGATCCTGGTGGAACTCGGCCGTCGCAAGATGGTCGGTGGCCAGGAAGACATGATCATCGACGTCGCGCTCGACATGCTCAAGGCCCGCGTGGCCTGATCGAAAGACCCTTTCATGAGTGAAGTGCTTATTGCCGTCCCCGAAGCCGACGGCATGGGCGATGGCGACGTCCGCCGCCTGTGTTCGCCAGCGACGGCCCGGTCGCGCTCTTCCGCATGGATGGCGCGTTTTACGCCATCGCCGACACGTGCAGCCACGGCCAGCGTCTCTGGCCGAAGGCTGGCTCGAAGGGTTCGAGATCGAATGTCCGGTCCATTCGGGGCGATTCGACATCCGGAGCGGAGCGCCGCTCGCCTTTCCCGTCACCGAGCCGGTCGCCACCTACGCTCTCCGCCGCATCGACGGCGTGCTGCACGTGGTGGTGCCTGCCTAGCCTTCGCGTCGCCGGGCCTCGCGCTCGCGTAGCGCGAGGCGTGAGATCTTCAGGTTCTCGTTGCGCGGGATCTCGTCGACGATCTCGAGCAATTTGGGGATTTCCATCGGCGACAAAAGGTCGGCCAGGAACAGCCGCAGATTCTCGATCGTGAGTCCGGCGGCGTCGCGCAGGCTGACGATCGCCTTCACGGTCTCCCCGCGGTAGGCGCAGGGTACCCCGATCACTGCGGCTTCGCGCACCGCGGGGTGCTTCAGGACCGCGCTTTCCACATCGGCAGGATAGACGTTGTAGCCGCTGGCGATGATCACGTCTTTCAGCCGGTCGAACACGGTGACCGCGCCGTCGGCGTCCATGGTGCCGATATCGCCGCTGCGGAAGAAGCCGTCGACGAACGCCTGCGCGGTCGCATCGGGGCGCTGCCAGTAGTGCGGCATGACCTGCGGCCCCCGGATGCAGATCTCGCCCGGCTCACCGGTTGCCATGCGGATCGACGGATCGCTCGTCGAGCGGACCTCCACCTCGGTGAAGGGCAGAGGGATACCGGTTGCTCGCTCATGATGCGGGATCGGTGAGGAATAGATCGCTGCGGGCGACGTTTCGGTCATGCCATACAGGGTCGTGATCGTCAGGCCCGTCGCGTCGCGAAACCGCTTCTTGAGCTCGGCTGAGACCGGCGCGGCGCCGCATTGCGCATTGCGCAGCGACGACCAGTCGAACTTGCCGCGCGTTTCCGCGGCATGCAGCAGCGCGGTGAACATGGTCGGCGGCGCCAACAGCAACGTAATCCTCCGCTGCTCGATGGTGTCCAGCGCCGCGTCGGCGTCGAACCGGGGCATCCAGGCCATCTCGCCTGCAATGTTGACCATGAAGTTCTGGATGGGTCCGACGCCCGACACATGCGTGACGGGTGCTGCGGCGAGCACGGATTCCGCACCAGGCCTCAGTTCGGGGAACCAGCTGTGCATCTGCACGACGTTGACCGACAGGTTCGCATGGGTCAGCACCGCTGCCTTGGGCGCGCCGGTCGTGCCGCCGGTATATTGCAGCACCGCCGGCTGCGTGAGCGGGTCGACCGTGGCGCGTGCGACCCGGCCCGCTCCAGCCATGATGGCAGCGGTGGTCAGCGTGCCTTCGCCGTTGCCAACCGATGCGGGCGCGTGGGGATCGCCGCTGCGCGCGCTCGTCGCGATCAGCGTCGGCTTCACCGCCGACGCGCGCCGGATCTGGGCCGCCTTGCCGAGCAGCGCTGCATCGTCGAGCGTGAAGATCGCCTTCAGTCCCGCATCGTTGGCCTGGTCGATAAGGCGCCTGACGGAATAGAGCGGGTTCAGCCCGACTCCGATTGCGCCGACGTGCCACAGGGCGAAGGTGAAGACGGTGAATGAAGGATGGGCCGGGGCGAGGAAGCCGACCCTGTCGCCTGCGCCGATGCCCGCCGCGGCGAAACCGGCGGCGAGGTCCTCCACGAAGGCTGCGACCTCCGCGTAACTAAAGCTCTCCTCGGCGAACGACGAACATGGGCGCGCGCCGAAGGTCGACGCTGCCCGATCGAGCAGGACGGACAGCGGCATGGGGTCGGGCGACGCCAGCGCCGCGGCGCGCGGATTATAGAAGCGGGCCCAGGGCTGGCTCGTTGCGGAGGTCGTCATGGCGGTCGTTATCCTCTCGATATCCTGACGTCGGTGCGCCTTGCCCGAAAACATACCTTTGCGTATGGCTGGATGCAACAGGAGGGTGGCGCGATGAAGGCTTGGGTGGTTGAGGGGTATGGGACGCTGGACCGCGTCAGCATCCGGGACGTTCGCATTCCCGTCGTGCCGGCGGGCTGCGCGCTGGTCCGTGTGCTGCGCGCCGGTTTGAATTTCGCCGACGTCATCAGCGTGCGCGGCGAATATCAGGTCAGGACCGATCCGCCGTTTATCCTTGGTGCGGAAATCGCCGGCCAGGTCGTCGATACGGGTGGCTTCGCACATCTTGCCTTTGGCGACCTGGTGATGGCGCAGGTTACCTCGGGCGCCTATGCGGAATATTGCGCAGTGGACGCTGCGCGGCTGATCCGTCTCGCGCCGGGCACAGACCCCACACAGGCCGCCGCGATCCCGATCTCCTATACAACTGCGTCGATCGCGCTCTTCGACACCGCCTGCTTGCGAGCGAGCGAGACCGTGCTGATACACGCCGCAGCGGGCGGCACCGGCATCGCCGCGACGCAGCTCGCACGCAACGCCGGCGCGCGCGTCATCGCGGCGACCGCCGCGCCGGAAAAGGCAGCGGTGGCGACCGCCAACGGTGCCAGTGCCATCGTCAACAACCGCGCCGCAGACTGGGTCGAAACGCTACGCGGGATCGCGCCGGGCGGGATTGATGTCGTGCTGGATCCGGTGGGCGGAGACATCACGCTGCAAAGCGTCCGCGCGCTCGCCTGGGGCGGGCGTCTTCTTATCGTCGGCTTTGCCAGCGGGGCTATTCCCGCGATCCCCGCCAACCGCCTGCTCGTAAAGGCGGCGTCGGCGCGGGGCGTGTTCTGGAAATTCGATGCTGATCCATCCGGCATCGCTGCGGTCCAGAGGGGGCTCGCCACGGCATTGGCAGAGGGAACTATCCGTCCCATAATCGGCGCGACAGTGCCGTTCGCGGCGCTCAAGGAGGGGCTTGCGGAACTTGCAGGCGGGCGCACCATTGGAAAGCTGGTTCTCGATGTGGAAAATGCTTGACCCGGAGTCATTGTGATTCCGGTTTGCCGACGATTGCGATATGGGCCCAGGCAATAACGGAGGTGGCGGTCTACATGGCAAAACAACAGGCGCAGGCAAATGCCGATCAGTCAGAGCGTCTGTCGAAACACGACTGGATCGTGGCCGCGCTGCAAGAAGTCGGGAATGGTGGCGTCGCGCAGGTCCGCATCGAGGTGCTGGCACGCGCCCTGGGCGTGACGAAGGGCAGCTTCTACTGGCATTTCAAGGACCGCGACGCGCTGCTGGGCGAAATGCTCCGGTTCTGGCAGCAAAGCCTGACTTCAGCGGTGGGCCGCTTCGTGCGCACGAAGATCGAGACACCCCGCGACCGTCTCTCATACCTTCTAGGACTTGCATCGGAAGATCGCAGCGACGTCCCCGGCGGAACGATCGAACATGCGCTGCGCGAATGGGCGCGGTCTTCCGAACTGGCGCGCCGCGCCATCTCCGAGGTCGATAGTGAGCGACTCGCGATCATCGCCGAAATCTACCGCGACATGGGGATGAGCAAATCTCGCGCCGCCGCCGCCGCGCTGCTCGCGCTGTCGCATCTCATCGGAGTCAACGTCATTCACCGAGATGTCGGACTTCAGGCCTTTCGGGCGCAGCGGGAGGTCTGTTTGGAATTCCTTCTCGAACTTCCCGAACGGATGCAGTGACTTCATACTGATGGCCGGGCCGAACCGTCCCTATCGAGAGGTTCGGGCTCTGGAACGCGGGCTTGCGTTGCTGGACGCGATGGCGGACATGGGCTGGTCATCGCCGACCGCGCTCGCAAACCGGGCCGGCATCGACCGCTCCAGCGTCTATCGGTTGCTGGCGACATTGGCCGCGGCAGGGTTCGCCGTGCGCCGCGACGACGGTCGCTATTATCTGGCGCCGAAGGTGCAACGGATCGGGCTGGAGATTCGGCAAGACGATCTTGAACCGCAGGCCGCACAGTCTGAATTGGATGTGCTTGTCGTCCGAATCGGCTGGCCGAGCGACTACGCCGTCATCAAGGACGGGCGCCTGACGATCGCCGCTTCCACGCACCCGCGTACTACAATGACGGTTTTCCGCCGGCTCATCGGACAGCATCGCCCCCTGCTGCGCTCTGCCCTGGGCCGTGCGATGCTGGCGGCAATGGACGATGGGCAGCTTGCGCAAACGCTTGAACTGGTGCGCGCCGCAGCGGGGGAAGACGCTAGTGAGATCGAAGTTGATGGCGCAGTTACCCGGGCCATTGAGCAGACGCGGCGGGATGGATTCGGCGCCAGCCATGGCCTGATCGAATCCGGTACTAGCGCAATCGCACTCCCGGTGCGCCGAGACGCGAATGTTATCGGTGCGGTCAACATCGTTTTCTTTTCTTCGGTGCTGACGCCGGCGGTCGCGGCAGCTCGATTTCTGCAGCCGTTGCGCGACTGCGTCGAGCGGCTCGAAGCGAGAATCGGTTTCCTCAACTGACTGTTCACCAGACGAACAGTCGGGAAGTTCGGCTTGGGGCAACCAGTCGCCCGGGATTAGATACTCTCACGTACGGTATTTCGATCGGCGGGAGAGAGTGGATGGGTGTGCGGACCGGGGCCGAGTATCTGCAGGGGTTGCGATCGAGTCCGCGCGACGTATGGGTTGGCGGTCAGCGAGTCGACAACGTCGCCGATCACCCGGCGTTCTGCGCGGTCGCGCGCGAGATTGCGGCGCTGTATGACATGCAGCACCAGCCCGAGCATCGCGACAGCCTGACCGCGCTCGACGCTGTCACCGGCGAGCGCTGCGGAATCGCGTTCGAGCCCGCGCAGACCGTCGACGACCTGCGCAGGCGGCGCGAAGGGTTCAGGCTTTGGGCGGAGGCGAGCTTCGGCCTGCTCGGGCGGTCCCCCGATTTCCTCAATACCACCCTGCTGGCGCTCTGGGAGGACCGGAGCGTCTTTGGCGAGGCCGGCGAGCGATATGCGGACAACGTCGCGTCGTATTACGATCACGTGCGCCGCCACGACCTGTTTCTCAGCCATGCGCTGGTCCCGCCGCAGAACGATCGCACCAAACAGAGCCACGAACAGGGTTCACTTCACTTGCGTGTCACCGGCGAGGAAGATGACGGAATCCGCATCAGCGGCGCCAGGATGATCGCCACGCTAGGGCCGGTCGCCGATGAAATCCTGCTGTACAATTTGCCCGGCATGAAGCCCGGCGACGAGGACCATGCGCTGATCTGTGCGGTGCCCGCCGGTGCGCCGGGCCTGCGCCAGATCTGCCGCGAGCCCTACGTGATCGCTGGCGAACGTGCGGCGTTCGACCATCCGTTGTCGACGCGGTTCGAGGAAAGTGACTCGCTCCTGGTGTTCCACGACGTGTTCGTGCCCTGGGAGCGGGTTTTCAGCTACCGCGACGTCAAGTTGTCGGGGGACATGTATTTCCGCACCGCGATCCGCAACCACACGGCCTACCAGACCAATACACGCGCCTTGGCGAAGATGCAGTTCGCCACCGGCCTCGCCATGGCGGTCGCGCGGTCGATCGGTGCCGACGCCTTCCTGCATGTGCAGCACATGCTGGGGGAATGCATCGGCTATGTCGAGCATCTCAAGAGCGGACTGGCACGCGCCGAGGTCGAGGCGGAGCGAACCGCGAGCGGTACGCTCCGGCCTGCGCTCGCGCCGCTCCAGACGCTGCGGACGATGCTGCCGCAAGCCTATCCGCGCGTGATCGAAATCCTCCAGACGATCGGCGCCGGCGGGTTCATGCTGATGCCGTCGGGCGCGATCTGGCGGCGGAGGAGATCGCGGGCGATACCGCGACCTATTATGCCGGCGCGCAGCTGCCGTCGATCGATCGGGTGAAGCTGTTCAAGCTCGCCTGGGATCTGGCCGGCGAGGCGTTTGGCCAGCGGCTCGTCCAGTATGAGCGCTATTATGCCGGCGATCCCGTCCGCAACATCGCCGGCACCTATCTGGCGGTTGACGACACCGATTACCGGCGGTTGGTGGATGCGGCTCTGGCGCTGGCAGGGGAGCCGCAACCCGCAGGGGCCGCGCCAGGATCGGGGGCGTGAACGGCCGGTCCGAGGGGCAGGCTTCACCCTGCGTTAGCGCGGATTCGTTCCGCGGCGCGATGGCGTGCCTGGCCAGTGGTGTGACCGTGATCTCCACTCGGGACGCGCAGGGCGCGCCCCACGGCGTCACCGTCAGTTCGTTCGTTTCGCTGTCACTCGACCCGCCCCTGGTGCAGTGGAGCCTGCGTCGAACCGCGCCCTCTTATGCGGTTTTCAGCAAGGCGCGCCACTTCGCGGCCAACATCCTGGCCGCCGACCAGGAGGAGGTGTCCCGGCGATTCTGCGCTCCGGTCGATCGCTTCGCTGCGCTCCGTGCGGCGACTGGCATGGCAGACATACCCCTGTTGCCGGGCGCGCTCGCATGGATCGAATGCGAGAGGGTCGACGAGTTTCCCGGCGGTGATCATGCGATCTTTCTGGGCCGCGTAATGCGCGCGCGCCACCACGACAGGCCGCCGCTCGTCCACTGGCGAGGTGGCTATCACAACATCGCCTGACCCCCACAGCAACGACAACAGGATACGCCAATGGAAACGCCGTACCACAGCATCTGGACCGATCTCGGTCCCACCGAGTTCCGTCAGGGCTTCATCGACGCCGGCGGTGTCCGAACGCGGTTCATCAGCGCCGGCGACAGCGACAAGCCGCTGCTGCTGCTGCTCCATGGCACCGGCGGCCATGCGGAAGCCTATGTGCGCAACTTCGCCGCGCATGCGGAGCACTTCTGGACCGTGGCGATCGACAGCGTTGGGCATGGCTGGAGCGACAAGCCGACCGGCGGTTATGAAATTTGCGATTACGCGAGGCACGTGCTGGCAGCGATGAAAGCGCTCGGGCGCGAGCGGGCGCACGTCTCGGGCGAATCGCTCGGAGGCTGGATCGCGACTTATCTTGCGGTGAACCACCCGGATGCGGTGGACCGGGTCGTGCTCAATACCGCGGGCGGCTGGACCGCGCACCCGGAGGTGATGGAGCGGATCAGGCGCTTGTCGATGCGGGCGGTGGAGCATCCCGATCCTGCGATGATTCGCGAGCGCCTCGAGATGCTGATGCACGACAAGACCAAGGTCACCGACGATCTCGTCGAGGTGCGCCGGCGCATCTACAGCCAGCCGGGTTTCGCAGCTGTGATGCGCGAGATCCTGTGCCTTCAGGACATGGAGATCCGGCGGCGCAATATGGTCACGCCCGAACAATATGCGTCGATCAAGGCGCCAACGCTGGTGTTGTGGACCTCGCATGATCCCACCGCGACCGCAGTCGAAGGCAAGCAGATCGCCGACATGATTCCGGGCAGCCAGTTCGCCGTGATGAACGAGTGTGGGCACTGGCCGCAATATGAGGATGCGGACACGTTCAACCGTATCCACCTGGCGTTCCTGCTCGGTCGCGACGCCGGCATCGGGGGAGAATAGCGATGCCGTTCGCCCTCGCCTGTGCCTCGCACTCCCCCGTCATGCTCAACCCGGAACTCGCGGACGATGCCACTTGCATGGCGGTGAAGGCGTCTTTCGACCGGATGGCCAACTTCGTCGAAGACTTTGCCCCCGATCACATCATCCAGTTCGCGCCTGACCATTTTCACGGTTTCAACTACGGTCTGATGCCGAGCTTCTGCGTTGGGACGGCTGCGCGTTCCTATGGTGACTGGGCAACGTCAGACGAACCGCTGAAGGTCGATGAAGTGTTCGCGCTGCAGGTGCTCGACGCGGTACGTGCAGGAGACGTGGACGCAGCGCTTTCCTACGCGATGGTGGTTGATCACGGCTTCGTGCAGATGTGGGAACTGATGTTCGGCCGGGCGGACCGCTATCCCGTTGTGCCGATCTTCGTGAACTGCGCCGCCCCGCCGCTGCCGACCTATCGCCGCGCGCATCTGCTGGGTGAAGCGGTAGGACGTTTCGCGCGACGCTGCAGCCTGCGCATCCTGTTCGCCGCATCGGGCGGGCTGTCCCACGACCCCTTGGTGCCCCAGATCGCTGGCGCGAGCCCGGAAGTGCGGGCCCGCCTGACCGGGGCGGCAGCGCTGACCCGTGACGAGCAGCGAGCACGGGAAACTAAGGTTCTTGCCGTCGCAGCGGGCGCCGCGCGCGGGGAGGGGCCGGTACGGCCGCTCAATCCGGCCTGGGACGCTTGTGTCCTGGAAATGATCGCGGCGCAGGACTGGGAGGCTCTCGACGCCTTGGATACCGCGGCGGTCGACGCGGTCGCGGGTTCGGGAGCCAACGAACTCTTGGCATGGGTCGCCGCGTCCGCAGCGATGGGAGCAACGGGTCAATACCGTGTCGCACAGAAAGAATATCGGCCGGCGCCGGGATGGATCTCTGGTGTCGCGCACCTCACCGCCACGGGCGAGCAAACATAAGCATTGACAAGAATGGACCATAAACATACGCCGCCGTATTGACACGCGGGAAGTCCGCCGGATGAGCTGCGCGTATCTTGGTGTTGCCCAACGAGGCAAGGGGAGAGGAATATGGGAATGCAGGTTCTGAAGCGGCCGTTCGCATTATTTTGCGCGGTGAGTTTCCCGGCGATCGCGCAGGCGCAAGCGGTCGCGCCAGTTCCTTCCGCTGCGGCCACGCCGCAGGACACGCCAGCGGCTCCCGCCGCGACCCCGCCCGATAACAGCGGCATTGCCGACATCGTGGTCACCGCTACGCGCCGTGAAGAACGGCTTCAAAACATTCCAGTGACGGTGACGGCGATCGGTGGCGATGCACTCGAAAATACGGGCGTGCGCGAGGTCCGCAGCCTTACCCAGATCATTCCGGCATTCAACGGCGGTCGTAACCAGAACGTGATGCAGCCGAGCATTCGCGGAGTCGGTTCGGCAGGGAATTCTACCGGGGACGAGAGTAATGTCGCGATCTACGTCGATGGCGTCTATCAGGCGGACCCATATTCGACGCAGATCGACCTCGTCCAGGTCGAGCGGGTCGAGGTGTTGCGCGGCCCGCAGGGCACCGTGTTCGGCCGCAATGCCACTGGCGGGCTGGTCAACGTCATCACGCCGGATCCCAGTTTCACGACGAGTGGCCGGATCGCCGCGCGCTACGGTCGCTCCCGAGAAGAGGCGAATGACGTCGATGTTCGCGGTTATGTGACCGGAGGGCTTGGCAAAACAGTCGCAGCCGATCTTGCGGTGTTATACCGCAAGAGCGACGGTTACATCAGTGACCTCAACACCGGTGGAACGTTGGGCGCTGCGCGGACGATTTCGCTACGCAGCAAGCTAATGTTCGAACCCAGCGATTCGGCAAAAATCATCCTGACCGCGGCGTATGTCGATACGAAAGATCAGGTGGCGTCGCAGCAGCCGTTCCGGGGAAACACCGCCGGTGCGCCATTTCCGGGAGTGATTATTCCTGACCAGGCTTGGGAGGCATCGCTCAATGGGCGCGGGAGATCCGACTACAACCGGTTCGATCTGTCGCTGCGCACGCAGTTCGATCTGGGCGGCGTGAACCTGGAGACTACCGGCGCCTTCATGACGACGCGTGTCAATCAATACGCCGATTCGGACGCCTCGAACATTCTGCTGGGCTATACTGACATGCGGGTCCGGCCCAAGACGTATAGCCAGGAGGTGCGGCTGCTTTCCACCGGTGTCGGGCGGTTCAAATGGATCCTCGGAGCCTATGCGTTTCGCCTGACCGGCGAACAGCCGGTGTTCATCTACAGCGCGGTATCTCCCACTGCGGTGCCGAGCCAAACACTACTTGAGCCGAAGGTCACGACAACCTCCTTTGCAGGCTTTGCGGAGGGCACTTACGAGATCGTCGATTCGCTCTTTCTGACCGGCGGTGTGCGCTACACGACCGAGAAACGGACATTCGAGCAATCGGTCAATGGCACACCGCTGCCGTTCGGCACCGCCCGCAAATCATTTAACAAATTTACCTATCGCGCTGCGCTGCGATATAATTTTGCCGATCACGCCAATGTGTACGCAAGCTACGGCACCGGCTTCAAGAGCGGGGTGTTCAACACTTTCGGCACGTCGCCGATCGCGGTGAATCCGGAGTCGATCAAGGCGGCCGAAATCGGGTTGAAGGTCGACCCCGCGTCATGGCTCAGGACCAACCTGTCGGCCTATCGCTATGACTATAGCGACCTGCAGGTGACGGCGCGTTCGGCCGGCAATGCTTTCATCTTGCAGAATGCGGCGACGGCGAAGATCTACGGCGGGGAGCTGGAAGTCACCGTTGTCCCCATACGCGACCTCAACCTCCGCGCGTCCGCGGTCTACACACATGCCGAGTATGACAAGTTTCCGCAGGCCCAGGTCTTCATCCCCAAGTCAACCGGCGGCAATATCGTTAGCTCCGCAGATGTTTCTGGCAAATGGATGATCCGCACGCCGCGCTATACCTTCAATCTGGGCGGCACGTATGGCGTCGACATCGGCAAAAGCCGCCTCACCGCGAGCGCGAACCTGTTCCACAGCGGCAAGGTCTATTACGACTTCCTTAATTCGCTGGTGCAGAATTCCTATACGATGCTGTCCGGGGAGATCGGCTTGCGCCTTCCCGGCGAGAAGATCAGCTTCAATTTGTTTGCCAGCAATCTGACGAACGCGAAGGTGGCGCAGCAAATCTCCCCGGGTCCGCTTGGCACCTATATCATCTACGAACGTCCGCGGCGCGTCGGCATCGGTGCGGAAATCCGCTTCTAGGTAGCGGGGACCGACGAGGCCGGCATGACCATGATCGGAACGATCGCTATAGTCGGCGCCAATCTTGCCGGCGCTCAGGCGGCGGCCGCCGTCCGCTCCGGCGGGTTCGAGGGGCGCGTCGTCCTGATCGGCGAGGAGCGTGGCGGCCCTATCAACGGCCGATGCTGTCCAAAGAATGGTTGCGGTCGGACACGGTGCCGGCGGGGTTCGAGCTTCGAGACGAGCGGTGGTACGACGACAATCAGATCGACCTGATACTCGGGACGAGGGTCGAGGCGCTGGACCGTGCCGGGGGCCAACTGCGGCTGGCCGACAGCCGCTGCATCCCGGCAGATCGGGTCCTGCTGGCCACCGGCGCGCGGGCGCGCAGGCTCAATCTTCCGGGCGCGGATGCGGCTAACGTGCATCACCTCAGGACCCGCGCCGATGCGGACGACCTGCGCGCGGCGCT
>NZ_JSBN01000027.1 GCF_000797515.1 Sphingomonas sp. Ant H11
CGCTTGCCACCGCCACGCGCGGCGAGGTGCGGAACGGCATCGAGCGCGGCGTGCGCGCTGCCGAAGCGTGCGATCAATTGGGCGTAGGTGACGGGCCCGATCTGCGCCGAACGGATCAGGCGCAATCGGGGGATCGCCCGTTGCGCTTGATCCATCGCCTCAGCCACGCTTGCGGCCGACGCGCGGTTCGGTGCCGCTGATGAGGCGATCGACATTGGCGCGATGCTTCCACAGCACCAGCAAAGCGAGCGCAAGCAGCAGCAGGACAAGGTCGAACCGACCGAAAAAAGCGGCGCTGAGCGGGGCGGTTACCGCAGCCGTCATGCCCGCAAGCGAGGAAATGCGCAGCAGCGCCAGCATGGCGATCCACACCACCGCGTAAACGAGTGCAATCGGCCAATGCAAAGCCAGCACCACGCCGAGCAGCGTCGCCACGCCCTTGCCGCCGCGGAAGCGCAGCCAGACCGGATAGAGATGGCCAAGGAACACCGCCGCCGCCGCGACCACGCCGGTGCCGCCAAGATAGCGCTCGGCAATCCACACCGCGACAAACCCCTTCGCCGCGTCGAGCAGCAACGTTGCCGCCGCCAGCCCCTTGCGCCCGGTGCGCAGCACGTTGGTGGCACCGATATTGCCCGACCCGATCTGGCGCAAATCCCCCGCGCCGCCAGGCGGGTGAGCAGGACGCCGAATGGAATCGACCCGAGCAGATAGCCGAGCACCAGCGCCGCCGCCGGGGCCTGCCAGAGATAGTCGGTCGGCACGTAAGATCCCCCTATGGTCGGTGTGAACATAGCGTGCACACGGCCCGGTGCCACAATCTCCATCAAGCCGGTTTTGTCAAATGCGCCGATCGCGTTATGGAGCGCCATGGATCAGCGCCCCGTGTTGTTTTTTGATTCCGGGGTCGGCGGATTGTCGGTGCTCGGTGCGGCGCGGGTGCTGCTGCCCAACATGCCGGTGGTCTATGTCGCGGACTCGGCGGGTTTCCCATACGGCACCAAGACCGAGCGCGAGATCGCCGCGCGCGTGCCCGCCTTGCTGGGTCGGCTCGCCGAACGCTATCAACCGCGCCTGATCGTGATCGCGTGCAACACGGCATCGACGATTGCGCTGGCAACGGTCCGCGAGGCGCTCGATCTGCCCGTGGTCGGCACCGTCCCCGCGATCAAGCCCGCCGCGATCGCCAGCGCGACGCGCGTGATCGGCGTGCTCGGCACCGAAGCCACGGTGCGCCAGCCTTATGTCGATGATCTGGCGGCGCGCTTTGCCGGGGATTGTACGGTGTTGCGCCACGGATCGGCCGAGCTGGTCGCGCTCGCCGAAGCCAAATTGCACGGGGAGCCGACCGATCCGGCGCGCTATGCCGCCATCCTGCATGGCCTGTTCGGGCAAGCTGGTGGCGATCGGATCGATACGATCGTCAATGCCTGCACGCATTTCCCGCTGGTGGCGGACGAATTGGCGGCGGCGGCCCCGCACCCGGTGCGCTTCGTCGATGGCAGCGCGGGGATCGCCCGGCGGATCGCGCATTTGACCGAGGGGCAGGGCTGGCCGGATACGCCGCGCGAGGGGCGTGCGGTGTTTACCGCGCACAGTGCCGACACGGATCGGCTGGTACCAGCACTCGCCCGGTTTGGACTCACGCGGCTGGATATTCTATAACCGATAGGTATGATCACGTAGATCGGGGAAAGCCGCTGGAAATCGGCGCTTGGCGGGGGTAGTGGGCGGACATGGACGTAGACTCACCGCATCCCGGGGTCGATTACTCCCGGATTTTCGCGCAGGCGATCGATCGCCTGCATGTCGAAGGGCGTTATCGCGTCTTTATCGACATCCTGCGCAACAAAGGGGCCTTCCCCAATGCGCGGTGTTTTGCCGGCCATAACGGCCCCAAGCCGATCACGGTGTGGTGTTCGAACGATTATCTGGCGATGGGCCAGCACCCGGATGTGATCGCGGCGATGGAACATGCGCTGCATGACGTCGGCGCGGGTTCGGGCGGCACGCGCAATATCGGTGGCAACACGCATTATCATGTCGATCTGGAAGGCGAACTCGCCGATCTGCACGGCAAGGAAGGCGCATTGCTGTTCACCAGCGGCTATGTCTCGAACGAGGCGACGCTGGCGACGCTGGCCAAGGTGCTGCCGGGCTGCATCATCTTCTCGGACGAACTCAACCATGCCTCGATGATCGCGGGCATCCGCAATTCGGGCTGCGAAAAGCATGTGTTCCGTCACAATGACCTGGCGCATCTCGAGGAACTGCTCGCGGCGGCCGATCCGGCGGTTCCGAAGCTGATCGCCTTCGAAAGCGTCTATTCGATGGATGGCGACGTCGCGCCGATCGCCGCGATCTGCGACCTGGCCGACAAATATCATGCGCTGACCTATCTCGACGAAGTCCATGCGGTCGGCATGTACGGCCCGCGCGGCGGCGGCATTTCGGACCGCGATGGCGTCGCCGATCGGCTGACCATCATCGAGGGGACGCTGGGCAAGGCGATCGGGGTGATGGGCGGCTATATCAGCGCCGATCAGACGATCATCGACGTGATCCGTTCCTATGCGCCGGGTTTCATCTTCACTACCTCGCTGTCGCCGGTGCTGGTGGCGGGTGCGCTGGCCAGTGTGCGACACCTGAAGGCGTCGAGTGTCGAGCGTGAGGGGCAACAGGCCGCCGCCGCACTGTTGAAGACGCTGTTCGCAGAAGCCGGTCTGCCGGTGATGAACTCGACCACGCACATCGTGCCGCTGATGGTCGGCGATCCGGTCAAGGCCAAGAAGATCAGCGACATCCTGCTCGCCGAATATGGCGTGTACGTGCAGCCGATCAATTATCCAACCGTACCGCGCGGCACCGAACGGCTGCGCTTCACCCCGGGTCCCGCGCATGACGAAGCGATGATGCGCGAACTGACCGGGGCGCTGGTCGAAATCTGGGGTCGGCTGGAATTGCGCAAGGCGGCCTGAACCGAGCGGGAACCGCGACGCCTGTAACCCGTTACGCCTCTCACATCAGCGAGAGGTTATCATGGGCAAGGGTTGTATTTTGTGGCTGCTGGGGGTTCCGATCCCGGTCATTCTGCTGTTGTGGCTGGTTTTCCACCACTAATTGACCCCGTCAGCGATTGGCGTTGCGCTCGATGCGGCCCGACCAGGCATAACCGCGATAGAGCGGGGCGAAGCGCGGCATGCCGCCCACCTCGCTGGCAATTTCGATCAGGGCAGGCTGCAATGCTGCGCGCGGTGCCACGTCGAATTTGGCGAGCCAGGCGAACAACAACGCACGAAAGGCTTTGGGCAACCCTTCCTGCTGACCGAAGTCGACAATGTCGAGCCGCCCACCCGGCGCGAGCTTGGTGGCGGCCTCCCGGATGGCATCGTGCCAGCCGGGAATCATCGACAGCGTATAGCTTTGGAAGATACGATCGAAGGTCGCGATGCCGAACAGCGCCTCGGCATCGAAAGCGGTGGCGTCGCCTTGCGCCAGCACGATCCGATCGGAAAGGCCTGCCTTGGCGACCTTCGCACGCGCCGTCTGCAGCATCGCTTCCGAAATATCGATGCCGTAGAAGCGCGCATCGGGCCAACGCCTAGCCGCCGCGATCAGGTTGCGCCCGGTGCCGCAGCCGATTTCCAGCACGCTGCCGCCGGGCGGCGGCGCGATGCCGTCGATCAGCGCATCGCGCCCGAGCAGATAATATTTGCGTGTCAGATCATAGATATGGCGCTGCGAGCGATAGATCGCATCCATGTGTCCGGCATGGCCAGTATCGATCGAGGCTGCGTTCATCCGAGCACGTAGAGATGGACGCCGCCGTAAATCGAGGAGCGGTCGCGCTTGGTGTAATCGAGCGATTCCTCGGCGCGGTACGTCCATTTGCCCAGGATCGCATCGGGCACGCGGCCGGGCAGGATGCTGGGCTCGCCGGCCGTGCGGAACAGCACGCGCGCGCCGGGCTTGGCGGTGCGGGTGATCTCGCTCCACAGATCGGTGAGCTGCTCGTCGGTCATCCAATCCTGCGCGTCGAGCAGGATGTAACGATCGAGCGAGGCATCGCCGTGGGTGCGCAGATAATCGGTAAAGTTGGTGTGGCGCACCTCGATCCGGCTCGCGCGCTCGACAATCTCGTCATAATGGTCGCGCTGGAGATAGGGCGGCAGCGGTGCCGATGGTCCCTGGCCATAGCCGCGGCCAAAGGCCTGCCATGCGAAATAATTGTCCTTGATGTCGAAATCGCACGCGAGCTTTTCGAGCCGTTCGCGCAGCACCACCGCCATCTTCTCGTCGCCAGCCAGCGCCTCATATTGCGCTGGCGGAATGCCGAGGCCGAACAGCGAGGCAGGCTGATCGGTGATCCATTTGACGAAGCCCTTGTCGAAAAAGGGCGCGAATTCGCGGTCGAAGATTTCGCGCTGTTCCTCGATCGATTGCGCCTTGAGCAGGATCTTCGGGTTCACGCCGTTCAGCCGCGCGAGCAGATGCGCCACGCCGATGAAATTGCCGAGCAGGCCGCGCTTGTAGACGTTCTTGGCGAAACCGCCGATCCGCCGCCGGCCGATGATGTCACGGCCTTCCCAATAGGCCAGCGTCGTCTCGTCGAGATGCGGGCGGATATAGGTGCGATAGGCGCGCACGTTGTCGCGGCTGTTGGCCTGGGCGAAGAAGCGGTGGAAGGCGTCGTAATCCGGCAGATGCCGCGCGGCGACGACCTTCAGCTTGTTGAGCGCGATGTGCGCGGTGTTGAGGTCGACCGCGGTGATCGCACGCGGATTGGCGGTGAGATAGCTCAGCACATTGCAGCCGCCCGAGGCGATCGTGACGACATGCGAGTCGGGCGTGATCGCCAGCGCTTCCATGTCGACGGCCGGATCCTCCCAGATCTGGGCATAGACGAGGCCACGAAAGGCGAAGGTGAAGGCGCGTTCGAGCAGCCCCTGCTTCGAGAGATGTTTGTGCTGATGCACTGCACTGCGAACCGCGCGATTCTTTGCGGCGGTTTTGCGGGGGCGATCCTGAGGCGGTCGAATGGCAAGGGCCATGGCAAGCTTCTCCGGCCGGACATCGCGTTGAGGAAAAGACGCAGGCGGCAGCCGTGCGTTACGACGATCCGGTGACGCTTCCATGACGCGCTTGTGGCGAAATGAAAAGGACCTGCCGACGCGGGGGACGCCGACAGGTCCGTTTTTACAACCGCTCGCCGCAAAGGAGGGGACCCGGCGAACGGTCAGTTTGTCCCCTGCGGAACGGGGACAGTTCATTATACGCGCGAATGCCCCGCCCGGATGCGGCGGCGCGGTATTTTTACGGCAGCATCACGGTGTCGATGACATGGATCACGCCGTTGGACTGCATCACATTGGCGATGGTGATCCGCCCGGTATGGCCCTTGGCATCGGTGACGCTCCAGCCGCGACCTGCCTTGGCGAAGGTCAGCGTGCCGCCCTGGACGGTGGTGTAGGTGGCCTTGCCGCCATGCGCTTGCGCGGCGGCGGCGATGTCGGCGGCGGTGACACGACCGGGAACGACATGGTAGGTCAGCACGGCGGCGAGCGTCGCCTTGTTTTCGGGCTTCAGCAGCGTCGTCACGGTGCCCTTGGGCAGTTTGGCGAAGGCGGCGTTGGTCGGCGCGAACACCGTGAACGGCCCCGGGCCGGACAGCGTCTCGACCAGGTCAGCGGCCTTGACTGCGGCGACCAGCGTGGTGTGGTCCTTCGAATTGACGGCGTTTTTCGACGATATTCTTGGTGGGATACATGGCGGCACCGCCGACCATTGGGTTGGTCTGGGCGGATGCGAGCGATCCTGCGCTCATCGCGACGGCGGCGGCGGCGATTGCGGTGCGAAAAATGCGGGTCATAGGGGGTTCTCCTGCGGGTGCGCCCGGGGTGGACGCGGCGGAGATACGGGGCAGCCCCCGCCGTGGATGCACTCAGACCGGCGAAAGAACGCCTTTGGCGACCACGGGGCCGGTTGGCAGCCCGCTGGGTGACCCGCCGACCGGTTCGACCGTAACGGCAAGCACCGCGCCCGCCGCAATACGCTGCCGGTTCTCCGGCCGCAGCGTCAGCGCGGTCGCCCCTTGGGTGCGCAAGACCCCCAGCGAATGCGGCGTGCCGTCGGCCGGGATCACCCACAATTCCGCGCTATGGTCGGCACTGGTCAGGCTCGCCTCGGTCAAGCGGATCGTCCCGGCATTCTTGTCATAGATTGCCGTGACCGGGGTGCCTTTGCCCTCCGGCGTGATCGAAGCGACCAGCGTCGGGGCGAGCGGCGCGGCGACTGACGGTGCGGGCTGCGGCGGCGACATGGGCGCGAGCGGGCGCGTGACCAGCACGACCAGCAGCGCCGCTGCCGCAATGCTCGACAGCGCGGCCACGCCGGGCCAGATCGCGCTGCGTGGCCGGGGTCGCGTCACCAGACTTGCAACCGGTGCTGCCGGTGCCTGATCGAGCGAGCGCTCGACGCGCGCGAGAATATCGGGGGGCCGCGATCGCGGGCCATTGGTCGAACCACGGTGCCAAATGCCCGCGCCACCGCTCGACCTCGCGCGCGAAATCGGGGTCAGCGAGGACGCGGCGGAGCGCGACGGCCCTTTCCTCGCCATCCAGCACGCCGAGCGCGAGTTCGGCCGCGGTCATGTCGGGCGCGTCCTCGAGGCCTTCGGGGCCGACGCCTGCAGGAGGGGGCATGTCGCTCATCCCTCAAGGCACTCCTTCAATTTGGCGAGGCCGCGCCGCACCCAGCTCTTCATCGTGCCAAGCGGGATCGACTGGCGTTCGGCCAGTTCGGCATAGGTTACGCCGTCGAAAAAGGCAGTGCGGATCGCATCGCGCTGGCGTGCCTCAAGGCCTTGCAGGCAGCCGTGCAACAGGTCGCTGGCTTCGTCCTGCAGCATCGACTCGCTGGCGAGCGGGGCCGTGTCGATCACCGGCGGCGCATCCTCGATCGGGGTGGCGCGGCGGATTTTCTGCGCGCGCTGCCAGTCGATCGCGCGGTTGCGCGCAATCGTGGCGAGCCACGTGATCGGGCTGGCGCGGAGCGGGTCATAGGCACCGGCGCGCCGCCAAATCGTCAGATACACATCGTGCAACACGTCTTCCGCTGCCTGCCTTTCGCCGCAGATACGGTAGCAGACGCCAAATAGTTTCGCCGAAGTGAGCGCATAGAGATCGCGAAAAGCGGCGCGGTCCTCCTCGCCGGTGCGCACCAGCGCGTCCACCAGCCGCGCACGCGCCGCCGCCTCTGGCGAGGGCGTGCCGGATGGAGCCGGAGCGTCGAGCGGGTGATCGGTCACGGGGGCAGTGCCTAGCTTGGCGCGGGGGCCACGGCAATATCGGCGTGCGATTGCGGTGTCGGTGCGTGCGCTTGGGTGTGGCAATCGTGCGCGGGCTTGGCTAAGGGCACGCCATTCCGCTTCACTCTTTGGGAGCGCGCCCGCTTTGCGCATCGCCATCGCCTCCGATCACGCCGCCTTTGCGTTAAAGGCCACGCTTGCCGCATGGCTCGCCGCCGAGGGGCATGAAGTCCTCGATCTTGGCCCGGACAGCGATGCGCGCGTCGATTATCCCGATTTCGGCTTCAAACTGGCCGAGGCCGTGGCCTCTGGCTCCGCCGAGCGCGGCGTTGCCCTGTGCGGATCGGGCATCGGCATCTCGATCGCGGTCAACCGCCATCTCGCGATGCGCTGTGCGCTCGTCTCCGAACCGCTTTCCGCCGCCCTTGCGCGCGAGCATAACGATGCCAATGTCGTGGCGCTCGGCGCGCGGCTGACCGGCGAGGACATGGCTAAGGCCTGTATCACCGCTTTCCTGACCACCGATTTCGCCGGTGGCCGCCATCAATCGCGCGTCGAAAAGCTCGGCGCACCGTCCTTTGCGCCAGTTACGAGTGGGAACCCGGCATGAGCACCAATCCATCAGAGCTTCACGACGTCCAGCCCGACGGCTTCTTCACGCGCGGCCTGGCCGAGGCGGATCCGGCGGTGTTCGGCGGGATTGCCCATGAGCTGACGCGCGAGCAGACGCAGATCGAATTGATCGCGAGCGAAAACATCGTGTCGAAGGCGGTGCTGCAGGCGCAGGGTAGCGTCTTCACCAACAAATATGCCGAAGGCTATCCCGGCAAGCGTTATTATCAGGGCTGCCACCCGTCGGACGAAGTCGAGACGCTGGCGATCGAGCGCGCCAAGCAATTGTTCGGCTGTTGCTATGCCAATGTCCAGCCGCACTCGGGCGCGCAGGCCAATGGTGCCGTGCTGCTGGCGCTGGTCAAGCCGGGCGAGACGATCCTCGGCATGAGCCTCGATGCCGGTGGTCACCTGACACACGGTGCCAAGGCGGCGATGTCGGGCAAGTGGTTCAACGCGGTCCAGTATGGCGTGGATCCGGTCACGCATCTGATCGATTTCGATGAAGTGGCAAAGCTGGCACGCGAGCATAGCCCCAAGCTGATCATCGCGGGCGGCTCGGCCTATCCGCGTACAATCGATTTCGCCAAATTCCGTGCGATTGCCGATGAAGTCGGGGCCTATTTCATGGTCGACATGGCGCATTTCGCCGGGCTGGTTGCGGCGGGCCTGCATCCGTCGCCCTTCCCGCACGCGCACATCGCCACCACCACCACGCACAAGACGCTGCGCGGGCCGCGCGGGGGCATGATCCTCGCCAATGACGAAGCGCTGGGCAAGAAGCTCAATTCGGCGGTGTTCCCGGGGTTGCAGGGTGGTCCGCTGATGCACGTGATCGCGGCGAAGGCGGTCGCTTTCGGCGAGGCGCTGCAGCCGGGCTATAAGAGCTACATCGCCGCCGTGATCGAGAATGCCAAGGTGCTCGCCGCCACGCTCAAGGAGCGCGGCGCGGAAGTCGTTTCGGGCGGCACCGACACGCATCTCGCCTTGATCGACCTTACCCCGCTCGGCGTGACCGGCAAGGATGCCGATGAAGCGCTCGAACGCGCCGGCATCACGTGCAACAAGAACGGCATTCCCAACGATCCATTGCCGCCGACCAAGACCAGCGGCATCCGCGTCGGTTCGCCAGCGGGCACGACGCGCGGCTTTGGCCCGGCCGAATTCCGGGAGATCGGCAACATGGTCGCCGATGTGCTCGATGGCTTGCGCAAGAATGGCGAGCACGGCGACGCGCAGGTCGAGGCCAATGTCCGCGAGCGCGTTCTGGCGCTGTGCGCGCGCTTCCCAATCTATCCGGAAGGGGTGTGATTTGCGCTGTCCGTTCTGCGGCCATGAAGACAGTCAGGTAAAGGACTCGCGCCCGACCGAGGATGCAGGCGCGATCCGGCGGCGGCGGCAATGCGAGGGGTGCGGTGCGCGCTTCACCACCTTCGAGCGGATTCAGCTCCGCGAGTTGACCGTGGTCAAGAGCGAAGGCGCGGGCGGCGGCTTCAAGCGCGAGCCGTTCGATCGCGAGAAGCTGTTGCGCTCGGTCTCGATCGCGGCCCGCAAGCGCCCGATCGAGGCGGCGCAGCTTGAGAAGCTGGTGTCGGGCATTCAACGCCAGCTCGAGACGCTGGGCGAGAATGAAGTGCGCTCGGGCAAGATCGGCGAGATGGTGATGGAGGGGCTGAAGGGCCTCGATTCGGTCGCCTATATCCGTTTTGCCAGCGTTTATAAGGATTTCCGCGAAGCGCGCGATTTCGAGGAATTTGCCGGCACGGTGAGCGAGGTCGGCAAGGGGTGAGCACACCTTCTATCATCCCACCGCCCGTGCTCGTTCTCGTTCGTCCGCAGCTTGGTGAAAATATCGGCAAGGCCGCGCGCGCAATGCTCAATTTCGGGCTGGTCGAGATGCGCCTCGTCAGCCCGCGCGACGGCTGGCCCAACCCCAGCGCAGGCCCCGCCGCGAGCGGTGCCGATGTCGTGTTGGAAGAGGCGCGGGTGTTCGAAACCGTGTCCGACGCCGTGGCCGATTGCGCGAATGTCTATGCGACCACCGTGCGCAAACGCGGCGTGACCAAGCCGGTGGTGACGCCCGAGGGGGCGGCGCGCGCGATCCATGCCGGGCCGGGGCGATCGGCGATTTTGTTCGGGCCGGAACGCTCGGGGCTCGAAACCGACGATATCGCGCTGGCGCGGACCATCATCACCGTGCCGATCAACCCGGAATTCGGATCGCTCAATCTGGCGCAAGCGGTCATCCTCATCGCCTATGAATGGTCGAAGGCGGAGCGCCTGGCGAGCCCACCCCAGGTCGATCTGCCGCCGCCGGCACCGCAGGAAGAGCTGGACGGGATGATCGCACAGCTTGACGCGATGCTGGGCGAGACCGATTTCTTCTTCCCGCCCGAACGCACGCCGGTGACGCGACGGACCTTGCGGACCTTGCTGACCAAGCCTGGCTGGTCGGCGCAGGAGGTTCGCACCGTGCGCGGCGTGCTGAGCGCGCTGGCAGGAAAGCGGCCGCGGGACCGCTAAGCGCGCGGCACAGATTATTCTGCTTTGACGGCATCTTGCGGGCTGGTTACACCGGCGCATCGCATAAGTCGGAGATCTTCATGCTGGTCCGTTCTGCCTCGATGATGGCTGCCATCGCGCTTGCGGCATCGCCGGTGATTGCGCAAACATCCGCTGAGGGAACGTCGTCGGGTCCCACCCCGACGGCAAAGCCCAGCAAACCCGCCAAGCCGCGCAAAATTTGTCGTTCGGAAGCGACGACCAGCTCGCGGGTGCGGGCCAGCATCTGCAAAACTGCGGAGGAATGGGAGCGCGAGGCAGCGGGCAGCGAGCATATGGCTGGGGTTCTCGGCCGTTAAGGCTCGGGAATGGAGGCCGGTTGGCGTTCCGCTCACGGGTTCTCCGGCCCTACGAAGCGTCGCGGTGCCTTGATGGCGGCGATTGCCCATTATATCGCGCAGACCGTTCACTGTCGGCGCACTGGATCTCGATCGGGAGGGTATATGAAGACGTTACTCGCTGCGACTCTATTATGCCTTCCAATGGCCGCGCAGGCCATGGACACAGCCGGTTCCACAGCGGACGCGGCTAAAGAAAAGAAGATTTGTCGCTCCGAGGAAGTGACCGGCTCGATATTTACCAAGCGCGTCTGCCACACCAAGGCCGAATGGGTCGCGCTTGAAGCCGAACGGGAGCGTGGTGCCGCGGCGCTGCGCAATCGGCGCGACGGGAACGGCTCGGATATTCCCCGCTAACCGAAAGGGATGCGCGGTCAGCGCCGGTCGAACGCCACGAGCTCATAGGCGATCGATGCTTCGACCAGCCGTTCCCACAAATCGACGATGACGCTTTCGGGAATGCCGACGGCGCGCGCTTCCGCGCAGGCATTGGCGATCACTTGCGCCTTGCGCCCCTCGTCGCGCACCGCGCCGCGTTCGGGTTTGATCCGTGCCGCTGCGTCCATATAGGCAAAGCGCTGGGCGAGCAGCGCGATCAGCGCGCGGTCGACATGGTCGACGCCGGCGCGGACCTCCGCCATATTGCTGCAATCGGGGCCGGGGAGGATCGCGTTCGTCATGCGCTCCCCCTTGGCGAGCCGCGGCGCGCCTGTCCAGCTTGACTCATGCGACCGGTGCCGCTAACCGCCCGCCTTCGCATTTGGCCCCACACCCCGGTGAAGTGGTGGCCCTGCCCGCATCCCTTACAGGTTCGGATAGAGCGATACCGGGTATCGATCGTTTGCGCAGGCAGGCGGTCTTGTCACGAAGCATTTGCCAAGGAATATCTCATGTCGAAGCGTTCATCCGCAAAGTACAAGCTCGATCGCCGCATGGGCGAGAACATTTGGGGCCGCCCCAAATCGCCCGTCAACAAGCGTGAATATGGCCCCGGCCAGCACGGCCAGCGCCGCAAGGGCAAGGTCAGCGATTTCGGCATCCAGCTGCGCGCCAAGCAGAAGCTCAAGGGCTATTATGGCGACGTGACCGAGAAGCAGTTCCGCGCTTGCTACACCGAAGCCGCGCGTATGAAGGGCGACACCGGCCAGAACCTGATCGGCCTGCTCGAGCAGCGTCTCGACATGATCGTCTATCGCGCCAAGTTCGCGCCGACCGTCTGGGCTGCACGCCAGCTGGTTTCGCATGGCCACGTCCGCGTCAACGGCGTGAAGTGCAACATCGCATCGCGTCGCTGCTTCGTCGGTGACGAGATCACGCTCGGCACCAAGGCCAAGGAAATGGCGCTGGTGCTCGAAGCGCAGCAGCTCGCCGAGCGCGAAATCCCCGATTATGTCGCACCGGACGGCGCGGCCAAGGTCACCTTCACGCGCGTTCCGACGCTCGACGAAGTGCCCTATCCGGTGAAGATGGAACCGAACCTGGTCGTCGAATTCTATTCGCGCTGATCGTTCGATCCCGATCGAGACTGCAAGAGGGCGGCCCGGCAACGGGCCGCCCTTTTTTATTTGGCGGGTGAGAGCGCCAGCGTGGTGCGCAGAAAGCCATCGGCCTTGTCGAGCATCGTGGCGCGCACGTTGCTGTCGTCGAGCTGATGGTCGAGCGCGTGGAACTCGACCAGTTCGACCGACTTGCCCGCTGCTTTCAGGCGACCCGCCATCAGCCGTGATTCGCCGATGCCGACATTCTGGTCGCGGTCCCCGTGGAACAGCAGCACGGGTGCGGTGATCCGCGCGGCATTCTGCGCCGGGGAGCCTTCGCGAACATGCGGGCCCTTGCCGATCCGCGCATCCTGTTCCGTAAAGTCGGTGAAGTCATGCCGTTCCTGCCGCAGCGTCTCCAGATCGGTAACGGGCGCGACCGCGATGATCGCCTTGAACAGGCTTGGATCGAGCACCGCCGATTGTAGCGCGGCATAGCCGCCATAGGACCAGCCGACGATCGCCAGCTTGGCAGGATCGGCAATGCCCTGCTTGATCAGCCAGCGACCGCTATCGTTGACGTCGCCGATCGCGGTGCGCCACGATTTGAAGCCATTTTCCTTGAACCAGGCGATGCCGTAGCCGGTTGATCCGCGATAATTGGGCTGGAGCACGGCATAGCCGCGATTGGCGAAGAATTGCGACAGCCAGTCGAAGTTCCATTCGTCGCGCGCTTCGGGGCCGCCATGCGGCATCACGATTGTCGGCAGGTTTTTGCCCGTGCTGCCGGGCGGCAGCGTGAGATAGGCCGGAATCTGCGTGCCATCGGCGGCAGTGAAGGTGATCGGCGTGCGAGCTGCAAGGGTCGTCTTGGCGAGCGCAGCGCGCGCCGGAAAGGCTTCGGCGAGGTGGCGCGTCGTCTTGTCGTAGAGATAATAATGGCCCGGATCGACATCGCTGCCCGCGAACAGCAGCAGCTTGCTCTCGTCGGCGCTGGCATCGACGAACGTGACCAGTGGCAGGCCGGGCAAGGCGCGCGACAGCGAGGCGGCGAGCTTTTTCAGATCGGGGTCGAAGAAAATGCTTTGCCGCTTGTCGGTGACAAAGCTTGCGCCGACCACGCGGTTCTGGCGTCCGATGCGGATCACGTCATCGATATCGACATCGGGGCGGTCGAGCACCAACGTGCGCGTCAGGCTGCCGTCGAGCGCGATCGTGTACAGCGCCCTGCGCCCATCCTTGGTGTCGAAACCGTAGACAAGGTTGTGGTCGCGATCGACTGCATAGGGATTGAAGCCCGACAGCACGCCGCCCGTCGTCTTGAGCGTGCCGAGCGGCAGCCAGGTGCGGTCGCCGGACTTGCGATACGAATAGAGGATCGTATCGCTGTTATAGCCTGTGTTGAGCTTGGGGCGCTTGCCCATGATGCGGACGCTACCGTAACCGTCGCTGATATAATCGACAGCATCGTTATTGGGCGGCTCGACGTTTGCGCGGCGCAGCGAAACGGTGTCGATCCGGTCGACGCCCACACCTTCGCGACTCTCTGCGATCAGCGATCCGGTGGTTGCCTCCGGCACATAGCTACGCGTGACCAGCACCGTGCCGGGCGCACCGCCATTCCAGTCGATCACGTCGCCCCCGCCAAAGGAGGCCCCGAGCGACCGTTCGTTGGTCCGCGCGCTGAGCACCTTCAAATTCTTGCCGTCGCTGTCGACCGCGACGAGGCGGGTATAGCCATTGAAGCCGCCATGGGTCAGCCCGGTGTCGAGGATCATGTAGATCCCGCAGATCAGCCGCGTGTCGGTCGACCATTTGCACGCGGTCAGCCGGTCGGGGTTGCCGCTGGACGCGAGTATGGGCTTTGGCACTCCGTCGGCGACCGACACCACGAACAAGCCGGCACCGTGCCCTTCAATGGCCGCGATATAGGCGATTGCCGTGCCGCTGGGCGAAAGGCTGACCTGCTGAATGTCTTCGCGCGCGCCGAAGCGCGTCGCCGCATCGCTGACGGGGGAGGGGGCGGCGGCGACGGCGGGCAGCAACGGTGTGGCGAGGCAAACGGCCAGCGCGGTCCCCAGCAGATATCGGTTCATGCTTTTCCCCTTTTTGCAGAGTGATACGCACTTTTAGGGGCGATGCAACGCGGCACCGCGCTTGGTTGCGCACGCGCACTGCGCCTGCCAAAAGGTGGCCACCCTAGCGACAGGATGATGGCCGATGCGCGCGATACCGACCCTTGCCCTCACTCTCGGTTTGCTGACAGCGGCAAACCCCGTGCTGGCCCAGAATGGGCCGCTGCCCACGATCAGCGTCGAGACGCTGAAGGACGTCACCAAGACGCTCTCCTCCGATGCGTTCGAGGGGCGCAAGCCGACCACGGCGGGCGAGGCCAAGGCGACAGACTATATCGTCGAGCGCTTCAAGGCCGCCGGGTTGAAGCCGGGGAATGACGGCAAATGGTTTCAGGACGTGCCGCTGGTCGAACTGACCGCGAAGAACGTGACGCCGCTCAGCTTCACCGGCGGCAAGGCCCCGGTGAGCCTCGCCTATCGCAGCGATGTCGTGATCGCCACTTATCGCGTGACGCCCAGGATCGACATTCGGAACAGCCCGGTGGTGTTCGTCGGCTATGGCATCACCGCGCCCGAGCGCGGGTGGGACGATTATGCGGGCGTCGATGTGAAGGGCAAGACCGTCGTCATCCTGGTCAACGATCCCGACTGGCAGACGCCAACCAACCAAGGCCTCTTCGAGGGGCGCGCGATGACCTATTATGGCCGCTGGACCTACAAGTTCGAGGAAGCCGCGCGCCACGGGGCGGCTGCCGCGATCATCGTGCACGAAACCGCGCCTGCCGCTTATGGCTGGGGCGTGGTGCAATCGAGCTGGACCGGCCCGCAATTGGAGCTGGACGAAGCGGGCGACCATGCCGACCAGAGCCAGGCGATCGGCTGGATGCAATTGGCCAAGGCGCGCGAACTGTTCGCGAGCGCCGGACAGGATTTCGATGCGCTGAACGCGGCGGCGAAGGTGAAGGGCTTCAAGGCGGTTCCGCTGGGCGTCACCGCATCGGTATCGTTCGACAACACGATCAAGCGGCAGGCCTCGAAGAATGTGATCGGCATCCTTCCGGGTACGACGGCGCCGAACGACTATGTCTATTACACCGCGCATTGGGACCATCTTGGGCATTGCGATGCGGTGAAGGGCGACGACATCTGCAATGGCGCGCTTGACAATGCGAGCGGGGTCGCCGGGCTGGTGGCACTCGCCGAGGCCAATGTGAAGGCAGGCCCGGCGCGGCGCACGCTCGTATTCCTGTCGGTCACCTGCGAGGAATGCGGGCTGCTGGGGTCGCGTTATTATGCGCAGCACCCGATCTACCCGATCGCGCAGACCGTCGGCGGCGTGAACATGGACGGGCTCAACACCGTTGGCCGCGCGAAGGATTTCGTGGTGACCGGCGCGGGCAAATCCGAGCTGGAAGACCGCATGAAGCTGCTGGTCGAAGCGCAGGGGCGGGTGGTGAAGCCCGAACCCAATCCCGAGCGCGGCAGCTATTTCCGCTCCGACCATTTCAGCTTCGCCAAGCTCGGCGTGCCGATGTTCTATGGCGAATCGGGTGAGGATCTGCGCGTTGGCGGCGAGGCGGCGGGCCATGCCGCGACGCTCGATTATATCGAGCATCGCTATCACAAGCCGCAGGACGAATATAATCCGGCGTGGGACTGGGCGGGCGCGGTCGAGGATGTGCAGCTTTATTATGCGCTCGGCCGGTCGCTGGCGGATGGTTCGGACTGGCCGAACTGGTACAAGACCGCCGAATTCCGCGCGATTCGCGATCAAAGCCGCGCCAGCGCCACCGCAGGAAAGTAAAGCATGACTCGTCCCTTGCCGCCCGCCGAATGGGCCCCGCACAAAGCCGTCTGGATCGGCTTCCCGAGCCATCCCGAATTGTGGGAAGCCGATCTCGAACCCGCGCAGGAAGAAGTCGCGGCGTGCG
>NZ_JSBN01000028.1 GCF_000797515.1 Sphingomonas sp. Ant H11
CCCCCGAACCCCTCCCGCAAGCGGGAGGGGAATAAGGAACCTTCATGCCCCGCCCTGCCCCCCATCGCCTCGACCCCGCCAGCTATCCGCACCGCGAGACGATCCAGACGCGCTTCCAGGATCTCGACGTGCTGGGCCATATCAACAATGTCGCGATGGCCGGTCTGTTCGAAAGCGGCCGCGTGCGCTTCAACCGTGCGATGAACTTGACCGGATGGTCGGGCCATCGCTGGCTCGTCGCCAAGCTCGAGATCAATTATCTGGGCGAGGGCTTCTTCCCCGACGATGTCGAAATCGCCAGCGGCATTGGCGAGATCGGCAAGCGGAGCTGGAGCATTCTCGCCGCCGCCTTCCAAAAGGGCGAATGCATCGCCACCGCCGATGTGGTGCTGGTGATGAGCGCTAGCGGCGGCCTGACCGAACTGCCCCCGGAATTCCGCGCCGGGCTGGAGGCGCACCGCATTCGCGCTTGAGGGGTGGTGCACACGGCATCCCCCTTCCGTAGAGGGGAAAGCCGCCCCCTTCCCCGTTCGCCCTGAGCCTGTCGAAGGGCACCTCTCCCCCCGCGATCGCTGCGGCCTGAGGAGAGCGGGGCTTCGACAAGCTCAGCCCGAACGGAATTTGAGGGGGGCCTACCTAAAGGAAATCGCCCCTAATCCGCGTCGTGGAACACCGCCGGGCGCTTCTGGATGTTGGCGGCGACTTGCTCCATCATCGGCGGCTGACCGATCACCGCGACCTGCTCGGCGGTTTCGGCTTCGAGCATCGCCAACGGATCGGCATCGAACGCCATGTTGCACAGGCGCTTGGCCCCACGGATCGCATTGGGGCTCTTGGCGGCGATATCGTGCGCCAGCGCCAGCGCCGCGGCGTGCGGATCCTCGGCAATGCGTGTGATGAAGCCGTGGTGCAACGCTTCCTCGGCATCGAATTCGCGCGCGGTGTAGATCAGTTCGCGCAGTACGTCGTCGCGCACCAAGCCACGCCAGATCGGGAAGCCCGCCATATCGGGCACCAGCCCCCAATAGAGTTCGCGGATCGAAAAGCGCGTGCCCGGTGCCGCGATGCGGATGTCGGCACCCGACATGATCTGGAACCCGCCGCCAAAGGCCACGCCATGCACCGCCGCGATCACCGGCACCGGCAGGTTACGCCAGCCCCAGGTCACATGCTGCGGCAGGATCGCGCCCTGCGCGTTGCGGTCGACGCGCGACAGGCCGGATCCACCGCCCGCCATGCTGGTCATGTCGAGCCCCGCGCAAAACGCCTTACCCTCGCCCGACAGCACCACCGCGCGCACATCCTTGCGGGGAGCGAGCGCGTCGATCGCGGCGCCAATCCCCTCGAACATCGCCGGGTCGATCGCGTTCATCTTGTCGGCGCGGGTGAGCCGCACATCGGCGATATGGTGCGTGATGGTGGTCGTGACGCGGTCGTTCATACGATCTTACTCCCGGTTTCGCCCCAATAACGGTCGCGAAGCAGCCTTTTGTACAATTTTCCGGTGGCATGGCGCGGCAATTCCGCCGCGAAATCGATCTGGCGCGGGGTTTTTACGCCCGACAGTTCGGCGCGGCACCACGCGGTCAATTCCGCCGCCAATGCCTCGCCCGCCTCGGCCATGTCGACCGGCTGCACCACCGCCACGACACGCTCGCCCATTTCGGGGCACGGTCCGCCGATCACCGCGACATCGGCGACGCGCGGATGCGTGATCAGCCGGTTTTCAATTTCCTGCGGATAGATGTTCACCCCGCCCGAGATGATCATGAAGCTCTTGCGGTCGGTCAGGTAGAGATACCCCTCATCATCGATCCGCCCAATATCGCCGAGCGTCGACCAGCCGCGCGCATTGCGCGCCTCGGCGGTCTTGGCGGGATCATTATGATATTCGAACGCGCCGCCGCCCTCGAAATAGACCAGTCCCTCGGCACCCGGCGGCAAATCCTCGCCCTGCTCATCGCAAATGTGCAGCACGCCGTACGCCGCCTTGCCGACCGAACCCTTGTGCGTCAGCCATTCGGGCGAGGCGATCGTGGTCAGGCCATTGCCCTCCGATCCCGCATAATATTCGTACAGCACGGGGCCCCACCAGGCGATCATCGCTTCCTTCACCGGCACCGGGCACGGCGCGGCGGCATGGATCGCGACCTTGAGGCTCGACAGGTCATAGCGCGCGCGAGTCGCTTCATCGAGCTTCAGCATCCGCACGAAATGCGTCGGCACCCATTGGCTGGCGTTGACATGATAGCGCTCGATCGCGGCAAGCGCGCGTTCGGGGTCGAAATGCTCCATCATCACCACCGTACCGCCCAGACGCTGCACCGTCATCGACCAACGCAAAGGGGCGGCATGATAGAGCGGCGCGGGGCTGAGATAGATGCTGTCGGGGCCAAGGCCATACAGCCCGCGCGCGAGCATTTCGAGCACGGTCGCGCCGGCAATATCGGGGTCTTCGGGCAACGCGACCCGCACGCCCTTGGGGCGTCCTGTGGTGCCGGAGGAATAGAGCATGTCGATCCCCGCACGCTCGTCGGCGATCGGCGTATCGGGCATCGCAGCTACAGCACTCTCCCACGCTTCCCAGCCCTCAATGGAACCCCCGACCGAAAACGTTCGACATCGCCGGGCAGCCCCGCCGCCACGTTCGCCAGACTGGCAGACAGCACGATCAGCGCCGCCCCCGAATCGCGCAGGATATAGTCAACTTCCGGAGCGGTGAGCTTGGTCGAGATGCACACGAAAAACAGTCCGGCGCGCTGCGCACCCCAGGCGATGTCGTAAAATTCGGGCGTGTTCTCCAGGCACAAGGCGATCGTGTCGCCAACCTTCAACCCGCGCGCACGGAACACATGCGCCGCGCGATTGGACCGTGCGTCTAGCGCGCCGAAGCTGATCGTCTCGCCCGTCTCAGCGACGATCAGTGCGGGTTTCGCGGGATCGGTCCGCGCGTGAACGCTCGGGTGCGACATATCAGGGCCCTCTCACCGGCTATTTCGTTTCGTTTTGAAACGCGAAGCTATACCGCGTTTTTCCGGCACGGCAAGGCGGTAGCCCACGCCCTTTTCGGTGTGCAGCAACGGTGCCGCGAATCCCCGATCCAGCTTGGCCCGCAACCGTGACACATGCACCGCAACGACATTGGTGCCGGGATGAAAATCCAGCCCCCACACCGCCCGCCGCAATTCGTCGTGAAGCACCACTTGCCCAGCATGTTCGGCCAGATGCAGCAGCAGGCGATATTCGCGCGGCAATAAATCGAGCGTATGTCCCGAGCGCAAAACGCGACGCTCGACTCGATCGATTTCCAACGCGCCAAGCCGAAGCCGCCCCGGCGCACGCCGCACCAGCGCCGCCAACCGCGCGGCGATCAGCGCATCGCTGGCCGACGATGCAACCGCATCATCGGCACCCGCGTCGATCGCGGCCGCCACCGCTGCGTCGTCCCCTGCAACCACCACGAGCATGGGGATATCGGCTACCCAGCCCGTCCCGCGGAGGAACTGCACCCCGGCGCGCGCGGACGATCCATCCGCCACGAAATGAAGGCCGCGCTTCGCTGCCTCCACACCAAGTCCGGGACGGTGCGGGCCCAAGGCCAGAACGGGTTCCACCGCTCCTGTTTAGCAGCCGCCAAATGCGCAAATGCTGTGCTTTAAATCCGTTTTGGACCCAAAAGGGCTTGCCGAGCATAGCCCGCGACATAGCCATCGGGATCGCCCAGACCGCGTGCGAGCACTGCGCGCCGCTCCGCCTCCCCGGCGTGGCGCGAAGCCAGCGCCCGCAGCGCCGTCACGCGCATGCGGGGAGCGGGGTGACGCGTCGCCAATTCATCAGCGAGCGCCACCCCATGCTCGCCCGCCAAATGCACCGCGAGCGCGACCAACGCCTCGGAAGGGGCCGTGGTCAGCCCCTCGGCAATCGTGCCTCCCGTCACGTCGAAGCGGAATTGGTCGCACCATGGTTGAGCGCGGTCGTAAGCAAGGATATTGAGCGACACCGACAAGCTGTCGGGCGGCAATTGCCGGTGTACGTCGCGCCGCGCGCGATACAGCAACACCTTGCCCGGTTCGAGCCGCGATCGCTCGACAAACCGCAGGCCCGCGACTTCGCCGGGCAAGCCGGTCACGGCATCGACGTCATAATCGTAATAATCGCTCCAATAGCCCGGCCCCTGATAGCCGACGGTCAGGAACGAGAAATTATGGTCGTGCGGCAGATCGTAGAAGAACGGCGCGGTGCCGCTCGCGCGCACAACCGCATCGTTGCGGGCCGGCCAGAAATTGGCACGCAACACATAACGGCCATTGGCCGGCCGCAACAGGAACACCTGCGCACCATAGGAATTGCCGTTCGACTGCCCCGAACAGCGGTCCTCCAGTTCCGCAATCACGAGATCGGCCAGGAAGTCGCGGTTGCGCCCGAGCCGCGCCAAAAGCGGCCCCAGAGCTGCAAGCGAATCCTCGTCGCGGGCATCGAACAGTGTCTCATCGAGCGTCGCGACCAGATCGTCGAGGCCGATCGCGTCGCCGTCACCGGGATCGAGCAAGCGCGGCATCAGGCAGCGATTCGCTCTTCAACCAGCGCCAATGTCGCGGTCGCCGCCGCGCGCACCTCGGCATTGGGGTCCGCCTCCGCCATTTCCCGCAGGCGTGGCAACGCCGCGCGCGTGTCGATCGCCAGCCACTCGCGCATCGCGCCCCACCGCAGGAAGAAGGCGGGGTCGCGTGTCGCGGCGGCGAAGCGCTCTTGCGCTCCAGGGCGTTGCGCCAGGCGGAGATAGGCGAGCAACATCTGCGTGCGCGCGGCCCGATCGTCATTGGTCGCTACGCGCACCAAGGCACCCGTCTCGATCGCATATTCGCGTGCGTAAGGGGCCGTTTCAGTCCGGATCGTTGCGTTGAGCGTCACCACATCGCTCCGCGCGCCGTCGATCAAATGGCCGCGCGTGCGTCCGTCCAGACGCACCACCGCGCCATCGCGCAGCACAAGATCTGGGGCGGCGCTGCACGGTCGCGCCGTCGCCGCCGAGAAATCCGGGCCCATCGGCTCGGCATCCCACAACCGCAACCGTGCCTCTCCGGCACGGACATACCGCGTCAAGGTCAGGCGTCCCGGCACCACCACCGTTTGCGGCGGAGGCAAAACCGCCAACGCGTCCGCCGACAGCACCGTCGCTGCAATGGAGACGACCGGGTTTTCGAACACCACGGTCCCGATCCGCAGGCCATCGCGCGCGACGCGAAAGGGAGGCTCGAACCATGGATCGTCGCTCAAAGCAGCGACAAGCGGCGCGATCAGCGCACCGACCCAGCCCGTATCGGCTAGCACCGCGACCACCGCATCCTCCACCGCCGGGACAGAGAATGCTGCCTCCAGCGCACGATACGGCTCGCTCGCCCGAAACGGGCGGCGGCGGCAAAAGACCGTGCCGCCGCCGCATCGAGCGCGCTGCGCTCAACCATTCGGGTAGATTTCATAGATCAGGATCGCGACACCTATGATGTAGTCAAACACATCATCGCCAACCAATTCGAGGGTGCGGATCGCTCCGCTGGTGCCGATCTGCGTTCCAAGATCTACGATCTGGTTGATGTCGAGGTTAAAGATATCCATCGCGCGCCTCCCTTTTGTCCATCAACAATGCGCCGGATCGACCGGCCATCCGATGCTAAGCGCGCAGAGGCACAGTCGAGGAGTTAATTCGGTGTAATATCGCGGGGTGACCGCCCCCACACTCTTTCGGCGCGTCCACCAACGCGCTTGCGCCGGTGCTGCATTGCAGTACATCGCGAGCACAATGACGCCCGAGACCTTGCCGCCTTTCGATCCTCAGCGCTTCATTCGCCATGGCGTGGGCGGGCATGGCGGCTTGCTGAAGCTCAGCTATCACGCGCACGGCCCCGATTGGGTAGAGTTGAAGCTCCCCTATCAAGCTGCGCTGATCGGCGACCCCGACCGCGGCGTGCTCGCCTCCGGCCCGATCCTGACGATGATGGACATGGCGACCAGCCTGGCGGTGTGGACCCGGCTCGGGCGCTTCCGGCCGCATGCGACGCTCGATCTGCGGATCGATTATCTGCGCCCCGCGACGCCGGGCAAAACGGTGGTCGGGCACGGCGAATGCTACCGCATCACCCGCTCGATCTCATTCGTGCGCGGGCAGGCGCATGATGGCGATCCGACCGATCCGCTGGCCCATGTCGCTGGCACCTTCATGTTCACCGACGCCCCGGCGGAGCGCGCGTGATGTTGCCGCCCTATGCCGAACTGCTCGGTATCACGCTTGCCGATGCAGCGGATCCGACCCTGTTGCTGATGCCCAGCGCCGACACGCTGCTTGGGCGGCCGGGCTATTTGCACGGCGGTGCAATTGGCGGATTGCTCGAGATGGCAGCGATCGTCGCCTTGCGGTGTGCGTTGGCGGAGGATGGCGGCGGCCAGATCAAGCCGATCAACGTGACCGTCGATTATATGCGCGGCGGCCGCGAAAAGCCGACCTTCGCCCGGGGATCCGTCACCCGACTCGGCGGCCGCGTCGCCAATGTCGAGGCGACCGCCTGGCAGGACGACGCGGACAAACCGATCGCCGCCGCGCGCATGAACTATCTGATCGTACGCGCCTAAACGACCTCGACGCGGGGTCACCCTTTCGGCGTCAGCCGCACCAAGGCCCCGTCATCCTCCAACAGCCAGATCGCGCCATCGGGGGCCTGGGCGACGTCACGGATGCGCGCGCCATCGCCCATTGCTCCTCGGCCTTGGCGGTGTCGCCAGACACCGAGACGCGGATCAGCGCCTCACCCGACAACGCCCCGATCAGCAGATTGCCGCGATAGTGCGGAAACATCGCGCCCGAATAGACGATCATCCCGCCCGGCGAGATTGACGGATTCCACCACAATTTGGGTGCCTCGAGATCGGGTCGCTGGGATGATCGGGGATCATCTTGCCGCTATAATTGTCGCCGTTCGAAACGATCGGCCAACCATAATTGCGCCCCGGCAGGATCAAATTGAGCTCGTCTCCGCCCTTCGGCCCCATCTCCTCTTCCCACAAATGCCCGTCGGCGGTGAACACCATGCCGTAAGGGTTGCGGTGGCCGGTGCTCCACGTTTCGGCGCGTGCGCCGCCCGCTTTGTAATCCGGATTGCCCGGCCACGCCTTGCCATCGAGCGTCAGGCGGAGAATTTTGCCAAGCCGCTGCTCGGGGTCCTGAGCGGGGGTAAAGCGCTGACGCTCGCCCGACGACAAATAGAGCGACTGGCCGTCGGGCGCGAACAGAATATTGGCACCGAACTGCCCGCCGACCCCGTCCGAACCCGCGCGCCACAGCACCTGCACATTGACCAAGGCGGTCCCGCTGAACTGTCCGCGTGCCAGCGCCAGGCTGCTCCCGCCGGTGCGCGGTTCGGAATAGCTGATATAGACCAGCTTGCTCGTCGCGAAATCGGGCGCGAGCGCGATATCGAGCAGCCCGCCCTGCCCCTCGTTCAGCACCTTCGGCACGCCGCCGATGTCGGCGACCGTGCCGTCCGGGTGCCGCCATTTGATCTTGCCGGCCTTCTCGGTCACCAGCGCCGATCCGTCGGGCAGGATCGCAATCGCGAACGGGTCGGCGAACTGGCCGATCTTCTGTATCGCGAAGGGCGGCGTAGTCGCGGCGAGATTGGCGCGGCCGGTGGTCGCCGGAACGTTGGGAACCGTCGCATCGGGCGCATTGTCAGGAAGCGTGGTCACCGGCGGCGCGCTGGGCGAGGGCGTTGGGGTTGCCGGATCGCCCGGTGACGCCACCGGCGGCGTGGTGCTGCTCTGCTGCGGCTGGGCCGAACAGGCAGTCGTGGCGACGAAGGCGATAACGAGCGGCAGACGCGACGACAGCATGAACACTCTCCGGTTTTTCAAAAGCACTACCGTCGTCCCCCCTGAGTTGTTCCGCCACGCAACGGCGTGACATGCAGGATGGCTTGCCAGCGCCGCTCTACGCGCTTATACGACGCATATTCTCTACATCGCCAGGTGAAGAGGCTGGAGCCACCCGGTTCCGGCAGCGAAGACCTTTGCATGGGACATATCTTGGCCGACAAGCCCGACCTGACTGCGCTGATCGCCCCCGAAGCCGCTGCGCTCGGCTTCGATCTTGTGCGCGTGAAGCTGTTCGGCGGCAAGGGCGACCTGACCCTGCAAGTGATGGCCGAACGCCCCGATACGCGCCAGCTCACGATCGAGGATTGTGCCGATTTGTCGCGCCGTATCTCGGACGTGCTCGACGCGCTGGAGGCCGAGGGTCGCGATCCGATCACCGAGGAATATCGCCTCGAAGTGTCGTCGCCCGGCATCGACCGCCCGCTCACCCGGCTGAAGGATTTCGCCGACTGGACCGGGCATGAGGCGCGGATCGTGCTGGCTGCTCCTATTGAGGGGCGCAAGGTGCTGACCGGGCTGCTCAAGGGCGTCACCGACGACCGCATCACCATTTACGTGCAGAAGCATGGCGAGATGGAGATTACCTTCGCGCAGGTCGGCACCGCCAAATTGTTGCTGACCGACGCGCTGATCGCCGCCACCCGGCCGCTGTCGCTCGACGGCGCAGACGAGATTGAAGACGAACTGGTGCCCGAAGGCACTGAAGACGAAGGACTGAACTGATGGCCACCGCCGTTACCGCCAACCGCGCCGAGCTGATCGCCATTGCGAATGCCGTCGCGACCGAGAAGATGATCGACAAGGGCATCGTCATCGAGGCGATGGAAGACGCGATCCAGCGCGCCGCCCGCGCGCGCTACGGTGCCGAGAACGACATTCGTGCAAAGCTCGACCCCGTCACCGGCGACCTGCGCTTGTGGCGCGTCGTCGAAGTGGTCGAGGCGGTCGACGATTACTTCAAGCAGGTGAACCTGAAGGAAGCGCAGAAGCTCCAGAAGGGTGCCGTCGTCGGCGATTATATCGTCGACCCGCTGCCTCCGATCGAATTCGGCCGCATCGCCGCGCAGGCCGCCAAGCAGGTGATCTTCCAAAAGGTCCGCGACGCGGAGCGCGAGCGCCAGTTCGAAGAATTCAAGGACCGCATGGGTGAGATCATCACCGGCGTGGTCAAGCGCGTCGAGTTCGGCCATGTCGTCGTCGATCTGGGCCGCGCGGAAGGCGTCATCCGCCGCGATCAGCAAATTCCGCGCGAAGTGGTGCGCGTCAACGACCGCATCCGCTCGCTGATCCTCAACGTCCGTCGGGAAAACCGGGGCCCGCAGATTTTCCTCAGCCGCGCCCATCCCGACTTCATGAAGAAGCTGTTCGCGCAGGAAGTGCCCGAAATTTACGACGGCATCATCGAGATCAAGGCTGCGGCCCGCGATCCGGGTTCGCGCGCGAAGATCGGCGTGATCAGCCATGATTCGTCGATCGATCCGGTCGGCGCGTGCGTCGGCATGAAGGGTAGCCGCGTGCAGGCGGTGGTGCAGGAAATGCAAGGCGAGAAGATCGACATCATCCCGTGGTCGCCCGACACCGCGACCTTCGTCGTCAATGCGCTGCAGCCGGCATCGGTCAGCCGCGTGGTGATCGACGAGGAAGAGGACCGCATCGAAGTCGTCGTCCCCGACGATCAGCTCAGCCTCGCCATCGGTCGTCGCGGCCAGAACGTGCGCCTCGCCTCGCAGCTGACCGGCAAGGCGATCGACATCCTGACCGAGGCCGATGCCAGCGAGAAGCGCCAGAAGGAATTCGCCGAGCGCACCGAGATGTTCCAGACCGAGCTCGACGTTGACGAGACGCTGGCACAGCTGCTGGTAGCCGAGGGCTTTGGCGCGCTGGAAGAAGTCGCTTATGTCGAAGTCGACGAAATCGCCTCGATCGAAGGCTTTGACGACGATCTCGCCGCCGAATTGCAGAGCCGCGCGTCCGAAGCGCTCGAACGCCGCGAAGCCGCCAATCGCGAAGAGCGCCGCGCGCTCGGCGTTGAGGACGATCTTGCCGCACTGCCGCACCTCAACGAAGCGATGCTGGTCACGCTCGGCAAGGCCGGGATCAAGACGCTCGACGATCTCGCCGATCTGGCGACCGACGAGCTGATCCAGAAGAAGCGCCAGGAACAGCGCCGCCGCGCCGAGGATGCGCCCAAGCGCGCCGAGGACAAAGGCGGGGTGCTCGGCGAATATGGCCTGAGCGAAGCGCAGGGCAATGAGATCATCATGGCCGCGCGCGCGCACTGGTTCACCGATGAGGAAACCACCGACGCAAGCACGGAGGCGAGCGAAGCCTGATGCCGTTCGTCAGCATCCGCCTTGCCGGCACGGCGACCAAGGACCAGAAGTCCGCCATCGTCGCCGATGTCACCCAGTCGCTGGTACAGCGGCTGGGGAAGAACCCGGCTGCGGTGCAGATCGTGATCGAGGAAGTGAGCCCGGAAAATTACGGGGCGGGCGGGCAATTGATCGCCGACCGTGATGCGCCCAAACCGCAGGAGGACGCTCATGCGGAATCCTCGCAATGACACGCTAGCGGTTCAGACACCGACGTTCGAACTTCACGTTCTCTCCTGCCTGAAAGGGAGGGGAGTGCAATGACCGAAGTCGCGACCACTGACGATCCCACCGGGGCCATCCGCCGCTGCATCCTGCTCGGTGAGCGTGCACCGCGCGAGGCGCTGGTGCGGCTCGCATTGTCGCCCGACGGGCATGTGTTGCCCGACGTGCGTGCCAAGGCACCCGGACGCGGCGCATGGATCGGCGTGACGCGGGCCGAGTTGGAAACCGCGATCACCAAGGGCAAGCTGAAGGCCGCACTCGCGCGAGCATTCAAGACCGGCCCGGTGCTGATCCCCGACGATTTGCCCGCGATGATCGCCACCGCGCTCGAGCGCGCGACGCTCGACCGGCTTGGCCTCGAGGCGCGCACCGGAAATTTGGTGACGGGTGCGGAAAAGATCGAAACCGCAGCGCGTTCGGGCAAGTTGCATCTGCTGCTGCACGCCAGCGACGCCGGTGCCGATGGCAACCGCAAACTCGACCAGGCCTGGCGCATCGGCAACGATGAAGAGGGCAGTTCGCTCAGGGGCTTGGCACTACCGGTCAGCCGCACCATATTGGCCGTGGCCCTGGGGCGGCAGAATGTGGTACATATCGGCCTAACGGAGCGCGATGCGGCGCAGCGGGTGAGCGAAACGCTCGACCGCTGGCTGCATTTTATCGGACCCCACCCCGCCCTCGTGCCTTGCGAAACACCGTCGCAGGGCGCATCGGCGCTTATATCCAACCCAGCGGGAAGTGGCGCTCCCGTTGCGGCTGACGAAGACACATGCGAGGAATTTGAGTGAGCGATACCGACAACGAAAAGCCGAAACTCGGAATGCGTCAGCCCTTGGGGCTCAAGCGCACGGTCGAGACCGGCAAGGTCAAGCAGAGCTTCAGCCACGGGCGGTCGAACACCGTTGTGGTCGAGGTGAAGCGCCGTCGCGTGCTCGGCCCCGGCGGTGCGCCGGTCGAGGCCGCCGTTGTCGAGGATGCGGCTCCGGTCGTACGCGCCGCTC
>NZ_JSBN01000029.1 GCF_000797515.1 Sphingomonas sp. Ant H11
TGCGCGCCGCAGCGGCGGGTTCGTTGGGCTTGACCGGCGACGGGCGCGATTGCAGCCCCAGGCGATGCGCCTTGCCGATCACGGCGTTGCGGCTGACGCCGCCTAGTTCCTCGGCGATCTGGCTCGCGGTCTGCCCCGCTTCCCACATCTTGCGCAGCGTATCGATGCGTTCGTCGGTCCAGCTCATTCAATCTTCCCAATTGTCATGCCGACCGTTTCCATAACGGGTTGCGGGCGGCGGCGGCAGTCTTTAGCGACAGCACCATGAGCAGCCAGCCCCCAATCGGCGAAATTTCCACAATGATGAACGCTCCGGGCGTTCCGGTCTTCCGGAACGTCAATTGGGGCGGCCTTCGAACGCTCTATATCAAGGAGGTGCGCCGTTTCTTCAAGGTGCAGCTGCAGACGATCTGGCGCCCGCGATCCAAACCTTGCTGTTTCTGGTGGTTTTCACGGTCGCAACGGGCGCAAAGCGGCCGGTCGCGGTTGGCGGAATCGATATTCCCTTCGGCGACTTTATCGCGCCGGGACTGATCATTAGCCAGGGCATGATGGGCCCGGCCTTCGCCAATGCGAGCTTTTCGCTGATGGTCGGGAAGATTCAGGGTACGATCGTCGATTATCTGCAGCCGCCGCTGTCGACGCTGGAATTGCTGACCGGGCTGGTCGCGGGCGCGATGACGCGCGGGCTGCTGGTTGGGGTCGGGGTGTGGCTGGCGATGCTGCTCTATGGCATCCACCTGATTCCGGTGCATTTCTGGGCGGTTGCCTGGTTCGGGTTGCTCGGCACGATGTTCCTGGCCTTGCTTGGCGTGTTGACTTCGATCTGGGCCGACAAGTTCGACAATGCAGCCGCAGTGTCCAATTTCATCGTGACCCCGCTCGGCCTGTTGTCGGGCACCTTCTATTCGGTCGACAAGCTGGCACCCGCCTTCCGCGCGGTCAGCCATGCCAACCCGTTCTTCTACATCATCTCGGGCTTCCGCTACGGCTTCCTCGGCACTGCCGATTCGCCGATCCTGATTGGCAGCATCGTGGTGCTGGCGATCGACGTGGTGCTGGCGGTGGCGTGCTACGCGTTGCTGCGTTCGGGCTGGAAGATCAAGAATTGACCCGCCGGTGGGCGGTGCTGGCGCTGGGACTGGCGCTGGCGGCCTGCAGCAAACCCGCGTCGCAACCCGTTGCTGCCCGTCAGGCACCCCAGGAGCCCTCCGTCCGGATCGCACAGGCGGGAAGTACGATCGTCGTGCCGACCGTGACCGGCAAGGGCACGGTCGCGCTGCGCGAACGCCAGCCGGTTTCGCCCGGCACGCGCGTGCGGGCGGGCGCAGCAAGCCATTATCTTCGCCTCGCTTTGCCTGCCGCCGATGCCGCGCGCGTGACGCTGGGCGCGAACGCGAAGATGACTTTCGCCGCGTTCCGCGAGGATATTGTCGTCGGTCGCGTGATTGCGATCGCGGCGCATCCCGATCCGGCGGGCGCGGTAGCGGTCGAGATCGCGCTGCCCGATGATGCGCGGTTGAAGGTGGGCCAGGCTGGCACCGCCAGCATCATCGCGAGCGGGACGAGCACGCGGTTGCTCGCCGTGCCGCCCAGCGCGGTATTCGCGCGGCAGGGAACGATGGCGCAGGTCTATGTCGTCGATCTTGCCACATCACGCGTGCATCTGCGGCGGATCACGCTCGGGGATGAGACGCCCGCAGGGATCGGCGTGCTCAGCGGATTGGCGCTGGGCGAGTGGGTGGCGCTGTCGCGCGCAGACACGCTCAAGGACGGCATGAAGATCGCGCCGATCGGCCCGCAATAAACTGTGCCCGCAACCCGAGTCGCGCGGTGTTGCACTCGGGCGTTCAGCACCGTAAAACGCGTTTCGGGCGACCGTGTGGGTCGCCTTTTGCTTTTTAAGGAGAGCGCCTGTGTCGACCCCCGCTTTGATGCCCGTGTACCCGCGTTGCGGCGTGCGCCCGGTGCGCGGCGAGGGCTGCTACCTGATTGGCGAGCAGGGCGAACGCTATCTCGATTTCGCGGCGGGGATCGCGGTCAACGCGCTCGGCCACGGCCATCCCAAATTGGTCCAGGCGATTGCCGACCAGGCGGCGACGCTGATGCACGTGTCGAACCTGTATGGCAGCCCGCAGGGCGAGCATCTGGCGCAGCGCATCGTCGACAGCTCGTTTGCCGACACGGTGTTCTTCACCAATTCGGGCACCGAAGCGGTGGAATGCGCGATCAAGACCGCGCGGCGCTATCATTATGCCAATGGCAATCCGCAGCGCACGACGCTGATCACCTTCAACAACGCCTTTCACGGGCGGACGATGGGGGCGATCTCGGCAACCAACCAGCCCAAGATGCGCGACGGGTTCGAGCCGCTTTTGCCCGGCTTCAAATATGCGCCGTTCAACGATCTCGACGCGGCGCTCGCGCTGATCGACGATACGACTGCGGGTTTCATGGTCGAGACGATCCAGGGCGAGGGCGGCGTGTCCGCTGGCACGCAGGCGTTCATCCAGGGTCTGCGCAAAGCGTGCGACGAACACGGCCTGTTGCTGGTGCTGGACGAGGTCCAGTGCGGCTATGGGCGTACCGGCAAGATGTGGGCGTATGAGCATTACGGCATCACGCCTGACATCCTTTCGTCGGCCAAGGGCATTGGCGCAGGCTTCCCGCTGGGCGCGTGCCTGGCGACGGCGGAAGCGGCCAAGGGCATGGTATTCGGCACGCACGGATCGACCTATGGCGGCAACCCGCTGGCCATGGCGGCGGGCGAGGCGGTGCTCGACGTGATGCTCGAACCCGGTTTTTTCGATCACGTAACCGCGATGGGCGACCGGTTGCGCGCCTCGATCGAGCAGATGATCCCCAATCACGACCATCTGTTCGACAGCATTCGCGGCATGGGCCTGATGCTGGGGATCAAGCTGAAGGATGCGGCGGTCGCACGCGATTTCGTCGGGCATCTGCGTGACCATCACGGCCTGCTGACGGTCGCGGCGGGCGAGAATGTGGTACGCGTGCTGCCCCCGCTGGTGATCGAGGAAAGCCACATCGCCGAGTTCGTGCAGAAGTTGAGCGACGGCGCACGCGACTATGCGGTGGCGACGGCATGAGCGGGGTAAATGGGGTGAAGATCCTCCCCGGAACGGGGAGGATCTGAGATGCGCCACTTCCTCTCGCTCTCCGATGCTGGCCCGGATGGTATCGCGGCGATGCTGGCCGATGCGCTCGATCGCAAGGCGGCGCGTGCGGGTTGGCCCAAGGGCAAGCCCGATGCCGATGCCCCGCTCGCCGGGCACACGCTGGCGATGGTGTTCGAAAAGAATTCTACCCGCACACGCGTGTCGTTCGACATGGCGATTCGTCAGCTGGGTGGCTCCAGCGTCGTGCTCGACTCGGGCACGACCCAACTTGGTCGGGGCGAGACCGTCGCCGACACCGCACGCGTTCTGTCGGGCTATTGCGATGCGATCATGTTGCGCACCGACGACCATGCCAAGGTCGAGGAGATGGCGCAGTATGCGACCGTGCCGGTCATCAACGGCCTGACCGATAATTCGCATCCCTGTCAGATCATGGCGGATCTGCTGACGATCATCGAAGCGGGCAAGCCGTTGCCGGGGCTGAAGGTGGCGTGGCTGGGCGACGGCAATAACGTGCTTGCCTCGATCATGGAGGCGGCCGGGCTGATGCAGTTCGATGTGGTCGCGGCGTGCCCGCAAGGCTTTATGCCACCCGAGAGCGATGTCGCGCTGGGCAAGGGCCGCGCGCGCGTGGTCGGCACTGCGCGCGAAGCGGTGGAGGGTGCGGATATCATCGTCACCGATACCTGGATTTCGATGGGGCAGGCGCATGCCGAGACCAAGTTGCAGGCGATGCTGCCCTATCAGGTCGATACCGCGCTGATGGCGACCGCCAAGCCCGACGCGAAGTTCCTCCACTGCCTGCCCGCGCATCGCGGCGAGGAAGTGACGGCAGAGGTGATCGACGGACCGCAATCGCTGATCTGGCCGGAGGCGGAGAACCGGCTGCACGCGCAAAAGTCGGTGCTGCGCTGGTGCTTTGGCCAGATCGGTTGATCGCTGCCGGTTGAGCCTTATGTAAGGCGCTGACACGCAAGTCCGTTCGCCCTGAGCTTGTCGAAGGGCCCTCCTTATCCACGATGGTCGTGCGGGGAGAGCAGGGCTTTGATAGGCTCAGCCCGAACGGATTTTATATGGACGACCTTCGCACCACCGACTCCGACCGCGCCCTCGGCTTCACCATCCCGGCGCGCCACGCGCGCGGTCGGGTCGTGCGACTCGGCCCGGTGCTCGACACGATTCTCGACGCCCACGCTTATCCCGCACCGATCGAGGCGTTGCTGGCGGAGGCGCTGACGCTGGCCGCATTGATTGGCTCGACGCTCAAGGATGCCGAAGGCCAGCTCACCATGCAGGCGCAAACCCAGTCGGGAATCGTAACCCTGCTGGTGTGCGACTACAAAGGCGGCGAACTGCGCGGCTATGTTCAATATGATGCCGAACGGCTGGCATCCGCCCCGGAGAACCCAAGCCTGTTCGCGCTGTTTGGCGCTGGCTATCTCGCGATCACTTTCGATCAGGCGACGACGGGCGAACGCTATCAAGGCATCGTCCCGCTCGACGGCGATTCGCTGAGCGCGGCCGCCGAGCATTATTTCCTGCAGTCCGAACAGATCCCAACGCTCGTCCGCGTCGGCATCGATTGTGGAGGCAAGGGGAAGGACGGCAAGCGATTCGCCGGCGGCCTGCTGCTCCAGCATCTGCCGGAGGGCGAGGTCGGACGGGACCGGCTGCACACCCGGCTCGACCATCCCGAATGGGAGCATGTCGCGATCCTCGGGCAGACCATTCAGGCGGACGAGCTCTCCGACCCCGCAATTCCGCTTGAGACGCTGGTATGGCGGCTGTTCAACGAAGAGGAGACAGTGCGGCTCTATGGCGACACCGCCATCGTTCGCGGTTGCCGCTGCTCGCCCGAATATATCGCGCAAGTGCTCGGCAAGTTTCCGCCCGAGGAACAGCGCGCGATGGCGGACGAAACTGGCACGATCTTTGTCGATTGTGCCTTTTGCGCCCGTAAGTTCCCGGTGCAGGCGGCAGCGGAAATCGTTCCGTAGCCGCATTGAAACTTGCGCGCGGAACCCCAATTACGTGACGATAGCGGCGAACCTGGGTAGGCTCTGCCCGGGGCCGAGCGGGGTTGGATCGAATGGCGATATCGAAGGTCGCGCGCGCAGTGGTTGCGGCGTTGATGGTTGGCGGGCTGATCGCGGCGGCCCCGACCGCCGGGCCAACTCTGACGGCGGTTGCCCGGATCGAGCCCGGCCAATGGCAGATCAAGGAACTGGGAACCGATTCGGCCGCTCGAACGCTGTGCATTGCCGATCCGACGGTTCTGATCCAATATGGACACAGTGCGGGGCAGTGTCAGCGCTTCATCATTGATAACGAGCCGGATCTGGCCACCGTGCATTATACTTGCCCGGGCAACGGTCACGGCCGCACCACGTTCAAGATTTCGACGCCGCGCGCCTTCAATTTGGACACGCAAGGGATCGTCAGCGGCGCGCCATTCGATTATCATTACGAGGCACGCCGCATCGGGGCGTGCCCGCCCGGTGCCAGCACGGCGCGTTAAGCCGGTCTTTAGAGTCTCCCGATATACATCACGCGTGCATTTTATGGCACGCGTTTCTCCCAATTCGCCCCCTTAGGGGAACCCCTGGGTCGCTTTCGGGCGGCCCGTTTTTTATGCGCTGCTTGCGCAATGCGGGGTTGGTGACTAACTCCCTTGCATCATGACATTGGAACAGACCTCTTCGGTCGCCCCGCTGGCAGTCGTGCTGGTGTCGGGTGGCCTCGATTCGATGGTGGCCGCAGCGCTGGCGCGCGAGCAGGGCTATCGTTTGCTCGCGCTTTCGGTTGATTATAATCAGCGCCACCGAATGGAATTGGCATCGGCCCGACGCATCGCCAATGCGCTCGGCGCAGTGCGCCATGTGGTGCTGCCGCTCGATCTCGCGGCATTTGGCGGCTCGGCGCTGACCGACGATATCGCGGTCCCGAAGGACGGCGTACAGCCGGGCATTCCGATCACCTATGTGCCGGCGCGCAATACGATCTTCCTCAGCCTTGCGCTCGGATGGGCGGAGGCGGCGGGCGCGCGCGACCTGTTCATCGGGGTCAATGCGCTGGATTATTCGGGCTACCCCGATTGCCGTCCGGAATTTATTGCCGCGTTCGAAGGCTTGGCCGAACTGGCAACCAAGGCCGGGGTCGAGGGCAGTCCCTTTCGCATTCATGCGCCGCTGCAGCACATGACCAAGGCCGACATCGCGCGCGAGGCGGCGCGGCTCGGGTTGGACGCGGGGATAAGCTGGTCCTGCTATGATCCCGCCCCAGGTGGCCTGCACTGCGGCACCTGCGACAGCTGCCGACTGCGCAAAAAGGGATTTGAGGAAGCCGGCCTGCCGGATCCGACCGGCTACGCGGTCTGACGCGATGTCCTATGCCGTCAAGGAGATGTTCCTGACGCTCCAGGGGGAGGGCGTACAGGCTGGGCGTCGCGCCGTCTTCGTCCGTTTTGCCGGGTGCAATTTGTGGTCGGGACGCGAGCAGGATCGCGCGACCGCAGTGTGCCGCTTCTGTGATACCGATTTCGTCGGAACCGATGGCGCTGGCGGTGGCAAATTCGCCGATGCCGCGGCCTTGGCGGAGGCGGTGCAGCGTTTTTGGGGCCACGGTGCCGACAGCCGCTTCGTCGTGCTGACCGGGGGCGAGCCGATGCTCCAGATCGACGATGCGCTGATCGAGGCGTTGCACGGTGCCGCGTTCGAGATCGCGATCGAGAGCAACGGCACCCTGCCAGTCCATCCGGGAATCGACTGGGTGTGCATCAGCCCCAAGGCGGACAGCATGGTTGTCCAGCAAAGCGGCGATGAGTTGAAGCTGGTCTGGCCCCAGCCAGGAACCGATGTCGCCGCGCTGGAGCAATGGGCGTTTGCGCATCACCTGGTGCAGCCGCTCGATAGCGTCGATGCAGCGTCCAATCACGCCGCCGCGATCGACCTTGTCATGGCGCGGCCCAAATGGCGGCTGACGCTGCAAGCGCACAAGACGCTGGGCCTACGCTGACCCAGCGTCGAAGGCCGCCTTAGCGGTAGGTCAGTTCGAACGGGCCGCACTTCTTGGCAACCCATTCGTTCCGCTTCGACCAGCAAATCGAGTCCAGGCGCGGCATTGCCAGGCGGGTGTCGACGCGCACGCGGCGGGAGAAACGCTCCTCGCCCCACGGCACCAACGCGTTGCGCAACGCGTTCATCTCGGCGATCGCCACTTTGTACAGCGTGCCGCGCGGGGCGTAGGCGGCGTGCGTGGCAATCGCGCTGGCGGTTTGGCAAAAGCCATATTGCGCGGCGACCGTGGTAAAGGCGGAATAGGTGCGGGTGCCGTAACGGTCCATCGCGGAGATGCCGACCTTCGCGCCCTTGTTGGTGCGAACAAAATACTTGTTCACCGTTTCATATGCTTTTTTCAGCTCGTCCTTGTGATTTTCAAGGATGATATTGTAATTTTGGAGCGTCAGCAGTGACGGCTCGAACTTGCACTGCAACGCGGCGACGTTGAGCGCGGAGCGCAGGTTCCAAACCAGATTGGCGCGGACTTCGTCTTCTGTCGCGCCTGGCAACGATGGCAGGCCGGGCTCGTCGCCGCGCGCGGCGGGCCACTCATGTCATGCGACTGGAAGAAGAATTGGGCCGAGGCGGGGCCAGCAAGTGCGGCACTCGCGACAGCGGCCAGCACGGCAAGGGTACGCAACACAGTCATTCGAAGCCTCTCGTTCACACACTTTGCAATTACGGCGTTTTTTTCGCGCGCCCCAACCCTAATCGCGCATCCTGCAGCGCGAGGCTACCCGCAAATGCGGTGTATCGAACGGCGGAATCGAAAAGGCCGCCCGGTCGCCCGGACGGCCTTCGATACAATCTTTCCCGAAAGGGAAGAATTACATCTTGTTCGTGGTCGTGGTCGACGTGGTGTTGGTGGTCATGGTGTCGTTCGAAACCATCGCACCGTCGTTTGCCATCGCGCCGTCGGTCGACGTCATCGTGTCGTTGGTGGTCATCGTGTCGGTCGAGTTCAGATCGGTGACCATCGTGTTGTCGGTCGTCGTCGTTTCGGTCTTCGGGGTGCATGCCGAAATGGCGATCGCAGCAACAGCGATCATCGAACCAGCAGCGACCTTGGAAATGAGTGCACGCATTGGAAAGCTCCCTAGATAATGGATTTGGTTGGCCTCGAGACCTTTAATACCCAAACCGTGGTGGACATTAGTCCGGATCGGCGCGCCCCTCAAGCCCAGTTTTCTGCCGTAGAAGAATGAGTTTGCAGAAACGCTGCGAATCGCAACGCAAGCGCCGCGTCAAAAGTTTCAAAATCGGTCGGAAGTCCCAGCATTTCCATGCTCGTCACCGCATAGTCGGCCAAGCCACAGGGCACAATTCCGCTGAAATGTGAAAGGTTTGGCGAAAGGTTGACGGAAAACCCGTGCAGCGTCACCCAGCGCCGCACGCGCACGCCGATCGCACCGATCTTGGCCTCGGCCATACCGCCATCGTTGGCCAGATCGGGGATGTTGGTCCAGATGCCCACGCGTCCTGGTGCGCGAAACGCCGCAACCCCCAGATCTCCCAACGCCGCGATCACCCAGCCTTCCAGAGCGTGGACAAACTGCCGAACGTCGCGTCCGCGCCGGTTGAGGTCGAGCATAACATAGCCGATGCGTTGACCGGGCCCGTGATAGGTGTAGCGGCCGCCGCGCCCGGTCTGCACAACCGGAAAATGCGGGTCGCGCAGCTCGGCCGGGTCGGCGCTGGTGCCGCCGGTGTAGATCGGGGGATGTTCCAGCAACCACACCATTTCGCGCGCTGTGCCCGCAGCGATCGCTGCGGCGCGCGCTTCCATTTCGGCGACCGCCACCTCATAGGGAACCGGGTCTGGCGTTATGCGCCATTCGATGTCGTCAGTCCTGAAAGTCACGCCCCGGAAATGGCGTAGCTGGGCCCGCCGCGCAAGGGAGGGTTTGCAGGGAGTGGCGGGCGGCAGAGCATTGCGCTACCGCCCGATCGCGGCAATATCATGTCGTTGGATCCGGGGAGACTAGAGACGTGATCGCGACGATGAGCACCGTGTGGGACCGTACGGCCGAATTTCTCAGCGACAATCTGGCCGCGCTCACGCCGCTCGTGCTGTTCGGCATTTTCGTGCCGCTCACGCTGATCGGCAGCCTGATGCCGCTGATGGGGACTGGCGGGCAGCCTGCTGATCTTGCGCTTGGCCTGATGGTGTTGGCACTGTCGCTGGTGTCGAGCTGGGCGGGGGTGGCGATCACCGCGCTCGCATTCGATCCGGCGGCGGGGCGTGGCGGGGCGGTGCGCGTGGCCAATCGACGGTTGTTGCCGGTGATCGGAGTTGGGCTTGTCACCTTGCTCGTCGTGCTGCTGCTCGCCGCGCCGATTTTCATCGCGTTTGCGCTGAGCGGCGTCGACATGGCCGCCTTGGCGGCAGGAAAGCCCCCGTCAGGCGAGGTCAATCAGGGCGCGTTGACCTTCGGCTCGCTCTACACCCTGTTGCTGTGCCTGATCTTGTTCTGGGGCTATGCCCGCTTTGTTGTGCTGGCCACGCCGATCATCGTGATGGAGCGGCGCGGGCTCGGCGTTTACGCGCGCTCTTTCGTGCTCACGCGCAGGATCACTTGGAAGGTCATGGGGGTGGTGTTGCTGTATGGCTGCGTATCATGGGTTGCTTCCGCTGCGGCCAAGCTGGTGTTCGGCACGGTCTTCGGGCTGCTGATCGGCGGTGAGGGGCAGTTGAGCGTTGCGACCGTGTTGACCCAAATCGCTGTGGCCGCCGTGTCGACGATCTTTTCGCTGCTGGCGGTCGCGTTCGTCGCCAAACTCTATCTTGCGGCGCGTGATGCGCGTGAGGCGATCGTCGAGGTTTCATGAAACTCAATGTGGCAGGCATCCTTCGCGATGCCTGGGCGATGGCCAAGCGGGATTCCGAACTGCTGCTCGGTATAGCGGGCGTCTTCTTGTTCATTCCCGATCTGGCGGGGGCCATTTATGTCGCTCCCGCGCCCGCTCCACCGGCGGTCGTGGATCAGACGTCGGCGGATCTCTGGCTCAAGCAACTTGGCGTATGGGGCCAGCAATATGAGTTGCTGGTGATCGTGCTCAGCCTGCTGTCGCTGTTCGGGGTGCTGGCGCTGTTCGTCGTGTATATCGACCGAGCGCGCCCGACCGTGAGCGGCGCGCTCGGTCAGGCGGGCGCGTTATTGCCGCACTATCTCTTGCTGGCGCTGGCTGTCAGCGTGCCGGTCAGCATCGGCTCGATCTTGGTCTTTCCAGGGCTGTATCTCAAGGGACGGTTGCTGCCGGTTTCGCCCGTCTTCGTCGGGGAGCGACCGATCGGCGTGTTCGCGGCGTGGCGGCGCAGCTTTGCGCTGACGCGGGGCAATGGCCTGGTGCTGATGGGCCTGGCGTTCGTACCGTTGCTGGGGGGGGCGCTTGATCGCGCTGCCCTTCGAGCTGCTTGGCACTGCGCTCGATGGCGCGCCGATGGCCAATCCGGTCGTGGCTGCCGTGCTCGATGCAGGAATCGCCGGGGGGCATACGCTCGGCACCGTTGCGGCGGTGCTGATCGAGATCGCGCTTTATCGGCGGTTGAGCAGCGGAATCTGAGGCGCGCTATCGGGCGGCAGATGCCCAGTGATGCGGGGATCGGGAAAGGTCTCGATCGCCCGCTTGATCGCGACGAATCCTTGCGCGCGATAGAAGTTGAGCGCTGAGGGATGGTCGAGCGTGCAGGTGTGGACCCACACCCGATCGATCCCCTTGCGCCATCCGCGTGCCAGCGCTTCCGCCATCAGCCAGCGACCGAGCCCTTTGCCCGCCAGTTCGGGCACCAGCGCGAAATAGGAAATCTCGCACTGGCCGGCTTCGCGAAAATCGAGTTCGAGCATCCCGACCTCGATTCCGCTGCGGTCGACCACGGCATGGATCGCGACGTTGGGGTCGGCGAGAATCGCGCCGAGCGTCCGATCGTCCATCACCAGCCGCGAGAACCACAGCCATGGTGCCCCGACGCGGCGGAACAGCGTGCGATAGGCGTCTAAGCTCGGCGCTTCCCACGCTACCAGCCGCATCGGGGAGGCGGGCAGCGGGCGTAGCGGCGGGCGCTGCCGCATTTCCAGCGTGGTGACGATGGTCGCCACCTCATCGTCGCGAACCGCGATCAACCCCATCTTAGCGCCCCGTCATCAGGACCAGGTTGCCAGCGGCGGCAAGCTCATCAGGATCGCATCGATATTGCCGCCAGTCTTCAGCCCGAACAGCGTGCCGCGATCGTACACCAGGTTGAACTCGGCATAGCGACCGCGCCATTCGAGCATTTGCGCGGTGTCGGCGGCGTTGAAGGGCGTGTTCATCCGGCGTCGCACGATTTGCGGATATACGTCCAGAAAGGCGCGCCCAATGTCCTGGATAAAGGCGAAGTTCGCGGCGAAATCCCCCTCCAGATGGTCGCAGAAAATGCCGCCGACCCCGCGATGCACCTTGCGGTGGGGGATGTAGAAATACTCCTCGGCCCATTTCGAATAGCGCGCATAATAATCGTCGCCATGCGCATCACACGCCGCGCGCATCGCCGCGTGAAACTCGGCGGTGTCTTCGCCATAGGGAATCGGCGGGTTGAGATCGGCCCCGCCGCCGAACCAGCGCTTGGTCGTGACCAGGAAGCGCGTGTTCATGTGGACTGCGGGCACATGGGGGTTAGCCATGTGCGCAACGAGGCTGATGCCGGTGGCAAAAAAGCTGGGGTCTTCCGCCGCGCCGTGGATCGACTTGGCGAACTCTCCCTCAAAGGTGCCGCCGACGGTCGAGACGTTGACGCCGACCTTTTCGAACACCTTGCCCTTCATCACGCCGCGCACGCCGCCGCCGCCATCGCCGCCGCTGGGGTCGGCGCGGTCCCACTGTGTATATTCGAAGCTCGCCTCCGATCCGGCTTCACGTTCGATCGCGACGAATTCGGCGCAGATCTGGTCGCGCAGATGCTCGAACCAGTGGCGGGCGGCGGTTTGTTCTTGGTCCAGGTCCATCGGGGATGTTGTGGCGAGGGATGACGGCCAAGTCGAGATCACTTATTCGCGTGTTCGCACGGGTGTTACGCGGGCCAGCCGTTGGTCTGGCGCAGGGCCTCGCTCAGCGCGATACCGGTTGCGACCGCAATATTGAGCGACCGCATCCCTTCTGCCAACGGGATGCGGACCGCCAGATCCGCGCGGGCGTGCACCGCATCTGGCACGCCGCTTCCTTCGGAGCCCATCAGCAAAACGTCGTCCGACTGAAAAACCGCCGCGTCGAGGCGCACGCCGCCACGCGTGGTCAGCAGAACGATTCGCCCGGGCACCTGATGCTCGAACGCCGCCCAGTCGAGGTGGCGACGGACATCCACGACCCCGGCATAATCCATACCGGACCGGGCGAGCGCCTTCTCGCTCCAGGTGAAGCCGGTCGGTTCGATGACATCCACCGGGGTTCCCAGGCACGCGCCGAGGCGCAGAATGGCACCGACATTTCCGGCAATTTCGGGTTGGTACAGAGCAATACGCATAACCAGCGTCCCTACTCCGAAAATGCTGTTGGCAAAACACCGTCGCGCCGTCTAACAGAACGCTCAAGCTTCCCCAGCAGAGGGAGGGCGTTCAGGCGTGACCCACACGTCGTTCTTGTGAGGGTGGCGTTGTCGGATTTTTCGTCGTGCCGTGTTTCGACACGGTGCGCGAAGTACAAGGGCAAGTGAATGGCAAGCGGAAACACCCTGGAAGTTCCCCGGCAGAATGAACCCCATCATGACGGCGAACCACGCCGCCGCGACTTTCTGAACATCGCGGCCGTTGCGGCTGCGGGTGTCGGCGGGATCGCGATCGTGGTGCCGCTGATCAACCAGATGAACCCCTCGGCCGACGTGCTGGCGCAATCCACCACCGACGTCGATCTGTCGAAGATCGAAGCGGGGCAGGGCATCGTTACCTCCTTCCGCAAGCAGCCGCTGTTCGTCCGCAACCTGACCCCGGCCGAAATCGCCGAGGCCGACAAGGTCGACATCAAGACGCTGCGCGACCCCGAAACGCTCGCACAACGCACGCGCGGCCAGAAGAACTGGCTGATCACGCTGGGCGTTTGCACGCATCTCGGCTGTATTCCGCAGGGCATTACCAGCGGCGAGGATCGCGGCCAGTTCGGTGGCTATTTCTGCCCCTGCCACGGTTCGCAATACGACACGGCGGCGCGCATCCGCAAAGGACCGGCACCGAAGAACCTGTTCGTGCCGGAGTATAAATTCACGTCGCCAACGACGGTTACGGTGGGTTGAGGATAGAGATATGAGCTTCCCCTGGGCCAAGCAGTACGAGCCGAAATCGGGCTTCACCAAGTGGATCGATGAGCGGCTGCCGCTTCCCCGGTTCGTTTATGGCGCGGTCGGCGCGGGCTATCCCGTGCCGCGCAACCTCAATTATTTCTGGAACTTCGGCGTGCTCGCGGGCGCGGCACTCGCCATCCAGATCGTCACCGGCATCGTGCTGGCGATGCACTATGCCGCCAATGGCGGCGTGGCGTTCGACTCGGTCGAACATATCATGCGCGACGTGAATGGCGGCTGGTTCCTGCGTTATGCGCATGCCAACGGCGCCTCGATGTTCTTCGTCGTGGTCTATATCCACATCTTCCGCGGGCTGTTCTACGGATCGTACAAGGCCCCGCGCGAGATGATCTGGTTGCTCGGCGTGGTCATTTTCCTGCTGATGATGGCGACGGCGTTCATGGGTTATGTGCTCCCCTGGGGGCAGATGAGCTTCTGGGGTGCGCAGGTTATCACCGGCTTCTTCTCGGCGATCCCGGTGGTGGGCGACACCATCCGCATCTGGCTTCTGGGGGGATATGCCCCCGATGACGCTGCGCTCAACCGCTTCTTCTCGCTGCATTACCTGCTGCCGTTCGTGATCGCTGCGGTCATCATCCTGCACATCTGGGCGCTGCACATTCCGGGTTCGAACAACCCGACCGGCGTCGACGTGAAGGGCGAACAGGACACCGTTCCGTTCCACCCTTATTACACCGCCAAGGACGGCTTCGGGCTCGGCGTGTTCCTGTTCATCTTTGCCGCACTCCTGTTCTTCGCGCCCAACAGCCTTGGCCACCCGGACAATTATATCCCGGCCAACGCGCTGCAGACCCCGGCGCACATCGTGCCCGAATGGTATTTCTGGCCGTTCTACGCGATCCTGCGCGCCTTCACGGTCGATTTCATCGGCATTCCGGCAAAGCTGCTCGGCGTGCTGGCGATGTTCGGGTCGATCCTGCTGCTGTTCTTCCTGCCCTGGCTGGATTCGTCGCCGGTGCGCTCGGCCAATTATCGTCCGCTCTATCGCATCTTCTTCTGGGTGCTGGTGGCCGATGTGCTGGTGCTCGGCTGGTGTGGCGGTTCGCCTGCGACGCCGCTTTATGTCATCATCAGCCAGATCAGCGGGGCCTATTATTTCGCGCACTTCCTGATCATCATCCCGATCATCTCGCGGGCAGAACGCCCGACGCCGCTGCCAAACTCGATCACCGAGGCGGTGCTGGCGAAGAAGGGTGGCACGTCACCGGCGCATACCGCACTCAGCGGTAGCGCGGTCCCGGCCGAATAAGGGGCATTACGAGCAATGGTTCGCGCAATCGCAATTCTCATCGGTGCCGGCTTCGTTGCCGTACTGTCCTGGGCGCTGTTCTGGTCGATCCAGGGGGTCGTCACCGATCCCCCGGCTCCGACGGCGGTCGACGAATTCCATCTCCACCCCAAGGAGGTCGAGCTCGCATCGAACGGCTTCTTTGGCACCTATGACCAGCGCCAGCTCCAGCGCGGGCTGCAGGTGTATAAGGAAGTCTGCGCCAACTGCCATTCGCTGAAACATGTCGCTTTCCGCGACCTGACTCAGCTCGGCTATACGCCCGCGCAAGTGAAGAAGTTCGCGGCGGACTGGTCGGTCAAGGCCAAGCAGTTCGATCCGAAATCGGGCGACACCACCGAGCGCCCGAACCTGCCATCGGATTATTTCCCGACCGTTTATTATCCCGGCACCGGCAATCCGCCAGATTTGTCGCTGATCACCAAGGCGCGGCATGACGGCCCGGCCTATGTCTATTCATTGCTGACCGGCTATGGACCGCAACCGGCCGCTTTGTTGAAGAAATTCCCCGATGCCAAGGTGCCGGACGGGCTGTACTTCAACCCGTATTTCGCGAACCTCAACATCGCGATGCCGCCGCCGCTGTCGCAGGATGGGCAAGTCACCTATCTCGACGGCACCAAATCGACCGTCGATCAGAATGCCAAGGACGTCGCGGCATTCCTGACCTGGGCTGCCGAGCCAAACCTGCCGACGCGGCACGCTTACGGTCTGGCGGTGCTCGGCTTCCTGCTGTTCTTCTGCATCCTGGCGTACGGCGCGTATCAAAACATCTGGCGCGATATCAAGCACTGAGCCATGGACGTCGCCCCGGCCCTGGTGTCGGGGCGGCTCCGCGCGGTGCGGGGCGGCGGTTCCCACCCGGGCCGAGCGGCTCCGGGGCGACGAGGATGCTATGGCCGAGAATGACGATCTGAAGGCGCTGATCCGCACCATCCCGGATTTCCCAAAGCCCGGCATCCAGTTTCGCGACATCACCACTTTGCTGCTCGATGCTGCGGGTTTTGCCAGCGCGATCACGCGGATGGCAGCGGCCACGCGCGGCCCGGTCGATCTGGTCGCCGGGATCGAGGCACGCGGCTTCATTTTTGCAGCAGCTCTCGCCGCGCCGCTGAACGCCGGCGTGCTGTTGATCCGTAAGGACGGCAAGCTGCCCGGCGCAACCATTGCCGAGGATTATGCGCTCGAATATGGCACCGATCGTATCGCCATGCATCAGGACGCGCTGGTGCCGGGGCAGCGCGTGCTGCTGGTCGACGATCTGATCGCCACCGGCGGCACCGCGCGCGCGGCGGTGCGGCTGCTGCGCAAGGCGGGCGCGGTGGTCGAGCAGACGCAGTTCCTGGTCGATCTGCCCGACCTGGGCGGTGCGGATGCACTGCGCGCCGATGGGATTGCGGTTGATTCGCTGATCGCCTTCCCCGGCCATTGAGCGCGGGCGAGAGGAACCAAAGGCTGGCGAGCGGGGTTGATTGGACAACGCCGCGCCAGCCCAAAGGGCGCGACCTCCTTCAAGGACTCGCCGCCATGTCCGTCATGAAACTCTCGCTCGCCGCTGCCGCCCTCGTTTCGCTGGGGGGGCTTTCCGCCTGTGCCGAGGATTACGGCTATTCGGGCGTGTCGGTCGGCTACGGCGCCAGCGCGTGGGACCCCTATTATGGCGGCTATCGCGCTGACCCCTATTGGGGCTGGTATGGCGATTATTATTATCCGGGCTCGGGCTATTACGTTTACGATCGCTCCAATGTCCGCCACCGCTGGAACCCGGACCAGCGCGGCTATTGGCAAGGCCGCACGCAGCGCTGGCACAATGACCGCCGCGAAATCCGGCCGATGTGGCGCGATTATGGCGTGCAAGGTCGGCCTGGTTCCGGCCGCGCTCCGGGTGGGCGCGGTGGCCGCGGCCACCGCTAAGCGTCGGATCCGTCGGCCGGGCGCGTTCTAATCAGCCCGATCGAGGTGAAGGTCATCACCGCCACGTCGTCCTGGTTGAAGACGGTCACCTTGCTGCGAAAGCTGCCCATTTCCGGGCGGCTCTGCGACGCGCGCTTCTCGATAATCTCGGTTTCGACGCGCAGCGTGTCACCCGGATAAACGGGTTTGAGCCAGCGCAGCTCGTCTACCCCAGGCGAGCCCAGCCCGGCTTGCTCGGTCACCTTGAACTGCTCGACCAGCATCGCCATCGTCATCGCGCAGGTGTGCCAGCCGCTGGCCGACAGCCGCCCGAAATGGGTTTGCGCGGCCGCTTCATCGGATAGATGAAACGGCTGCGGGTCATAGGCCTTGGCGAAGGCGACGACCTCGTCGCGCTTCACCACATAATGGCCGAACGAGGCTTTCTCTCCGACCACGATATCTTCAAAATAGTGCATGCCCCAGTGTCCAGCGCGGTGGCGGCAAAGGCAAGCCCCTAGTTGCGATGGGTTGGCTGCAGCGCCGCCCGGAACGGCGCATCATCACCGTCCAGATTGGCCCCGGCGGGCAGCGCCAGCAGGTCGCGAATCAGCGGTGCGACATCGACATTGTCGAAGGCGGGCAACGTACCCAGCGGCTTGATCGCCGGGCCGTTGGCAATGAACAGCGCCGCCATTTCCGGCGCGGCCGAATCATAGCCATGCGTGCCGCCATCATGCGCATCGGCGGCTGGCGCGGTCTTGTTGAGCAGCCAGCCGGTTTCGGCCAGGCAGAAATAGGGCGGGATGCGCGGGTTGGTGCCGTAATGCAGCCGCGCCGGGATCTCGCTTTTGCGCCAGCAGTCATAATGCGCGTGGTGGCCGAGCAGCGCCTTTTCCAGTGCGACCTCATGGCCGGGCACGGGGTAGAAACTGGCGAACGGACCGGCCTCGAACTGGCGATAATCGGCGGGGTTGGCGACGGTGTCCATCGCGATGGTGCGTTTTGCACTGGTCCCGGCCATGCCATGGTCCGCGACGACGACGATGTTGGCAGGTTGGCCGAGGGTTTTCAGTCCGGAGACCAGCGCGCCGATCTGCGCATCGACCTTTGCGACCGCCGCAGTCGTTTCGGGGGCATCCGGACCATAAGTGTGCCCCGCACTGTCTACGGTATCGAAATAGAGCGTCAGGAAGCGCGGACGCGTGGCTGCGGGACGTCGAAGCCAGTCGAGCACGCCCGCGACGCGCTGCTCGCCAGGCACCGCCATGTCGAACGGCCACCAATCCTCAGGCCGGACGCCGCCGGTCGGGTCGCCATGGCCACCTTTCGTCGTGCCGCCCCAGGCGACGTTCGAACCCGGCCAGAACAGCGTCGCGCTGCGCACTCCGCTGCGCTCGGCTGTGACCCACAAGGGCTCGGCTTCGTTCCACCAGAACGGGTCCTTGGAATTTTCCATCGTGAAGGTCACGCCTGGCCGCGCGACATCCTCCATCGAATTCGACACGATGCCGTTGCGATCGGGCCGCAGCCCGGTGACGAGCGTCCAGTGATTGGGGAAAGTCTTGGACGGGAAGGACGGGCGCATCGCCGCGCTGATGCCGCTTGCCGCCAGCGCATCGAGATTGGGCGTCACCCCGCGCGCACGGTAATCGGGACGGAAACCGTCGATCGAGATGAGAATGGTGACCGGCGCGCGCGTTTCCGTCTGCGCGACGGTCGCTGGCTTGGGGCCTGAAATGGGGGCCGTGACGCATGCCTGCAGGGCGGCGCACAAGGCGGCGGCGAAGATCCGGGTTGTCCAGCGCATGTGCATCCCCTGCGATAGAATTGCGTCGGCGCTATGACAGCACATAGCGCCTGGGCATAGGGTGGCCCTGCACCCCGCCCACGAGGCCCCGGACATGCTTTGTCACAATGCGGACAGCGGGTGGCAAGGTGGGCTCCCTAAATATTTCCTCATCCGCCTGACGCTTTGAGGAATTTGCCATGTCTTTGCTGAAATATGCCGCGCTTGCGATGACGCTTGCCGCTGCCCCCGCCGCCGCGCAATCGCTTTCCGATACGCATGAAATGCGTTGGGCACCCGTGGGCAAAATCCCGGCGGTAACCTACCACCCGATCAAGCGCGGGTGCGAGCAGCGCGCCGCCCCGATCCATCTCTCGGGCAAGACGCAATTGGCTCCGGCACCAGCGGCCGAAGGCTGCGTCCAGGTGATCGCCAGCGCCGACCGCCGCGACCAGCGCAAGGCAGTCGACTGACTCGATTGCCTGCAGCAAGGGCGAAGTGGCGGCACCGGGGAGCAGAACTCCCCGGTGCCGCTTTCGCATTCAATGCCCGAGCGAGACCTTGGCGAACAGGCTGAAGCTCAGCGGGAAGCGGCCATAAGCCGCGTCCAGAAGGGCAGGCTTGTCATAGATGCCGACCGCGCCGCCGAGCGCGAGATCGAACGGCCCCACAAAGCGCAGGCGATAGGCATAGCCGCTCTCCAGCTTGCTCACCCTGACCTTGCGATCGTGCAGCGGATCGAGCGGGTTCGGGAACAGCTCGTCATTCGCCACATTTTCTGCGCGGGCAAACAGCGTGTGGTGGCGGTCAATGTCCCAATTCGCCTCGGCCAGCCATGCCGTCAGCACGCGCCCGGGCAATTTATGCTTGTTGGAGAAAGCGAGCAGCGCGGAGACGCCGTGCGCGGCATATTGTACGCTCGCGGTGGTGCGCGCTTCGTTGCGAAAGGCTTCCAACTGTTCCGGGCTCTTCAGCCAGCCATGGCTGACTTGCACCGCCCAGGCGGGGGAGGGTGTCCAGGTCGCCCGCACGCTCCACGAATCGAGGCCCGGCTGCTCGATATTCCAGCGATATTGGTCGGGCTCACGCCCCCGAAAGCCTGACGCCTCGATCTGCCAGCGCGCCGTGCCATAGCCCGCCGTCACCACGCCGTAGCTGATATGCGTGCTGTCGAACCAATGGTGCGTGATCGGGCTGAGCGGCTGATATTGCGCGGAGGCGCGGTGCATGAAGGCCGATGGCCCCAGCGCCGGCTCGGCCACGGGGCCGCCATAGAGGAACAGGCTGCCGTGCGCGGTATCGACATCGAGCCGCGCCGCCAGCTCCATGAACAGATCGTGCGGGTGCTGGCGATCGGTCAATTGCGTGGTGCCGTTGGCGGTCTCGCCGGTGGCGAACAAATTGGGATAGCCCTTCGCCCCCATTGCGGGCTCCAGGCTCATCATTGATCGCAACTGCAACCGCACGCCGCCGAAATCGCGCGTGCCGGTGAGCATCGCCATCGATTCGACGAACGTCTCCTGATCGCCGCTCGGGCCACCCTGGTTGGTGTAAACGCTGGTCGCATAGCCGTGGAGCATCACCATCCAGTCGCCGGTGGCGAGGTGCAGCCCCTTCATCGCGCCGTCATTGCCGGGGTTGCGCGAGGTGCCGGACCCGTCGCCATAGGCATGGTCGGCTGGGCCCATGGCCATGCCGGGCATGTCGGGCATGGAATGATCGTGATCGCCTTGGGGCTGCGGGGCGGGGGGCATGGCCATCGGGGATGCTGGAACGCTGTCGTCCGTCTTCCCCCGGCGCAGGCCGGGGCCCAGTCTCGGAGGTGGTCATAGGCTCGGACAGCGCTTCCTTACGATCCACGCCGCAATTGGGCCCCGGCCTGCGCCGGGGAAGCGTTGAAGAAAAGCGCGCACAGGGCGGATCTCGCTGGCCCGCGAGCATCCTCGGCCTGGCGCTCGGCCTGATCCCGTTCGCCCGCCCCGGCGACGTCATCATCGGCGCGATCATCGGGGCCTTCGCCATCGTCGCGCTGATCCGGGCGCGAGACGGCCGGGCTGCACTCTATGCCGCTGCCGGCTTCATCCTGTCCTTCGCTGTGCTGGCCACGCTGTTCGTAGCAATCTACGGCCTCCGCCCCAGCCCTTACATGCTCTATTCGGCCCAATATGGCTTCAATTTCGCGTGGCTCGGCTGGAAAGCCTATGTCCTGCTGGTCGAGCCACGCGCCTGGTTCGGCGAAGGTGTCGGGTTGCTCGATGCGGCACCGTGGCTGCTGCTCGGCGGGGCCGGGATGCTCGTCGCCTGGTGGACCCCGCCTGCAAGGCGGCCGGTGACGCTCGCGGTCGCGGCGGCGGGGGCGGTCTATGTCATCCTGATGCTCGCTTATGTCGATTTGCTGCCGACCGGGCTGTGGCGCTTCAACAATGTCCATTATTTCAAATGGGTGTTGCCGCTGTTCGGGCTGTTCGCCGTGCGTTTCGTGCTCGATGCGTGGCGGCGGCCGGTGACCCTGGTCGCGCTGCTGCCGATTTTGCTCGCGCTGACGATCCGGATCGACCCCGTACCAGTCGGGGCCCATCAACCCGCGCGGATGGTGGTGTTCCCGGCCCCGGTCGGGGCCGCGTGGACGCCAACCTATTTCGCCACCGCGTGGTTGACCGACGCGCGCGGCGAGCAACGCAACTCGTTCGATTATCATCAGATCTTGGTCGGCAATCGCGTGCGCGCGGTGGCCTTGCGGCGGCCGTTTGCGGGCGATGAACGCTGGATCGGCGACGACCATGTCCGTGCGCAATTGGAAGGGCGCGATACCGGTGGCTATGCGCCGCTCTATCTCACCGGCCCGTGGCCCAAGACGACGATCGCCCGCTATGGCGCGCGCATATCCTTCGGCCTGCCCCATTGGTTCGAACCGCGCGAGACCGCGCGCCACTGACCCCTGACGCTACACGACGCTTGCGACACGGCGCGCACAGGGCCATAGGGTGCCGCGCTAACGACCAGCAGCCAGGATATGCCCATGAAGCTCCGCATTTTCGTCACGCTGAAGCCCGGCGTGCTCGATCCGCAGGGCCGCGCGATTCACAAGGCGCTCGGTGGCCTCGGCTTCGGCGGCGTCAACGATGTGCGCGCAGGCAAGCTGATCGAACTCGACGTTGCCGACGACACCAGCGACGAGCGGATCGACGCGATGTGCCGCGAATTGCTCGCCAACACCGTCATCGAAAACTATCGGATCGAACGCGTATGAAGACCGCGGTCATCGTCTTTCCCGGCTCGAATTGCGACCGCGACATCGCGACCGCACTGCACCAGGTGAGCGGCGTCGCGCCGACGATGGTGTGGCATGCCGATAGCGACCTGCCCGATGGCGTCGGCCTGATCGCGCTGCCCGGCGGCTTTTCCTATGGCGACTATCTGCGGTCGGGCGCGATCGGCGCACGCTCGGCGATCATGCGCGCGGTAACTGCGGCGGCCGAGCGTGGCGTGCCGGTGCTCGGCATTTGCAACGGCTTTCAGGTGTTGACCGAGGCGGGGCTGCTGCCGGGCGCACTGATGCGCAATGCCGGGCTCGATTTCGTGTGCCGCGAAGTCGCGCTGACCGTCGACAATGCACAAAGCGTGTTCACCAGCCGCTATGGCGCGGGCGAGCAGATCATCATCCCCGTCGCGCATCATGACGGCAATTATTCAGCCGATGCCGAAACGCTCGACCGCCTGGAAGGCGAAGGCCGCGTCGCGTTCCGTTATGCCGAGCCGGTCAACGGCTCCGCGCGCAACATTGCCGGCGTGCTCAATGCGACCGGCAATGTGCTCGGCCTGATGCCGCATCCCGAGCGCCGCATCGAAACTGCGGCGCATGGCGGCAATGATGGACGGCGGATGTTCGAGGGCTTGCTGGAACTGGTCGGGGCGTAAAGACGGACCGACTCGGTCTTCTGCCCCCTTCCGAACGGTTGAAGGAAAAGGCGTTCCTCTCTCAACACGCGAACCGCATCGATCCTAAATCTGGAACGGTGAAAAGTCCGTCCCGCGGTCGTAAACATCCACGCCCTCGCTGCGCTTCAGCACGTTGACCACCAGATAGGTCACCGGCGTCAGCAGCACTTCCCAGGACACTTTCAGCACGAACTGGCTGAGCATCACCATGCCGATCTGCTCGACCGGCCAATCCGCCAAGCCGTAAAAGGCGATCGGATAGAAGATCAGGCTGTCCGCCCCCTCCCCCCACGATCGTGCTGCCGATCGTGCGCGTCCACAGATATTTGCCCCCCGGTGGCGATCTTCATCTTGGCGAGCACGAAGGAATTGAGCAGATCCCCCACCCAGAAGGCGGTGATCGACGCCAGGATGATCCGCCAGCCCGCGCCGAACACGCGTTCATACGCCGCCTGCCCGTTCCAGCCCTGGGCGACCGGCAGATGCACCACGGTCCATTCCATAACCGCCATGAACAGCAACGCGCCGAACCCCGCCCACAGCGCGCGCCGCGCGCGGGCATAGCCATACACCTCGGTCAGCACGTCATCGATGACATAGGAGATCGGGAAAAACAGGATCCCCGCACCGAACGGCCAAAGCCCGATCCACGGCAGGTTGATAACCGAGCGCTTCTCCGCGCCGATCACGTTCGACAGCAGCAGGATAACGACGAACGCCACCATCACGAAATCGAAATAACGGAACTGCCGCCCGGCCAGATCGCGTGCGTTGATGCTCTGTGGTGTCGTCATGCGGATCCGCCCCTGCCCTCGCCGGGCGGTTATGAAGGCCGTTTCGCTGCGCCGCAATCCACGCTACAGGCGAATCCGGTGCGCGCCCGTAGCTCAGTTGGATAGAGCAAGGAGCTTCTACCTCCTCGGTCGGGGGTTCGACTCCCTCCGGGCGCGCCAATTTTCTGCCATGCGCAGCACCCATCGGTCCGAACCGCCGCGCGGAAATCCATGCGAAACAAACCGATTCTAGCGCGCGTGGCGTATGCACACCACACCCCGCCGCCTGGTCCGCCACACCCCACCCGCGCTGACGATGTTGCTGCTCGGCTGCAGCCTGACATCGCTCGCTTATGCGGAGACGGGCGCTGCGCCCGTGCCCGAACCCGCAGCGCCCGTGCAAACAGAGGCCACGAACGACGACATCGTCGTTACCGGGCGGGCGCTGCCCGGGTCGGTCATCGGCGACATCCCCCCCGAAAACCGGCTGAATCCGGCCGATGTCGCGGCATACGGCGTATCCACGATTAGCGAATTGCTCGATGCGCTGGCCGACCAGACCCAAAGCGACCAGGGCCGCGACAGCAGCAGCGCGCCGGTCGTGCTGGTCAACGGCAAGCGCATCTCGGGCGTCAACGAAATCGGCGATTTGCCGACCGAATCGATCCTGCGCGTCGATATCCTGCCTGAAGAGGTCGCGCTGAAATACGGCTATGACGCGCAGCGCAAGGTCGTGAACATCATCTTGCGCCGCCGCTTCATCGCGCGCGTTGCCAATCTCACGGGAGGCCTCGCAACCGAGGGCGAGGGCGAGAATGGCGCAGCGGTGCTGAGCTACGTCCGCATCCATGACAGCGATCGCTTCAACCTGTCGGCCAAGGCGGTCGCCAGCGCGCGGCTGTTGCAAAGCGAGCGTAACGTGACACCGACCAACACCCTTATCGACGACACCGCATACCGCACGCTCAAGCCGACATCGCGCAGCTACACCCTGAATGGCACCTATGCGCATCGCCTTTCCGACACCATCACCGCGACCTTCAACGCGAACGGCGGCTATCAAACCAGCGACGCGTTGAACGGCCTGCCGACTATGGCGGTTGGCAGCATCCTGTCCGACGAGGCCTTGCGCCAGCATAGTGAAACCGCAACCGCGCATGGCGGTGCCACGCTCAATGCCGATCTGTCCAAGAACTGGCAGGTTTCGGCGATCGGCACCTTCGACCATAGCGATACCCGCACGGCCACCGACACCGCTTCGCGCACCCCGCTTGGCAGCACACAGCGCCAACATGCCAGCTCGATCAGCGATGCCGGAAGCGGCAGCGTGGTCGCAATGGGCAAGCTGCTCACACTTCCGGCGGGGCCTTTACGCACCAGCTTGCGCGTGGGCGGCGCGTTCAGCGCGCTGGAATCGGACAGCACGGGTGTCGATGCCAGCAGCGGGCGCACCTTCAACCGCTCCGAATTCAATGCGCAGGCCAGCCTCGACGTGCCGCTGACCAGCACCAAGGCGCACTTTCTGGATACGATCGGCACGCTGTCGGCGAACGTCAATGTCGGCACGACGCGGCTTTCCGATTATGGCGCGCTGGGCACGCTCGGTTACGGCCTCAACTGGACCCCGCGCAAGGGCATCAGCATCATCGTGTCGATGAACGAGGACCGCGTTGCCCCGACGCTCGAGCAACTCAACGCGCCGACGATCACCACGGCCAACGTGCTGGTGTACGATTACAGGCGCGGCAAGACAGTTTCGGTCACGCAGATCAGCGGTGGCTCGTCCGCGCTCGCCGCCGACGATCGCCATGTGTTCAAAGCCAGCCTGTCGGCAGCGGTGATCGCCCGCACCAGGACCAAGTTGACGCTGAGCGCGAATTACATCGACAGCCGCACCGACAATGCGATCGGCAGCCTGCCCACGCTGTCGGCGGCGGTCGAGGCGGCGTTTCCCGATCGCTATATCCGCGATGCGTCGGGCACTCTGGTCGAAGTCGACGCACGCCCCGTGAACTTCGCGCGTGAATACCGCCAAGAAATCCGCTCCGGCCTGACCTTTTCGGAGGTCCTGCGCCCGGCAAGGCGGCCGCAGCCTCCCGCCAATTGGCACCCGCCCGCTGGTTTCCCGCCACCCGGCCGACCGATGCAGCCGCCCGGTCACGCGGTCGCCGACGACACACCCGAATCCGACCGTACCGCCCCCGGCAAAGATGGCGACGATATCGTCGTCGAGGGTCGCCGGTCGACTCGCGATACGTTCGCCCCACCGCCGCCCGGTGATGGCGACGGCCCGCCGCCCGGTCCCCAC
>NZ_JSBN01000003.1 GCF_000797515.1 Sphingomonas sp. Ant H11
CAGCATTGCCCCTCTCCCCAGCCCTCTCCCCGCAAGCGGGGAGAGGGAGATGCAGTTAGCGCGTCGGGTAATTCGGTGCTTCGCGCGTAATATCGACGTCGTGGACGTGGCTTTCCTTCAACCCCGCACCCGTAATCTGCACGAAGCGCGCGCGCTCCTGCAGGTCCTTGAGCGTGGCCGAGCCGGTATAGCCCATCGCCGCGCGAATCCCGCCGACGAGCTGATGGATCACGTCCTTGGCCGGGCCCTTGAACGCCACCTGGCCCTCAATGCCCTCGGGCACCAGCTTCATCTGGTCCTTGATGTCGCCCTGGAAATAGCGATCAGCCGATCCGCGACCCATCGCGCCGACCGAACCCATGCCGCGATACGATTTGTACGCGCGCCCCTGATACAGGAAGGTCTCTCCCGGCGCTTCCTCGGTGCCCGCCAGCAGCGACCCGATCATGCACGCCGAAGCACCCGCCGCCAGCGCCTTGGCGAGGTCGCCCGAGGTCCGCAGGCCCCCGTCGGCGATCACCGGCACGCCCGCCTTCAGGCCGATTTCGGCGCAATCCATCACTGCCGTCAATTGCGGCACGCCGACGCCTGCGACCACGCGCGTGGTGCAGATCGAGCCCGGCCCGATGCCGACCTTGATGCCATCCGCGCCCGCATCGATCAGCGCGCGCGTTGCCTCGGCGGTGGCGACGTTGCCCGCAATCACCTGCACCGAATTGCTGAGCTTCTTCACCCGCTCGACCGCGCGCGCAACGTCGCGATTATGGCCATGCGCGGTGTCGATCACCACCAGATCGAGTTCGGCATCGACCAGCGCCTCGGTGCGGGCAAACCCCTTGTCGCCCACCGTCGTTGCGGCGGCGACGCGCAAGCGCCCGGCAGCATCCTTGGTAGCGTTGGGATAGGTGACAGCTTTCTCGATATCCTTGACGGTGATCAGGCCAACGCAGCGATATTGCTCGTCCACCACCAACAGCTTCTCGATCCGGCGCTGATGGAGCAGACGGCGCGCCTCTTCCTTGCCGACGCCGGTCGAGACGGTCGCGAGATTCTCGTGGGTCATCAGCTCCGACACCGGCTGATGCGGGTTTTCGGCAAAGCGCACGTCGCGATTGGTAAGGATGCCGACGAGTTTGCCATCGGCCTCGACCACCGGGATACCGCTGATGCGGTTGCGCACCATCAAAGCCTGCGCCTCGGCGAGCGTCGCACCGGGCGCGATCGTGATCGGGTTGACGACCATGCCGCTTTCGAAGCGCTTGACCGCTCGCACTGCGGCGACTTGTTCGTCAATCTCGAGATTGCGATGCAGCACACCGATGCCGCCCAATTGCGCCATCACAATCGCCATGTCCGCCTCGGTCACGGTGTCCATTGCAGACGACAGGATCGGGATATCGAGCGCGATACCCTTGGTCACGTGCGTCGCGGTGTTGGTCTGGCTCGGTACGATGTCGGATTCCGCCGGCACCAGCAGGACATCGTCGAAGGTTAAGCCGAGTCGAATGTCCATGGGATGCCGTGTCCTGCGCGTAGTGGGGAGCGAGTCGTGGCGGTCCATGTAAACGCCGACCCGCCGATACGCTAGGGGTGTGGAAGAACGTCTTGCGACTGACCTGGCCTGCGTACCCCATCCCGGTCGAGCGGCGGCCGCGTATCGCTGACCGGCACCGGCGCCGTCCCGCGCAGCCAACGGCACCGGGCTGAATGATCGCCGAACGGCCCTTACAGGTGGAAACCTGCGTAATATCCGAACCTCCCGACGGTCGCGTAGCCCGCTATCATCGGAGTTCCCTGCTCAACGATCGTGAACCTGCGTCTGTCAGGGCAGAACCAAGGCACCCGTGCGAGGAGTTTCGGACCATGAAGGCGATGGTATTGAACCGCGCGGGAACGCCGCTTGAGTGGACCGAGCTGCCCGATCGTGCACCCGGCCCCGGCGAAGTCGGGGTGAAGGTGCTTGCCTGCGGGGTTTGCCGCACCGACTTGCACGTTGTCGATGGCGAATTGCCCGACCCGAAATCGCCGATCATTCCCGGTCATGAGATCGTCGGTCGCGTCGACGCGATCGGTGCGGGCGTCGCAGACTTAGAAATAGGGGATCGGGTCGGCATCCCCTGGCTCGGCCACACTTGCGGCGTGTGCCTATATTGCCGGGAGCAGCGGGAAAATCTGTGCGATGCGCCACAATTCACGGGGTATACCCGGGATGGTGGGTTTGCGACCTCGGTGATCGCCGACGCACGCTTTGCTTTCCCGCTTGGAGAATCCGGTAGCGACGTGTCGCTGGCACCGCTTCTTTGCGCCGGGTTGATCGGCTGGCGGTCGCTTAAGATCGCGGGCGACGGCAAGCGGTTGGGAATTTACGGTTTTGGTGCGGCAGGCCATATCGTCGCGCAAGTCGCAAAATGGCAGGGACGTGCGGTCTTCGCCTTCACGCGACCGGGCGACACACGAACGCAGGACTTTGCGCGAAGCCTGGGCGTGATTTGGGCGGGCGGGTCCGACGAAAGTCCGCCCGAACAGCTGGACGCCGCGATCATCTACGCGACGGCAGGTGATCTCGTTCCGATGGCGCTAAAGGCGGTCCGCAAGGGCGGGCGCGTGGTGTGCGCCGGGATTCATATGAGCGATATCCCGAGCTTCCCCTACGAAGCTCTCTGGGAAGAACGCCAACTCGTGTCGGTCGCCAATCTCACGCGGCAGGATGGAATCGATTTCCTCGGCCTTGTCCCCAAAATCGGGATCGCCGTAAAGACCACGGTCTACTCGCTCCAAAACGCCAATACGGCGTTGGACGATTTGCGGCATGGCCGGTTCGATGGTGCCGCGGTTTTGGTCCCGTGACACATCATCCGGATTTACAGGAAAAATGGTGGAGCCGAGGGGGATCGAACCCCTGACCTCTGCAATGCCATTGCAGCGCTCTCCCAGCTGAGCTACGGCCCCATCGCGTTTTCGAAGGTCCGTAAAACCGGACCTTCAGCGGGAAGGCGTCGCCCCTACCGAGGCGGCGCGCCCTTGGCAAGCGGCCAATGTGCCGCTTGCCAAAAAATCATCGATTACGCCTGGAAATCAATGATCGTCGTCACTGGTCGGCGCTTCCACGCCGAGATCGTCATCACCGCCGAGATCGACCTCGTCGTCGGGCGAGGGCTCCTCGTCTTCACCGGTGTCCAGATCCTCGTCGTCACCGGCGAGATCGTCGTCCTTCTTGATCAGCTCCGGCTTGGCCTGCTCGAACGGCAGCGGCTGCTTCGACTTCAGGATCGGCTCGGGCTCCAATGTGCGCCGCAGTTGATGCACGTGACGGGATCGTCCTTGCCCAGGTCATAAAAACGGGTGGCGCATTTCGGGCACGTACGCTTCGTGCCCCATTCCGGCTGGATCATATGCCGAGTTGACCTTCTTCAAGATGATAATGAGATCTTGCGACCGCGACGCCGCAAAGTGGGGCGCGCCTTGCCATAGCGCAAGCGCACTGTCAAAGCGCGGGGCCGATGGCACATCCTACTCCCGCTCCGCTTGAAGTCCAACCCTCTGGTCCGCTCACCGGTCGCGTTCGCGTTCCGGGCGACAAGTCGATCAGTCACCGCTCGCTGATGTTTTCGGCGCTCGCGGTCGGCACCAGCCGGGTGACCGGCTTGCTGGAAGGCGAGGACGTCCTCGCCACCGCCGCCGCCTTGCGCGCAATGGGCGCGAGCATCGTCCGGGGTGATGACGGCGTGTGGACGATCGACGGCGTCGGCGTCGGCGGCTTGCTGCAACCGGCGAACGCGCTCGACATGGGCAATTCCGGAACCTCGACGCGGCTGCTGATGGGGCTGGTCGCCAGCCATCCAATCATCGCCACCTTTATTGGCGATGCCTCCTTGTCCAAGCGTCCGATGGGCCGCGTGATCACGCCGCTGTCGCAAATGGGCGCGGAGTTCACGTCGAGCCCCGGCGGACGGCTGCCGCTGATGCTGCGCGGGATCTGCCCCGCCATTCCAATCACCTACACCCTGCCCGTCGCCTCGGCGCAAGTGAAGTCGGCGGTGTTGCTGGCCGGGCTCAACACGCCGGGGATCACCCGCGTGATCGAACCGGTGGCGACCCGCGACCATAGCGAGCGGATGCTGCGCGGCTTCGGCGCGAAGGTGACGGTCGAGCCATCACCGCAAGGTCGGATTATCGCGATCACGGGGGAGGCTGAACTGCTTCCTCAGGAGATCGTCGTGCCCGGCGACCCCTCCTCCGCCGCCTTCCTGGTCGTCGCGGCGACGATCGTGCCAGGGTCGGACATCGTCGTCGAAAATGTCGGCCTCAACCCCACCCGCGCGGGCCTCTTCACGGCGCTCCGCATGATGGGTGCCAGCATCGAGGAACTCGACCGGCGCGAGGTTGGTGGCGAACCCGTCGCCGATTTGCGCGTGCGCCATGCCGCACTCACCGGCATCGAAATCCCGCCCGATCTCGCCCCGAGCATGATCGATGAATATCCTGTGCTGTTCGTCGCCGCCGCCTTCGCTTCCGGGCGGACGATCGCGCGCGGGGCCGACGAACTCCGCGTCAAGGAATCGGACCGCATCGCCGCAATGGCCGCAGCGCTCGGCGTGATCGCGCGCGCGTCGAAGAGGTCGAGGATGGCATGATCATCGACGGCAGCGGCGGCGATCCCCTCCCCGGCGGGGGCACGGTGGCGACCTTGCTTGATCACCGTATCGCGATGAGCATGGCGGTGGCAGCGCTCCATTGCCGCAAAACCAACGCCGGTGCCGCGCTGACGCTCGACGATGCCAGCCCGGTCGCGACCAGTTACCCCGCGTTCTTCTCGCAGATCCGGCAATTGCAGGGCGACGCCCGGTGATCGATTCGCATGCGGCCGATATCATCGGCTTTGTCGGTGCCCTGACCATTCTCGCCGGGTTCGCGTATCAAACGCTGCGAAATGCCGCGCCCAACCTTCTGTCGAATGGTCTGAACTTTCTCGGCGCATCGCTGCTGGCGATATCGTTGATGGTCAACTACAACCTCCCCGCGCTCGCCCTCGAATTGGCCTGGGCGGTGATCGCGCTCCTTGGATTGGTTCGCATTTTGAGTTTTCGCCGATGATTATTGCTGTCGATGGACCCGCCGCGTCCGGCAAGGGCACGATCGCGCGCGCGCTCGCCCAGCATTATGGCCTGCCGCATCTCGACACCGGGCTGCTCTATCGTGCGGTCGCGGCGAATGTAGAGCGGTTGGAACTGGACGGTTCGATCGAGGCCGACGCTGTCGCCGCGTGCGATTTTGACGATGCCCTGCTCGACGATCCGATCCTGCGCACCGACGCGATCGGTTCGCTCGCCTCGATCGTGTCGGCGCATCCGCTGGTGCGCGCGGCATTGTTTCACCGGCAAAAGCGTTCCGCCTATCAACCCGGCGGCGCAGTGCTCGACGGGCGCGACATCGGCACGGTGATCGCCCCCGATGCCGACGCCAAGCTCTTCATCCGCGCGACGCCCAATATCCGCGCCAAGCGCCGCCATGCCGAGCTGCGCGCGCACGGTTCGACGATCAGCCTCGACAAGGTGCTGGCCGACATTCGCGCGCGCGACCTGCGCGATTCGACACGGTCCAACGCCCCGCTGGTTCCCGCCAACGACGCGGCCTTGCTCGACACCAGCTTCCTCTCGATCGAAGCCAGCGTGCAGCGCGCGATCGCGATCGTTGACGCCAGGCTTCAGGCGAAATCTGCTCAGGCTGAAGGATAGTCCCTCGCGCTCACTGCGGGTCGGCGGGCTTCGCTTCCCTGGCCAGCCGGGCGTCGAGGATGCTCGTGTAGCTGGCACTCAGTTTTCGGCAGGCGGCGGGATCTATGAACGGATTGGGCGTCGGGTGTCGCTCGAACTGCGCAAACGTCACATCCCCGCCGGAATTGTCCGGATGCGCGGTGAACAGAATATCGCACGGCAATGCGCCGACCCGGGCAATCGTCTGCCGGAACGTGGCGACGATGGCGCGGTGCGCCGGATCCGAGAAACGGTAGCCGTCCACCGATACCGGGTTGATGCTGGAGGCGAACACTATGTTCAGGCAGCGCCCAGCCTCGCAGGACCGCCACCGCCAACTCGTGCTTCCGGCGGCATGGCCGGGCGTGGCCACTGCGGTGACGTCGACTTTCCCCAGCCGGACTGCCTCGCCATCCTTCACCACTCGCAACGGGCCGGTAACGGCAGGAAGATTGGGTAATTGCCCGAATTGCGGGTCATCGGCATCGCTATGCCCCTGCCGAAGCGTTTTGGCGGCCGGCGCGCTGGCTATTATTGTCGCGCCGCTATCACGCGCAAGCGCGGCCAGCCCGCCGGCATGGTCATAATGCGGCTCGGTGCTGAGGATGAATTTCACGTCGCGCAGCTTGAAACCGAGCGTGCGAATATTGGCTTCGACCGCCGCGACCGATTGCGGGAGCGCCGCATCGATCAGGATCAGCCCCGCCCCGGTATCGATCAGCGCGACGTTCATCTTGCGGAAGCCGACCAGATAGGTGTTGCCGTAGATGCGCGTGGGTGGTTGTAGTGCCAGCCAGCGCGCGGCGTAGTCGGCGGCGATCGGCCGGGTCAGCGGATCGTCGACGGCCTGCGCCACGGCGCTGCCGCCGATCATCAATAACGTGCCTATTGCAATCGCCGATCGATAATGCCGCATATCGCTCCCCTGTCTCTCCCGCATTGGTATAGCCAACGGCACCGTGCCTCAACGCCCCCCTACGGCTTGCCCGCAGTGGCATCTCACGCTATAGAGCGGTCGTCCGGTGAGCGGTGTTCACGGAGGCTGGCGCGACAGGCATGTCCTCTCGCGCCTTTTCGCATTCGCGCGACTTGGCCCTCCCTGCCCCCAATCCAACGGATGTCGGGCTGCGCATACGGCCACCCCGACACCATTGGCCAAGACCGCCGGAGACAACCGGCTGGCCGGAACATGATTTAGGAATACAAGACTTTATGGCCACTCAGGCAAACCCAACCCGCGACGATTTCGCCGCCCTTCTCGAAATGACGCTCGGCGGTGCCGACAGCTTCGAAGGCCGCGTCGTCAAGGGCACCGTCACCGCGATTGAAAACGACCTCGCCGTCATCGACGTCGGCCTGAAGTCGGAAGGCCGCGTTCCGCTGCGCGAATTCGCGATGCCGGGCCAGAAAGCCGATCTCAAGGTCGGTGACGAAGTCGAAGTGTTCGTCGACCGCGTCGAGAACGTGCACGGCGAAGCGATGCTGTCGCGCGACCGCGCCCGTCGCGAAGCCGCCTGGGACACGCTCGAAACCGAATTCGCCAAGACCGCCCGCGTCGAGGGCGTCATCTTCGGCCGCGTCAAGGGCGGCTTCACGGTCGACCTCAACGGTGCCGTGGCCTTCCTGCCGGGTTCGCAGGTCGACATCCGCCCCGTGCGCGACGTCACCCCGCTGATGGACATCCCGCAGCCGTTCCAGATCCTCAAGATGGACCGCAAACGCGGCAACATCGTCGTGTCGCGTCGCGCGATCCTCGAAGAAACCCGCGCCGAGCAGCGTTCGGGCCTGATCCTCAGCCTCGCTGAAGGCCAGATCATCGACGGCGTCGTCAAGAACATCACCGATTACGGTGCGTTCGTTGACTTGGGCGGCATTGACGGCCTGCTGCACGTCACCGACCTCAGCTACAAGCGCGTCGGCCATCCGTCGGAAGTCCTGAACATCGGCGATACCGTCCGCGTTCAGATCATCCGCATCAACAAGGACACGCAGCGCATCTCGCTCGGCATGAAGCAGCTCGAGAGCGATCCGTGGGAAGGCGCTGCCGCCAAGTATCCGGTCGGCGCGAAGCTGTCGGGCCGCGTCACGAACATCACCGAATATGGTGCGTTCGTCGAACTCGAGCCGGGCATCGAAGGCCTGGTCCACGTGTCCGAAATGTCCTGGACCAAGAAGAACGTCCATCCGGGCAAGATCGTTTCGACCTCGCAGGAAGTCGATGTCGTGGTCATCGAGGTCGACCCCGACAAGCGCCGCATCTCGCTCGGCCTCAAGCAGGCGATCAGCAACCCGTGGGAGGCCTTCGCCGAAGCGCATCCGATCGGTTCGACCGTTGAAGGCGAAGTCAAGAACGCGACCGAATTCGGTCTGTTCATCGGCCTCGACAACGACGTCGACGGCATGGTCCACATGTCGGACATCGCCTGGGGCGTGTCGGGCGAAGACGCCCTCAACCTGCATCGCAAGGGCGAGGTCGTTCAGGCGATCGTGCTCGACATCGACGCCGAGAAGGAGCGTATCTCGCTTGGCATGAAGCAGCTTGAGCGTGGTGCTCCGGCAGCCGGTGCGGCAGCGGCAGGCGGCAACGCTTCGTCGGGCCTCAACAAGAATGCCATCGTCACGGTCACCGTGCTCGAAGTCCGCGATGCGGGTCTCGAAGTGCAGGTCGGCGACGACGGCGCGACCGGCTTCATCAAGCGCACCGATCTCGGCCGCGATCGCGACGAGCAGCGTCCGGAGCGGTTCCAGACCGGCCAGAAGTTCGATGCGATGGTGACCGGTTTCGACCGTTCGAAGAAGCCGACCTTCTCGATCAAGGCGATGCAGATCTCCGAAGAGAAGCAGGCCGTGGCGCAATACGGCTCGTCCGACTCGGGTGCGTCGCTGGGCGACATCCTCGGTGCCGCGCTCAAGGCGCAAGGGGCCGACAGCAAGAAGTAAGGCCAAAGGACGGGGTTATTCATCCAAATGGAGTAGCCCCGTCCTGTCCTTTCACGTCGTTTCGTGGCTATCGTTCATGATGGACTTACGATAAATAAAGTCCGAAGCGGCCACTTCATTCCATTGGAGCAAGGCCGCGGCGGCAAGGAAACGACGCGATGATCCGATCTGAACTGGTGCAAACATTGGCAGCTGAAAACCCCGATCTGTCGCTGCGCGACATCGAGGCGCTGGTCACCACCTTTTTCGACGAGATCACAAAGCGACTGGCACTGGGCGGGCGTGTTGAACTCCGCGGCTTCGGTGCCTTTTCGACCCGCGCCCGCGATGCGCGCACCGGACGCAACCCCCGCACCGGCGAATTGGTCGATGTCGGCGCGAAGCGCGTCCCCTATTTCAAGCCTGGCAAGGAAATGCGCGCGCGCCTCAACGTCTAAGCGACTTGACGCAACCCGCGCGGTACGCTTGGAATTTCCGCACATGCGGACGTGGCGAAATTGGTAGACGCACGGGACTTAAAATCCCTCGCCCTCAGGGTGTGCGGGTTCGAGTCCCGCCGTCCGCACCATATACATCTCTGAAACGATGCACCCTGCCTTCGCAGGGTCAGCCGGTGCATGTCGGTCGGCTTGAGCGCGGACCGGGACAAACCCCATAACGGGCGCACGGTCCAACCCGACATAGCAGGTTCGCCGTGCACCCATCGGTGCGGCTATGCCGTCTTGCTGCCCCATAGCGCGTAGAACAGCACATAGACCTCGCACGCGGCGGTCAGCAGGAACGAGGTTTGCAGGCCATAGCTATCGGCCAGCCAGCCCTGCACCACGACCAGAGCACCGCCTGCGATCGCCATGATCAGCAGGCCCGATCCCTCCTCGGTCAGCGGCCCGAGGCCCTTGATGCCGAGCGTGAAGATCGTCGGGAACATGATCGAGTGGAACAGCCCGACCGAAATCAGCGCCCACATCGCGACATGGCCGGTGGTGAAGGCGGCGATCAACATAACGACCGTCGCACCGATACTGGCGACCGCCAGCGCGTGTCCGGCCTCGATGCGCTGCATCGCGAACGCCCCGACCAAACGGCCCACCATCATCCCGCCCCACAACAGGAACAGATAATTGGAGGCCTGCTGGTGCGTCAGGTTGCCGATCTCGGGCTGCGACACGAAGTTGATGAACAGGTTGCCGACGCCGATCTCGGCGATCAGGTAAATGAAGATCGCCGGAATGCCGAGCACGAGATTGCGGTGCTGCCACAGGGGATGATGCGCGATGCGATAGCCGAGCGACTTGCCCGAGGGGGGTGCTTTGGCGGCGCGCTGCGTCGCGACGCCCATCGGCGGCAGCGGATAGCGCGCGATGATGACGGCCAGCACCGCAAGAACAACGGCGACGATGACATAAGGCAGCACGACCGATTGCGCGTCGGCCAGCCGCTCGGCCGGGGTCAAGGCGGCAGCTCCTGCCGCAGCCGTTCCCGACGTCGTGCGGCCAAGGATCAGATAGCCGCCGAACAACGGCGCGAGCGTCGCCCCTGCCGAATTGAATGCCTGCACCAGGTTCAACCGCGATGACGCGGTCTCGGGCTTGCCCAGCACCGAAACATAGGGGTTGGCAGCGACCTGTAGCAGCGTGATCCCACTGGCGATTACGAACAGGGCGAACAGCGTCACTTCATAGGAAGGAAGCTTCGCCGCGGGCACCATGATCAGCGCGCCCACCGCCATCATCCCCAAACCAATCACCATCGAGCGCTGATAGCCGACCCGTTCGATCACCATCGCGACGGGATCGAGGCGAAGAAATAGGCGATGAACCAGACCGATTCGATCAAGGTGGTCTGGGTGTAGCTCAGCGCGAACACGCTGCGCAGGTGCGGCAACAGCGTACCGTTGATGACGGTGATGAAGCCCCACATGAAGAACAGGCTGGCAAGCAGTGCCAGCGCCCGCCCTGCTTTTGGTCCGCTCGCGCTTTCCGATATCCGCGCCGTTGGGGCCACCATCGCCATTACCTGTCTCTCCTGAATCAATCCTCTATTGTCTGAGTATATGTGGCCAGCGAGCGCGTCAAACGCCGATCGCGCGACGGATGGCGCACCATCTCAGCGCGCGCCCGCTATGGTCGATTCAATCGTCGAAGGGGTCCGTATCGCGGCGGCGGCAGCGCAGGAATGCGTCGGCGACCAGTCGCAGCGGAGTGCGATCGACATCGCTCTCGCCTTTTGCGATCAGCGCGGCAAAATGATGATAGAGCGCGGCATATTCGGCTTCGGGGGCACTTTCCCGCGCCATGCCGTTGATCGTCAAGCGACTGCCGCCATGCGTCAGCATCAGTGTGCCGTCATCGGTATCGACGACGATATCCCATGTCTGTGGGCCGGTCTGCCGCCAATCGAACACGGCGTGGACCGGTGCACCGCTCATCCCGATCATGTTGAGCTCGGCGGCGATCGGCGCGGCACGGTTTGCGGGGAAGTCGAGCGTGCCGTCGTGCAAATAGAAATGGCGCGGCAGGATCCGCGTCGCGATCGACAGCGCGTTGATGCCCGGATCGAACACACCGAGCCCGCCCGGCTCCCAGATCCATTGCTGCCCGGGATGCCAGCGCCGGACATCTTCTTTCCAGGTGATCTCGACATGGTTGATGCGCCGCTCGGTGAGCCACGCGCGGGCGTCGTGCACCGCAGGCGCAAAGCGCGAATGCCATGCCGCGAACAGCGTCGTGCCGGCAGCGTCAGACAAGCGCGTCAGCGCTTCGACTTCGGACAGGGTCGCGCCAGGGGGCTTTTCCAGCAGCACATGCTTGCCCGCGCGGATCGCCTGCACGGCGGCATCGAACCGCACCTGCGGCGGCTGGCACATCGCGATCGCGTCGATCGCGATGTCGGCATTGAGCATGGCCTCTACCGACGCGAACACCGGCACATCGGCGAGCGTCCCGGCCAGCGTTGCCGCCGCGACCAATTCGAACTCGGGCGACCCGGCGATCGCGGGCAAATGCTGGTCATGGGCAATCTTGCCGAGCCCAACGATGGCGACGCGGATCGGGCTCACAGCGTTTTTACCGACACGGGCGTGGCGGGTTCCGCGCCGATCGGGTTGCGCACGGGATAGTGGAATGGGGCCGCAGCGATCTCGAAGATGTCGCCCGGTTGGGTGTGAACCGCGTCGCTGAACGACAGCGTCGCCGTGCCGAAGAAATGGACGTGTACGTCGCCCGGACGCCGAAACAGTGCATATTTGAAATGGTGATGCTCAAGGTTGGCGATGCTGTGCGACATGTTCGCTTCGCCCGATACGAACGGCTTTTCCCATAGGACAGTGCCATCGCGAAGTATCTTGCTGGTGCCCTCGACATGTGACGGCAACGGCGTGATCAGCAATTCCGGGCCGAGCGCCGCGGGCCGCAATTTGGAATGGGCGAGCCACAGATAATTGCCGCGCTCCGTGACATGATCGGAAAATTCATTGGCGAGCGCAAACCCGAGCCGCACCGGGGTGCCATCCTCATCGATCAGGTAGATGCCGGCAATTTCCGGCTCCTCCCCCGCATCGAGCGCGAACGCCGGGGACGGTAGCGGCGCGTCGGGCGCGATCAACGCGCTGCCATCGCCCTTGAAGAACCACTCGGGCTGGGCACCGACCGCGTCTCCCTCGGGCTTGCCGCCCGCCACCCCCATCAGGAACATCTTCATCGAATCGGTTTGCTGCGCGGCATCATCGATCGCACGGTGCATCTTGTCGCGCCCTTCGGCCGAGCCGAGGTGTGTCAGGCCCGTGCCGGTCATCAGCAAATGCGCGGTATCGGGGTGGTCGATCGGTGCGAGCACGGTGACGCGCGACAGATCGACCGGTTCGCCCTCGCCCAACGCGCCGATCATCTCGATCAGGCTGTGTCGCTCGGCAAGCGCGCGGCGCGCCAATTCCACCACAGTAGTCACCCCCGGAACCGTTCGCAGCATGTCGCCCTGCGCGACGACCACCGCACGGGCACCATCTGGCTGGCGGATCTGAATCAGCGAAACCGTCACTCTATCTCTCCGTCGTTCGGGCCGGTCGGGCAGTCGGCATAATCGCGCAAGGTGCCCTTTGCATCTATTTTGTCTGAGTATATAGCAAGTTCAAACTGGTCAACGATGGGAGAGTTTATGCGGCGCCACGGTCTGGGTTGGACGAAGACAACGCTACTCGCAGCGCTCGTAACGTGCGTCGCGACACCGGCCTTCGCCGCGACGGCGGAACGACGCCCCTTCGGCACACTGGCCGACGGGACCGCAGTCGAAGCCGTGACGCTGAAGGGCGCAAACGGCGTCAGCGCGACGATCATTTCTTTCGGCGCGACCCTGCAAGCGTTGAAAGCGCCCGACCGAGACGGCAAGATCGCCGATGTCGAACTCGGCTATGACGATCTGCAAAGCTATGTCGATCGTCCCAATTTCTGGGGTGCGAGCGTGGGCCGCTATGCCAACCGCATCGCGGGCGGACGCTTCATCCTGGACGGGAAGACCATTCAGCTTGCGCAGAACGATAAGGGCAACTCGCTGCACGGCGGCACCAAGGGCTTCGACAAACAGCCGTGGCGCGTGGTCTCGGTAACCTCCGGTCCTACCGCGCGCGTGACGTTTGCGCTGACAAGCGCGGCGGGTGACCAGGGGTATCCCGGCACGCTCGCGGTCACCGCCAGCTATGCACTCGACGATGCGGGCAACCTGACGATCGACTATGATGCGACCAGCGACGCGCCGACGATCGTCAACCTCACCAACCACGCGATCTTCAATCTCGCCGGGGAAGGCGCGCCGCAGGGTGCCCTGCAACACCGGCTGACCATCCCCGCCGCCCGTTACACCCCGGTGAATGCGCAACTGATCCCGACCGGCGTGCTGAAGCCCGTCGCGGGCAGCGTGTTTGATTTCACGCACGGCGCGTGCTTCAGGATGGCATACGCGACGGCACCGACCCGCAAATCGTGTTCGGCCGCGGCTATGATCACAATTTCGTGCTCGATGCCGGGCGGACCAAGGAGCCCAAGCTTGCCGCGCGGCTGGAAGATCCGGCCTCGGGTCGCGTGCTTGAGGTGTTGACGACCGAACCCGGCGTTCAACTCTACACCGGCAATTTCCTGGATGGCACGCTGATCGGCAAAAGCGGGCACCTGTACCGCATGGGCGACGGCATCGCGCTTGAGCCGCAACTCTTCCCCGACACGCCCAACCAACCGGCGTTCGGATCGGCGCGCGTCGATCCCGCCAATCCCTATCACCACCGGATGGTCTTCCGGCTGTCGACCACGCGCTGAGGCGTAGCGACGGGGCCTGTTCGATCGGGCGATGTGCGATCTACGCCGTCGCTCGCGCCGCCCGGAAGGCGCTAACCAACGCACGCCCGCGCGCGCCGGTGTCTTCCGCCGAACGACCCGGCGCATAAAGCGAGGAGCCGATGCCGAAGCCGGCCGCCCCGGCCGCACAATACGCGGCCATCGTCTCGGCATCGACGCCGCCGACCGGAAACACCGGCATCGCCTTCGGCAACACCGCCCGCATCGCCTTCAAGCCTTGCGGACCGGCGACTTCGGCAGGAAACAGCTTCAAGCCATCGGCCCCCGCGTCGATCGCGGCAAAGGCTTCGGTCGGCGTGAAGAAGGCGGGCAGCGACACCAGCCCCAGCGCCTTGGTCGCGCGGATCACCTCGATATTGCAATTGGGCGAGATCACGATCTGCCCCCCGGCATCCTGGACGCGTTGCACATCGTCCGGGTGCAGCACCGTCCCCGCCCCGACCAGCGCGGTATCCCCCAGCGTATCGACGATGGCGCGGATGCTCACAAACGGCTCGGGCGAATTGAGCGGCACTTCCAGGCACCGGAAGCCGCACGCGAACAAGGCGCGCGCCACCGGTCCCGCCTCGGCGGGCGTGAGCCCCCGCAGGATCGCGATGAGCGGAAGCTCGCCCAGCAAGTCGTCGAAGGTCATCGGATTTCCTTTCCAATCGTCCACAGTCCGGCGGCGGTGGCCGCATCGCCATCGACGAGGTCGATGTCTGTTCGCCCGGCAAGGGCGAAGGCGGTGCGATAGCGCGCACTGAGCGCTGGATCGCCGATCATCGTGATCGTGCCAGGCGCTGCCCCCATCATCGCGCCGATCTCGGCCCCGATCAGCAGGCCCGACAGATACGCCGCAACCTCCCGCGTAGAAAGCTTCCCCAGCAGCACCTCCGCACGCGCCGAGAATAGCAGCATCGACACCGCCGGATCTGCCAGCGCGCGGTTCACGCCACGGGCAAAGGCACCCGCGGTGTCATGCTCGCCCGGATCCTCTGCCAAACGACCCAGCAACGAATGTCGCAGCAATACGGCGTAAAGCTCGCCGGTCATCGCCGTACGAAAGCCCGTTACGCGCCCGGCGTCCAGCATCGCCCATTTGCTGTGCGTTCCGGGCAGCACGACCACCCCGTCACGCACGCCCGCACCCAGAATCTGCGTTTCCTCTCCGCGCATCACGTCGCCCAGTCGAACCGGCTGATCGACCGAGAGCCCGGGCACGATGTGGCACTGGCCAAGCGCGGTATCGAAGCCCTGCGTCGCCGCTGCGAGCGCGACCGGATCGGCCGGGCATGGCAGATAGGCGGCCTCGTGCCAGCCATTGCGGCTTCCGATCATGCCGGCCAATACGATCACCGGCCGATCGCCGATCCACCCGTCGATCAACGTGCCCAAGACCGCCTCGAACGCGCCATCCTCGATCGTCGCGATGCCACGCGATGAGACGCGCCGTTCGATCACCTTCCCCGTTGCGTCGAAGCGAAAACCTCGCAGGTTGGACGTGCCCCAGTCGATGCCGATCAATCCCGTCATCGCGGCAGCACTTCCCGCGCCACACGATCCATGATTGCAACGTCCGCCATGACACCTCCGGGTTTTCGGGGAACACGCCCACTTGAGCAAAAACCGCTGTGCGGCGTCATGTTCGACTCCCCACCGGCTGACAAGTCCGCCGCGCAACCTCGTGCAGCATTCGGCGTTGAGCCGGGGGACAGTTGCAGCGTACGTATTCATCCCCTCCCCTAATTCTATCGACAAGGCGCGCAGACATGGCCGAGCACAAGGACCTTCCCCACGCTTCCGGTCCCGCTGGCGGCTGGGGTTCGCTGCGGGGAATCGCGCACGCCTATGGCGACGCCTTGCCCAGCCCCGCCGCCTTGCGCAGCCTCGGGCGAATCAACAAGCCCAAGGGCGTGATGTGCGTGTCCTGCGCCTGGCCCAAGCCCGCCAATTATTCGGCGTTCGAATTTTGCGAAAACGGCGCGAAGGCGACGCTGTGGGAGCTCACCAGCGCACGCTGCACCCCCGCCTTTTTGGGAAGAAGACAGCCATACCGTCACCGCACTGCGCGACTGGAAGGATCATGATCTCGAAAAGACCGGCCGCCTGACACACCCGCTGCGCTACAATGCCGCGACCGACCGCTATGAGGAAGTGTCGTGGAACGAAGCCTTCGCCGCGATTGGCGCGACGCTGAACGCGCTCCCCAAAAATAGCGCGGTGTTCTACGCTTCGGGCCATGCCGGGCTCGAAGCCTCCTATCTCTACGCGCTGCTCGCGCGCGTTCACGGCACCAACAACCTGCCGCAAAGCTCCAACATGTGTCACGAGACCACCTCGGTCGGGCTGACCAAGGTGATCGGCTCGCCCGTTGGCACGATCGTGTGGGAGGATCTCGCCGAAACCGACGCCTTCTTCGTGTTCGGCCAGAACCCCGGCACCAATAGCCCGCGCTTCCTCCACCCGATGAAGGAATTGAAGGATCGCGGCGGCAAGATCGTCACCTTCAACCCCGTCATCGAACAAGGCCTCGTCTCCTTCGTCGATCCGCAAAGCCCGGCCGCGATGCTCACCGGCAAGGAGACCAAGATCTCCGACCAATATCATCAGGTGAAGGCCGGCGGCGACATCGCCGCGATCCTTGGCCTGTGCAAATGCGTGGTCGAGGCCGACGATGCCGCCAGGGCGGCGGGCACGGCGGAAGTGATCGACCACGCCTTCGTTGAACAGCACACCACCGGCTTCGACAGCTTCATCCAGTCCTGCCGCGACGCCGACTGGGCCGAGATCGAGCGCGAATCCGGCCTGAGCGAAGCCGCGCTGCGCGAGGCCGCCGAAGTCTATATCGCCGCCGAAAAGGTGATCGGCGTGTATGGCATGGGCCTGACGCAGCACGCGCACGGCGCGCTGAACATCGCGATGCTGGTCAATTTGCTGCTGCTGCGCGGCAATATCGGTCGCCCCGGCGCCGGCTGCTGCCCGGTGCGCGGACACAGCAATGTGCAGGGCCAGCGTACCGTCGGCATTGCCGAAAAGGCACATCTCGTCCCGCTCGACAAATTGAAGGAGCTGTTCGGCTTCGATCCGCCGACCGAGGACGGCATGAATATCGTCCACGCCGCCGAGGCGTTGTTCGAGGGCGAGGTGAAGGCGTTCATCTCGCTCGGCGGCAATCTGGTGCGCGCCGTGCCCGATCAGCAACGGATGGAGGCCGCCTGGGCGGCGCAGGACCTCACCGTGATGGTTTCGACCAAGCTCAACCGCAGCCACCTGTTCCCCGCCAAACAGGCCTATATCCTGCCCTGTCTCGGCCGCTTCGAAACCGACGCGCAAGCGACCGGGCCGCAGACCATCACCAGCGAGGACAGCTTTTCGATGATCAGCGCCTCGATCGGCTATCGCCCGCCCGTGTCGGAGAGCGTGAGGAGCGAGTTGGCGATCGTCGCGGGTATCGCCAAGGCGACGCTACCGCCGCTGCCCGCGCTGCAATGGGACGCCTGGACCGGCGATTACGCGCTGGTACGCGATTTGATCGAGCGTACCTATCCCGACGATTTCCGCGATTATAACAAGCGCATGTATCAGGCCGGCGGCTTCTATCGCGGCAATGGCGCGCATGAGCGGGTGTGGAAGACGCCCGAGGGCAAAGCGGTGTTCACCACGCCCGGCGCGCTCAATTCGGTCGGCTTCCAGGATGCACCCGGCCGCTACCGCCTCATCACGATGCGCTCCAACGATCAGTTCAACACCACGATTTACGGCTATTCGGATCGGCTGCGCGGGCTCGAAGGCTCGCGCGATATCGTGCTGATGTGCCCGGAGGACATGGCCGAAGCCGGGCTCACCGACGGCCAGACGATTACGCTGGTGACCGACGTCGCCGACGGCCACGACCGCCGCCTGACAGGCCTTACACTGACCGCCTACCAGCTCCCGCGCGGCACGATCGCGGGTTATTACCCCGAGTGTAACGTGCTGGTACCGATGCAGCACCATGACGAACTGTCGGGCACGCCCGCTTCGAAATCGGTGCCGGTGCGAGTGGAGGCGAGGTGATGGCCGCTTCGCGTTCGCTGGCCAAGCCGCGCTTTTGCGCATAGCAACAGACCGATGGTTTCCAGCAAAGATACTTCAAAAAGCGACGACGATCTCGGTGCGGCCGACGCGACCGACCTTCATCGCACGGTGCGCGAAGAGGGCGAGACGGCGGTCAACCGTCCGGCCGCCGCCTTGTTGTGGTCGGGCCTTGCAGCGGGCATCGCGATCAACGCTTCGCTGTTGTTCGAGGGTGCGCTGTACGCGCATTTGCCCGATGCGCCGTGGCGGCCGACGGTGGTGTCGCTCGGCTACCCGATCGGATTTTTGATCGTCGTGCTCGGACGGATGCAGTTGTTCACCGAAAGCACAATCACCGCAATGCTGCCGCTCGCGACCAAGCCGTCGCTCGCGGCACTGGGGCGGACGCTTCGGCTGTGGGCGCTAGTCATCCTCGCCAACCTTGCAGGCACCGCATTGGTCGCGTCGGCAATGGCGAGCGGGCTGATAGGGGACGATGCATTACGCGCCGCGATGATCGCGGTTTCGGCCAAGGTGATGACGCTTGGCGCGGGCGCGACCTTCCTCAACGCCATCCCGGCTGGCTTCTTCATCGCGATCCTCGCCTGGACCCTGCCCGGGGCCCGCGCCCAGTCCTTTCTGATCATCAGCGCGATCACCTATCTCGTCGCGCTCGCGGGATTCAGCCATTCGATCGTCGGCTCGTCCGAGGTGTTCCTGCTGATCTTCAGCGGCAAGGCATCGGCGCTCGCGCTGATCGCGGCGTCGTTGATCCCGGCCATCCTCGGCAATCTGCTCGGCGGAGCCGGCATCTTCGCCCTGCTTGCGCACGCGCAGGTGCGCAGCGATGCGGAGGCGAAATGAGGCTGCCATGCGTTTGCTAGGCGCGATCCTTGCCGGGGGGCGGTCACGCCGCTTCGGCACCGACAAAGCGGTGGCGCAGTGGAACGGCGCGCCGTTGCTCGCGCACTGCGTCGCCGCGCTGTCGCCACAGGTCGATCATGTGGTGCTGTGCGGACGGGAGTGGGAGGGCCTGGAGCGCGTGGCCGACCGGCCGGAACCCGGCCTCGGGCCATTAGGGGCGCTCAACGCTGCGCTGCATTATGGTGCCCGTCACGGATATGACGCGGTGCTGACCGTGCCCGTCGATGTCCATCCCTTGCCGACCACGCTACGGCGCTTGCTGGAGGGGGAGGACGCAGCCGTGCTGAACCGGCAGACGGCGATCGGCTGGTGGCCAACCGCGCTAGCCGCCCAGCTCGACGCGCACATCGCCGCAGGCGGGCGCTCGCTCGAATCCTGGATCGCACTTGCGGGAAGCCGCCGGGTGGATGATTCGAACCTGGATCTGGTCAATATCAACCGCCCCGACGATCTCAGCCAATTGACTATGGCGGTTCGCGATGTCCCGGTGCTGCGCGTCGCCTACGATGACACACCGGGTGACTGGATCGATCGCGCGGTCCCGGTCGAAGCGCCGATCGCGCTCGAATATAACGGGATCGGCTATGCCGTGATGATGGGCACGCCCACCGATCTGGCCGACTTTGTCGCGGGCTTCACGATCAGCGAAGGCCTGGCGACGCTCGACGAACTCACCGAACCAAGCATCGTTGCGGTCGATGGCGGCTGGATCGTGCGCGCCGAACTTCCGCAACGCTCCACCCCTCGCGTCCTCGCGCGCGCGCGCACCCGCGTGTCGGAAAGCGGCTGCGGCATTTGCGGTATCGACAGCATCGCCGCCGCGCTCGCCCCGCTTTCCCCCGTCACGGCCAGAATATCGCTGGAGCGTACAGCCATAGCGCGGGCGCTCGGCCAGTTGCGCAACCATCAACGGCTCGGCCGTGCGACCGGCGCGACTCATGCTGCGGCCTTTTGCAGCCCGTTCGGCGATATCGTGCTCGCGCGCGAAGACGTGGGCCGCCACAATGCGCTCGACAAATTGATCGGAGCGCTTGCGCGCCATGGCATTTCGAGCGCCACGGGCTTCGTGTTGCTATCGGCGCGGTGCAGCCAGGAGCTGGTGGAAAAGACGGTCCGCGCGGGTTTCCCGATGCTGATCACCATCAGCGCCCCCACCAGCCTTGCGATCGATCGCGCGCGCGAGGCAGGGCTGGCGCTCGCCGTCATCGCACGGGACGACACGATGTTGATCGCGCACGATCCGCACGGGTCGTTCGGTTAAACCAGGCACACAACCGATCTAAACGACCGGGTGGCGCGGGCCGCGACCGGGTGGCACAAGGATGGCCATGACCCGCCTACGCCTGCCCCTTTTGATGGTTCGCCCTATCGCCCTGGTCTCGCTCGCCGCGCTCGCCGGGTGCGGCCCGCGTGGTGACGACGGCCCGGTGACGGTCAGCGCTATCGGCAGCAATCCCGTACTGGCCGACCCGGCGCGCGGTGCGCTGGACACCCCTGCCAGGCTCCTGCTCGACGCGACCGCACAGGGCCTCGTCCGCTTCGACGCAAGCGGCCAGATCGAACCGGGTATTGCCGAGCGCTGGAGCGTGATCGACCAAGGCAGAAGCTACATCTTCCGCTTGCGCGACAGCGAGTGGAATGACGGGGAAAGGGTCACCGCTGCCGAAGTGGTCAAGGTGCTGCGCCGTCAGCTCGCGCCCGGGTCGCATAACGTTTTGTCGCCCTTATCTGACCGCAATCGACGAAATCGTCGAGATGACGCCCGAGGTGATCGAGATCCGCCTGAAGCGGCCGCGTCCGGACCTTCTGAAACTGTTCGCGCAGCCCGAACTTGCGATTTTTCGCATTCGGCCACCCGGCGGAAGTGGCCCGTTTCGGGCGACCGCGCAGCGCGGTCGCAGTGTCTTGCTGCGCCCCGCCTTCGACCCCGCGCGCAGCCCGGACGACGACGTGGTCGAACCCTCTGCCGCCGCCAGTATCCATTTGATTGGCGAACGCGCGGCACGCGCCATCGTTCGCTTCGAGCGGCGCGAGGCGCAACTTGTCACCGGCGGTACTTTCACCGATTGGCCGCTTGTCGAGCTTACCCAGATCGCGCCCATCAACCGACGGCTCGATCCAGCGGCTGGCGTGTTCGGCCTGGCGATTGTCAGCCGGGAAGGCGTGCTCGCCGATCCCGCCAATCGCGCGGCCATCGCTCAGGCATTTGACCGCGCGGCCTTCGCCGCCGCCATTGCCCCCGATTGGGCACCGGTATCGCAATTGCTGCCCGAGCAACTCGATTCGGCGGCCCCCCCCGGCAAGCCCCGCATGGGCGCAAGCCGAAAGCGGCCCGCCCCAAGAGGCCGTGACTCGCATCGCCCAATGGAAGGCCGCGCATCCGGGCGAAATCGCGCTGCGCGTCGCGCTCCCCGACGGCCCGGGCGCAACCTTGCTCTACGGCTATATCGGCGCGGCGTTGGTATCGCTGGGAATCGCGCCCGAGCGGGTTGCCGCCGATGCACCGGCCGACCTCCGCCTGATCGACGCGGTCGCGCCCTATGACAGCGCCCGCTGGTACGTGGCAACCGCGTGCCAATTGTGCAGCGAGGCGACCCAAACTGCGATCGACGCCGCCCGCGATGCGGATTCGCCGCGGATGCGCGCGCAGCAAATTGCCATTGCCGATGCAGCGCTCGCCAATGAGGTGGCCTTCATTCCGATCGCGCGTCCGCTACGTTGGTCGCTGGTGAGTATCCGATTGAAAGCCTGGACCGGGAACTCCCGCGCGTGGCACCCGTTGAATCATCTCCGCAGCGACACCAATTGAGATGACATGGCCGACACCACAACTCGCATGAGCCCCCCGCCCCTCGGTGCGTTCGCTTCCAGCTATGCCGGGCGCGATCCGGCGGCGGTGCGCAAGCGGATCGAGGCGATGGAGCATTTGCTCGAAGGGCTGTTCACGGTGCCGTTGCTCAATCGCAAAATTGGCCTCGACGTGATCCTGGACCTGATCCCGATCGGTGGCGACGCGATCGGGGCAGCGATGGGCGCGTGGATGGTGTGGGAAGCGCGTAACCTCGGCATGTCGAAGCTCCAGATGGCGCGGATGTTCGGCAATGTCGGGATCGATTTTCTGCTGGGCATCATTCCGGTGGTGGGTGCCGTTCCCGATTTCCTGTTCCGCTCGAATACGCGCAACCTGAAGATCATCAAACGCCATCTCGACAAGCATCACCCATCGACCGCCACCATCGTCGGCTGACCGCGCGGTGGCGGGAAGGCAATTAGCGCTTCCCGCGCCAGACCTTCACCGTCGCGGTGTCGGCAACACCGCCCGAACCCGCCTCGCAGCGCGTATAGGCAAAGCGCTTGTCGAGGCACAGCCATAGCTCGTCGAGCCACCCGCGTTCGTTGACGGTGACACGCACGGCGTTGGCCGGTAGCCCCGGATTGGCCGCCGCGATCGCTTCCGCCAAGTGTCCGGCGTTCAGCGGCTTGCGCGACAGGCGTCCATGTCGGGATAGTGGAGCTTGGCGTAAAGGTCGGTCGATTTGCTGAAATAGGCGTCAGCTGTGGTGCCCATGCACGTGCCGTGCTTGGCCCATTCGTGTTGGAGCAATTGTGGCGAGGGCGTCGAGCAGACGTGCTGCTTGATCAGCGCCGCGGGCAACAACGCCGTGGACGTGCAATATTGCGGCCACTCCTTCCCCACGCCGTCGGGCCACAAACCATGCAACGTGAAGCCGAACCGGTTGCCGCTCTGGCATTGGAATTTGGCAGAGGGATCGCGGAAATTGTTGTGGCAATATTCCGGTGCCCAGGTCAGCGCGAGCGTATAGCCGGTGATCGGGCGCAGTCGCTGCGGCTGGCTCGCCGAGGCGACGTCGGGGTGCGGGCGCGGCAGCGTGGTGGGGACAGTGCATTGATAGCTTTGCGCCTGCACTGCCACCGGCAGCATCGCCAGCACGCCACATCCGATCGCCAGAGAAATCCGCATCGTCCGCACCCTCATGCTGCCGTGAAATCGAGCCCGATATCAGCCGCCGGAGCCGACTGCGTCAAGCGCCCGACGCTGACATAGGTAACCCCGGTCGCGGCGATCGCGCCGATCGTATCGAGCCGCACCCCGCCCGACGCTTCGGTCGGCACGCGCCCGGCAACCTGCGCCACCGCCGTGCGCAGTGTGGCCACGTCCATATTATCGAGCAGCAGATGCGTTGCCCCCGCCGCAAGCGCCGGTTCGATCTGGTCCAGCGCATCCACCTCGACGATGATCCGCGCGATCCCTGCGGCCTTCGCCCGCGCAATCGCCGGACCTACGCCGCCTGCGACCGCGACATGATTGTCCTTGATCATAGCGGCGTCCCACAGGCCCATGCGGTGGTTGGTCGCCCCGCCCATCCGCGTCGCATATTTCTCCAGCGCGCGCAGGCCAGGTATGGTCTTGCGTGTATCGAGCAAAGTCGCGCCGGTGCCCGCAATCGCCTCGACATAGGTGCGTGTCATCGTCGCGATGCCCGACAGATGCTGCACCGTGTTGAGCGCCGAGCGCTCCGCCGTCAGCATCGCCCGCGCGCGTCCCTGGAGGCGCAACAGATCGGTGCCCGCCGCCACCGCTTGCCCGTCCTCGACCAGCCGCTCGATCTCCACATCCGGGTCCAACGCGCGGAAAAACGCCTCGGCGATCGGCAACCCCGCGACGACGATCGCATCGCGGCTGTCCATCACCCCGGTAAACCGCGCATCCGCCGGGATCACCGCAGCAGAGGTAATGTCCCCGCCCGGCCCCAAATCCTCGGCCAGCGTCGCCTGCACGAAGCTTGCGAGGTCGAAACGGTCGAGCTGAAAGGTCATGCCTTTACAGGACCCAGGTCGCCTGCCCCACCGTGCCGCTGGCCATGGCGAGCATCGCGTCGAGGCTCTTCTTGGCTTGTAGCCGCAGCCCTTCCTCAATTTCCACGCGCGGGGTCAGGTCGCGCAGGGCGAGGTAGAGTTTCTCCAGCGTGTTCAGCGCCATGTACGGGCAGACATTGCAGTTGCAATTGCCGTCCGCGCCGGGCGCGCCAATGAAGTTCTTGAGCGGCGCGGCCTTTTCCATCTGGTGGATGATGTGCGGCTCGGTCGCGACGATCAGCGTGTCGCCCGCCATGGCATCGGCATAGGCCAAAATGCCGCTGGTCGAGCCGACATAATCGGCATGGTCGAGGATATAAGGCGGCATTCGGGGGTGCGCCGCGACCGGCGCGCCGGGGTGCTGCAATTGCAGCTTGAGCAATTCGGTTTCGCTGAACGCCTCGTGCACGATGCACACGCCCGGCCACAGCAGCATCTCGCGCCCGGTCTTGCGCGCCAGATAACCGCCCAGATTCTTGTCCGGCCCGAAGATGATTTTCTGGTCGAGCGGGATCTGGCTGAGGATCTTTTCCGCCGAAGACGATGTGACGATCACGTCGGAGAGCGCCTTCACCTCGGTCGAGCAGTTGATATAGGTCAGCGCGATATGATCCGGGTGCGCGGCGCGGAACGCGGCGAACTGGTCGGGCGGGCAACTGTCCTCCAGGCTGCACCCGGCATCCATGTCGGGCAGCACCACGATCTTGTCGGGGCTCAGGATCTTGGCGGTCTCGGCCATGAAGCGCACGCCGCAAAAGGCGATGACATCGGCATCGGTCGCCGCTGCCTTGCGCGACAGATCGAGGCTGTCGCCGACGAAATCGGCCAGATCCTGGATTTCGGGCTTCTGGTAATAATGCGCCAGGATCACGGCGTTGCGTTCCTTGCGCAGCCGGTCGATCTCAGCCCTCAAATCGAGCCCGGTCAGGCTTCCGCCGATACCACCACGTGCGTCCATCACCATGCTCCCGCGTTTGTGGGCTGCACATGGACGCGCGGGGCCGCGCGATCAAGAGAGTGGCGGGAATGGCGGATAGGCCAGCGGCGCAACCGATGCGCCCGGCGATCCTGCCGTCGCCGCGCGATAGAGCGCGGTTCCGAGCGGACTGTAGGTGATCGCTTCGGACAGCACGGTCGATCCGATGATCGCTGCAAGGCCCCACCACCAGGCCGGATGCACTTTACCGGTACGACGCAGATCGAACACCATGCCAACGATGGGGAGGATCAGGACTGCCAGAACATCAACCTCATAAGCGTAAGGGATCAGAAACGGCATCGGCAGCAATCGCCCGTATGCCGGGCCCAGCAGCAACGCCATTCCGGAAAAATGCAGCCGTCGATGCCATTCCGTCTGCCGCCGCCGCACGATCGCTGCGGTCGTCAACGCCGCGAACGTCAGGATCGTCACCGGATTCAGCACCAGAAACAAAGCAGGCGGGAAGAAGAAAGGCGCATGGCCGAGCCGTACGAGGCGCACCGTCACGATCGTGCCAAGCACAACCATCGCGACGATCCAGCCCGCCCCGATCCAGCCAAGCCGACGATGCAGCGCGATCGAGCCCCGCGCGACCAGCGCATTCTGCGTCACATACAACACCACCCAGCCCATGAAGACCACGGCATGGGCATGGACAATCGGCGGCGAGGCGAAGCTGGAGCGCCCCGTGACGATCATCAACGAGAAGCCCGCGACGACGATCGCCGCCATAATCAGCGAAGTGATGAAAAAGAAACGATCGTCTTTCGCGACCGCGGAATGTGGTTCTGCTAAAGATGCCATATTCGCCCCCCGACGAAACCGAATCGCTGGGGCTCTATACCATTGGATTGGCGCTGGAGGAACCGCGTCACGCCTTATTGGCGGTTTGCCAGAACTTCGGCGATCGACTTGGTCGTATCCCACACTTCGCTGCCGTCGCGCCCCTCATCCGCGAAGCGCACCTTGACGGTCGCGTCGAAACCGGCCGCTTTGAGTGGCAGCGCAAAGCTCCGCTCGACCGCACGGCGCGTGGCGTCGCGGGCGAGGCGAATGGGCACCGCTTCGTGCGCCTGGCGTACGAGTTCCTTTTGACCGGCAGCGCGGTTTGCCGCCTCGAGTTTCGCATCGGCGTCGGTAATTTTGGACAGGATTCCGCCTTCGCCATATTCACGGATCTGCGTCATGTCGATCTGCGGTGCCGATGCTTCGACCGGCGGCAGTACTACGCCGAGCGTGCGGGTCTTGGCGTCCCACGTTACGTCGCGCGCGTTCAGTTTCGCCATATCGACGTGATATTCCACGGTCCCCGGCATGATGAGCGTCTTCTTCGCCTGCAAGCCGAATTGCGTCTGTGTCGAGGTCGACACCGCGACGAACCGTGCCGCGAAGGCCGACAGGCGGTTCTGCTCGCGCAGTCCCTGCAGCGACCCACTGGCGATGGTCACAGGATCGGGCCCGGCGAGCTTGTGCTCGACCATCGCGCCGATGCCCCACACCAGCGCGAGGATGAACACGGTGATCAGGGCCAGCGCCGCCGCAAACTTTCCGACGAAAGTCATTCCTTTACGCTCCACACATCACCGTCTGCACAGACTTCGCCACGCTGCGCCAGATCGATCAAATGCGCCAAAACCGATCGCTCGGCCGCTGGAAACAAGCGCGGGTCGATGCCGACGTACATCCGCTCGACCATCACGCGATGGTCGCCGACTGGGTGCGGAGCAGCCGCAGGATCTGCCCCTCGCGCTGCTTGCGATGGCCGAGCATCCCGCGCACCAGCCGCTGCGGATTGGTAACCGGATCGCCATGCGCGGGATAATAGATACGGTCGTCGCGCGGCAGCAGCTTTTCCAGGCTTGCCATATACGCCGCCATATCTCCGTCGGGCGGCGAGACGATGCTGGTCGACCAGCCCATTACATGATCGCCGGTGAACAACGCCCGGCTCTCGGGCAGCGAAAAGGCGAGATGGTTGGAGGTGTGGCCCGGCGTCGCGAGCGCGGTCAGTGTCCAGCCGTCGCCCGCAACCGAGTCGCCTTCCGTCAGAATCCGATCGGGCGCGTACTCCCGATCGAAAGATGCATCGCTCCGGACACGATCGTCATCGAGCGCGAGCGGCGCGCATCCAACGATCGGCGCGCCGTTGCCGCCGCCAGCGGGCGCGAGCCCGGGCTGTGATCGCGGTGAGTGTGGGTGATCACGATCGCCCGGACCGGACGCCCGGCGATGGCGTGGACGATCGCCGCGATATGGTCTGGCGTGTCCGGGCCGGGATCGATCACCGCGAGGTCGCTGGTGCCGACCAAATGTACTTGCGTGCCTGTCGAGGTGAACGGCGACGGATTGGGGGGCAAGCAATCGCACGACGAGGGGCTCGAGTTGCTCGGGCACACCGGGAAATTGCTCGCTCATATCGGCCGAGATGGCGGGTCGTGCGGGCAGACGCAAGCCCGTACGACCCTGCCCGGTCATTCCACCTTGGCAATGTCTGCCTGGATTTCGGCGATAGCGGTGTCGATCCCTGCCAAGGCCTGCGCGCGGGCCTCCGCCCCCATCTCGGGGGACCGCAACATTTTCTCGCGCGCCGCACGCAAGCCCGCCAAAGCACCGGCGTAAGCCTTGCGTTCGATATCCTTGCTGTTCGCGGCTATCGCAGCGCCCTCCGCCGCCACTTTTTTCGATACGGTTCGAACAGATGACGATGAGCTTCTTGCCGTCCTTTTCACGATGAAGAACCATCTGGCGCGGGTCGCCCTCGGAGCTGCAGCGCGCCGACCTGACCTCGGGAATGGTCTCTATCCCCGACATATTCTCCATCCCGGAGAGATTTTCCAAGGTCACCTTGCCGTCCTTGTCGCGGCGGATGACGCGCACGACTTTGCGATGGTCTTTTCCATCCTCCGCGATGGTGGTGGTCGTGTCGGTAATGGTGGTGGTTGTCGTGGCGCGCGGCGGGGCCGGAGGCACGGGCGGCTCCGAAACATCAGCGGGTGCGGGTGCCGCCGCTTCAGCAACGGGCGGCGGCGGCACGGACGCTTGGTCGAGGCGCGCGATATCAACCCCGGTCGCCGTCTCCACCGACTTCCGCACTTTGGCGACGGCGGCCGTTCCCGAGGCGGTCAGGCCCAGCCCGGCGACGATGAGCAGCGACAGCGCCCCTGCCCCGGTTACCAGACGTACCGGCGATATCTTGGTGGTCGTCAGCATCCTCAATCTCCCTTTCAAGTCATTGATGGTGTGAAGGTGGCAGGTCGCCGACACCGCGCCGCCCAGGAAGGTCGGGTGCGCCGCCTTCAGGATCGCGCAGGCATAGGTGTGCCGTCGCATCGGGTTCATGCCCGCGAGCACCCGGGCGTCGTTGGCGATTTCCTGGTCGGCCCGAAAGGCACGGAACGCACGCCAGGCAATCGGATTGAACCAGTGCAGGGCGAGCACGACCAGCGCGACCCAGTTCGCGATAAGGTCGCCGCGCGCATGATGACCAAGCTCGTGCGCCAGCGCGAGATCGCGCTCTTCGGGTTCGTAGCGCTCGGCGAAATCGCGCGGAAAGGCAACGTAACGCCGCAACACGCCAAAGGCGAGCGGGCCGGTGGCCGCGTCGGTTTCGATCACCTGAACACCGTCCAGATCGTCGGTAGCCGCCCCCTGGTCCAGCATGCGGCGACAAAACCGCACATGCCGTCGCCAATGCCACCCGAAAAACGCCACCGCCCCAGCGATCCACAATATCGCAAGTACCGGGGCAAGCATCGCCCCAAAGGGCTGCACCGCCGGACCGACGGACCCTTCGCCAATCGGATCGACGAAGAGAACGGTAACTTGTTGGCTCGCGCGCAAAACCGGGGCGACCGCCGCCGCGTGCCAAGCGCTCGGCAATGGCGGCAGCAGCAAGCGCAGCACCGGCAGCAGCCACAGGGCGTAAGCGATATCGGCCCCGAATGCCTTGCGCACCGGAGCACGCAGTGCCAGCACCGCCACCATCAGCACGGTCGACGCGATCAAACCCTCGATGAGCCAGCCGATCATGCCTTGAGCTCCTTCAGCAATGCCTCGATTTCGGCGATATCCTGTGCCGTCAGCGCATCCCGCTCGGCGAGGTGCGCGACCAGCGGGCTCAATTTGCCGCCGAACAGGCGATCCATCAGCTTGCGCGATTCGCCCGCAACGTAATCTTCCCGCTGCACCAATGGACGATAGCGATAGCGTCTGCCGTCCTCCTCATGGGCGATGATGTTCTTCGCGAGCAACCGCCCCAATAGCGTCTTGACGGTGTTGGAGGTCCATTCGCGCGTCGCCGGGATCCGTTCCGCCACGTCCTGTGCGGTCAGCGGGCTTTCATCCCACAGCACCTCCATCACCGCATGTTCGGCATCACTGATTCGCTCGGCCATTCGACTCTCCTCCGTACTGACTACGGATGTAATCATATTGTTTACATGCGTAGTCAAGAGGCCCCTTGCAGTCCCCCGACCCAGCGATAGAACAAAAAAAAAAAGGAGAGTTCGGGTGACCCTAGCCACGATCGCGGACGGCCTGCGTTTCCCGGAAGGCCCCGTCGCCCTTCCCGATGGCAGCGTCGTGCTGGTCGAGATTGCAGCGGGCAGGATCAGCCGCGTTCGCGCCGACGGAACGATTGAGACGGTGGCAGAGCCGGGCGGCGGCCCCAACGGCCTGGCGCTCGGTCCGACGGGATGCTCTATTGCTGCAACAATGGAGGATTCGAATATTTTGAGCACCCCGCCGGGCTGCTGATCCCGCACGGGCAAGCGCACGATTATTCCGGCGGCCGCATCGAACGGATCGATCCCGCGACCGGGGCCGTCGAAATCCTATACCGCGACGGAGACTTTGGCTGCGTACTGCGCGGCCCGAACGACATCGTGTTCGATTCCCACGGCGGCTTCTGGTTTACCGACCACGGCAAGACCCGGCACCGGGAGCGTGACGTCACCGGCATCTTCTATGCGAAGGCAGATGGAACTCATCTCGAAGAGGTCATTTTCCCCAGCGAAAACCCCAACGGCATCGGCCTCTCCCCGGACGGCAGGCGGTTGTACGTCGCGGAAACCTACACATGTCGGCTGATGGCCTTCGATATCACCGCACCCGGCAAGGTGGACCCGACCGTCGGGATCGGCGGAGCCGGCATCCCGTTGTACCGCCCGGCTGGCTATACGTTCTTCGATTCGCTGGGGATCGAGGAATGCGGTAACATTTGTGTCGCGACGATCGGCGAAAGCGGCATTTCGGTGATTTCCCCGGCGGGGGCGCTGGTCGAATTCGTCCCGACTCCGGACCCTTTCACAACCAACATCTGCTGGGGTGGGGTCGATCGGCAGACCGCCTATATCACCCTGTCCGGTACGGGACGGCTGGTGCGCATGCCATGGCCGAGACCCGGCCTTGCGCTGGCGCATTGAGACCAACATGGCTAGGGCGGTAGCGTGATTCGGCACGGTGAAAGACATGTGGTCCAGCGTATCGGCTGGTTGCGGGCCGCCGTGCTCGGCGCAAATGACGGCTTGCTGTCGACAGCCAGTCTGATCGTGGGCGTGGCTGCCGCCGCGCAGAGCCAGAGCGCTATTCTTACGACCGGGATCGCCGGCCTGGTCGCCGGCGCGATGTCGATGGCGGCCGGCGAGTATGTTTCAGTCAGTTCACAAGCCGACACAGAAGGTGCGGAGCGCGCGCGCGAAGCAGCCGAACTCGCCGAAGACCCCATGGCCGAGGCCAAGGAACTTGCCGCGATCTATCGCCAACGTGGGCTCGACGCGGCGCTGGCTGCGCAAGTCGCCGAGCAGTTGATGACGCATGACGCGCTGGGTGCCCACATGCGCGATGAGCTGGGCATCCACGAAGCGATGGAGGCAAAACCGGTGCAAGCCGCCATCGCATCGGCCGCCAGCTTTGCCGTTGGCGCGATCTTCCCGGTGCTGATGGCGTTTCTTTTCCGGGGCACCGCGCTGGTCGAAGCGGTCGCGGTGGCGACACTGGTGCTACTGGCCGTCTTGGGCGCAACGGGGGCCTATGTCGGCGGCGCGAACCTGTGGAAAGGGGCATTGCGCGTGCTGTTCTGGGGCGCGCTGGCAATGGCGGTGACGGCCGGGATCGGGCATGTGTTCGGCACCAGGGTTTAAGCTGTACCACCCGCCAGAATCAGCGGCTTGACCGTCTGCCCTTCCCCGCCGTACTCGACGCCCAAAATCGAAAGGCACCGCCGATGCGCAAGCTTTATCCCAATGCCGCCGCCGCTCTTGAAGGAGTGCTTCATGACGGCATGACGATTTGCGCGGGCGGCTTCGGTCTGTGCGGCATCCCCGAGCGGTTGATCGACGCGATCCGCGACGCGGGCACCAAGGATCTGACGATCGCCAGCAACAATGCCGGTATCGACGGTGAGGGCCTTGGAAAACTGCTGCGCACGCGCCAGGTCAAGAAGATGATCTCGTCCTATGTCGGCGAGAACAAGGAATTCGAGCGGCAGTATCTGTCGGGCGAGCTTGAGGTCGAATTTTGCCCGCAAGGCACGCTGGCCGAGCGCTGTCGTGCTGGCGGGGCCGGTATTCCGGGCTTCTACACCAAGACCGGCGTCGGAACGCTGGTTGCAGAAGGCAAGGAAGTGAAGACCTTCGACGGCGAGGAGTATATCCTCGAGCGCGGCATTCGCGCCGACCTTGCGATTATCAAGGGCTGGAAGGCGGATGAAAGCGGCAATTTGATCTTCCGCAAGACCGCGCGCAACTTCAACCAGCCGATGGCGACCGCGGGCAAGATCTGCGTGGCCGAGGTCGAGGAGATCGTTCCCGTCGGCGCGCTCGATCCCGACTGCATTCATTTGCCTGGCGTCTATGTCCAGCGGCTGATCGTCGGCGCGCCCTATGACAAGAAGATCGAGTTCCGCACTGTTCGCGAGGCGGCGTGATGCGACGGTCGCACTTGCGCTCCTGCGCAGGCAGGAGCCCAGGCGTGCGAGCGCTGCGCCTGTGGCTCTGGGCTCCTGCCTGCGCGGGAGCGCTGGCGCTGCAGGGATGCACCTCCACGGGTAACGTCGTGTCCCTCGTCGCGCACCGTTCCTACACCGGCTATCCTATGGTCACGGACGCGAGGTGGCGCCCGGCATGCAATTCCTCTACGGCTCGGGCGAAGCGCCGCGCTCGATCATCAGGCGTATAACACGCTGGTCGATGCCGTGCGCCGCCGCCTGGCGAGCGAAAAGGCCGACCCCAAGGCGCTGAGCGACCGCACCTCGGCAGTGCTCACCCCCGATGCGACGCTCGACCAGCCGGCCACCTTGCCGTGCGGAGACCGCCCTCGCGCGGTCGTGTTCGACGTGGACGAAACGCTGCTGCTCAATCTCGGCTTCGAATATGACGATGCGACGCATCCGGGTGCGCCCTATGACGAGGCGCACTGGCTGCAATGGGAGCAGGCCGGGGTCGACCGGGTCGCAGCCGTGCCCGGCGCTGTCGCTGCGGTCAACGAACTGCGCAACATGGGCGTAACCGTGGTGTTCAACACCAACCGCAGTGCCGCCAACGCCGCCTTCACCGAGGCCGCCATCGCCCATGCCGGTCTGGGCTCTGCCAAACACGGCGAAACGCTGTGGCTGAAGGGCGACCTCGGCAGCGGCTCGGGCAAGGATTCGCGGCGTCGGGCGATTGCCGCGCGCTATTGCGTGGTGGCGATGGGCGGAGATCAACTCGGCGATTTCTCCGACCTGTTCACCGGCACCCCGCAACAGCGCCGAGCGGCGGTCTCCTCGCCCGCCATCCACGGCATGTGGGGCCGCTTCTGGTTTGTGCTCCCCAACCCGGTTTACGGGACCGCGCTCAAGGGCGGGCTCGACGATGTTTTTCCCGCCGACAAGCGCTGGTCGCCCCCCGCATCTGGAGAGAAGTAATGGCCTGGACTCGTGACGAAATGGCCGCGCGCGCCGCACGCGAGCTGCAGGACGGCTTCTACGTCAATCTCGGCATCGGCATCCCCACTCTGGTGGCCAACCATATTCCCGAAGGCGTCGAAGTGACGCTCCAGTCCGAAAACGGCATGCTCGGCATCGGCCCCTTCCCGCTCGCCGGCGAAGAAGATGCCGATCTGATCAATGCCGGCAAGCAGACGATCAGCGAACTGCCCCAATCGGCCTATTTCAGCTCGTCCGACAGTTTCGCGATGATCCGTGGCGGCCATATCGATTTGACCGTGCTCGGCGCGATGGAAGTCGCTGAAAATGGCGACATCGCCAACTGGATGATCCCGGGCAAGATGATCAAGGGCATGGGCGGGGCGATGGATCTCGTCGCGGGCGTCAAGAAGATCATCGTGGTGATGGAACATACGTCCAAGAACGGGGACCCGAAGTTCATTCCCGCCTGCACGCTGCCGTTAACCGGCAAGAACGTCGTCGACATGATCGTTACCGACCTGGCGGTGTTCCAGCGCCCCGATCATCAATCGCCGTTCAAACTGATCGAAACGGCTCCCGGAGTTACCCCCGAAGAGATCGCTGCCAAAACCACAGCCCATTATATCCGCTAGCGGTGTCGCGGAGGGACTGTCCGCGCACGCGCTGACGGTGACGTAACATTCTGTTACCTAATCCTTGAAACGGCGCATCTTTCGGTTAAAGACCTCCAATGGCTAGCCGTCCCCTCACATTGTACGAAAAGATCTGGGCCGATCACGTCGTGGAACGCCGCGACGATGGCACCTGCCTGATCTACATCGATCGTCACCTCGTCCATGAGGTTACCAGCCCGCAGGCCTTTTCGGGCCTTCGCGCCAACGGGCGCACGGTGCGACGCCCCGATCTGACGCTGGCGGTGCCCGATCACAATTTGCCCACGACGGCACGACGCGACGCGGCGGGTGCCCCGTTGCCGATCGCCGATCCGGAAAGTGCGGCGCAGCTTGACGCGCTCGAACGCAATACCCGCGATTTCGGCATCGATTATATCGATGCACTCGCCCCGGAACAGGGCATCGTCCACGTTGTCGGCCCCGAGCAGGGCTTCACGCTACCTGGAACGACCCTGGTCTGTGGCGATAGCCATACCTCGGCGCACGGCGCGCTCGGCGCGCTCGCTTTTGGCATTGGCACGAGCGAGGTCGAGCATGTGCTCGCCACACAGACCCTGCTGCTCGGCCAGTCGAAGACGATGGAAGTGCGCGTCGATGGCACGCTCGGCTTCGGAATCAGCCCCAAGGACGTAACGCTTGCCATCATCGGCAAGATCGGCGCGGCAGGCGGCACGGGCTATGTGCTCGAATATACCGGGTCGATCATTCGCGAGATGTCGATCGAGGGGCGACTGACCGTTTCGAACATGTCGATCGAGGGCGGTGCCCGATCGGGCTTGATCGCGCCCGACGCGACGACCTTTGCCTATCTCAAGGGCCGTCCGATGGCACCGCGCGGAGCCGCCTGGGATACGGCGGTCGCTTATTGGCAGACGCTGCCGAGTGACCCCGGTGCGATCTATGATCGCGTCGTGACGCTCGACGCGACCGACATCGCGCCCCAATTGACCTGGGGCACCTCGCCCGAGGACGTTATCGCCATTACCGGCACCGTGCCCGATCCGGAGAGCTTCGCCGATCCGGCCAAGCGCGATGCCGCGCGCAAGTCGCTTGCATATATGGGGCTCACCCCCGGCACCGCGATGCAGGATATCGGCGTCGACTATGTCTTCATCGGCAGTTGCACCAACAGCCGGATCGAGGATCTGCGGGCCGCCGCCGCGGTCGCCAACGGACGCCGCGTGTCCGATGGCGTGCACGCGCTGATCGTGCCGGGATCCGGCCTGGTCAAGCGCCAGGCCGAAGCCGAGGGGCTCGACCGCATTTTCCTCGCCGCCGGGTTCGAATGGCGCGAGCCGGGCTGTTCGATGTGTCTTGCCATGAACCCCGACAAAGTACCACCGGGGTTGCGCTGCGCTTCCACTTCGAACCGTAATTTCGTAGGACGGCAGGGCCCAGGCGCGCGGACGCATCTGGTGTCGCCGGCGATGGCCGCAGCCGCTGCGGTGACGGGTAAATTGTGTGACGTGCGAGATCTGGTAACACATCCCGCGGAAGGGGATCGAGTATGAAGCGTGTTCTGGTTGTGCTTATCATGGGCACCGTGTTGAGCGGTCTCGCCGCTTATGCCGCCACCGCCAAGACCAGCGCGATCGGCATTTCGACCGGCAAATAACCGGCTGCTGGTGCTGCAGACCCGCCCGTCGTGCCGGTCGGGTCGGAAACCTGAGGAAAATATTCCGTGATGAAGATATTTCGCATGGGCTCCGGCGGCTATCCGCCGGCGGGAGCGCGGTGATGCAGGCGGTAACGCGCGTTTCCGGTATTGCCTATCCGTGGGGGCAGAAGAACGTCGATACCGACGTCATCATCCCGGCGCATTGGCTGAAGACCGTTACGCGGGAGGGGCTTGGCAAGGGCGCGTTTGAAACCGTGCGCGCGCAACCGGGCAACGTCTTCGACGATCCCCGCTATGCCGGAGCCCAGATCCTGATCGCGGGCGACAATTTCGGTTGTGGATCGAGCCGGGAACATGCCGCGTGGGCGCTTGCCGACATGGGCATCACCGCCGTGATCGCGCCCAGTTTCTCCGACATTTTTTTCCGGAAACGCCTTCAAGAACGGGATCGTCGCGGTCGTGCTGCCACAAGATGCGATCGACCGGCTGCTCGCGGTCGCGCAGGACCAGCCAATTACCGTCGACCTCGAAACGATGACCGTCACCACTCCCTATCAGGACCGTTTTCCGTTCGAACTGGATGCCTTCCGCCGCCAATGCCTGATGGAGGGGCTGGACGAAGTCGGCCTCACGCTGGCAAGAGATACCCAGATTTCGAAATACGAAGCCGGGGTAGCTGAACACCGGCCGTGGATGAGCGGAGAACGGGCACATGCGGGCATTGTTGTCGAAGGCACCGGGCGGACCTGAAACACTAGTCATCGATACCTTGCCGGACCCGGTGGCGGGGCCCGGCCAGGTGGTGGTCGCGGTCAAGGCCTGCTCGATCAACTATCCCGACGTCCTGATCATCGAGGACAAATATCAGTTCAAGCCGCCGCGCCCCTTCGCGCCGGGCAGCGAAATTGCGGGTGTGATCGACAGCGTCGGCGCAGGCGTGACCGACTGGAAGCCCGGCGATCGCGTGATCGCAACAACGGGGTCGGGTGGATTGGTCGAAAAGATCGCCCTGCCCGTCACCAGCCTGTATCGCTTGCCGGAAGGCCGCAGCTTCGCCGAAGGCGCGTCGCTGTTGCTGACCTATGGCACCACGATCCACGCCCTGCTCGACCGTGGCCATCTTGCCGAGGGGCAAACCCTGCTGGTCCTCGGTGCCGCAGGCGGAGTGGGCCTCGCCGCAGTGGAGCTTGGTAAAGCCTTCGGCGCGCGCGTCGTCGCGGCGGTTTCGTCCGAGGAAAAGGCCGAGGCCGCCCGCCAGGCCGGGGCGGACGACACCATCGTCTATGCCCGCGCGCCGTTCGACAAGGATCAGTCCAAGGCGCTCGCCGAGCAGTTCAAGGCGGCCGGTGGCAAGAGCGGGTATGACGTGATCTATGATCCGGTCGGTGGCGATTATGCCGAGCCCGCGCTGCGCTCGATCGGCTGGGAGGGGCGCTATCTGGTGGTCGGCTTTCCCGCAGGCATTCCGAAATTGCCGCTCAACCTCACCTTGCTCAAAAGCTGCGACGTGTGCGGTGTATTCTGGGGCGCGTTTGCGGCGCGCGACCCCGAAGCGAACCGCGCGCATATCGAGCGGCTGTTTTTGCTATGGAAAGACGGTCAGATCGCACCGCGCGTGACGGAGACCTTCGCGTTCGAAGATGGCGGCAAGGCCATCGCCAAGATGGCGGCACGCGGCGCGATCGGAAAATTGGTGGTCAACGTCGCCGACTGACGGAAGCTCTTACTGCAACGTCGATGGGTCCATCGACAAAGACACTTTACTTAGCCAAGGCGACAATTCCTGATCGGAATTGGCTAGACACGATTTTGTTACGCATCCTTGAACTAAAATTGTATATAGGTATGCTCTGCAGGTCCGACGAGACGGACATGGAGAAAGGCAATGCGTAAGGTTAAATTCTTTGCGATGTCGGTGATTTTTTTACTAGGGACTAGTCCCGCCGCGCAAGCCCAGTCTTTAGGTGTATGCTGGGCAAATTATAATAGCCAAGTGCAGGCCTGTCGCGGCAACACCGTATGTGAGGGCTTTGCGTCGATGACGCTTAGCACGTGCCTACAAGCGCTGGTGCAAGTCGATCAGTAAACGGACATCGGACAGACGGGGCGTCTGTCCGATGCTCTGAATATCTATCGATTGGAATGGCTCGGGACTACTCGCCATCGCAAATGCACCCAAAGCGCAAACGCCACCCCCGCCGCCGCCAGCGCCCCTAACCACACCGCCCCGATCGTCGCCCACAGCAAATACACGTTCAGCACCGCGATCACCGTGCAAATCGCATAGCCCAGCGCTTTCACCCACACGCCATTGGCATGTGCCCCCATCCGCTCGTGCGAACTCGTCACCATCATCAGCGGGAAGATCGCGAAGGGCAGTTGCATCGACAGCACCACCTGGCTGACCACCAGCAGCTCCACCGTGTCGCGCCCGCCCGTCGCCGAGATCACCACCACCGCTGGCACGATCGCCAGCCCACGCGTCACCAGCCGTCGAATCCACGGCCGCACGCGAATGTGCAGGAACCCCTCCATCACGATCTGCCCGGCGAGCGTCCCCGTAATCGTGCTCGATTGCCCTGATGCCAACAGCGCCACCGCAAAGGCGGTCGCCGCAGCACCACCCAGCGCGGGGCGCAGCAATTGGTGCGCATCCTGCAATTCGGTCACCACCACGCCGCTGCGCCAGAACACCGCCGCCGCCAGCACCAGGATCGCGGCATTGACGAAGAACGCAGCCCCCAGCGCCAGCACCGTGTCGAGCGTGTTGAACGCCAGCGCCGCCCTGATGTCACGCGCACTCTTGCCGAAAGCGCGCGTCTGCACGATCGCCGAATGCAGATACAGATTATGCGGCATCACCGTCGCACCCAATATGCCGAGCGCGATCACCAAAGCCGCCTGATTGGGAATGGAGGGCGTCACCGCCCCCAGCGCGACCGCCGTCCAATCGGGCTTGGCGAGGAAGATGGTATAGGCAAAGCACAAAGCGATCGTCGTCACCAGAGCCAGCACCACCGCCTCGATCTTGCGGAACCCCAAATTGATCAGCAGCAGCAGCAGCAACACATCGAGCCCAGTGACCAGCACGCCCCATATCAGCGGCAAACCGAGCAACAGGTTCAGCGCCACGGCCGACCCAACCACCTCTGCCAGATCACACGCGATGATGGCGATTTCGCACAGCAGCCACAGGCCGATCACCACGGGCCTGGGGTAATAATCGCGGCACGATTGCGCGAGGTCGCGCCCGGTTACGATGCCGAGCCGCGCGCACAGCACTTGCAGGAAGATCGCCATCAGGTTCGAGGCGAGGATCACCCACAACAGCGCATAGCCAAACTGGCTGCCGCCGGCGAGATCGGTCCCCCAATTGCCAGGGTCCATATAGCCCACCGACACCATGAAGCCAGGACCGGCGAAACCAAGCCATTGCCGCCAGCGCGGCCGACGGACATCTCCCGTTTCCCATACCTTCAGCGTGCGATGCGCCTCGGGCAGCGACGGGAGGAAATGATGCGTGCCGGGCGGCCGAAGCGTGCCGTTCGAAGAAGGTCGGTCGGGAAGAGGCGGCATTGGCGGTTTGCGGTTCCCGATTGAACATAGGCGATCGGCTGCGCTTATACCGCCCTGCGGCAATTGGGCTACCGCCAACCGCTACAACTATACGCAAGGATACATTTGTACTGCTTTCACCACGGGCGTTGCGCACGCCCCCCGTCACGCTTATCTCCCTTGCGTTATTCGTCAGGCCCAAGGGACCATCCACATGACCACTTTCGACGATCGCGAGCGCGCCTTCGAGACCAAATATGCCCGCGATGAAGAAGTCGCCTTCCGCATCGTGGCGCGACGCAACCGTTTGCTCGGCCAATGGGCCGCTACACTGATGGGCCTGACGAAAGAGGAATCCGACGCTTACGCAACGGCCGTGGTCCAGGCCGATTTTGAAGAGGCCGGCGACGAAGACGTCATCCGCAAGCTCGTCAGCGATCTGACCGCAGCCAATGTCGCGATCGACGAAGCGGCGATCCGGCGCGCGATCGAGGAAAAGACGGTCGAAGCACGCCGTCAGTTGATGGGGTCCGAATAATGCCGATGGCGGCGGACGAAATCGAGGCGCTGATCGTCGCGGGCATCCCCGACGCGCGCGTCGAAATGACCGATCTCGCCGGTGATGGCGATCATTGGGCGGCGTGCGTCACCGCCGAGAGTTTTCGCGGGCTGCCGCGACTGAAACAACAACGCGCGGTCTATGCCGCGCTCGGCGACCGCATGGGCGGGGTGTTGCACGCCCTGCAACTCACCACCGCCGTGCCTGTACAGGAGTAAAACGATGAGCACCGACCCAGACCAGATCCGTATCGCCGAACTCGTCGGCAAAAGTGACGTCCTGCTGTTCATGAAGGGTAGTCCGCTGTTCCCACAGTGCGGTTTTTCCAGCCGCGCCGTCGCGATCCTCAATCATCTCGGTGCCGAATTCGACAGCGTCGATGTGCTGCAGGATCAAGGCGTGCGGCAGGGCATCAAGCAATTCTCGGATTGGCCGACGATTCCCCAGCTTTACGTGAAGGGCGAGTTCATTGGCGGGTCCGACATCATGATGGAAATGTATGAAAGCGGTGAGCTTGCGACGCTGCTTGAAGAGCAAGGTGTCGTGAAAGCGGGCTGATTGCCGGGTCGGGCGGGCCGCGCTGGTGCGCTGGCCCGCCCTGCTGAAGCGATTACCGCTCGGCATGTCCTAGGTATAGCACCCTACGTGCCAGATTTCGCAAAGCTCTGATTTTCTAAGGCTTTGGTGGTTAACGTAGGTGCTGCACCACGCGACACTGTCAAAATTCCCGACACTCGCGGCCACGCGCCTCGCGCGCGCTCGGCTCGAGAGCGCCCTACCCAAGCCGCAGCTTCGTCGCTAAAAACCGACGATGAACTTAGCCCCTCCCCCCCGCACTGGCGGCCGTATCCTGGTCGACCAACTCGTCGCGCAAGGCTGCGACCGCATTTTCACCGTCCCCGGCGAAAGCTTCCTCGCGGTGCTCGATGCGCTGCACGACACGCCCGAAATCGATCTGGTGGTGTGCCGACAGGAAGGTGGCGTCGCCTTCATGGCCTGTGCCGATGGCGCGCTCACCGGGCGGCCGGGCGTCGCCTTCGTCACGCGCGGCCCGGGTGCGACCAATGCCTCCATCGGGGTGCATGTCGCGATGCAGGACTCGCAGCCGATGGTGTTGTTCATCGGCGATGTCGATCGCGGAACCAAGGACCGCGAGGCGTTTCAGGAAATCGACTTTCCCGCGATGTTTGGCCCCATCGCCAAATGGGCCGCCAAGATCGACGACGCCCGCCGCATTCCCGAATATGTCGCGCGGGCCTGGAACGTCGCGATCTCGGGACGGCCCGGCCCGGTCGTGCTGGCGTTGCCCGAGGATATGCTGCTCGATCAGGTGGTGGCGGTGGATCGCCCGAGGGTGGAACGGGTGGATTCGATGCCCAATCCCGATCTGGTCGCGCGTGCGCTCGATGCTATCGGCCAGGCCAAGGCCCCGATGGCGATTGTCGCGGTGCCGGTTGGGATTTGGCCACTGGTGCCGCGTTCAGCCACTTTGCCCAGCTATGGGGCATTCCCGTCGCCGCAGCTTTCCGGCGGCAGGATGCCATCCACAATACCCATAAGGTGTGGGCCGGCAACCTCGGTTATGGCCCGAACCCCAAACTGGTCGCGCGGATCAAGCAAGCCGACGTCCTTTTGGTGGTCGGTCCCCGCCTGGGAGAAGCGACTACGACGGCTATACGCTCCTCACGCCCGATCATCCCAGCCAGACGCTCATTCACGTCCACCCCGATCCCAACGAATTGAACCGCACCTATCGCGCCGACATCGCGATCTGTGCGGGCATGTGGCCGATCGCCGACGCTCTGGTCAGCGCAAAGGAGCCGCCCGAGCCGCGCGCCGATGCACGAGAAGCCCATGCCGACTATCTCGCCTGGTCCACCCCCGCCCCGCGCGCGGGCGTGAAACTTGATCTCGGTCCGTGCGTCGCGGCGATGCGCGATCAACTTCCGGCGGACAGCATTATCTGCAACGGCGCGGGCAATTATTCCGGCTGGTGGCACCGCTACTGGCGGTACGAGCGCAACAGCCAACTCGCCCCCACCGCTGGTGCAATGGGCTACGGCGTCCCCGCCGCCACCGCCGCCGCTTTGCGCCACCCGGATCGCACCGTCGTCGCGCTTGCGGGCGATGGCTGCTTCCTGATGAACGGCCAGGAACTCGCCACCGCAGTGGCGCACGGCGCGAATATGCTCGTCCTCGTCATCGACAATGGCGCTTACGGTACGATCCGAATGCACCAGGAGCGCGAATTTCCCGGTCGCGTGAGCGGCACCGTGCTCGCCAACCCCGACTTTGCCGCGCTTGGCCGCGCTTATGGGTGTTGGGCGGAAACGGTCGAAACGACCGCAGAGTTCGCCCCGGCACTTGCCCGCGCGATGGCCCAGGACGGAGTGCGCTTGCTCCACCTCAAAACCGACGTCGAAACCATCACGGCAGGCACGACGCTGACCGCAATGAAAAAGGCCGCCTCGCGCTAGCGAAGCGGCCTCCTTTCACCAAGTCAGGCTTGCTCAGATATCGTCGCCGAGCGCGCCCTTGACCTTGCCTGCGGTCTGCTGGGCCTTGCCCTTCAGCTCCTGCGCGACACCTTCGGCCTGCGTATCAGGATTGTCGCTGTGCTGCTTGGCCTTGCCAATGGCTTCATTGACGTTGCCTTTGATCTTGTCGATGAGTTCGCCCATGAGAGCATCCTTTCCGTCTTGCGCCAAGAAGTGGCGATGTCGGTGGCACGACATCAGCGGCTTCTGATTGTAAAACAGCTTAAAATCGAACAGGTTCCCAAATACCTTGGCTAAACCCATCCGCCCTGGTGCCTTCGAGGCGCACGACTGGATCGAACGCATGATCGAGCCGCTGCCGCGCGGGGGCAGGATCCTCGATCTTGGCTGTGGTGCCGGTGAGCCAATCGGCCGGTTTCTGATCGCACGCGGCCACTCTGTGGTTGGGGTCGATCACGCACAATCGATGATCAACCTGGCGCAAACGCGGTTCCCGCGGGAACGCTGGATCAAGGCGGATATGCGCACCGTCCAGTTCGATGAGCAGTTCGATGGTGTGATCGCCTGGAATTCGCTGACCTGGTTTACCCACGCCGATCAAGCGCTGATGGCGCGCCGTGCGGCCGACTGGCTGAAATGCGGTGGCCGGCTCTTGTTCAACGCGCCGCCCGACCGCGACCCGACGCGCGACGACTATCGGAGTGGAACGCCGTACCGGGCCGACCTGGAGGCGGCCAATTACAGCGCGGCGATCCAGGCTGGCGGCCTGGTCGAAATGGCATATGTCGCCGAAGACGCCAGTTGCGGGGGCGCGGGCGTATGGCTCGCGCGCAAGCCTTAAGGTGCCACTTTCCGAAGGAAAGCCAGAACCGGCAGCCAATTGTCTTCCGCGCCTTGGGGGTCCTTCACCGCAATCAACGTCGAGGCACCATGCACTCCGTGCTTGGGGACGTAGCGCGTAACAAGGCGCGATGACATTGCATCGGCGATGCTTTTTGCGGCGGTCGTTTCATCGCTATTGGCGGCACCGGTAATATATGCCGGGACAGACAGCTGCGCGGCGGCGCGCTTTACCAACTGTTTGTCGTCGAAATATTCACCTGGAGAGAAGGACAAAATCGCGGCTATTTTCCCCGCATTTCGTACGCCAAGGGGAAACACCAAGGCGGCGGAATAGCTGCTCCCCCACAAGATCACGGGGACATGCTGCTGCGTCGCCCAGTCAATTGCCGCTTGCAGATCGGGAACCGCCTCCAGATAGCCTGCCGGGCGCGGATATTGCGCGCTTGACTCATTCGGGCCGAAGAGCGTGCCACCGGCGCGCTGATCGATTGCCAAAGCGCTATATCCGGCTGCGACCAGCCGCGGCGCGATCGTCCTATATTCGTCCTTGCTCGATCCCGCCTGATGAAACAGCAGGATCGTCGCCTTGGGATGCTCTGCGCGATACAACCGCCCAAAGACGGTCTTTCCATCCGCCGCCGTCAGCGTCATCGCTTGGCTGGTGCCTCGAACGTCGAGGCGGCGGTGTTTGCATCATGCGGCGCGCTGCACCCGGTAAGGAGCAGTGCGACAGGAAGAAGGCGGTGCATCATAGGCGCGAAGCTAGGTCGTTCCGCACCGAAATGACAGCGTTCCGGTTAAATGAGCCCCGCTAAAGGACTGGAGGGATCGGCATAGCGCCGCTTGCCCATCCGCCCCGCCAGATACGCCATCCGTCCGGCCTCGACCCCAGCCTTCATCGCCGCCGCCATCAGAATGGGGTCCTTCGCCTCGGCGATCGCGGTGTTCATCAGCACGCCGTCGCAGCCCAGTTCCATGGCCAGCGCGGCGTCCGACGCGGTGCCGACCCCGGCGTCGACGATCACCGGTACAGTCGCCCCCTCGACGATCAGGCGAATCGTCACCTGATTTTGGATGCCTAGACCCGATCCGATTGGCGCGCCGAGCGGCATCACCGCCACTGCTCCCGCATTTTCCAGCCGCTTCGCCGCAATCGGATCATCGACGCAGTAAACCATCGGCAGGAAGCCTTCCTTGGCCAGCACTTCGGTGGCGCGGAGTGTCTCGACCATGTCGGGATAGAGCGTCTTGGCCTCGCCCAGCACTTCCAGCTTCACCAGATCCCAACCGCCCGCCTCGCGCGCCAGGCGGAGCGTGCGAATCGCCGATTCGGCATCGAAGCAGCCCGCCGTGTTCGGCAGATAGGTCACCTTCTTGGGGTCGATGAAATCGGTGAGCATCGGCGCGTTGCGGTCGGATACATTAACACGTCGTACCGCAACCGTAACGATCTCGGCACCGGAGGCCTCGAGCGCCGCTGCATTTTGCGCGAAGTCCTTATATTTGCCGGTACCGACGATCAGCCGCGACCGAAACGTACGCCCTGCGACGGTCCAGGTATCGGCCTTCACTGCAGGTGGGTGGTCGCCGCCACCGACGAAATGGACGATCTCGAGTTCATCGCCATCCTCAACCATCACCTGCGCCAGCGTCGAGCGCGGCACCACCGCCAGATTGCGTTCGACCGCGACCTTTTCCGGCAGCAGGCCAAGATCGGCGGCAAGATCGGCAAGGCTGAGCCCCGCGCCCACGCGGCGATGCTCGCCATTGAGCTGGATGGTCAGGGTTCCGTCGGTATGGGGCATGTTTGACCGGGGATAATCCCCGCCTCCGTTCGGGCTTAGCGTGTCGAAACCCTGTCCTTCCTCACCCGTGGGAGGACGAACAGCCCTTCGACAAGCTCAGGGCGAACGGGCTATGGATGCCCATCACCTAGGCGTCTGCCCAGCGTCATTCAACCGGAAGACTCACCCGATGCGCGAAACCATCTTCGTTCTCAACGGCCCGAACTTGAACCTGCTCGGCACGCGCGAGCCCGAAATCTACGGCCACGACACGCTCGACGACATCGCCGGCCAGTTGGAGGATCGCGCGCGAGAACTCGGGTTCGACATCGATCTACGCCAGTCCAACCATGAAGGGCATTTGATCGATTGGTTGCACGAGGCGCAGGCGCTGCCTGCCAAGGCGGTGCTGCTCAACGCCGCGGCTTTCACCCACACCTCGATCGCGCTGTACGATGCGATCAAAGCGATCCGCACGCCGGTGATCGAAGTCCATCTTTCCAACCCGCACGCGCGCGAAGCTTTTCGCCATATCAGCCGTATCTCCCCCGTGGCGAAGGGCACGATCTGCGGCTTTGGGACGCTTTCGTATCTGCTGGCGCTTGAAGCGGCGGCGCGTCTCTGACAGGACGCGTCCCCAATAAGGGAGATTAGGGTCGCATGGCCGAAGACAAACACAATGACGCAATGCGGATCGATGTCGATCTGGTGCGTCAGCTCGCGCAGCTGCTGGATGACACGCAGCTGACGGAAATCGAAGTCGAGGATGGCGGTCGCAAGATTCGCATCGCGCGCAAGGCGGCTGCCGTAGCGGCAGCGGTGCAATATGCCCCCCGCCCCCGCAGCCGCCCCCGGCGGCCTCGACCACCGCACCGGCGGAAATCGTCACCGCGCCGCAAGCCGCGTTCAATGCGGTCAAATCGCCGATGGTCGGCACCGCCTATCTGGCCCCCAATCCCGAGGCGAAGCCCTTTGTCAGCGTTGGTGACAAGGTTGCCGCAGGCGATACGCTGCTGATCGTCGAGGCGATGAAGGTGATGAATCCCATTCTCGCGCCAAGCGCGGGCACCGTGAAGGCCGTGCTGGTCGAGAGCGGCCAGCCGGTCGAGTTCGACCAACCCCTCGTCGTGGTGGAATGATCGCCACCGCCCCGTTCGGGCTGCGCTTGTCGAAGCCCTGCCCTCCTCTCGCGCCCGCTCGCCTGAGCCGGGCAGCTTTTCGACAGGCTCAGGGCGAACGGTGCCTCGGGTCTGCGGATTGGACAGTTACGAATGCCTGAAATCAAGAAGCTGCTGATCGCGAATCGCGGCGAGATCGCGCTGCGCATCCACCGCGCGTGCCATGAGATGGGTATCCAGACCGTCGCGGTGCATTCGACCGCCGACAGCGATGCGATGCACGTGCGACTCGCCGATCAGGCGATCTGCATCGGACCGCCGAGTGCTGCCGAAAGCTATCTCAACATCCCCAACATCATTTCCGCCGCCGAGATTTCGGGCGCGGACGCGATCCATCCGGGCTACGGTTTCTTAAGCGAAAACGCCAAGTTCGCCGAGATCGTCGAGGCGCACGACATCATCTTCGTCGGCCCCAAGCCCGAACATATCCGCACCATGGGCGACAAGATCGAGGCCAAGCGCACCGCAGGCGCGCTCGGCCTGCCGCTGGTGCCGGGCTCGGCCGGGCCGATCAGCGATCTGGCCGAGGCCAAGGAAATCGCAGCGGCCGCTGGCTATCCCGTCATCATCAAGGCGGCGTCGGGCGGCGGCGGGCGCGGCATGAAGGTCTGCACCTCCGAGGATCAGCTCGAAACGCTGATGCAGCAGGCCGGCAGCGAGGCGAAGGCCGCGTTCGGCGATGCGACCGTCTATCTCGAAAAATATCTCGGCAACCCGCGCCACATCGAATTCCAGGTGTTCGGCGACGGCAATGGCAACGCCATCCATCTGGGTGAGCGCGACTGCTCGCTCCAGCGCCGCCACCAGAAGGTGCTCGAAGAAGCCCCATCGCCCGTGCTGGGCGAAGAAGACCGCGCGCGCATGGGCGGCATTTGCGCCAAGGCGATGGCCGATATGGGCTATCGCGGTGCTGGCACGATCGAGTTCCTGTGGGAAAATGGCGAGTTCTATTTCATCGAAATGAACACGCGCCTACAGGTCGAACATCCCGTGACCGAGGCGATCACCGGGCTCGATCTGGTGCGCGAGCAGATCCGCATTGCCGAAGGCCATGGCCTGACGCTGCGCCAGGAAGACGTGCAATTCCGTGGCCATGCCATCGAATGCCGCATCAATGCCGAGGATCCGCGCACCTTCGCGCCGTCGCCCGGCCTGGTGAAGGCGTATCACGCGCCCGGCGGCATGAACGTCCGCGTCGATAGCGGGCTGTATGCCGGTTACCGCGTGCCGCCTTATTACGATTCGATGATCGCCAAACTGATCGTCTACGGCACCACCCGCGCCGGCGCGATCCGCCGCCTGCGCCGCGCGCTCGAGGAGTTCGTGATCGAAGGCCCGACGACGACCATCCCGCTACACCAGGCCTTGATCGAGGATCCCGACTTCCAGGACGGAAACTATACGATCAAGTGGCTCGAAGAATGGCTGGCGCGTAACGAGAGCTAAAAACGGGCCTGCACGAGCGCGGGGGCGGCGAATCGAGGCCGCCCCCGCCACTGCGCAACCGGTGCAGCGGCGCAAAAATGTCGGTTTGATGCTGGATGGGGTGACGCCGCCGCCCACGCTCGCTAAAGCCGCGCCATGACCGACATCACCCCAGAGATCGTCGCCCAGCACGGGCTGTCCCCTGAAGAATATGAGCGTGTCCTGCACGCGATGGGCCGCGAGCCCAATCTGACCGAGCTTGGCATTTTCTCGGTCATGTGGTCCGAGCATTGCTCGTATAAATCCAGCCGCATCCATTTGAAAAAGCTGCCGACCACCGGCCCGCAAGTGATTTGCGGCCCCGGCGAGAATGCCGGCGTGGTCGACATTGGCGATGGCCAGGCGGCGATCTTCAAGATGGAGAGCCACAACCACCCGTCCTATATCGAGCCTTATCAGGGCGCAGCGACCGGCGTTGGTGGCATTTTGCGCGACGTCTTTACGATGGGCGCGCGGCCCGTCGCCAACCTCAACGCGCTGCGCTTCGGTCGGCCCGATCATCCCAAGATGCGCCACCTCATTTCGGGCGTTGTGCATGGCATTGGCGGCTACGGCAATTGCGTTGGCGTGCCGACGGTTGGCGGCGAAGTGAACTTTCACTCCTCCTATGACGGCAACATCCTCGTCAACGCGATGACGGTCGGCGTCGCGGAGACCGACAAGATCTTCTATTCGGCGGCGTCGGGCATCGGAAATTCGATCGTCTATGTCGGCTCCAAGACCGGTCGCGACGGCATCCACGGTGCAACGATGGCGTCGGCCGATTTCTCCGAGGAGACCGGCGACAAGCGTCCGACCGTGCAGGTCGGTGATCCCTTTACCGAGAAGCTGTTGATCGAAGCCTGTCTTGAACTGATGGCCTCGGACGCGATCGTCGCGATCCAGGACATGGGTGCCGCCGGTCTCACTTCTTCCTCGGTCGAAATGGCGTCCAAGGGCGGCGTCGGCATCGAACTCAACATGAATGCGGTGCCGCAGCGCGAAACCGGCATGACGCCCTATGAGATGATGCTGAGCGAGAGCCAGGAGCGGATGCTCATGGTGCTGAAGCCCGGCCGTGAGGATTTCGCCGAAGCCATCTTCCGCAAATGGGAGCTGGATTTCGCGGTCATCGGCCACGTCACCGATACCGGCCACATGGTGCTGACCTTCAATGGCGAGACGGTTGCCGACATCCCGCTCGCCCCGCTCGCGACGAGGCACCGCTCTACGATCGCCCCGCGGCTTCGAAGGAAGAGTATCAGGCCTGGGCCAAGGTCAGGCCGCTGGGCGAGATCCCCGACTCGACCGACGTCGCTGCGGATCTGCTGACGCTGATGGGCTCGCCCGACATCGCGTCGCGCCGGTGGATTTACGAGCAATATGATACGCAAGTTGGCGCGGACACGGTCCAGCGCCCGGGCGGCGACGCCGCCGTCGTGCGCGTCCACGGCACGCAAAAGGGGCTGGCGATGAGCACCGATTGCACGCCGCGCTATTGCTATGCCGATCCTTATGAAGGCGGCAAGCAGGCGATCGCCGAATGCTATCGCAATCTGTCGGCGGTCGGCGCGACGCCGCTTGCCGTCACCAATTGCCTCAACTTCGCCAACCCGCAGCGCCCCGAAATCATGGCGCAGTTCGTCGGTTGTCTCGATGGCATGGGCGACGCCTGCCGTGCGCTCGACTTTCCGATCGTGTCGGGCAACGTCTCGCTGTACAATGAGAGCAAGGCGACCGGCGGCGGCTCGGCGATCCTGCCGACCCCCGCGATCGGCGCGATCGGGCTGCTGGCCGACTGGTCGAAATCCGCGACCATCGCATTCAAGGGCACCGGCGACGTCATCGTGCTGATCGGCGAACGCTCGGGCCATCTCGGGCAGTCGCTATGGCTGCGCGAAGTCCATGGTCGCGAGGAAGGTGCGCCACCCACGGTCGACCTCGAAGCCGAGCGCCGCAACAGCGAGTTCGTCCGTGCGCATATCGCCACGGGCGCGCTCACCGCAGTGCACGACGTGTCCGACGGCGGCATTGCCGTGACGGTCGCCGAGATGGCACTGGCGGGCAATATCGGTGCGATGCTGCACGCTCCGCTGCCATGCGGGGTCGCTTGTGCGCTGTTCGGCGAGGACCAGGGCCTGTATGTCGCCACCGTCGCCGACCATCTGCTGCTCGAGACGCTGACCGCAGCGGATGCGGCGGGCGTCGAGATCGAACGAATCGGGCGCACCATCGCCAATCGCCTGATCTTCGAACTGCCCGACGATGACTATGTCGTCACGCTCGCCGATCTGCGCGCAGCGCACGAGGGCTTCTTCCCGAAATTGATGGGCGACGTCGCTCCGGTCGAGAGCTGAAACTTCTTGTGAGAATGGATCGCAACAGTGCTTGCGATCCATTCTCATTAGCGATACAACATGGGTTCCGAAGGGAGAATCCATGGTCGTCTGCATCTGCAATGCCATCCGTGAACGCGATGTCCGCGCTGCCGCACGCAGCGGGTCACGGACTGCGTGCCAAGCGTATCGGGCGATGGGCTGTCAGGCGAAATGTGGCCAATGCGTGCCCGTTGCCCGCGCCATTATCGACGAAGAGCGCGCCGTCGCCTAAGATCGTCCGCGAACCGCAAAAAGGACGTATAAATGCAGGGCGATATCAAGGTCATCGAGTATCTTAACGAGGCACTCAAAAACGAACTGACCGCGATCAACCAATATTGGCTGCATTATCGGCTGTTCGATCATTGGGGCGTACGCAAGCTCGCGGCATTCGAGCGCCACGAATCGATCGACGAGATGAAGCATGCCGACTGGCTGTCGGAGCGCATCCTTTTCCTCGATGGCCTGCCCAATTTCCAGATGCTCGGTCGCCTGCGCATCGGCGAGACCGTTGAGGAAGTCCTCAAGGCCGATCTCGCGCTCGAGATGGACGCGCTTCCGCTTCTGCGCGACGCGATCGAGCATTGCGAGAAGGTCCGTGACTATGTCAGCCGCGACCTGTTCCGCCGCATCCTCGACAGCGAGGAAGAGCATGTCGACACGCTCGAACGCCAGTTCGAGATGATCGCGCGCATGGGCATCGAAAATTACGTCCAGCTGCAGAGCAAGCCTGCCGACGACGAGGGGTAAACCCTCGTCCGCATTACCCCCTCCCGCTCGGGAGGGGGCTTACTCCACCCCGTTCCACGCGCCGAACACGTCGATCATTTGCGGCGTCAACCAGCCGAAATGGTAGTTCAGCATATAGAGCGACCACAGGATCGTCGCGACGATGGTTACGCGGATCGCGACCTTGCGCGGATGGAACTCGTGCGGGGCGCTCTCGGCCTGGCCGGGGACGCGTTCGACCCCGGCCTCGTCGCTGGTCTTGACCCCGAAGGGCAAGACGAAGAACACCGAGAACGCCCAGAACAGGAAATAAATCGCCAGCGCCGAGGTCCACCGCATGTCGGTTAGGCCTCGATCAGCAGCACGTCGACATTGGGCTTCTTGCCGGTCCAGCGCGTCGCGACCTTGCGCGCGGCCAGCCGGATGTTCTCCCGCAGTTTCTCGCGGTCGCGCCCATTCTGCTTGGCGGCGGCGATGACGGCATCGACCGTCTCCTCCAGGAACGGATCGCGGTCTTCCTCGACCGGGATACCCTGAATGCGCACTTGCGGCGTCCCGATCAGCCCGCGCGACCCAATCGCCACCGCGACCGAAATCTGCCCGTTGATCGCCAGCTTGCGACGTTCGTTGATCGTCTGGCCGTCACCCGGCAGGATTACGTCGCCATCGAGCACGAGCCGTCCGACCGGTGCATTGCCGATCTTGGTCGCGCGCCAGGAGCCAGCCGTACGATGTCGCCATTGGTCTGCACCAACGCACGCGGCACGCCTTCGGACAGGCCGAAGCGCGCTTGCTCCATCAGGTGCCGCATTTCGCCGTGCACCGGCATCAGCAATTCCGGCTTCATCCAGCGGTACATTTGCAGCAGCTCGGGCCGACCCGGATGGCCCGACACGTGCACATGCGCCTGGCGGTCGGTGATCATGATCACGCCCTTGGCGGCGAGCTGATTCTGGATGCGGCCGATCGCGACTTCATTGCCCGGGATCTGCTTGGACGAGAACACGACTGTGTCCCCGCTATCGAGCGAAATCGGGTGCTGGCCATTGGCGACGCGCGCCAAGGCGGCGCGGTCTTCGCCCTGCCCGCCGGTCGCTACCACCAGCACCTTGTCACGCGGCAACCGCATCGCCGCCTCGGCATCGATCGTGTCGGGGAAATCCTTGAGATACCCCGTAGCGCGCGCAACCTTCAGGATGCGATCGAGCGAGCGCCCCTGTACGCTGAGCTGGCGTCCCGTCTCGCGTGCGACCACGCCAAGCGTGTGCAACCGTGCCGCGTTCGACGCGAACGAGGTTACCATTACGCGGCCCTTGGCCTGGCTGATAACGCCCATCAGGCCCGACAGCACATCGCTCTCCGACCCCGAAGCCTCGGCATTGAACACGTTCGTGGAATCGCAGACGAGCGCCAGAATGCCGCCACTACCGATCGCCTCGAGCGCCTCCGGCGAGGTGGGATGGCCGATCACCGGAGCCGCATCGAGCTTCCAGTCGCCGGTGTGGAACACCCGGCCATATGGGGTATCGATCAGCAGCGCGCTCGCCTCGGGAATCGAGTGAGACAACGGCACGAAGGTCACGCCGAACGGCCCGAGGTCGACCTTGGTATCGGGCTTGATGACCTTCAGCTTGACCCGGTTGGCATTACCTTCTTCCTCGAGCTTGCCGCGGATCAGCCCGGCGGTGAACGCCGTTGCATAAAGCGGCACGCCCAGATCTTCGGCCAGATACGGCAACGCGCCGATATGGTCTTCATGGCCGTGCGTCAGCACGATGCCGACCAGATCGTCGAGACGCTCCTCGATGAATTGCAGGTCGGGCAGGATCACGTCGATGCCGGGATATTGCGGATCGGCAAAGGTGATGCCGCAATCGACCATCAACCACTTGCCGTTGCAGCCATAGAGATTGACGTTCATGCCGATTTCGCCCGACCCGCCCAGGGCCAGGAACAGGAGTTCTTTCTTGGGTGTTGTCACGGAGGTGTCTGTTCTTTCAAAGATGGTCGCGCGAACGCGAACCGGGGGATGTGCGCGGTCAGGCGCGGAATTTCGTAGAGATCGGGGAAGCGGGGCACCGCACAACCACAGGGTTCTGGCGGAGGCGCACGCACGCTGACTCTAGGACGCTATATGGGCGCGATCCCACAAAATCGCCAGCCCCTGAATTGTAAGGTCGGGTTCGACCATGTCGAACATAGTGGTATGCTGCTCGAACAGGATCGCGAGGCCTCCCGTCGCGATGACGCGCACGGGACGCCCAACCTCCGCCTTCATCCGCGCAACCAGCCCCTCGATCATGGCGACATAGCCCCAGAAGATGCCGATCTGCATCTGGCTGACGGTGTCCCGACCGATCACGCTTGTCGACGCAGGCGCTTCGATCCCGATGCGCGGAAGCTTGGCTGCAGCGGTAACCAGCGCATCGAGCGACAGGTTGATGCCCGGCGCGATGATGCCGCCTTTATAGGCACCGCTATAGTCGACTAGGTCGAGCGTCGTCGCGGTGCCGAAATCGATCACGATCAAATCGCCACTGTGCAACGCGTGCGCCGCGATCATGGTGACGGCGCGGTCGGCCCCGACGCTGCGCGGCTCGTCGACATCGAGCGCCATGCCCCATTCGACCGGCGGCTCGCCGGCAATCAGTGGCTCGCCGCCGAAATATTTGCGCGCCAGCGTTTGCAAATTGTGCAGCGCACGCGGGACTACGGTAGCGATGATGACACCGGTCACCTCGCTCCGATCATAACCTTCCAGCGTCAGCAACTGGCTCAGCCACACCGCATATTCGTCGGCGGTGCGGCGCGGGTCGGTCGCGATACGCCAGCGCGCCTTGATCGTGCGGCCCTGGACCAGGGCGAAGACGACATTGGTGTTACCGGCATCGATCGCGAGCAACATGGGCGTAGAGCCTCTCACAGCAGAAAAACGTCGCCAGCGTGAATGACACGGGCCGCGCAATCCGCCAAGCGCAGGATAAGGGCACCGTCCTCGCCCAGCCCGTCGAACAAGCCGTCCACCGCCGTGCCATCGGCGAGACGCGCGGTCAGCGCGGTACCTGGGCGGTGCGCCCGTTCGATCCAGCGCGCCCGGACGGGCGCAAGCCCCTGCCCTCGCCACAGGCCGAGCCAGCGAGCATACGACTCGGCCAGGGTTTGGGCGAAGTCGGCCGGGTCAACGCCCGCGCCCCGCGCCGCGAGGCTGGTGGCGGCGCGATCGGTATCATCCGGGTAATGGGCAAGATTGACGCCGATCCCCACCACTACCGCGTCATCGGCCCGTTCGAGCAAAATGCCCGAGAGCTTCGCACCCGCAATCAGCAAATCATTGGGCCATTTGATCAGCAGCGCCTCATCCGCCCCCGAAAGGCCAAGATAGGCCCGCACGACCTCGTCCAACGCGACCGCCGCCACCAGCGCCAGCGTTGCGGGCGGCGGATCGCTCGCGCGCACCCGCACCAGCGTCGAACCGTAGAAATTGCCAACCGGCGACACCCACGCCCGCCCTTGCCGCCCGCGCCCGCCAAGCTGTCGCTCGGCACGCAACCACAGCCCCTCGCCTACCCCGGAACGGGCAAGCTGCAGCATGTCGGCGTTGGTCGACCCCGTCTCGGCGACGGTGCGGATCGTAACCGTCAGAACAGCGCCTTGGCGGCGGTGGTGGTCCACACGCCGAGCGTACCCAAGGTCAGCCACCCGACCGGCGAGACGAACAGCGCCGCTAGCGTAACCAGCAGGCTCTCCACCGGCGTGGCGCGACCGCTATAGGCCTCGCCCGGTGCGTCAAAGTACATCACCTTGACCACGCGCAGGTAATAATAGGCACCGATCACCGACGCGACAAAACCTGCGACCGCCAGCGGATACAAACCACCGTGCACTGCGGCGTTGAACACCGCCAGCTTGGCATTGAAGCCCAGCAGCGGCGGGATGCCCGCCAGCGAGAACATGAAGGTCGCCATCGCCAAAGCCAGCGCCGGACGCGAGCGCGACAGGCCCGCCAGGCTGACGATCGTCTCGACCGGTTGCCCCTCGCTATCCTTCATCTGCAGCACCACGATGAAGCTGCCCAGCGTCATCACGACATAGACCGTAAGGTAGAACAGCACTGCCGCCACGCCGTCCTGCGTACCGGCGGCAAGACCGATCAGCACGAAGCCGACATTGTTGATCGACGAATAGGCCAGCAGGCGCTTGACGTTGGTCTGCCCGATCGCCGCAACCGCACCGAAGATGATCGAGGCAAGCGCCGCGAAGATCACGATCTGCCGCCATTGGTCCGTGGCCGGGCCCATCGCTTCCACGGCAACGCGCACTGCAAGGCCGATCGCCGCCACCTTAGGGGCCGAGGCGAAGAACGCCGTCACCGGCGTGGGCGCGCCTTCGTAGACGTCGGGGGTCCACATATGGAACGGCACCGCGCTCATCTTGAACGCCAGCCCGGCAAACACGAACACCAGCCCGAAGGTCAGCCCCAGCGAACGCCCCGCGCCATAAGCGGTCGCGATCGACGAGAACAACGTGGTCCCGCTGAACCCATAGACCAGGCTGATGCCGTAGAGCAGGATACCGCTCGCCAGCGCGCCCAGCACGAAATACTTAAGCCCCGCTTCGGCCGAGCGTACATCGCGCCGCATGAAGCTCGCCAGCACATAGGCAGCAAGGCTCTGCAGTTCGAGGCCGACATACAGCGTCAGCAAATCGCCCGCAGACACCATCATGCCCATACCCGCCGCCGACAGCAGGATCAGCACCGGATATTCCGGACGCAGGTCATCACCGCGACCGATCGCGAAGAAGCGCGGCGCGAGGATGATGGCAACCGCCGACGCACCATAGATCAGCACCTTCGCAAAGGCGGCAAAGGCATCCGCGCGGTACAAACCACCAAAGGCCGCCCCGCCCGACGAGGCCGGGCCCATCAGCGCAATGCCAGCGCCGATCAGCACCGCAACCGACGCCCACGACACCAGTCGTGTGGACGCTTGTCCACCCCACGCCGACACCAGCATCAACGCGATCGCGCCAACCGCCAGCACCAGTTCCGGCAAGGTCATCAACAGCGAAGCGTTCATGGCCGTGCCTCCGCATGTTCGGCGGGTGTCGCCAGCGCCTTGCCAGCGGTCGGCAGCGAATCGCCAGCCGGTGCTGCCCGCGCGATCCGCGCCTGCAAGGTCGCCACATCGCCGCGCATCGGGGCGAGGAAGCTCTCAGGGTATACCCCCATCCACAACACAACGGCGGCAATCGGGGCCAGCAACGCAATCTCCCGCAGGCTCAAATCCGGCATGGTGCGGACATCGTCATGGACGATCTCGCCAAACACCACGCGGCGATACAGATACAGCATATAGGCAGCCCCCAGGATGATCCCGGTGGTGCACAGCAAGGTCGCCAGTGTCGACACGCGATAGGTCCCGGCCAGCGACAGGAATTCGCCGACGAACCCGCTCGTGCCCGGCAAGCCGACCGACGCCATGGTGAACAGCATGAACAGCAAGGCGTAGCGCGGCATGTTGATCGCAAGGCCGCCGTAACGGCTGATCTCGCGCGTGTGCAGCCGGTCATAGATCACACCGACGCACAGGAACAACGCCGCCGATACCAGGCCGTGGCTGAGCATGACGATCATCGCGCCTTCCAGACCCTGGCGGTTGAAGGCGAACAGGCCGATCGTCACGATCGCCATGTGCGCGACCGAGGAATAGGCGATCAGCTTCTTCATGTCGGACTGCACGAGTGCGACCAGCGAGGTGTAGATCACCGCAATCGCCGACAGCGACAGGATCAGCCAGCCGAACTGCGCCGAGGCTTCCGGGAACATCGGCAGCGAGAAGCGCAGGAAGCCGTATCCGCCGAGCTTCAGCAACACGCCGGCCAGGATCACAGAACCTGCCGTCGGTGCCTGCACGTGCGCATCGGGCAACCAGGTGTGGAATGGCCACATCGGCATCTTCACCGCGAACGAGGCGAAGAAAGCAAGCCACAGCCACGGCTGCACGCGCACCGGGAAATCGGTGCCCAGCAGCGTCGGAATGTCGCTGGTGCCGGAATAGCTGACCATCCACAGCATCGCGACGAGCATCAGCAGCGAGCCCAGCAGCGTGTAGAGGAAGAATTTGTACGAAGCGTAGATGCGGTTCGCGCCGCCCCAGATGCCGATGATCAGGTACATCGGGATCAGACCAGCCTCGAAGAAGATGTAGAACAGGAACATGTCCTGCGCCGTGAACGTGCCGATCATCAGCATTTCGGTGATGAGGAACGCCGCCATATATTCCTGCACGCGCTCGGTGACCGCCACCCAGCTCGCGCCGATGCAGATCGGCATCAGGAACACGCTGAGCATCACCAGCATCAGCGCGAAGCCGTCGATACCGAGCTTCCAGCTGAACACGCCCAGGCTGCCGGCATTCTCGACGAACTGCCACTGCGGCCCGCCAATGTCGAAATTGGCCCACAGCCAGATCCCGAGCACGAGATCGACCAGCGTCGCGATCAACGCGATCCAGCGCGCGCCCTGCGCACTGGCAAAGAGACAGGCAATGGCTGCGATCGCCGGGATGGCGAGCATGATCGATAGCATGGGAAGGCCGCTCACTTGCTCGTCGCCCAAATGTTGATCGCCCAGGTCACGGCCCCGGTTAACCCCAGCAGCATGACGAACGCATAAGTGTATACATATCCCGATTGGACCCTGCCCGCGACGCGCGCACTCCGCTCGACCACCCACGCGGCACCATCCGGCCCCAGGCGGTTGATCGTCTTCTCGTCACCACGGTGCCAGAAGAAGCGGCCGAGCGCGAAGGCAGGCCTCACGAACAGCAGGTTGTAGAGTTCGTCGAAATACCATTTGTTCAACAGGAACAGGTAGATCGGACGGTAGGTCGCGGCCAGCCTGGCCGGTGCTTCCGGCGCGCGGATGTAGAAGATGTACGCGCCCAGCAGGCCGAGCAGCATCGCCACCGACGCCGACAGTTTCACACCCAGCGGAACCTCGTGCATCGCATGCATCAGATGCTCGTTGAACGCGATCGCGCCGTGCCAATAGGCCTCGCCTGCGCTCGGCTCGATGAAATAGCCGTGGAACACGAAGCCAGCGAACACCGCACCAATCGACAGCAGGATCAGCGGGATCAGCATCGGGAACGGGCTCTCATGCGGATGATAGCCACCCGTCCCGTCGCTATGCGCCGCATGGCCATGGCCGTGATCGGCATGGGCGTGCGCATGGTCGTGACCATGATCGTCATGGCCGTGGCCATGCGCATCGTGCAGCGCGTGCTGGATATGCTCGGACTGCTCCCAGCGCGGCTTGCCCCAGAAGGTGAGGAACATCAGGCGCCACGAATAGAAGCTGGTCAGCAACGCAACGATGATGCCGACGATCGACGCGCCATGCTGGCCAGCGGCCCAGGCGCCCTCGATGATCGCGTCCTTCGAATGGAAGCCCGCAAAGCCAAAGGCGATCGGATTGCCGAACACCGCCGGAATGCCAACGCCGGTAATCGCCAGCGTGCCCATCATCATCCCCCAGAAGGTCAGCGGGATGTGTTTCCGCAGGCCGCCATAATAGCGCATGTCCTGCTCGTGATGCATTGCATGGATCACCGAACCGGCACCCAGGAACAGCAGCGCCTTGAAGAAAGCGTGCGTGAACAGGTGGAACATCGCCGCGCCATAAGCGCCACACCCGGCCGCGAAGAACATGTAGCCGAGCTGCGAACAGGTCGAATAGGCGATCACGCGCTTGATGTCAGTCTGCACCAGCCCGACCGTCGCCGCGAACAGGCAGGTCGCCGCACCGATCGTCATCACGACATGCAGCGCGAAGGGCGACGTTTCGAACATCGGCGACAGGCGGCACACCATGAACACACCGGCGGTGACCATCGTCGCCGCGTGGATCAGCGCCGACACCGGGGTCGGGCCTTCCATCGCGTCCGGCAACCAGGTGTGCAGGCCGAGCTGCGCCGACTTGCCCATCGCACCGACGAACAGCAGCAGGCACAGCAGCGTCATCGTATCGATGCGATAGCCGACGAACCCGATCGTCGACCCCGCCATCCCCGGCGCGAGCCGCAGGATTTCGGGGATCGAGATGGTGTGGAACACCAGATAGGTGCCGAAGATGCCGAGCATGAAACCAAGGTCGCCGACACGGTTGACGACGAACGCCTTGATCGCGGCGGCATTGGCGCTGGGCTTGCGGAACCAGAAGCCGATCAGCAGGTAGGACGCGAGACCCACGCCTTCCCAGCCGAAGAACATCTGGACCAGATTATCGGCGGTCACCAGCATCAGCATGGCGAAGGTGAACAGCGACAGATAGGCGAAGAAGCGCGGCTGGTCCGGGTCTTCATCCATATAGCCCCAGCTATACAGATGGACGAGCGCCGAGACGCTGGTGATCACCACCAGCATCACGGCCGTCAGCGCATCAACGCGGAGCGCCCAGTCGATGCGCATGTCGCCCGAGTGGATCCAGTCGAGCACCGGCGTCACCGTGGCTTCGCCACCGCTCAGATATGGGATGAAGACTGTCCAGCTCAGGAACGCCGAGATAAACAGCGCGCCCGTCGTCACGATCTTCGGCAGGACCGCCCCGAACGTCTTGTTCGAGAAGCCCGCGACGATCGCCGCCAGCAGCGGCAGGAAAACGATGAAAAGGATAGACGTCACGTCGCGATCACCCCTTCATCCGGTTGACATCGTCAACCGAGATCGTCCCGCGGCTGCGGAAATAGATAACGAGAATGGCCAAGCCGATCGCGGCCTCGCCAGCCGCCACCGTCAGCACGAACATCGCGAAAACCTGGCCCACCAGGTCATGCAGATAGCCCGAAAAGGCCACGAAATTGAGGTTCACCGCCAGCAGGATCAACTCGATCGCCATCAGCATGACGATCAGGTTCTTGCGATTGGCGATGATGCCGAACACGCCGAGCGCGAACAGGATCGCCCCGACGACGAGATAATGGCCGAGCCCAATCACAGGTCTATCCCTCCGCCGACAGTCGGCTGCGTGTTGCGCGTCGCATCCTGCGGACGCCGCGCATTCTGGCGTGCGATGTTCTGCTTGCGCGAACCCGTGCGGTCGCGGTGTGTCAGCACGATTGCGCCGATCATGGCGACCAGCAGTACCAGCCCTGCCCCTTCAAACACGAACAGATAGCGCGTGTAGAGCAGCATCCCGAGCGCTTCGATATTGGGCACCGTTTCCGGCGTCGGCGCGGCGCGGCGGGCGAGCTCGATCTTGCCCGCGCTCCAGGCCCCGAAAGCGACCATGATCTCCGCCGCCAGCCCGATCGCGAGCACCGCGCCGAGTGCCGCGTAGCGCACGAACCCCGCGCGCAGCTCCGCAAAATCGATGTTGAGCATCATCACCACGAATAGGAACAGCACGGCGACTGCGCCCACGTAGACGATGACGAGCAGCATCGCGATAAACTCCGCCCCCACCAGCACCATCAGGCCGGCGGCGTTGAAGAAAGCGAGGATCAGCCACAGCACGGCATGGACCGGGTTGCGGGCGGTAATCGTCAACGCGGCCGACACGATAACGATCGTCGCGAAGAGATAAAAGGCGAGTGCCTGTATCACGGAATCAGTGGGCCCCTTACAGTCGGCTGGCGATTAACGGTACGGCGCATCGGCGGCAAGGTTCGCCGCGATGGCGCTTTCCCAGCGATCCCCGTTGGCGAGCAATTTCGCCTTGTCGTAAATCAGTTCCTCGCGCGTTTCGGTCGCATATTCGAAATTCGGTCCCTCGACCACGGCATCGACCGGGCACGCTTCCTGGCACAGGCCGCAGAAGATGCACTTGGTCATGTCGATGTCGTAGCGCGTCGTGCGGCGGCTGCCGTCGTCGCGCGGTTCGGCCTCGATCGTGATCGCCTGTGCCGGGCACACCGCCTCGCACAGCTTGCACGCGATGCAGCGTTCCTCGCCATTCGGGTAGCGCCGCAGCACATGCTCGCCACGGAAGCGCGGGCTGAGCGGGTTCTTCTCGAACGGATAGTTGATCGTCGCCTTCGCCTTGAAGAAATACTTCAGGGTGAGAGTGTGCGCCTTGAGGAACTCCCAAAGCGTGTAGGATTTGATGATCTGAGCAAGGCTCATGACGGAACTCCAACGCGGGTCAGCATGAGGAAGCCGGACACCAGGAACACCCAGAACAGCGACAGCGGCAGGAAGATCTTCCACCCCAGCCGCATCAGCTGGTCATAGCGGTAACGCGGGACGGTCGCCTTCACCCAGCTGAACACGAAGAAGAACAGCAGGATCTTGATAAACAGCCAGAGGATCCCCGGCACCGCGTACAGGATCGGAAGATCCAGCGGCGGCAGATATCCGCCCCAGAACAACGTCGCGTTCAAGGCGCACATCAGAATAACGTTGGCATATTCACCAAGCCAATAAAGCGCGAACGCCATCGACGAATATTCAGTCTGATAGCCCGCGACCAATTCGCTCTCGGCCTCGGCCAGATCGAACGGCGCGCGCTGCGTTTCGGCCAGCGACGAGATGAAGAACACCACCGCCATCGGGAACAGCAAGGGGTTCAGGAAGAAGCCATTGACCGGCGTCCCCATCACGCTCTTCTGCGCTTCGACGATTGTGGTCAGGTTGAAGCTGCCGCTCCACAGCACGATCGAAATCAGCACGAAACCGATCGCGACCTCATAGCTCACCATTTGCGCCGCCGCGCGGATCGCCGAGAAGAACGGATATTTGGAGTTGGACGCCCAACCCGCGAGAATGATGCCGTACACCCCGAGCGACGACGCGGCGAGCACATACAGCAAGCCGACATTGATATCAGCGAGCGCGGCTCGCGCATCGAATGGCACCACCGCCCACACGATCAGCGCGACCGTAAAGGTGATAATCGGCGCGATCAGGAACAGCGTCTTGTTCGCTGCCGAAGGAACAATCGTTTCCTGCAGGAACACCTTGAGGCCGTCGGCGAAGGATTGCAGCAACCCGAGCGGGCCAACCACGTTCGGACCACGGCGCAGCGCCATCGACGCCCAGATCTTGCGATCGGCATAGATGATCATCGCCACTGCCAGCATCAGCGGCAGCGCGATCAGCAGAATGTCCATCAAAGTGGCAAGGAACCACGCCCAGCCAAAGGGAAGGCCGAAACGGTAGGTGAAGAAACTGGTCATTCCGCCGCTCCGCGAATTCCTGGCCGTGGACAAGTTCAGCCGAGCAGCGCTGCATCGTCGGCGACGCGCGACAGATCGCGTTCGTCAGATAGAAATCCTTGATCGGATAGCCGGCGATCTCGCCCGCAGCGGCCGCGTCGAGCGCAGGCGGTGCCCAGTCGAACGTCGCCAGCCCCAGCGTTCCGAGCGCAGGCGTATCGACCGCCATCGCCGCGCGCAGTTCCTCGATCGTATCGAACGGCAGCGTCTTGCCCATCACGCCCGACAGAGCGCGCAGGATCGTCCAATCCTCGCGGGCATCGCCCGGCGGGAAGACGGCGCGCTCGCCGCGCTGCACCCGGCCTCGAGATTGACATAGGTGCCGGATTTCTCGGCATAGCTCGCCGCCGGCAGAACCACGTCCGCTGCCGCTGCCCCCTTGTCGCCATGATGGCCGATATAGACTTTGAACGTATCCGCAAACGCGCCGAAATCGACTTCGTCCGCGCCCAGGAAGAAAGCGAGCTTCGGCTTGGCCGCAACCAGGTCGCAATGCCGCCCTTCTGCGCATAGCCCAGCATCAACCCGCCCATGCGGCTCGCCGCCATGTGCAGCACGTTGAAGCCGTTCCAGCCATCCTTGACCAGACCCAGCGACGGCACCAGCGCCAGCGCCGCGCCAAGCGCCTTCAGCCCAGCCCCGCCGACGATCACCATCGGACGCTCGGCCTTGGCGAACGCCTCGGTCACCGCCTCGGGCAGATTGCCGAGCACGCCGAGATCGGCACCCAGCCATTCGACCTTATAGGTCAGCTCGGTTTCCGGCCCGATCGCGAAGACCTTTGCGCCCTTCTTGATCGCCTTGCGGATGCGCGTGTTCACCAGCGGCGCTTCCCAGCGCACGTTGCTGCCCACGATCAGGATCACATCGGCCTTTTCGGTGCCCGCGATCGTCGTGTTGAAATTGACCGCAGCCAGGCTCGACGTGTCATAATCCATGCCGGTCTGGCGGCCTTCGAGCAGGGTCGAGCCCATGCTGCCGAGCAGTGCCTTCGTGGCATACATCGTCTCGCAATCGACCAGATCGCCCGCGACCGCAGCCACGCTCGCGCCCGCATCGACCTGCGAGATCGCCAGGAACGCCGCATCCCACGATGCTTCGGTCAGGCGACCGTCTTTACGGATATACGGCTTGTCGAGGCGGCGGCGGACAAGACCATCAACCGCGTGGCGCGTCTTGTCGCTCGCCCATTCCTCGTTCACGTCCTCGTTGATGCGCGGCAGCGCGCGCAGCACCTGGCGACCGCGTGAATCGAGCCGGATGTTGGTGCCGACCGCGTCCATCACGTCGATGGTCAGCGTCTTCTTCAGCTCCCACGGGCGCGCCTCGAACGCATAAGGCTTGGAGGTCAGCGCACCGACCGGGCACAGGTCGACGACATTGCCCGACAGTTCGCTCGTCACGGCATGTTCGAGATACGACACGATCTGCATGTTCTCGCCACGCCCGATCGCACCGATTTCCTCGACGCCAGCGACTTCCTCGGCAAAACGGATGCAGCGCGTGCACTGGATGCAGCGCGTCATCACCGTCTTGACGATCGGCCCCATATATTTCTCGGTGACCGCGCGCTTATTCTCGCTGTAGCGCGACTGGCCACGGCCATAGGCAACCGATTGGTCCTGCAGATCGCATTCACCGCCCTGATCGCAAATCGGGCAATCGAGCGGATGGTTGATGAGCAGGAACTCCATCACCCCTTCGCGCGCATTCTTCACCATCGGCGAGTTGGTGAAGATCTCCTGCTTGTCCGCCGCCGGCAGCGCGCACGATGCCTGCGGCTTGGGTGGTCCGGGCTTCACCTCGACCAGGCACATCCGGCAATTGCCGGCGATGCTCAGCCGCTCATGATAGCAGAAACGCGGGATTTCCTTGCCGGCGAGTTCGCACGCCTGGAGCACGGTGGCACCAGCGGGAACTTCGATCTCGACGCCATCGACTTTAAGTTTAGGCATGGTTCGCGCTCAAACTTTCTTATTCATGGTTTCGCCGCAGCAGCGACTTGAGCCTGCTGTGGGCGAGAAAAGCGATTCCACAATCCATCTGCGACATAGACGCGAATGCTCGCCGGACTCATCGAAAACTGGATGCCTTGTTCCAGGCATTTGCCCAATGCGGGTGCCAGTGCCCGTGCCGCCGCTCGCTCGCTCGCACTTGCGGGCATAGTACGGAGCAACGCATCCGACCCGCTCACATCGTTAAAGACTACGCAATCTGCAAATGCTCCGAGCGCCCGCGCCTTGGGCAAATTGTCGCTATTGGAGACGTAGGTCCGATCAATAACTTCCACCGACCCGGGGGCGAGCGTAGGCGCGACAGGGTGGCCCGCAAGATATGTTTCTTCAGCCAAAAATCCGCGTAACATCTCGCGCTTGAATTTGAAGCCAAGCGTGTTTTGCGTGACGCTCGCCTGCTTCCCAAGGCACTCTGACATGTCAAAGGTACTAGCTACATCGGAGATTTTTGCGGCCTTTATATCCACGCTCACGGGGTCACTATAGGTTAGTATTACGGCCGCTGCCTTCTTATTGCGATTGTAAATGCACCGAGCAAACGCCTTCTTGATTAAGCCTGCGTCCTTCGCCTCCACGGCCTGCGGCGCAACCGGAATGAGCGAGCCGGTCTGCACTTCGGGCTTCAACTGACCGAACGCAACCGCAGGCATCAAGCCGACAAACAGTACCATGACCGGTAGTGTCGACTGTCTCAAGGCGATTGCAGCGCTCATTCCGCCGCTTCCATCATCGGGCTCAACCCGCCGCCACGCTTTTCAGTGATCCGCCGCTCCATCTCGGGGCGGAAGTGCTTGATCAGGCCCTGGATCGGCCAGGCCGCCGCATCGCCGAGCGCGCAGATCGTGTGGCCCTCGACCTGCTTGGTCACCTGATACAGCGTATCGATCTCGGAAATGTCCGCGTCGCCGGTGCGCATCCGCTCCATCACGCGCCACATCCAGCCGGTGCCCTCGCGGCACGGCGTGCATTGGCCGCAGCTCTCATGCTTGTAGAAATAGGACAAGCGGCTGATCGCGCGGACGATGTCGGTCGACTTGTCCATCACGATGATCGCGGCCGTGCCCAGACCCGAACCGACCTTCTTCAGGCCGTCGAAATCCATCGGGCAGTCCATGATCTCGGCGGCCGGCACCAGAGGCACCGACGATCCGCCCGGGATCACCGCGAGCAGATTGTCCCACCCGCCGCGAATGCCGCCGCAATGCGTCTCGATCAGTTCGCGGAAGGTGATCGACATCGCTTCTTCGACCACGCACGGCGTGTTCACATGGCCGCTGATCTGGAACAGCTTGGTCCCGCGATTGTTCTCCGCGCCAAAGCTGGCGAACCATTCCGGCGAGCGTCGCAGGATCGTCGGGACGACCGCGATCGACTCCACGTTGTTCACCGTGGTCGGGCAGCCATACAGGCCCGCACCCGCCGGGAAGGGCGGCTTCAGGCGCGGCTGCCCCTTCTTGCCCTCCAGGCTTTCGAGCATCGCGGTTTCTTCACCGCAAATATAGGCACCTGCGCCGCGATGGACGAACACATCGAAATCATAGCCCGATCCGCTCGCATTCTTGCCGATCAGACCCTTGGCATACGCCTCGGCGACGGCCGCGAACAGCACTTCGGCTTCGCGGATATATTCGCCGCGAATGTAGATGTACGCCGCCCGCGCGCGCATCGCATAGCCCGCGATCAGCGCGCCTTCGATCAGCTTGTGCGGGTCATGCCGGATGATCTCGCGGTCCTTGCACGAACCCGGCTCGGATTCGTCGGCGTTGATGACCAGAAAATTCGGGCGATCCGGCTTCGGTTCCTTGGGCATGAACGACCATTTGGTGCCGGTCGGAAAACCCGCGCCGCCACGGCCGCGCAGGCCAGACGCCTTGACCGCGTCGATCAGGGCATCCTGCCCGCGCGCCATCAGGCCCTTGGTGTCATCCCAATCGCCACGCATGATCGCGGCGTCGAGCGTCCACGCTGGAAGCCGTAGACATTGGTGAAAATGCGATCCTTGTCCGCGAGCACGTTACTTGCCCCCCCCGATCCGCTTGTTGCCGGTGAGCGCGAGATAGATCACCACGCCAAGCCCGATCACGACCAGCGGCCCGAGCAGCGACAGCGTCAGCCGCAACACCCAGCCCGCGACCACGATGCCGCCGATGATCGCCAGGATCAGTATGATGGTGTTTTTGTTCATGCCCATTCCCCGCGATAATCGTGGTTCTCGGCAACCATGTCCTTGAGCGAGGTCGGCCCGCCTGCCGGGCAGCTATCGCGGCGCCCGGTCTGCGACCCCGCCGTCACCGGCTTGCCCTCGGCCAGCGCCTCGAGCAGCGCGATGGTCTTGTCGTAATCCAGATCCTCGAAATTATCGTCGTTGATCTGCACCATTGGAGCATTGGCGCACGCGCCCAGACACTCGACCTCGGTCAGTGTGAACAGGCCGTCCGGGGTGGTATGGCCCTTGGACAGGCCCTTATTCTTGCACGCCGACAGCACGTCGTCGCTGCCGCCCAGCATGCACGGCGTCGTGCCGCACACCTGAACGTGATAGCGGCCGACCGGTGCCATGTTGAACATCGTATAGAAGGTCGCGACCTCATACACGCGCATGTACGGCACGCCGATCTGCCGAGCGACGAACTCGATCACCGGCACCGGCAGCCAGCCTTGCGTCTGCGTCTCGGCACCAACCTGGCGCTGCGCCAGATCGAGGAACGGGATCGAAGCCGATTGCTCGCGGCCCTTGGGATAGCGACCGAGGATCTCGTTCGCTTTCTTCTGGTTTTCCTCATTCCACGCAAACGCGCCCCAGCGCGCGCGGGTCTCGGCTTCGTCAGGAATTTTGGGCGCGTCGGCCATTAGCGGATGAACTCCACGCGGGCGACCTTGTCGCCCTCAAACGAATAAAGGGACATGACTTCGAACTGCTCGCCACCGGGACCGCGCGAGACGTTTTCGTGCAACACCACGGTATCGCCCAGGACATAGGACGACAGCACTTCGGCACGGTTCTCGGGATATTGCGTGAACATCGCCTTCAGCCCTGCGCGAACACCCTCCTGCCCGTCGCGTACCACGGCACCGCGGTACATTGCCTCGCACGCATCGCCGGTCATTTCCGCGACGTAGCCGTCCGCATCCTGCGCGTTGTACAGCGCGATCATGCGATGCGCGGTGGCGAGACGTGCGCTGCTCACCGGTCGCACTCCCCGAACACGATATCCATCGCGCCCAGAATGGCGGTCGTATCAGCCAGCATGTGGCCCTTCGCCATGAAGTCCATCGCCTGCAGATGCGAGAAGGCGGTCGGGCGGATCTTGCAGCGATACGGCTTGTTGGTGCCGTCCGCGACCAGATACACGCCGAACTCGCCCTTCGGGCTTTCGGTCGCGACATACACGTCGCCTGCGGGCACGTGATAGCCTTCGGTGTACAGCTTGAAGTGATGGATCAATGCTTCCATCGAGCGTTTCATCTCGGCGCGCTTGGGCGGCACTACCTTGCGGTCGAGCGACGCGATCGGCCCCTCCGGCATATCGCGCAAGCACTGCTTCATGATCCGCGCCGACTGGCGGACTTCCTCAACGCGCACCATGAACCGGTCATAGCAATCGCCGCGCGTGCCGACCGGTACGTCAAAATCCATCTTGGCGTAAACATCGTAAGGCTGCGACTTGCGCAGATCCCACGCGATACCCGAGCCACGGATCATCGGACCCGAAAAGCCCCACTTGATCGCATCGTCACGGCTGACCGTGGCGATATCGACGTTGCGCTGCTTGAAGATGCGGTTGTCCGCCACGAGCGAGATCGCGTCCTCGAACAGTCGCGGCAAACGCGTATCGAGCCAGTCGGCGATGTCGGTCAGCAGCTTCAGCGGCGCATCCTGGTGCACCCCACCCGGACGGAAATAGGCGCTGTGCATCCGCGCGCCAGAGACGCGCTCGAAGAAGTTCATGCAGTCTTCGCGGATTTCGAACAACCACAGGTTCGGCGTCATCGCGCCGACGTCCATGACGTGCGAACCGAGGTTCAACATGTGGTTCGAAATACGCGTCAGCTCGGCGAACAGCACGCGCAGATATTGCGCGCGAAGCGGCACTTCCAGATCGAGCAGCTTCTCGACCGCAAGCACATAGCTATGCTCCATGCACAGCGGCGAGCAGTAATCGAGCCGGTCGAAATAGGGCAGCGCCTGCGTGTAGGTCTTATACTCGATCAGCTTCTCGGTGCCCCGGTGCAGCAGCCCGACATGCGGATCGACGCGCTCGACGATTTCGCCGTCCAGCTCCATCACCAGACGCAAAACGCCGTGCGCGGCGGGATGCTGCGGGCCGAAGTTGATCGTGTAATTCTGAATCTCGACATCGCCGACCTCGGGATCTTCCCCGTCAAGGCGATGTTCGATTTGGTCGAGATAGTCGGTCACTGGTTCTGCCCCTTCCCGTTGGAGGGAACGACATCGGGATTGGCCGGCTTCTCGCCTGCGTCAGGGCCTGCCTTGCCTGCACCGGACTGCGCAGTGCTGTCCGTCGTTTTGGGCTGACTCGATGCCTGCTTGGGCGATGCGGCAGCATCGGCCTTGACGATTTCATCGGCCTTGAGCGGGGTCGGCGCGCCCTTTTCCTCAGGCAGCTTCGCCTTTTCGTCGCCGGGCAGCACATATTCCGCGCCTTCCCAGGGACTCATGAAATCGAAGGTACGGAAATCCTGCGCCAGCGCGACAGGCTCGTATACAACGCGCTTGGCTTCTTCCGAATAGCGCAGTTCGACATAGCCGCTGAGCGGGAAGTCCTTGCGCTGCGGATGACCACGAAAGCCGTAATCGGTCAGGATGCGACGGAGATCGGCATTGCCCGAGAACAGCACGCCGTACATGTCATACACTTCGCGCTCGAGCCAACCGGCAACCGGCCAGATGCCGGTTACCGACGGGACCGGCTTTTCGTCGTCGGTCTGCACATGCACGCGGATGCGGTGATTGCGAGTCAGCGATAGCAGGCAATAGACGACCTCGAACCGGTCGATGCCGCGATCGGGATAATCGACGCCCGCGATTTCCATCAGCTGCTGATATTCAAGACCGGGCGTGTCCCGCAGCGCGACCATTGTCTCGACCAGCGAGGCGCGATCGACATGCAGCGCGACTTCACCCACCGCCTCGACCGGCGCGAGCAATTTGGCACCGAGCGCGGTCCGCGCGGTGTCGATTACGCCATCATTGGCGACATAGGCTGGAGCGGGGGCCCTCACCGTTCGATCGTCCCGACACGGCGGATCTTCCGCTGAAGCTGCATGATGCCGTAGAGCAGCGCTTCGGCGGTCGGCGGACAACCGGGCACATAGATGTCGACCGGCACGATCCGGTCGCAGCCACGCACCACCGAATAGCTGTAATGGTAATAGCCGCCGCCATTGGCGCAGCTCCCCATCGAGATGACGTATTTCGGCTCCGACATCTGGTCATAGACCTTTCGCAGCGCCGGGGCCATCTTGTTGCACAGCGTGCCTGCGACGATCATCACGTCCGACTGGCGCGGAGACGCGCGCGGTGCCGCGCCGAAACGCTCGAGATCATAGCGCGGCATGTTGACGTGGATCATCTCGACCGCGCAGCAGGCGAGCCCGAAGGTCATCCACCACAGCGAGCCGGTACGCGCCCACTGGAACAGTTCTTCGGTCGAGGTGACGAGGAAACCCTTGTCGCCGAGTTCGCCATTGAGATCGTTGAAGAACGACGCGTCGGGCTGGACGATATCCTGACCGGACGGACGGATGAGTTCTACTCCCATTCGAGCGCTCCCTTCTTCCACGCATAGACCAGGCCGAGCGCCAGTTCGACGATGAACAGCATCATCGAGCCCCAGGCGACCCAGCCAAGTTTGAAGACCGACACGGCCCAGGGATACAGAAACGCCGCTTCCAGATCGAAGATGATGAACAGGATGGCGACGAGATAAAAGCGCACGTCGAACTGGCTGCGCGGATCTTCGAACGCGGGGAAGCCGCACTCATATTCGCTCAGCTTTTCGGGGGTCGGCTTGTGCGCGCCGGTCAGGCGGGCAACGATCATCGGCAGAAACACGAACGCGCTGGAGAGCGCGAGTGCCACGCCGAGGAACAGCAGGATCGGCAAATAGTGGGACAGGTCAACCAATGGGTTTCTCGCATGTGCGAACAGGTGTGCGTGGGCTTTAGGACGATGCACTTTGAGGGGCAAGGGTCGCGGGAGTGAGAATGAATCGCAACTAAAATCCTTCCCCCAAAGGACCGACGGTCTCGCCCATAAGCGCAGCCGGTGGCAGTCGGTTCTGCTCTTTATGGCTTTGTGTCTTCGTGCGAGCAAAAACAGCTTCTCGCACGAAGACACAAAGCCACGAAGCGATCGCGTTTGTGCTCGACTGTACCGCTCCCCTTCGCGTCGAGGGAGAGACGAAATTTTAGCGGAGTGCCCCCGCGAGCAGCTTGTGCAAACGCGATTGCAGCGCGTCGTTGGCCGCCAGGAATTCGCTGCGCTCCATCATGCGGTCGCCACCCCGGAAATCGGTGACGAAACCACCGGCCTCCTTGACCAGCAACAGCCCTGCCGCGACGTCCCACGGCTGCAGCGCCGATTCCCAATAGCCGTCATACCGGCCAGCGGCGACCCAGGCGAGATCGAGCGCGGCCGATCCCATCCGCCGGATCCCAGCGACTTCCGGCGCAATCGCACCGAAAATGCGGCTCCATTCGACGAAATTGCCGTGCCCCAGGAACGGGATACCCGTCGCGATCAGCGAATCGGCCAGGTCGCGGCGCGCCGATACGCGCAGCCGCTGCTCCTGCACCCACGCGCCGCGCCCCTTTTCGGCCCAGAACGCTTCGTCGGTGATCGGCTGATAGATCAGGCCCGAGGTGATCTCGCGCTTGCCATTGGGCATCGGCTCCTCGACCGCGATCGAAATCGCGAAATGCGGAATGCCGTGGAGAAAGTTGGTCGTGCCATCGAGCGGATCGACGATGAAGCGCGGCTTGTTGGGGTCGCCCGCGACCTCGCCGCGCTCCTCCATCAGGAAACCCCAATCGGGCCGCGCGCGCGACAATTCTTCATACAGCGTCTGCTCGGCGCGCTGATCGGCCATTGAGACGAAATCGGCCGGCCCCTTGCGGCTGACCTGCAACTGCTGAACCTCGTTGAAATCACGACGCAGGCGCGGGCCGGCCTTGCGCGCGGCGCGGTCCATGATCGTCATCAGGCCGGAATGGGATGCCATATTATTTCCTTCTATCCCTCTCCCCTTCAGGGGAGAGGGCAAGCGAGCGAAGCGAAGCGCGGGAGAGGGGCAGTGAGCG